>NZ_PIBL01000005.1:0-330579 GCF_002806645.1 Klebsiella sp. H-Nf2
AATCAATTTTTTTACCGGATTTTTTACCTAACCACTGACAATAATCTTTTGCCTGTTGCCAGATAACACCTGCAGGATAATCCCCCTTTAGCAGAGAAGGATGACGTTTTGCCAGTATATCCACAGGTGGATTTTTTTTATCTGTTACTTTCAAATAAACATTAAAATCATCGTTAGTGACTTTATATTTTGATATCGAAAAATCACTTAAAATAACCTTATGTAAAGTTTTATCATCCTGTTGTATGCTGAAAGGTAATTTTTGACCAACTAATGGACCAAAATCACCCATTAAAAACTCACCACCCTGAACGGGGACCATATTAGAGACCGATTTATCCACAAGTGCTTTAGCTGCTTTTTCACTCCCGGTGGTATTTCCCTGATCGCACCCGGTCAGTAAACCGGCAGCAACGGAAGCAACTACGATTAATTTTCTCATCTTATCACCTCAGCCATTGCATCAGGCAGTCATTGTACCCGTCGGATGCTGGTCGTCGATCATGGCAAGATATTCTTACATCAGGATATCCGGAATAGGTCTAAATGGTTCATCCGGGCCAACGGAAACCGGAAGGTTATTATGCAATAAGGTGAGCTTTTCGCCATAATTGGTATAGAAAAACAATTTTCGTTCTCCAATGCCTAAAAACTTAATCACATCTTTTTCATTCAATTCTTTATTACCTTTCTTCTCCCCTGGCGACAACGTCAAATGCTGCATGACATTGTTATAATCTGCCTGACTTTGTATCCACTTCAGCGCCATAAACACCGCTTGTTTTCGTCTCTTTAAAGGACCAAGCTTCCAGCTGTTAATGGAAAAAAATCATTATTCTGATTGCGAGGGTCAAGCCAGTCCATCCAGTCCCTGTCAATTAATGTGGCAATCACTGCCCCTTTTGTTTCTGGAGGAGTATATTTTAGCTGATCCGGATTAGACAAAATACTGCTCATCAAATCCACACGTTTATTTTCTTCCAGAAGATCTACTCTTAAGCTGTCCAATATATCCACAACTTGATTATATCTTTTCTCCAGTGCTTGTATTCCTTCTGCTGCTATAATTATTGGGATTGCACATAATCCTCTAAAAGCATTCTCTCCCATCATATCTTCTAACTTCTGATAATCCACATTCCTTAGCATAAACATAAAACTCTTCATAAAAGCCGCAAAGCTGCTGCCATCAACTTCAAAACCGACGTCCCCTTTAGCTCCCACTCCCCAACATAAAGCCGCTTTACAGTAAATACGAAAACGTCCCTGAATATAGGTGATATAAAAAAATCCACTTCCCCCAGCGCCTGCCTGCACCGTCATCCCTGCTTCCAGTTTGGCTATCGCGGCAAACTTCTTCTCTTTATTGACAATGGGTTTGTTATCTTTCTCAACACCTATAGCCACTGGCGTATCATCAGGATGCGGGTCAAACCACTCAATGGCTCCACTAATATTGCCTCCCGCCTGAGCACCAACAAAAACACCAATTTCACCTCCCCCCTGTGCTTCAGGTATTGTTGAGGTCTTTAAATTCACCTGCTGCTGTCCTGGTAACGGTGGGGCAGTCAGGGTTGCAGGACGGCCTTTAATGCCATAGCCCTTTCCCATTTCTCCACTCCAGTCTACTGTCACCCCTAATTCAATTGCAGCACTGGCACCAACGCTACCTGACAATACCAGTTTCATGGCAAAACGCAGTGCTCCCATATTACAGACACCATCCGGTGTCTGTGGCGTCACTTTTTTCGCCGGAAATAAAAGGCTGACACCTAACCTGTCCGGCAGGTACAGGGCCGTTTCGGCCTTCGCCTCCCCCAGTGCAAAACTGGCATGACCTTCTATTTTTCCCTCCAGTTTTTTTCTGACGGATTGTATTCAGCTGATGCACCCGCCCATGACTGTAACGCATCAGTTGGGCCAGTGCGCTAATGTCAATATACTGATGGATTAGGAAATAGCATTTCCGTCTCACCTTCATTCAGTGACGGAGAATAGAAGATAGCCAGCAGAGCAACGGTGACCGGATCATTAAGGCTCCATTAACGCTCTAATCGTTTTTTCTCCAGTACTGCCTGAATCTCTTTGGCTCGTTCCAGTGGGTAAAAAGTTACGGTTTCTACAAATAAATCTTTGTTATAGGTAAACACGGCAGCGATATATTGATGAGGGGCAGGCAGAGCATAGACCTCTTTTACCCCTATATAAATAGTCATGATGATTTCCGCATCAGCGTAAATCATGGGCAACCCGAAGCGCTCTCTAACCCACAATTGGGTCATCACCGGTTCCATACTAAATGGCATCGAATTGGGGAATAGCCAGTCAGTTTTACCTTCATCTTCGAGTGTTAATGTCACTTCTTTAAGTTTTTTTTCCGAATTATTAATAAACGCTAAATATATCCCCTCTCGTTTCATATCCAATCTGGCTGTATCATCAATGGCACCATAAATTTTTGTTTTATAAGGAATCAACCCTTTCTCAAAAATCTCCTGATAGGGCTTACCCAGTTGTTTTACCAGTGTTTCGACATCAATATTCATTTGCCACCAAGCCGTTTTTTCTCCACTGCTGTCTGGATTGTTTTGGCTTTTTCCAGTTAAAAAAACAAACAGATTTAACAAAAAGTTCCTTGTTATATGTAAACATAGCAGCCAAATATTGATTTGGGGAAGGTAATGTGTAGACTTCTTTCACCCCAAGGTAAAATGACATCATTTTTTCGGCGTCAGAATATATCATTGGCAAACCAAAACGTTCCCTTACCCACTGCTGGGTCATCACCGGCTCAAGATTAAATGGCATAGGATTAGGAAATATCCTGTCAGTTTTCAGATCATCCTCCAATGTCAACTCTACATCAGTAAGTTTTTTCTGAGAATCATTTACAAAAACCAAAAAAACTCCTTCACGCTTCATATCCAGATAGGCTTCATTTTCATCAACCGGGCCATGTGGTTTTTTCTTATAGGGAATCAATTCTTGCTCAACTATTTCCTGATAAGGCCGACTAATTTTCTTAATAAGCTGTTCAACATCAATACTCATTTGATAAATACACCTCACGTCCCTGTATCCTGCTAGTACTATCTTCATTGCGCAATGAAATGGTCCAACTGTGAGCGAACCATTGCAGAACCATTACCCACCCAACCGTTTTATCTCTAACGCGGCTTGTATTTCTTTGGCTCGCTCAATTGAGTAAAATGTGACTTTTTGTACAAAAAAATCTTTGTTATAGGTAAATGCGGCAGCGATATATTGATGAGGGGCTGGCAAAGTATAAAATTCCTTCACACCAACATAAATAGTCATGATTATCTGCGCATTAGTGTAAATCATTGGATGGCCAAGTTTATCCCTTACCCATTTCTGGGTCATTACTGGTTCAAGACCAAATGGCAGCGGATTAGGAAATAACCAATCCATTTAATTTTCATCTCCTAACCGCAAAGTCACTTCTTCAAGATTTTTTTCTTTGTTATTGATAAAAGATAAAAATATTCCTTCTCGCCTCATATTCAACCTGGCAATATCATCACTAACAGTACCCGTTGGTTTTGTTTTGCAGGGAATTAAACCTTGATCATAAATATCCTGATAAGGTTTACCTAATTGCTTCACAAGTGTTTCGACATCAATATTCATTTGCCACCAAGTCGCTTTTTCTCCAGCGCAATATGAATCTCCTTTGCTCGCTCCAGTGGATAAAAAGTCACGGTTTCTGCAAATAACTCTTTGTTATAGGTAAATGCGGCAGCAATATTTTGATGAGGTACAGGTAAGGTATATATCTCTTTCACTCCCCTATAAGCAGCCATAACAATTTTTGCTTCAACATAAATCATCGGAAATCCAAGATACGCCCGCACCCACTGCTGAGTCATCACGGGTTCCAGACCAAACGGCATAGGATTAGGAAACAGCCAGTCAGTTTTGGCTTCATCTTCTAACCTTAACGTCACTTCTTTCAGATTTTTATCTTGGTTATTAATGAAGGCTAAAAACATCCCATCACGTTTCATATCCAAACTAGCATACTTATCACTTAGAGAACCATAAGGTTTTGTTTTATAGGGAATTAAATTCTTATTGACAATATCCTGATAGGGTTTACCTAGTTGCTCTATCAATGCCTCAACGTTAATATTCATTTAATATAACCCCCTTAATCGATTCAATTTATGTAATTCATCTCTGATTTCTTCTATCTTTTCGTCACTCATGCCATACTCATTTTTAAGGCATTCAGCATTTGCGTCCCAATTTGAATTAACTGCAGCTTCAAGATCGCTAGCATCCAGCTCTTTTTTAGTCATAGTTTCACCATTTCCTGCTTGAACCTTACTATTATTTCTTCCCCCATAGGTTTCACTGCATTTCTGGTGAACAGCTGTTGGAAGAACAACTGCAGCAACTTTATCAGCCTGTTTATTTATGTATTCAATATCTTCCTCAGGATATTCATCCTCTAAAAAGAGCCGAACAGCCTCCCTGGAAGGAATATGATCGACTTGATATTTTCCCTGCCTTGAACGCCCTTTGAAATCTTCATAATAGTCAACCTCATACTCTTCCACAGGGGCTTTCTTAAAATACACATAGATTGCCGGGACAACCCCCATCGGGTCAACAATAATAAAGTCATTGAAATCCCGGTCTTCGATGGGCAATGTTTCAATATTTGGTCCCTGTTCCTCCGGGATCGGCGTTCCCGGTACGGGCGGTAACGATTCCGGGGCCGGGTTAGCCAATCCCCAGACGCTCTGCGGTTCCGGAATGGGTGTAGGCGGTGTGGTAGAGCCGCCAGCGCTCCCGTCATGGACAGTCGTCTGGCTGGAACCCCACTCAAATTTTCCCTGCCCGGCAGACCGGGACCAGACAAATGTGCCTTTAATTGAAGGATCTTCAAAACCCCATGTCTCTTTATCCAGCTGTTTTGCAAACCGCACCCGGACCCGATCCAGCCCGCTTTTTTCCCCCACCTCATAGCTGCGGGAAACCAGTTCCCCTGACTCAGGATCTTCTTCAATACGAAAGCGTACCCTCGTGCGCACTGTGCCGTTTTGTCGGGCTATTTCCCGGAGTTCATATTCCGGGACATAATCCCCCTGAATGACCGTTGAATTTACACGGGTAAAAGCGCCCACCATCATCTGGCCATGGATCAGATTCTGATAGAGCTGGTCGCCACGTATATTTTGTAGCATTTCCGTCTCACCTTCATTCAGTGACGGAGAATAGAAGATAGCCAGCAGAGCAACGGTGAGAGGATTAGGCGCAGCCAGCACCCGTGCGCCCGCGACGCCTTCTCCGACACCTGCCGCAGTCCCCGCCCCCAATGAAAGCGAATTTCCCAGCGTTGTGGCTGTTGGCCCTGCATAATAACCACTCATTGAGGCGGCCAGCGCCATCGATTCAAAAAATACCTGTGCGGGTTTACGTTCAACAACCGGCTCTTTTGCGGCTGATGATGTTTTTCCCTCTCCGGTTCCCAGTATTTGTGTCATCCCGGCTTTCTCCTGTCCATGGCTCACAGTAGCTCTATTTTTATTGATTCAGGCAATGCGGTATAAACCCTGGCCGTTTTCCCATCAGCATCTGCCCGGCCTTCGAATACCTGGCCTTTTTCAGTGGTGATGCGGTAACGGGCAAACGGAACAATTTCACCGGTCTTCTGATCTTTGACAGTAAAACGCTCTTCGAATCCTTTAGGCAATTCCAGCGGAGGCACCCGAAAATCCGCCTTACCCATTTTCTGCACATTGGCCGATTTCAGCAGAATATTCCCCGGGCAGCCCAGCTCGATATTGCCACCACTTAGCCTGATATACGCTCCCGCACAGTTCACCACCAGTTCCTCCGCCGCCGTGATTTCCACTCGCCCATCCACGCTGGTCACGGTGATATCCTTTTTCGCCGTCGCCTCCAGCGCATCATCCTGCGCCTGGATTTCCATCTTTCCCTTCGCCGCAAACAGCTTCATCCCCGCCTTTCGCGCCAGCAGGCTGACGGCTTCTCCCGCCGCCACCGTAAAACGTTTCAGCGCACTGATGTCCGTATTCTGCTGTGACACAATCCCCACGCTGGCGCTACCCGAAGACAACCGTACCGCCTGCGGACTGCTGATGCTCACGCCCTGCGGCGCATTCAGTACTATCCCCGGCTGCGCCAGCTCTTTCAGCGCATCGTTCAGCGTCTGCTGGTTGCCGGTATCCGATGGCAGGGCCTGAGCCGATTCCGCTGCCGACGCCAGGCTTTTCGCAATACCCAGGGCATTTTCAAGCTGCGCAATCGCCTCCTCCATTGCCAGCATCCTGTCGCCTGCCGAAGGCTGTTTATCCGCACTGATAAACACCCCCGCACCGCCCCGGATGCTCACCCATTTATCCGTACGCAGTTCCGCCCCCTCGCCCCGCAACTCCCTCTGCGCATTCACGTTATGCCCCAGGTTCAGCTGCGTCTTGCCGCCGTAATCGGTGCTGAGCTTGATATGCTCCTCGCCGCGCTTATCCTCCATTCGCAGCTTATTATTGGCCGGAGTACGAATCACATTGCGGGTGCTGTTTTTCTCCGTCACAGGATCGACATGCCGCGAGTCGTGCAGCGCATGCGCAATATACGGCCGGTCAGGGTCGCCTTCGTGGAAAGCAATCGCCACCTCCGTGCCCTGGATCAGCGGGAAGTGAAAGCCGTACACGTCGCCGCCGTAGGGTTTGGCGAGACGCACCGGCATGCTTTCCTGACCCTGCCCTTTCTCCTCTCTGTCAGCGTCAAATTTCACCCGGTACAGGCCGGACGCATCCTGCCAGGCGTAGATATCATTCGCCTTCGCGCTGGTCACCCGCGCCGTCATGGTGCCAGTCACCTTCGGGCGCGGCAGCAGCGGCGGACGCCAGCACAATGTTTCGCTGTAGGGCACCGCCAGCAGGGACACCCGCAGCGCCTCCCGGCGACTGGCGGTAAAACCTGTGCCGGTGATTAACAGCGGATCCTGCACGGGCGCAGGCAGGGTCGGTGGGAGGCTGTCGGTAACGGTCAGCACCTGAGCCGGCGCCAGCCAGGCTGCAGTACTGCTCGCGGTAATAAGCGTCTGGTGAGCCAGAAAACGCTCATGGTCGAGACGGGCATAGAAGTTGGCGGTCTCCGTCTGCGGGTCGATTTTATCGCCACGCTCCCGGTGACGAAGCTTATAGTGGTATACCTCACCGTAAGTGAGGCCTTCCCCATTTCCCCGGGTCATATCCGCTGTCGCCGACTGGAGAACGCTCTGCGCATCGCGGGGGTTATAATCCCGGGTAGTAACGTTCGCCTCTACGACGTTGTGGGTGATGTTCAGACCCCATATCGATTCCGCACCGCTGTCGCTCATCCCGGACGGGCTGTTTACAGGGAGTGTTTTATCGAACATCAGCGCCCGCTGCGCGTCGGCGAAGTGGACCACTTCGCTCTGGGCCTCTTCCTGCAGGGTGAAGAAATAAAATATCCCCACCTCTGCCAGCAGGCGCTGGATAAACGCCAGGTCGCTCTCCTGATACTGATTAATTTGCTCACGCCGCGGATAGTGTTGCTTGAGATTAAACTCATACTCCCAGTCATGCAGGTGATGTTCCTGCAATACCTGCTCCACCACCTCCGGTACCGATTTATTCACGAAAAAACGATGGCTGCGAAACTGTTTATCCAGCAGGAAGAGAAACGGCTGGAGGGTTATCTGATAGGTCGACTGATCTTCAGAACGATTGACGCGCCGGAAGGTGGTAATCACACCATGGACGCGTTTGCAGTCCGCCAGCTGCTGCAGTGCGCCGCCGCCCATCGTCAGCATGGCGGGTTTGCTCAGGAGCTGTGCGGCATCAATGTTTTTCTCTGCGCTGGTAAACGTAATGGTGTAATAATAAAGTTCACTCAGTTTTTCTGCCCCACTGAATTCTTCCACATCCAGCGATGCGGTACATGAAGGAATATCCAGCTGGTAACGGTTAAGGGTGGTGCCGGTAATCATTGAAAATGTATCCATTATATTCCTGTTTTACTCCGCAGTAATGACCACCAAAAATCAATTAACAGGATGCACTGTTTAATTTTGTTTAATGATAATCATCTCATTCATCATAAATATATTTATGTGCATATCGATATCTCAGATACCCCACCAGGAATTTCATAACTAAAAGGAAACCCCAGAGATATTTATATTCACTGACTGAGAAATAAAAAAAGCAGCCAGAAACCGGAACCTTCAACGTTTATCGCCGCCAGCATTTCTCTGGCAATGTCCTTAGCGCTATCTATGCTGAGCGCCTTTATCCCCTCTTTCCTGCGCTTCATCCCCGCAGAGGCCCCGCTTTGCCGACAAGATTGACTGGCTGCAGGCACGCTACCGCCCATCGCTGTTTCCTGTTTATCAGGAACCCGTAGCGCACAGGGTCAGGCAGGCATAATGTTGTTGTTCAACGTCCGCGATCGGGTTCGCGGGTTACTCGGTTTCGTTTTTTAAGGCGTCAGCCCCGGCTCCTGACGTATTAGCCGTGCCCGGCGTCAGACAGGCGTCCTTCTGCGGGACCAGACTGATCTCCACCCGGCGATTTTGCGCCCGCCCCTCTGGCGTCTCGTTGCTGGCGACAGGACGACTTGCGCCGTAGCCCTGCACCGCAAAACAGCTCTCCGGCACATCGCCGGTATCGCGCATCCAGTCGCGGACCGCCTCGGCACGCTTCAGGGAGAGCTGTTGATTGGATCTATCGTTGCCGATGCTGTCGGTATGGCCTGCCACCACGATCAGCCAGCCGGGTTTCGCCTTAATGCCCAGCAGCGAGTTCACCAGCAGCTTTGTCGAACCTGGTTTCAGCGTCGATTTGCCGGTATCGAACAGCGCCATGCTATCGAGGCGGATCGTCTGCGGCCCCTGCACAACCTGCTTAATGACCGGACGCGGCGGCAGGGGCGGCGCCCAGGCATTGATAGCGGCTTCCACGAAGGGGATCAGCCGCATCCCCTGATACAGCCCCAGCCGGTAACGCAACGGCTCTCCCCGGCGCAGCCAGTCATCCAGCTGGCGGCTGTCGGTACGCAGACGCTGCTGCGCCTGCAGCTTCGGCATCGGCGGCGATCATCTGGCGGTAGTACACCGCCAGATGATCGCCGACGCTGCGCACCAGGCTCTGGTTGTTGATAAAGGAAGCCAGCATCGCCAGCGCCAGAAAGAGGAAGCCCACGCCAGCGGCAAGACCGGCATCGCGCATCCGGCGGCTGACCCCGTGGCGGTGCGGCAGTGACGACAGAAGAAGATCCGGCAGCGGGTGAGGACCTGGCGCCGCGGCGTTGCCCGGGGAGAGCGTGGTGATCCCGGCGATTTGCTGTTGCCAGAGGTTATTTGCCACCGCCGCCACCGGTGTCAGGCAGATGCCCGCGGCACACAGGCTCAGCGGAGGAAGTTCCGCATGCCGGGCGCGGAATGGCCGGAAAAGAGCGTTTTCGGCCAAGGTCAGAATGCTCTCCAGCCACAGCGTCTGATACAGGCGTGAATCAGGGCTCCCCTCCCGCTGCCACTCGGCAACCGACTGGGGCGCTTGCCCCTTCTGCTGCACCTGGAGACCAGGCCTCTCCGGCGTGACGGTAAACCAGCGGCTTTCCCCTGCCTGGCCGCCTGGCGGCGTCACCCAGAACACGCTCCACACCAGCGGCAGACCGTTTAGCCAGGTTCGGCACTGAACGATACTCCGCCGCCAGTCGCGTAGCGACTGCGCCAGTTGCTCCCCGGAGGGGTGGTGCTCCGGTACCACCGCCAGCAGCACGGAAACCTGCGATACCAGCGCCGGACGCGCCGCCGCCAGGTACTGCGCCAGCCGCGGCAACTGCTCCGCGCTGTCTCCCCGTAGATACCAGCCGTGACGGGTTTCGCAGTGCGCCGAACGCCCGGGAAACAGACTGTCGGTATCCCCGCAGACCAGAACCACTGCCCCCTGAAAATCCTCGGGCGGCAGGACGATTTCCGATCGCTGACGGCTGACTGCCTGGCGACGCTGACGCCAGAGCGCCGCGCCGCCCACCAGCAGGATGCACAGACTGACGATCACCTGGTTGCCGATGGACAGCGGCCAGAAGCCCAGCACCAGCCACAGGGCCAGGATGACGGTCAGTAGCGTAAGCAGACGACGGGCGTTATCACGCATCTCTTATCCCTGCCCTGCTATCTTCGCCACCATCTGTGACAGCACGGCGGAGAAGGTCAACCACAGCGCGGCCAGCGCCACAATGCCAACCGCCCAGCCGCACCAGTACATCCGCCGTCCGCTGCGCAGCCGGGAGGCACGAACCACCACCGGCGCCTCCTGGGTCAGGCTGAACGGCGGGACCCGTGCGCCAAGCGCATGCGCCACGTCCTCACGCCGTTCGTCATCCTGGGCGCGGTACTGCCCGACAAATCCCAGTTGCAAAGTACGATAGAAACAAGTCAGCACCGCCGCATCCGCCGTGGGCTCTCGCAGCAGCTGGCGGATCCGTTCCCAGAGCTCTTCCCCGGCGTTGAGGGTGCTGAAAAAGCGCGCCTGCAGCGGATCCTTGCGCCACCTGCGGTAGCCATCATCCTGACTGGCGCGGTTGAGGACGCTCTCATCGAGCAGGGCGCAGTAGGCATAGAGCATCTGTTCAGCGCTGGTGTCACTGATTCCTGCCGCCGTCAGCGCCTCGCGCGCCTCGGTCACCCATCGACAGGCCTGACGATAGAGCGCCTCGCCATCGGTCACCGGCTGGCCGCAGCGTAACTGGCTGACCATCAGCCAGCCCGGGTAAAAAGTTTTGTTGATCAGATCGCTTTCAGAGGTATTCATGAGCGCAGTACCGCAAAGAGTTCAAGTTTCACGTCGCCAAGCGATTCCGGGGTATAGAAGGTGCAGTTGCCGGCCTCCAGCATCGCGCGGGCGGCATCGGTGGAGAGATCCAGAGCGAAATATTGGTTTTCCAGACGTAGCGGAATGGCCGCTGGCACGTGGCTCAGCGGTTTGATCGCGATGCCGCTGAGGGCAATATTGACGACCTCAGCGACATCATCATGGCTACCCGCCTTACAAAGCTGCGGAAAGCGGCTCTGTAGCTGGTGAGGGGGGAGTGAAGAGCGCACCGACAGATAAAAATCCGCCCCCTCGCGCAGTCGCGCATCGTGTAGCCTGCCCCGCCAGATCTCCCGGTCGGCGCCCTGCTCCAGAGCGATGGCGATCACCCTTGAGGGCAGGCTGACTTCGAGCAGCGTATCCAGCAGGGCAAACAGCGGCGGGAATACCTGCTCCGGCGAGGCATGCCGGTAGCGGGGGATTGCTTCCAGATGATGTTCAAGGGAGAAAGTCAGCAGACTGCCGGCCAGCCTGGCCAGTTCACGATAGAGCAGCTCCGGATGGCGCGAAGGGTCCTGATGCAGCTCGCTGAGCACCGGCTCGGCGCTGTTCAGCGCGTTGAGCAGCCAGAACAGGGAAACATCCGCCACGGCAAAATCAGCCATCCGCGCATTGCTTTCACGGCGCATGGCCATCAGGCGTCTGCGTCGGGCCTGCAGGCGATGTAACAGCTCGCCCAGCTCGCTGACCAGCGTCGGGCTTGCCGCCAGCGACAGCAGCGGCGGGATGAATTCCGGGTCAACGATCCACTGCCCCTGGGCGTCGCGCACCAGACGCGCTACCGGGCAGGTGAGGAAGGCCGCGTTTTCCTCGGTGGAGAGACGCAGCGTCAGCGCGTGCCGCAGAACGGCCAGCTCGCTGCGTTCATGGCCGGCCAGCTCCTGCACGGTCACCTGCTCGGCGCGCCAGCGGCGCGGGCGGGCGCTCTCCTGGCCGTCATCAAGATTGCCGCCGCTGGCGCTGAGCAGCGGCAGAGCAAGCACAACCTCCACGCTGTCCAGCATCACGCCCGAGACATCGCGGACCGGTGGCAGAGTATCCGCCAGCTCGGTGTCAATCAGCGTTCCGTCGGCGAAACGAACGATCAGCCGGGTGGCGTTGAGCCGGGAAAGGGTGAGCGCGCTGGCGTCAAACTCCGCGCGCAATACCCCCCACGGGTGGGCGAGCGCCATGCGGGAGACCGTATCGGCGACGTGCGCATCCCAGCGAGCCTGTTGCTGAAACTGCTGCGGGACCAGAAAAGCCCCGTCGCGCCATAATGGGCGGAAAATCTTCATTGCACCTCCTGTGCCTTTCGCTTTCATTGGTCTGCAGACAGGACCAAATGCCCGGTCGGATATCCTTCATCCGCCGTACGTTCGCCTCAGCCTTTGCCTTTGCTCTGGCCTGTTCATCACTAGCGGTTTTTCTCCCGAACGTCGTTCGGCTCGATTTATTGCCTGCCGCTTCAGGGAAAGGAAATATCAACTCTGCCCGCGAGGGTTTAGAAGTCAGATGGTATTCTTTGTACAAGGGAGGTTTATCATAAAGCGAAAAAGCCAGGGGAGGTAACGCCTGGCCCTAAATAATATCTGAATTCAACCTACGGCTGCTTTTATGGCTCTTGTTTAATCCATTGAGAAGGAATATTCCATAAGCTATCGTTTTATTATTTCCCCATTGAATGTTAATTAGCGAATTAGTCTCTCCGTCAGGCTTATTTATATTGATCTTAAATATAAATAATAAAAATATCATCGCAATCGATATAGCTTCATTAGCGCCGAGGCCAAAGCCTCCCCCGGCATCAGAGAGATGCCCGGAGGGTTGCCCCGCCCCACCCGGCCATTGCCAGGCGCTGAATTACCCCGTATTTTGGTTTTCCGCTCCGCTGTGGGCGGGTATCAGGGCGAACGAGAGAGAGAAAATGAAACCGCTATTTGTCTATGGGACGCTCTGTCCCGGTCGCAGCAATGCGCACATTCTGGAGGCGATCGGGGGCGAGTGGCGTCCCGGCTACGTCACCGGCACCTTTTACGCGCGCGGCTGGGGCGCAGCCGCCGATTTTCCGGGGATCGTCCTCGACGCTCACGGCCCGCGGGTCAACGGCTATCTGTTCCTGTCCGATCGGCTGGCGGCGCACTGGCCCATGCTGGACGACTTTGAGGAGGGGTACGATCGGGTGCCGGTGGAGGTGACCACCGACGATGGACAGCAGGTCAGCGCCTGGATTTATCAGCTTCAGCCCCGGGAGTAATCCCCGCCGCGAACACGCTGTACAATACAGCAGCCCAGCGCGTTCACGGCGTTGCGGTCAGTCCGCCAGGCTTTCCGCCACTGGAGTCACCAGCGCCTTCTTCTCAGCCCAGCAGGCAACGTTATCGAGCACCAGTTGCGCCATCGCCGCGCGGGTACTCCAGGTGGCGCTGGCCATATGCGGTGTGACGACCACATTACTGCGCTGCAGCAGCCCGGCCGGTACCGCCGGTTCATGGCTGAAGACATCCAGCCCCGCCCCGGCGATAATCCCGCTCTCCAGCGCGGCAACCAGCGCGGGCTCATCAATCACGCTGCCGCGCGAGATATTGATGAGGATCCCTTTCTCCCCCAGCGCCGCCAGCACCGGCTGGTTAATGAGCCCCTGGTTTGCCGCCGTTCCCGGCGTGCAGATAACCAGAAAATCACTCTCCGCAGCCAGGGTCAGCAGATCTTCCCGCCAGGCATAATTTAGCGCCGGGAGACGCTTGCGGTCATGATAAGCAATCTGCATGGCGAACCCCTCGCAGCGCCGGGCGATGGCCTGGCCGATGCGCCCCATGCCCACGATGCCGACCCGCGAACCGGAGACTTTTTGCGTCCACGGAAAACCGCCCGCCGCCCACTCGCCCGCTTCGATAAACTTGTGGGCGGCGACGATCTGCCGCGAGGTCGCCAGCATCAGGCCCAGCGCCAGATCCGCCACATCGTCGGTTAACACCCCCGGCGTATGGCTGACCCGCACCTGGTGCTCTGCAGCCGCCTGCACATCCACGCCGTCATAGCCGACGCCAAAGACGGCGATCAGCTCCAGCGCAGGCAGGCTGGCGATCAGCGCTCGCGTCACGGTGGCTTCGCCGTTGGTGATGAGCACGGTAAAGGTGCCGGCCAGCGCGCGAAAGTCGGCGTCGGTGAGTGCTGTCAGCTCCACGAGGTGATAGCGTCGCGCCAGTTCCGCAGTCAGGGCATCCGGGAGCGACGCCTGTTTTAACACGTTCAGTTTCATAGCTTATCTTCTTTCAGAGAGTGGAAGGCGGAGGGTTTCTGGCCGCTCCGGGAGACGATGATGCCGATAACTCCGCCGAGGGCCAGCGCCACGGCGACGATCAGCAGTCCGGAGTGATAGCTGTTGGTCAGGTCCTTAATCTTCCCGAGCAGCGCCGGCAAGCCTAAGCCGACAAAATTGGCGATGGTGTTGATAAATGCAATGGAGGCCGCGGCCGCCACGCCCGCCAGCTTCTCGGTGGTCACCGCCCAGAACACCGGCGTTAGCGCGAAATTAAAGCCCACGGTGAGCACCAGCAGCAGATAGGCAACCAGCAGGTTGCCGGCATAGATGGCGACAGCCAGCGAGAGACCGGCCAGAATCAGCGGCAATCCCATATGCCATGCCCGCTCGCCGGTCAGATCCGAATGACGGCCATTGAGGTACATAAACAGGCAGGCGAAAATAAACGGCACCGCGGACAGCAGACTAATGACCACATCGCTCTGCTCGCTGACCATACTTTTGAGGATCAGCGGTAAGAAAAGCGTGATGCCGATGGAGCCGAACGCCTGCAGAAACCAGACCAGACTCAGCAGGAGTACCACTTTATTTTTCAGCGCACTGAACCAGGAGGCGTGTTGATTGACTACCGCGCCGCGGTTATCAGCGGCAATCTGCGCCGTCAGCCAGCCTTTCTCCGCCTCAGAGAGCCATGCCGCCTTTTGCGGGCTGGAAGGCAGCAGCCAGAGCACCAGCGCCCCCAGCACGATGGCGGGAACGCCTTCAATGGCGAACAGCCAGCGCCAGCCGGCAACATCGGCGATGCCATGCATATTTAAAATCAGCCCCGAGACGGGCAGCCCGATGATCGACGCCAGCACCGATCCCATATAAAAGAACGACATCGCCCGCGCCCGGTTGCGCTTCGGAAACCAGCAGGAGATATAGTAAATAATCCCTGGGGTGAATCCCGCCTCCGCCATGCCGAGTAAAAAACGCATAATATAGAGCTGGGTCGGCGTCTGGACGAACGCCATGCCGGCGCTCACCATTCCCCAGGTGATCATTATTCTGGCGATCCAGATCCGCGCCCCCACCCGGGTCATGATCAGGTTGCTGGGAATTTCGAAAATAATATAGGAAATATAAAACATGCCGACCCCAAGGCCGTACATGCTGGCCGTTAATCCCAGATCGGCGTTCATTTGCAGCGCGGCAATGGAAATATTGGTTTTATCAAGATTCGCGACAAAATAGCAGATAATAATAAAGGGGATGATTTTGCTGTTTAGCTTTTTTAATGTAGAAGTACAGAGTTCAATGCTCATAATAATAACCCCATGACTTTGCCTCGGGCAGGGGAAGACCGCCCGCACCAGGCAAAGATTGATATTAAGAATCGCAGCAGGTATTAACCGGGGACTACCACTCGGCGACCACGCCATCGGCAAGGCGCCAGACGGGGTTCCGCCAGTCAGGAGCGCGTCGGCTCATCTCGATCACTTTCTCTTCGTCGATGTCGACCCCCAGCCCCGGCTTCATTAACGGCGTAAAGTACCCACCCTCCATATTGAAATCGGCTTTGTTTTTCACGAAGTCGAGTAACTCGGCGCCCTGGTTATAGTGGATCCCCATGCTCTGCTCCTGGAAGACAGCGTTGTAGGAAACAAAGTCCACGTGCAGACAGGCGGCCAGCGCGATGGGGCCTAACGGGCAGTGCGGAGCCAGCGACACGTCCGCCGCTTCCGCCATACCGGCGATTTTGAAGCATTCGGTGATGCCGCCGGCGTGAGAGAGATCGGGCTGCAGAATAGCCAGGCCGCCGGCCTCCAGCACCCGCTTGAACTCAAAGCGCGAGAACATGCGCTCGCCGGCGGCCAGCGGGATCGCGGTTTGCGCCGCCAGCCGCGGGTAGTACTCCGCCTGCTCGGCCAGCACCGGCTCTTCGATAAACAGCGGCCGATAGGGTTCCAGCTCTTTAATCAGCAGTTTCGCCATCGGCGCGCTGACGCGGCCATGGAAATCGAGGCCAAATTCGATGTCGTTGCCAAATGCTTCGCGGATCTGCGCCACCGTGTTCACCGCCGCATCCACCGTGCGCGAACTGTCAATCATCCCCATTTCCTGACAGCCGTTGAGCTTGAAGGTATCAAACCCCATCCCGCGCAGCGTCTTAATCCCGGCAATGACCTCGGCAGGCCTGTCTCCTCCCACCCAGCTGTAGGCTTTGATTTTATCGCGCACCAGGCCACCCAGCAGCTGCCAGACCGGCGCATTTAACGCCTTCCCTTTGATGTCCCACAGCGCCTGGTCAATACCGGCGATCGCGCTCATCAGGATCGGCCCGCCGCGATAAAAGCCGGCGCGGTACATGACCTGCCACAGATCGTTGATCCGTGCCGGATCCTGGCCAATCAGATAGTCCCCCAGCTCATGTACCGCCGCCTCCACGGTGCGCGCCCGGCCTTCGACGATCGGCTCGCCCCAGCCGACTATCCCCTCGTCGGTTTCAATCTTGAGGAACATCCAGCGCGGGGGTAAACGCCAGGTGGTCAGTTTGGTTATTTTCATTTCACAACCTCTTGATACGCCCTAACAAATGCGGCGGCCTGCTCTGCGGTCCGCGCTACCGGCTGACCGGCGCGATAGAGATCGCTGCCCAGCCCCGCGCCCGCACAACCGGCCTCGATCCATTGCGCCAGGTTTTCCGGCGTGACGCCGCCGACGGCAAATACCGGCACCGACGCGGGCAAAACCGCTTTCAGCGCCCTGATGTAGTCGGGGCCAAACGCCGAAGAGGGAAAAATCTTCAGCGCCTGCGCCCCGGCCTCCAGCGCGGTAAACGCCTCGCTTGCCGTCGCGCAGCCGGCGCAGACGGTCATCCCGTGCCCGACGGCCCGGCGGATCACCGCCGGCTGCACATTGGGGGTCACCACCAGCCGCGCCCCCAGTTGCGCCAGCCGATCGACCTGCGCTTCCTGCAGCACCGTTCCGGCGCCAATCAGCGCCTGCGCGCCGTAGGCCTCGACCACGGCCGGGATGCTCTGCTGCCATTGCGGTGAATTGAGCGGGATCTCCACGGTGTCGAACCCGGCGGCGATCGCCGCGCCGACGTGCGCCAGCGCCTCGTCAGGGGTGATGCCGCGCAGAATAGCGATCAGCGGAAGTGAGGTTTGCCACTGCATGTGCGATGCTCCTTATACCAGCCAGAAAGGCATCGTCGCCCGACACTGTCGTCACCTGGCGCCCCAGCAGCTGAAAAGCCTGCTGATAGCGCGCGGTGAGGGACGGGCCGGCAACGATCGCGATAGCCTGTTCGTCGGCAATGAAGGCGCGCATGCTGGCCACCTCGGCGCCAATTAACAGGCCGGATAGATACTCGCTCACCTGCTCCCGGGCCAGCGCCCCCAACAGGTGCGCGGCGCGGGTCTCAAAAAGCTGTGGCAACACCGCGGGTGCGGCCAGGCCGCGCGCCAGCCCGGCGTGAAACGCCGCCGGCGCAGCCTGCTGCTCGGGTAATCCCGCACCGATCAGGGAGTGCGTCAGCAGCAGATGGTGCAGTTCGCCGGTCATCACCGTGCGAAAGTCTTCAATCCGCCGGCCGTCGGTTTTGACCCATTTGCAATGGGTGCCGGGCATGACATACACCGCCGCAGGGGCCAGCAGGCGTGCGCCGAGGAGCTGTGTCTCTTCGCCGCGCATGACGTTGTGGTGGTCTTCGCGGGAAGTGCAAAGCCCGGGGACAATCCAGATCCCTTCATCTACGGCGGTCAACTGGTCGCCAATGGCCGTAAAATCGGCGGGAAGCGGTAAATAGGGCGCGTTCTTCCAGCCCACGTTGCTGCCTACCATTCCCGCCATGACCACTGGGGTATGCCCCTCCCGCCAGCCATGGATTTGTGTCGCTAACACCGCTGCCGGCGATTGACCGTTCAGGCGGGCGATCCCCACCGCCGACTGCCGACTGTCGAGGCAGCGTTCGCCCTCAAACAGCCAGGCGCGAAAATTGGTCGATCCCCAGTCAACAGCGATGTAGCGAGATGTCATGTGATTTCCTTCAGTCTTCGTGTCGAGCTGGCGATCATGGTGAGCGCCGCCTGCTCTGCCGCGTTGCTGTCCTGATGGCGAATCGCATCGAACAGCGCCTTATGTTCCTGGAGCGTTTGCGGCATGTTGGCCTCATCCCCCATCCAGGTCCGTTCAAATATCGCGCGCTGCAGCGAGCTAATCGCCACGCTGAGCTGCTGCAGCACCGGGTTATGCACTGACGCCAGCACCGCTTCGTGATAGCGAATGTCGGCTTCATTAAAGGCATCGCGCTGCTGGTTGTTGGCGATCATGTCATTCAGCGCCGCCTCAATCTGCGCCAGATCGCTGGAGGTGGCCCGCTCTGCCGCCCAGCGGGCGATCGCCGGCTCCACCAGATTACGCACTTCGCTCATCGCCGCGATGAGCCCCGGGTCTTCATCCTGTTCCAGCGCCCATTGCAATACGTCGCTGTCGAGGAAATTCCACTGGCTGCGCGGCGCGACGAAGGCGCCGCGATAGCGTTTCATCTCAATCAAGCGCTTCGCCTCCAGCGAGCGAAAGACTTCGCGGATGATGTTGCGGGAGGTGGCAAACTCCTCGCACAGCTCAGCCTCCGCCGGCAGCGCCGCGCCGGGAAGATATTTGCCGCTCACAATCTGGCGGCCCAGGGTCACCATCAGCCGATCGGTTTTAGTCAGGTTCATAGCGTGTCCTTAACGGGGTTATGCCCGGTTACTTTACTCCGTTCAGCGCATTTCCACCCAGTCTGGTAGTACAAACGTGAACCTGTTCATCCTTGCCTGTGACACATAGTAGTACTATTAATAAAAATTGTACTACAATCAAGATCACAAAAAAGACAACTCATAACGAAAAAGGATCGTCGGCTTGCCAAAAATGGTGGTGAAGATCCTTCGCCGGGGACGGGAAAGATGGGCCTGCGAGGCTGGGTTAACGCGGCTTCGGCGGGGGGCTGTCAGGCTAATCGGGGTAACGAACGGTTGGTAGTCTGGCGTCGTTTCGGCCAATGCAGGTATACTTGGCAGATGTTTCCTCAGTTTCAGACACGCAGATGACAAAACTCACCTTACAAGAGCAGATGCTCAAAGCCGGCCTGGTCAGCAGCAAAAAAATGGCTAAAGTCCAGAGAACGGCGAAAAAATCCCGCGTTCAGGCCCGTGAGGCCCGGGAAGCGGTGGAAGAAAATAAAAAAGCTCAGCTGGAGCGCGATAAGCAGCTCAGCGAGCAGCAAAAGCAGGCGGCACTGGCGAAAGAGTATAAAGCCCAGGTGAAGCAGCTGATTGAGATGAACCGCATTACGGTCGCCCGGGGCGATATCGGCTTTAACTTTACCGATAATAATCTGATCAAAAAAATCATGGTCGACAAGCTCACCCAGACCCAGCTGATTAACGGCCGCCTGGCGATTGCCCGCCTGGCGGTGGATAACAAGCCCGAAGGTGAATACGCGATTATTCCGGCGGTGGTGGCCGAGAAAATCGCCCAGCGCGACGCCAGCAGCATCGTGTTGCACAGCGCCCTGAGTCAGGATGAGCAGGATGAAGACGATCCGTACGCCGACTTTAAGGTGCCCGACGATCTGATGTGGTAACCCCGGGCTTTCCCGCCGCGGGCAATCAAAACGGGCTCGCCTGCTGGATATGCATCGGCTCATGGCTGACGGGGTGGACAAAGCGCAGTTCGCTGGCGTGCAGCATCAGCCGCGGAGCCTGTTCCGTGCCAGGCAGCTCCCGGCCACCGTACAGATCGCAGCCAAGGATCGGATAGCCCAGCAGCTGGCAGTGGATGCGCAGCTGATGGGTGCGCCCGGTCTCCGGGGTGAGCGCCACTCGCGTCAACGCCAGCGCCCTCTCTCCTTCCCGTGACTGATACAGGCGGTCGATGACCCGATAGCGCGAACGCGCCGGTTTGCCGTGCCGGGCGCACAATGACATGCGCGGGAAACGGGCCGGATCTTTGGCGATCGCCGCCTCCACTATCCCCTCGTCTTCCACCAGATGGCCACACAGCAGCGCCGTATAGACCTTGTCCACCGTGCGCTGGCTGAACTGTTGGCACAGCAAGGCGTTAATGCCCTTGTTGCGGGCGATGACCATCAGGCCGGAAGTGCCGAAGTCCAGGCGGTGCACCAGGGTGCAACCCGGAAAGCGCTGAACCAGCCGGTGATGCACGGAGTCGAGGTTGCGTGGATCTTTACCCGACAGGCTCAGCAGCCCGGCCGGTTTATTGATCAGCAGCAGGTGTTCATCCTGATACAAGAGGGTGATCTGTTCGCGGCACGGCGGCGCGACAAAGGTATCGATAATGGTGGACATCAGGCGGCCCGAAGAAGGAGTGGCTGGCGATAGTACCCCATTTTGGCCGCCGGCACGACGCTGGCGCACAATCCGCCCTCGCGGCGGCGCCATTTATCACCCACACTTATCGCAAAGGCATGGCCTGCACAGGCAATGTGCTTTACACTGCGCGCTGCAAAATTTGTGTTAACCAACGAGTAATACGGTAATGGCGATGAACGGAACAATCACAACGTGGTTTAAAGATAAAGGTTTTGGATTTATCAAAGATGAAAACGGCGAAAATCGTTATTTTCACGTGATTAAGGTCGCCAATCCTGATCTTATCAAGAAAGACGCGGCGGTGACTTTCGAACCTACCACCAACAATAAAGGGCTGTCGGCCTACGCGGTGAAGGTCATTCCGGAGAGCAAATATATCTATATCGCCGGCGAGCGGCTGAAGCTGACCTCCATCAAATCCTATGTGGTGTACCGGGAAGAAGAGCCGGTCGAGACCCGCGTCGATAAAGAAAACGCCGTGCTGTCGGTCGGGCTGCTGATGAACAGCATCCGGCCAAAATCCGCGGTGCAGTCGGGGGAGATGCGCTCGGTGAAAAAGCTGGCGATCACCACCTTTCAAGGGACAACTCTGATCTTCTCGGAAGACGAAATCGATATCGATGCCACGGTAAAACTGCTTAAGGTGTAAGCCCCGGCGCGCGGTTTCCCGCGCGCCCGAAGACCTGCCCGATATGCTATATGCTACCCGCCATCGCCCCTCGCCGGACGGGGCGATGGCGCCAGACAGCCGATAAGGATGCCGCCGCCATGCCCGTAAATTTTGACTTCAACGATCTCTACGCCTTTCGCGCCCTGATGGAATATGGCAGTTTTCGGCTGGCGGCCGAATCCATCTGCCTGTCGCAGTCGGCCCTCAGCCGACGTATCGAAAAGCTGGAGACGGCGCTGGGCAACCGGCTGTTCGAGCGTACCACCCGGCGGGTGACCCTCACGCTGTATGGGCAAAATTTTGCCGAACGTTCGGAGCAGCTGCTGGCCCATGTCGAGACGGTGCTGGCGGATATCAGCCAGGTCAGCAAGGCGCGCACCGGGCTGGTGACGGTGGCGACGGTGCCCTCCGCCGCCTACTACTTTATGCCGGAAATCATTCGCAGCTTTCAGGCGCGTTATCCCCAGGTGCGCATCCGGTTGATTGACAGCAGCGTCGGCAATGTGATCGAGGCCGTCAGCAGCGGACAGGCTGACTTTGGCCTCTGTTTTGCCAAAAACCTGCCAGCCAGTCTCGAATTCACCCCACTGGCCGACGACTGCTATGTGGCCGCCTGTCGGTACGATCATCCGCTGGCGCGCAAGACGCACCTTAGCTGGCAGGCGTATTTTGAACAGGATTATATTGGCCTGGATCGGGTCTCGGGCAACCGGACGCTGCTCGACCGGGAGCTGGCGCATCTAACGCCGGCGCGGCCAAGTATCTGCGAAACCCGCCACGTCACCACGATGCTGGGGATGGTGGAAGCGGGCATCGGCATTGCCGCCGTGCCCGCGATGTCAATGCCCGCTGGGGAGCATTCCGTTCTCCGCGCTGTGCCGCTCACTGACCCGGTGGTCACGCGCACGGTAGGCCTGATCCGCCTCAGCGGTCGAATTCAGTCCTACGTGGCGGCAGAGCTGGAGAAGCTGATTATTGAACAGTATCCTTCTGGCTGACCGGCGCGGTGGCGGCCACGCTTCGCATGCCGGTGGCGTGGATGGTCTCCTGCGCCGCCGGTGAAGCCAGATACGTCAGCAGCGCCTTGCCTTCCTGCGGGTGGTCAGCGCTGATGGTCACCGCCCCGGCAAAGCGGGTGATGTACTGCAGGTTATCCGGCAGTTCACCAACGAAGGTCACGCCGGGTACCGGCAGCAGCTCGCTCACCTGCTGAAAACCGATCGCATACCGTCCCTTCGCCACTTCCGAGGCCACCGGAATGCGCTCCACCATCTGCGCTTTGCTCTGCATCGCGTCATCAATGCCCAGGGTGTGGAACAGCGTCGAGCTGACATAGCGTCCGCTGGCGCTGTCGGAGTAAGCGACCGACGGTGCGGCCAGCAGCGTCGCCCGCAGCTGGTCTGCACTGTGGATAGCCGGCAGCGGCGCCCCCGCCTTCACCACCACGCCGATCGGCGAGTCGGCCAGCTCCCGGCGCGAATCCGGTTGCGTACGGCCCGCTTTCTCGAGGCTGGTCAGCGCGTCCCCGACCATAATCACCACGTCCGCGTGTTCGCCCCGCGCCAGGCGATTAGGGATCGCCTGAGGCGTTTTCCCCATCGACGGGCCGGGGATCACCACGAGGTGGTTGCCGGTTTGTTTTTCCCAGGCCGGGGCCAGCTTTTCCAGCGCCGCTTTGAAGCCGCCGGAGATCATCACGGTGACCTCTGCGGACAGCGCGCTGCCGCCGGTGGCGGCCAGCAGCAGCGTGGCCAGCAGGGTTCCTGTCGTTTTACGCATCATCTTCTCCCTGATTAACGTGCTGTCTGCAGCGCAACGGCGCTACGGCGATAGAGGTAGCAGGTGGCCAGCAGGCCGCAGACCGCGGCAAAGCTCATCCAGTAGCCGGGAGACGCTTTATCACCGGTATACTCGATCAGCGCCGTGGAAATCACCGGCGTGAAGCCGCCAAATACCGCGGTCGCCAGGCTGTAGGCCAGCGAGAAACCTGCCACGCGCACTTCGGCGGGCATAATTTCGGTCAGCGCCGGGATCATTGCCCCGTTGTACATGCCGTAGATAAACGACAGCCACAGCAGCACGCTCAGCATCATCAAAAAGCTCGGCGCGTTCGCCAGCATGGTCAGTGCAGGCCAGGCGGTAGCCAGCGCCAGCAGGGTCATGGCAATCAGCACCGGTCGGCGGCCAAAGCGGTCAGACAGCGCCCCGCCCACCGGCAGCCAGAAGAAGTTGGAAATCGCCACCAGCAGCGTAACCAGCAGGCTGTCAGAGGCGCTGAGCATCAGCACCTTTTTACCAAAGGTCGGCGCATAGACGGTGATCAGGTAGAACGCGGTGGTGGTCATCGCCACCATCATCATCCCGGCGATAACCACCTGCCAGTTCGCCAGCAGCGTGGCGAACACCTGGCGCATCGCCAGATGATGGCGGCGGGCCGTAAACTCCTGGGTCTCCTCCAGCTTACGGCGCAGGACAAAAATGAACGGTACGATCAGGCAGCCGAAGACGAACGGAATGCGCCAGCCCCAGTCGCTGATGGCGCTCTGCTCCAGCACCGCGTTGAGGGCAAAGCCCATCGCGGCCGCCACCATAATGGCAACCTGCTGACTACCCGACTGCCAGCTGGTGTAAAAGCCTTTGCGGCCCGGCGTGGCGATCTCGGCCAGATAGACCGACACCCCGCCCAGCTCGGCGCCAGCGGAAAAGCCCTGCAGCAGACGGCCGATCAGCACCAGCAGCGGCGCCCACAGGCCAATGGTCTGGTAAGAGGGGATCAGCACGATCAGGAAGGTGCCGGTGGCCATGATCGACAGGGTGACGATCAGTCCCTTGCGCCGCCCCACCTTGTCGATGTAGGCGCCAAGAACGATGGCGCCGATGGGGCGCATCAAAAAGCCGGCACCAAAGACCGCGAAGGTCATCATCAGCGAGGCGAATTCACTGCTCGCCGGAAAAAAGGTATGTGCGATGTAGGTGGCATAAAACCCGAACAGGAAAAAGTCGAACTGTTCGAGAAAGTTACCGGACGTGACGCGCAGGATGGCGCCGATCCGGTCACGGGTACTCATCAGTGAGGTTGTCGAATGCATGCAGGTCTCCAGTTTGTTATCCACGCGTTGTCGCGCGCCTGTTGCTGAAGACTGAAACAGAACCGGGAACGAAATAAGCGTAATAAACGCATCCATTAATGCATTTTACGCATGAATAACATTTAATTAATTAACATTACTTTTACATACAATCATTTAACACATGCCGTGCTAACCACGCCGCGTGTGACGGCGAAAAAGTCAGTTTTCCGTTTTGTGACCGAGGCCAGGGTACGTCACCGTGGGTTGACGGCATAAAAACCCTGGCCTGGGGTGAGGATACACGCTGCCGGCCGCAAAGCGCGTCAGGAAGCGGAAGCGGCAGACTCCCCCACCAGCGTCTGCAACAGAGCGATCAGCCAGCGGGTAGCCTCGCGTTTCCCGCTGCGTTGGTGGGCGTAAATCTTGACGTCAAACGGCGGAACCGGAAACGGCAGCGGGAAAATGGTCAGCCGGGCGGCGCGGGCCATCGTCTCCGCCGCTCGCCGGGGCAGCGCCATCAACAGGTCGCTCTGCTCAATAATGAAGGGGGCGCTCAGCATCGAGGGGGTTTTCATCGCCACCTGCCGCGAATAGCCCTGCCGCTCCAGCTCACAGTCCAGCACCCCCTGCTGCTCATTCCACGGGGTCACCACCAAATGACGTGCCGCAAGGTAGGCGTCCAGGGTCAGCGCCGTCCGGTCGGCCTGGCTGATGACCACATATTCGTCCCGCAGCCAGTTAATCTCCTCAAGATCGGGATGGGCTGGCTCGTCAGGGGTATTGAACCCGAGGGCCAGGTCGACCTCGCCCGCCAGCAGCTCGGTCAGCGCCGGGCTGTGGGGCAGATAACGGAGCTCAAACCGCAGCCCGGGCGCCTCACGCTGCAGGTGATGCATCAGCGTCGGAAAGACGCAGAACGCGGTGAAATCGGTGATCGCAATCTGCATGCAGTCGGTGCTGGCGGCCGGCACAAACGCCGCCGCCGGCGTCAGCTCCTGGTTGAGAAACTTCAGCGCCGAAGCAATAGAGGGCGCCAGCTGGCTGGCATAAACGCTGGGGCACATCCGGTGCCCTTCGCGATAGAACAGCGGATCGTTGAGGGCACTGCGCAGCCGGGAAAGCGCATGGCTCAGCGCCGAGGTGCTCATCGCCAGCTCTTCCGCCGCCAGGCGCACCGAGCGGGAACGATAGACCGCGTCAAAGACCGGCAGCAGGTTGAGGTCAATCCGGCGCAGGACAGGATGCATAATATTCATCGTTTGCTGATTTCATTGCACTTAATTCTTTTCACAATACCGCTTATCCTCAGGGTCAGCAATTTTGCTCTCTCTTTTGACTATTGATACAGGACGCCCCATGAGCATCACGATCCGCCAGGCCACCCCGGACGACGCCACCGCTATTTACGACATGATTTATGAACTCGCGGTCTACGAGAAAGCCCCTGAAGAGGTGGTGACGACGGCAGAGGAGATCAGAGAGACGCTGTTTGCCAGCGGCAGCAAAACCGAAGCGCTGATCTGCGAGGTGGCGGGCAAAGCGGTGGGCTACGCGGTGTTCTTCACCAGCTACTCCACCTGGCTTGGACGCAATGGTATCTATATGGAGGATCTGTACGTGACCCCCGACTATCGCGGGATTGGCGCCGGAAAAGCGCTGCTGAAAACCATCGCGCAATATGCTGTACAGCGTCAGTGCGGGCGTCTGGAGTGGAGCGTGCTCGACTGGAACCAGCCGGCGATTGATTTCTATCTGAGCATTGGCGCGCAGCCGCAGGATGAGTGGGTGCGTTATCGCCTCACGGGCGATGCGCTGCGTGCCTTTGCGGAGTAAAGCGGCTCGCCAGCAGGTCGGCGCCAGGCGTCGACCTGCTGGCCGCGGATCAGGCTTCGACCGCGCTATTCTGCAGCTGCGGACCGGCCAGCGCCAGACGCGCGCCCGCTTCGGTATCGCTGTACTGCTTAAAGTTATCCATAAACAGCTGAGCCAGGCTCTCGGCCTTCTCCTGCCACTTATCCGCTGAGCTCCAGCCATTACGCGGATCCAGCACCGCGCTGTCTACCCCTGGAATGCTCTGCGGGATCGCAAGACCGAACACCGGGATGGTCTCATCGCGCAGCGGGCCGGTAGTGCCGTTGAGGATCGCGCTAATGATGCTGCGGGTATCGCGCAGCGACAGGCGTTTGCCCTCGCCGTTCCAGCCGGTGTTGACCAGCCAGGCTTCCGCACCGGATTCCGCCATCTTCGCCGCCAGGACGCTGGCGTACTGGGTTGGGTGAAGCAGCAGGAACGCCGCGCCATAGCAGGCGGAGAAGGTCGGCGTCGGCTGGGTAATGCCGCGCTCGGTACCCGCCAGCTTCGAGGTGAAACCCGACAGGAAATGGTACTGCATCTGCTCGGTGGTCAGACGGGAGACCGGCGGCAGGACGCCAAACGCGTCGGCGGCAAGGAAAATCACCTTCGACGGATGGCCCGCGCGGGACACCGGCTTGACGATATTGTCGATATGCGACAGCGGATAGGAGACGCGGGTGTTTTCGGTTTTGCTGCCGTCGGCATAATCCACGCTGCCGTCAGCGCGCACCACCACGTTTTCCAGCAGCGCATTGCGGCGGATGGCGCCATAAATCTCCGGCTCCGCCTGCGGGTCGAGATTGATGGTCTTGGCGTAGCAGCCGCCTTCAAAGTTAAACACGCCGTCATCGTCCCAGCCGTGCTCGTCATCGCCAATCAGCTGACGATGCGGATCGGTCGACAGGGTGGTTTTACCGGTACCGGAGAGGCCGAAGAACAGCGCCACATCCCCTGCTTCGCCACGGTTGGCCGAGCAGTGCATCGACGCGATGCCTTTCTGCGGCAGCAGGTAGTTCATGACCGAGAACAGCCCTTTCTTCATTTCGCCGCCGTACCAGGTGCCGCCGATGAGCTGAATACGCTCGCTGAGATTAAAGGCGACGAAGTTCTCGGAGTTCATCCCCTGCGCCTGCCAGTTGGCATTGGTGCAGCCCGCGCCGTTGAGCACCACGAAGTCTGGCGTAAAGCTGGCCAGCTCGTCGGCGCTCGGCACGATAAACATGTTTTTGACAAAGTGGGCCTGCCACGCCACCTCGGTGACGAAGCGTACGCCAAGACGGGTGTCCGGGCTGGCGCCGCACCAGGCGTCGATGACGTACAGTTTTTTGCCGCTCAGCTGGCCCGCGACCAGGCTTTTCAGGCTGCGCCACACGTCTGGCGATAACGGTTTGTTGTCATTGCGGCCGAGGCCGGAGTCTGCCCACCAGACGGTGTCGCGAGTCTGTTCGTCGCGGACGATGTATTTATCGCGCGGTGAACGGCCGGTGAAGATCCCGGTATCAACAGCTACGGCGCCAGAGTCGGTCATCACGCCGCGGGCCGCGCCGGTCAGCTCAGGAGCGGTTTCATGTGCAATAAGCAAATCGTAATCAGGGTTGTAAAAGAATTCGCCGCTTGCATTAATCCCCAGCTCCTGCAGAGCCATTTTAACTGATTCAATTTGTTGTGACATGGAACTCCTGACAAAATATTTAAGGTAAGAGGCCTGGGTTATTCATTGCTTTCGTCATCGTCGCCGGCGATTTAATAAGATAAGTCCTGGACAATAAAATAAAGCAATAAATAACCGTGAGTCGCGATTTCATATCGTGCTCATGTAGGGTCGCCGATATGCATTCATAAATCTCAACTTTCCAAAAAATGTTAACACCTGTCGATAATTATGTTAATTGCATAGTTTCTATGCGCTATGCTAAAATTGCATAGCCTTTATTACGTTTTTGAGGACTGGATCGGTGTTGGCAAATCTGGAAGTAAAATGGCTGTATGATGTGATTGCCCTCGAGGAGTCGCGCAGCTTTACCCTGGCGGCCAAAGCCCGCAACATCTCTCAGTCCTCGTTCAGCCGTCGCATCCAGTCGCTGGAGGCCTCCCTCGGATTCAGCATCTTTGATCGTAGCGCCAACCCCCTGCAATTGACCAACCGCGGGAAAATTTTTGTCGGCTATGCGCGAAATATGCTCGATGACATGGATTTTCAGATCAGTCGTATTAAGGGGTTAAATAACACGACCCAGAAAATAAGAATCGACGCGGCCCCTTCGCTGTCGGTGTTATTGCTGCCGGAAATCATCGCCGGTTACACCGACCGTAAAAATAAGACTTTTCATGTTGAATCGATTAACGTCAACGACGCCGTATTTAATCTGAAAGAGGGAAAAAGCGATTTTATCCTCTCCTTCTATAATGAAGAATTAATGAACTATCCGTTTATTAATCATAAAATTTTTGATTCTTACCTGCACCTGGTCTCCCCCTGCGACGAACATGGCCGCCCGCTGTTTCATTTACATCGCGGCGTGCTGCCGCTGATGAAATACGCCAACGACAGCTATATGGGGCGCCAGGTCAACCAGGTCATCGACCGTACGCCGGAGATCACCTTCTCCCTCACCTTCGTCTCTTCCATGAGTGAGCTGCTCAAGCGCATGATCCTCAATGGCGACGGCGTGGGCTGGCTGCCGCAATACTCTATTCAGCGCGAGCTGGACGAAGGCCGACTGACGATCCTCGATGACCGCCTGTCGCTGCCGATCGGCGCCTGGCTCTACCGCTCCGGCTCGCGGCTTAACCAGGCCGCCGAACGTTTCTGGCAGCACATTAAAACCCGTAACGAACCGCGGGAATAACCCCCTCAGCCGCTGATCCCCAGATATGCCTTACGCACCTCCGGGTCGTTGAGCAGCGCCTGGCCGCTGCCGCTCAGGCGGATCTGACCGTTCACCATCACATAGGCGCGGTCCGACAGGTTAAGGGCATGGCGCGCATTCTGCTCCACCAGAAACAGCGTCATCCCCTGGGCCGTCAGCTCGCGCAGGATCTGAAAAATCTGCTTCACCACCAGCGGCGCCAGCCCCAGGCTCGGCTCATCCAGCAGCAGCAGGCGCGGTCGGCTCATCAGCGCCCGGGCGATGGCCAGCATCTGCTGCTCGCCGCCGGAGAGGGTCATCGCCCGCTGTCCCCGCCGCTCTTCCAGCCGGGGGAACAGCTGGTACATCCGCGCCTTGTCTTCGGCCTGATAGCGGTTGCCGATGGCAATGGTCCCCATTAGCAGGTTCTCCTCGACAGTCATATCGGGAAAGATGCGCCGCCCTTCCGGGGCCTGGGCGATGCCGTTGCTGGCGATAAAGTGAGTCGATTTCCGGCTGATCGCCTCCCCGCGATAGAAAATCTCCCCGCCGGCAATGCGCGGCTGGCCGAAGACCGACATCAGCAGTGTTGATTTACCGGCGCCGTTGGCGCCGATCAGCGCCACCGTCTCCCCCTCGTTGACGGTGAGGGAGACCTGCTTCAGAGCCTGGATCGGCCCGTAGAAGACATCCACCTCATCAAAGGCAAGCAATGGCTGGCTCATCGGCGCGTCTCCTCTTCCTCAGCGCCAAGATAGGCGGCAATCACGCTGGCGTTGGCCTGGATCGCCTGCGGCGCGCCGCGGGCGATGACGTCCCCGTGATCGAGGACGATGATATGATCCGAAATCTCCATCACCATCCCCATATCATGTTCGATCAGTAGCACCGTGATGCCGTGCTGCTGGCGCAGAAAGCGAATAATCCGGCTCAGCGCCTGGGTTTCCACTGGGTTGAGACCGGCGGCCGGCTCATCCAGACAGATCATCTCCGGGCGGGTACACATGGCGCGGGCGATCTCCAGCCGTCGCTGCTGTCCGTAGGAGAGGGTCCCCGCCAGACGGTTGGCGCAGTCCACCATCTCCACCACCTCCAGCCAGTAAAAAGCGCGATCCAGCGCCTGACTCTCCGCCTGCCGATACCCGCGGGTATTGAGGATCCCGGCCAGCAGATGGCGGTTAACCTGGGTATGCTGGGCCACCAGCAGGTTCTCAATCACCGACATCTCGCGAAATAAACGTATATTCTGAAAGGTGCGCGCCAGGCCAGCGCGGTTCACCAGATGGGTGCCACCGAACATCTTGTAATAGATCCGCCTCCCCAGCTGCGCCGGGTGGAGAAAATCGTCCGGGTGAAGCTTCTGCCCCAGCACCTGAATGACATCGGTGACCTTTTCCCGCGCCCGCAGCACGATGCTCCCCCCCGTCGCCCGGTAAAAACCGGTCAGACAGTTAAACACCGTGGTCTTGCCCGCGCCGTTGGGGCCGATCAGGGCGGTGATCGACCCCCGCTCCACCTCCAGATTGACATCATTCAGCGCTTTGATGCCGCCGAAATGCATCATCAGATGCTCAACGCGTAAGATGCTGTCGGTCATGGCGCGACTCCTTTTCGCAACGCGACCCCGCTGCGGCTGGTGCGCACCAGGCCGCGCGGCCGCCAGATCATCATCACCACCATCAGCACGCCGAACAGCAGCACCCGATATTCGTCAAAACCGCGCAGCAACTCCGGAGTGACCGTCAGCACAAACGCCGCCAGCACCACCCCGAGGGTGGAGCCCATTCCCCCCAGCACCACAATCGCCAGGATCAGCGCCGACTCAAAAAAGGTGAACGACGTCGGGTTAACAAATCCCTGATAGCTGGCGAAGAACACCCCCGCGATGCCGGCGGTCGACGCGCCGAGCATAAACGCCGAGAGCTTCACCAGCACGTGGTTGAGCCCCATTGCCCGGCAGGCGATCTCATCCTCGCGCAGCGCTTCCCAGGCGCGACCGATGGGCATCCGCGTCAGACGATGTTTCACCAGCAGCACCAGCATCACCACCAGGCACAGCACGGCGTAGAGGAAGATAAATTTCAGGTTGGGGTTATAGCTGACGTGGAAAAACTCATGGATGGGGATGCCGCCATCCTTTGCCCGGCGGGTAAATTCGAGGCCAAACAGCGTGGGGGACGGCACCGGTACGCCGTTGGGCCCCCCGGTGAAGCTCACCCAGTTGTTAAGCACCAGGCGAATGATTTCGCCAAAGCCGAGGGTGACGATGGCCAGGTAGTCGCCATGCATGCGCAGCACCGGAAAGCCCAGCAACGCCCCGGCGAGGGCCGCCATCACCGCCCCCAGCGGCAGCATCGCCCAGAAGCCGAGGCCCAGGTACTGGTAGCCCAGCGCCAGGCCGTAGGCGCCGATGGCGTAGAACGCCACATAGCCCAGATCGAGCAGGCCCGCGAGGCCCACCACAATGTTCAGCCCCAGGCCGAGCAGAACGTAGATCAGGCCGAGGATCGCCACGGTCAGCAGGTATTTGCTGGCGAGAAATGGAAAGGCAATGGCCAGGATCGCCAGCAGCGGCATTATCCAGCGCAGCCGCGAGCGGTATCCCGGCGGCCGGACGTACACCCCGTCATCCGCCCCCTCAAAGCGGGCAATAAAGGCTTTTCCCCGACGGCTCTGCAGCAGCAGGCTGAGCGCCAGCCTGCCGGCCATCACCACCGCCACGAGGATCGCCACCCGCGCGGGCGCGAGGGTAAAACCATACCCTTTGAGCACCACGCCGACGATCGGGCCAAAGACAATTAACGCGCAAAGACCGGCCAGCACGCTGTCGATCAGCGCGCTTTTGATATCCCGCGCAGGCTGGCGCGTAAATTCACCCATAAAGCCTCCTTAGACCTTGGCCACCAGCGGACGTCCCAGCAGCCCCTGCGGGCGAAAAATCAGGATCGCCACCAGCAGCGCAAAGGAAAAGACATCTTTGTAATCCGAATTCACCAGCCCGGCGAACTGGGCTTCGGCCACCCCGAGCAGCAGTCCGCCCAGCATCGCGCCAGGCAGCGAGCCGATCCCGCCCAGCACCGCGGCGGTGAAGGCTTTGATGCCGATAATAAATCCGATATAGAAGTCGAAGGTGCCGTAGTTCATGGTCACCAGCACGCCGGCCAGACCGGCCATCGCCGCGCCGATGACAAACACCAGGGAGATCACCCGGTCGGTATTGATGCCAAGGATCGCCGCCATACGCCGGTCCTGCTGGGTAGCGCGACAGATGCGCCCCAGCCGGGTGTACTGGATAATCCAGGTCAGGGTCAGCATCCCCACCAGCGCCGCGACGAGAATAAACACCTTGGTCCAGGTGATCTGCACCACCCCATCGCCCACCGTCATGCGCAGCGCGCCGCTGAGCAGCGTCGGGATCCCCTGCTGGTTCGGCCCCTGGCTCAGCTGGACATAGTTCTGCAGGATCAGCGACATTCCGATAGCCGAGATCAGCGGCGCCAGCCGCGTCGAGTTGCGCAGCGGCCGGTAGGCGATGCGCTCGATCGCCCAGCCATATACGCCAGTGACCACGATGGTGAACACCAGGGTGGCGAAAATCAGCAGCGGAAAGGAGTGGATCCCGAAGAAAGAGAGCAGCGCCAGGCCGATGGCGCACAGATAGGCGGAGACCATATACACCTCGCCGTGGGCGAAGTTGATCATGCCGATGATCCCATACACCATGGTGTAGCCGATGGCGATTAAGCCGTACACTGCGCCCAGCGTCAGCCCATTGATCAGTTGTTGCAGAAAAAACGCCGTCATAGCCCCTCCAGCCGCCAGGCAGACGGCCGCCGGGTTCCGTTCCCGGTCGACCGCCGTCATGTGACGATTCGCAAGTCAAAAGGACAGAGCGTCCTCAGGTCGTGGCCGATCAGAGCTGATGATATTTGCCCTTGTCGTCCCACTGATAGACCACGTAGTCGGACACCTTGAGGTCGCCTTTGCCATCCCAGGCTTTCTTGCCCATTACCGTATCGACGTCGTGGCTCTTCAGCCAGTCGCTGGCTTTGGCGTTATCGGTACCCACGGCGTTCCAGGCCGCGGCAATGGCCTGAATGGAGGCGTAGGCGTAGAGGGTATAGCCTTCTGGTTCAAAGCCGCTGGCGCGGAACTTCTCGATCACCGCTTTGCCTTCCGGGAGGGTGCGCGGGTCCTGACCAAAGGTCATCAGCACGCCGTTGGTAAACTGCGGCCCGCCGGCGGCCGTCACCAGCTCCTCGGTGACGATACAGTCGCCGGAGAAGAATTTAGCCTGCACCCCCTGCTCGCGCATCTGACGCACCAGCGGGCCCGCCTCAGGGTGACAGCCGCCAAAGTAGACCACGTCCGGCTTGAGGGCGCCGATCTTGGTCACCAGGGCGTTAAAGTCTTTTTCACCGCGGGAGAGGCCTTCGTACAACACTTCTTTGGTGCCCCGCTTCGCCAGCGCCGCGCGGGTGGCATCGGCCAGCCCCTGACCATAGGTGTCTTTATCGTGGATGACGGCAATTTTCTTCGCCTTCAGCACGTCCAGCATATAGTTGGCGGCAATCGCCCCCTGCTGATCGTCACGACCACACATGCGGAAAAGGTCCTTCATGCCGCGCTCAGTGATCTGCGGGTTGGTCGAGCCGGGGGTAATAGTCAGGATCCCGGCTTCGTCATATACCTCGGAGGCCGGCATCGTTGAGGAAGAGCAAAAGTGCCCCACCACGGCGGAGACTTTCGCTTCGTCCACCAGCCGGTTGGCCACCGCCACCGCCTGCTTCGGTTCGCACGCGTCATCCCCCTGCACCAGCACAATCTTTTCGCCTTTGATGCCACCGGCGGCATTGATATCGGCCACCGCCTGCGAGGCCCCCTTCCAGTACTGGGCGCCGTAGGTGGCGTTGGGTCCGGTAAAGGGCCCGGCGACGCCGATCTTCACGTCTGCCTGGGCGTAAAAGGCCATGCTCATACAACCTGCTATCACAACATGAAGCGTCATTGTTTTCAGTTTCAAAGACATTCGGATATTCCTCAGCGATGTAAAGCCTGGCGTCATGGAATGACGCAGAAAATATCACTTACTGTGTGGTGCCGACGTTGGCGCAGCGCCAGGACGGCCAGGGTGGAAGAAGCAAAAATCCCGCCAGGTAGAGAGGTCGCGCCGGAGCGCGGACGCCCCGGTCAGTGCGCACGCGACGGCAACCCGTACCGCATCCGGCAAGGGCGCATTCCCTTTCAGGTCAGGAGATCGGTTGCCATCACGTGGCGAGCCGGACAACGCGGTATCCGTACCGACCCGTGAGCTAAACATAGATGCAGTTAGCGGTCGCTGCGCGCCAGCGTGGTGCAAAAATGCGAATATGATCAACAGTGGTGATTATTTTGTTGCGGTAATGTGAAGATGATAACAGGAGAGCCCGTTAAAGGCTCTCCTGTGGCCTGGCGGCCGCTCAGAGTTGGCTGGTGAACGTTCGGGAGATCACATCCTGCTGCTGCTCGCGGGTCAGCGCGTTAAAGCGGACCGCATAGCCGGAGACGCGGATCGTCAGATTCGGATACTGCTCCGGGTGTTCTATCGCATCGAGCAGCTTTTCCCGGTTCAGCACATTGACGTTGAGATGCTGTCCCCCCTCCACCGTCTCCTCGTGGTGGAAGTAGCCGTCCAACAGTCCCACCAGGTTGTTTTCCTGCGCCGACGGGGCTTTGCCGAGGGCCGCCGGCACGATGGAGAAGGTATACGAAATGCCATCTTTGGCATAGGTAAACGGCAGTTTCGCCACCGAGGTCAGCGACGCCACCGCCCCTTTCCGGTCGCGGCCATGCATCGGATTGGCCCCCGGGGCGAACGGCGTCCCCGCCCGACGTCCGTCCGGCGTATTGCCGGTTTTCTGTCCGTATACCACGTTGGAGGTGATGGTCAGGATCGACTGGGTCGGCACCGCCTGACGCCAGGTGGGGAGCGCCTGAATTTTGCGCATAAAGCGCTCCACCAGGTCGCAGGCGATGGCATCGACCCGATCGTCGTTGTTGCCGTACTGCGGATAGTCGCCTTCAATGACAAAGTCCACCGCCAGCCCGTGGTGATCGCGCACCGGCTTCACCCGGGCGTACTTTATCGCCGACAGCGAATCCGCCGCCACCGACAGGCCGGCGATGCCGCAGGCCATCGTGCGGTAGACGTCGCGATCGTGCAGGGCCATCAGCGCCGCCTCGTAGCTGTACTTATCATGCATACAATGGATGATGTTCAGCGCGCTGATGTACTGCACCGCCAGCCAGTCCATAAAGTGGTCGAGGCTGGCCATCACGGTGTCATAGTCCAGCACCTCATCACGCAGAGGGTCGGTTTTCGGCCCCACCTGGATCTTCAGTTTCTCATCCACCCCGCCGTTAATCGCGTAGAGCAGCGTTTTGGCGAGATTGGCGCGGGCGCCGAAGAACTGCATCTGCTTGCCGATCACCATCGGGCTGACGCAGCAGGCGATGGCGTAGTCGTCGCTGTGAAAATCGCTGCGCATCAGATCGTCGTTCTCATACTGCAGCGACGAGGTGGCGATAGAGACCCGGGCGGCATATTTTTTAAACGCCACCGGCAGCGCTTGCGACCAGAGCACGGTCAGGTTCGGCTCCGGCGCCGGCCCTATGGTGTGCAGAGTATGCAGGTAACGGAAGGTGGTTTTACTGACCAGGGTGCGGCCATCCAGCCCCATGCCGCCCAGCACCTCCGTCGCCCAGATGGGATCCCCGGAGAACAGCGTGTCAAATTCCGGGGTGCGCAGGAAACGCACCATGCGGATCTTCATGATGAAGTGGTCAATGAGCTCCTGGGCCTGCTGTTCATTGAGCAGACCCGCCCGCAGATCGCGTTCGATATAGATGTCGAGGAAGGTGGCCGTGCGCCCCAGCGACATGGCGCCGCCGTTCTGCGACTTCACCGCCGCCAGGTAGGCGAAGTACAGCCACTGCACCGCCTCCCGGGCAGTGCGCGCCGGGTGGGCGATATCGCAGCCGTAGCGGGCCGCCATCTCCTGCATCTGCTGCAGCGCGCGCCGCTGTTCGGCCAGCTCTTCGCGCAGGCGCAGGGTGGCTTCCAGCGCCTCGCCGCGCTCAAGGGCTGGCTGCAGGTCGGCAAACTGCAGCTCACGTTCGCGAACCAGATAGCGGATGCCGTACAGCGCCACGCGACGGTAATCGCCGATGATCCGTCCGCGGCCATAGCCGTCCGGTAGCCCGGTGAGCACCCCCGACTTGCGACAGCGCAGCATATCCGGGGAATAGACGTCAAATACCCCCTGATTGTGGGTCTTGCGCAGCGCCGTAAACTGATACTCAAAGTCGGGATCCATTTCGCGGCCATAGGCCTCGAAGGCGCTTTTGATCATATTGATGCCGCCAAAAGGATGCAGGGCGCGCTTCAGCGGCTGGTCCGTTTGCAGGCCGACGATCTTTTCCAGCGGCTGGTTGATATAGCCCGCCGCGTGGGCGGTGATGGAGGTGGCGACATTGGTGTCGAAATCCACCGGCGCATGGGTGGCGTTCTCGACGCGGATCCCGGCCATCACCTGCTCCCAGAGGGCGGTGGTCGCTGGCGTCGTGTCGGCGAGGAAAGACTCATCGCCCTCGTAAGGGGTGTAGTTATGCTGAATAAAATCGCGGACGTCGATCTGCGTTTGCCACGCCGTACCGCGAAAGCCCTGCCAGGCCTCGGCGTATCGTACATCCTGGGTATCGATATCTACTTTCATGAACATCGTCTCTCTACAGAATAAAAAGTCAGGCCAGCGCCGCCGTGTGGATCCGCCCTAAGCGGATCGCATCGAGGGCAATCATGCGCTCTTCATTGGTAGGAATAACCGCGCAGCGCACCCGGCTGGCGTCGGCGGAGATCAGGCGTTCGCCGACCGAATTAGGCTGTTGGTTGCGGGCGACGTCCATCTCAAGACCAAAGACCGCCAGCCGCTCGCTCACCAGCCGACGGATCAGCACCGAGTTCTCGCCAATCCCGCCGGTGAAAATAATGCCGTCGAGACGCTGCAGCGCCGCGGCGTGACCGGCAATATGACGGGCGATGCGATGGACAAAGGTTTTAATCGCCAGGCGGGCGCGGGCATGGCCCTCATGCCACGCCTGCTCCAGCACCCGCAGGTCGGAGGAAAGGCCGGAGATCCCCAGCAGGCCGGAGGCGGTGTTGGCCACCCGCTCCAGGTCGCTGAGGGTCTGCCGGGTTTCCCCGGCAATCCACGCCATGGCGCCGAAGTCGACATCGCCGCTGCGGGTGCCCATCATCAGCCCCTCCAGCGGCGTCATCCCCATCGAGGTGTCCACGCTGCGGCCGTTGCGCACCGCGCAGATCGAGGCGCCATTGCCCAGGTGGGCGATCACCAGGCCGCTCTCCTGCTCCGGCAACCCGAGCAGCGCCAGGGCGCGCCGGGACACATAGCGGTGCGAGGTACCGTGGAAACCGTAGCGGCGTACCCCGAGGTTCTGGTAATACTCCCACGGCAGACCATAGAGAAAAGCTTCCGGGGCCAGGGTCTGGTGAAAGCTGGTATCAAAGACCGCCACCTGCATCACTTGCGGGAACAGCCGCTGCGCCGAGGCGATGCCGCTGAGACTGGCGTAGTTATGCAGCGGGGCCAGGGACGATACCTGGCGAATGTTATTGATAACCTCCTCGCTAATAATGACCGACTCGGTGAAGAGGTCGCCGCCGTGGGCAACGCGGTGGCCAATCAGGGCCACGCTGTCGATGAGGTCGCGTTGGGCTAATGCCCCGGCAATCGCCTGCAGGGCGCCTTCATAGCCGCGCTGCGCCAGCGCCACCGGCTCGCCGCCGTTGAGCGAGAGAAACGCCCGTTCCGCGTTGATGCCCTCGGCCACGCCGTTCAGCAGGCAGTCGCAGCTGACGGCGTCCAGTACGGAAAATTTGATCGACGACGAGCCGCAGTTGATCACCAGTACTACCGGAAATTCAGTCATGTTGTACTCCGCGTGGCCTGAGCCGGATTAGAACAGTTTGTAAACGATGTTGAGGATGGTCAGCAGACCAATGGCGGTCACAAAGAGGTTATCGAGACGGCCACGGTATTTGGCCAGCGAAGGCGCTTTACGAATGGCGTACATCGGCAGCAGGCACAGCAGCGAGGCGATAATTGGCGCGCCCATGGCCTCAATCAGGTCGAGGATATTAGGGTTGGCATACGCCACCACCCAGGTCGAGCCCATGATGAACACCATGCTCAGGGTATTGAGCTTGCCGCTGGAGACCCGGGTTTTATCCCCTTTATAGCCGAAGCGCAGGATCAGACCGTTCAGCCCTTCAAGGGTGCCGAGATAGTGGCCGAAGAACGATTTGAAGATGGCCACCAGGGCGATGATCGACGCGCCATACTCCAGCAGGGTGGCAAACGAGGATTTGGTGCCCGACATCGAGGCAAAGTGGTTCGCCAGATAGGAGAGTACCGGGATATTCTGCGCCTTGGCGTCCGCCATGTTCTGCGGCGAGAGGGTAAACAGGCAACTGAAGGCGAAGAACATCACCACCGCCACCATCAGCATGCTGGCCCGGGAGATGATCTGTGAGCATTTGCGTTCGGTATACTCCCGGCCAAACTGCGCTTCATACTCTTCGCGTTTGGAGACCACAAACGAGGAGACGATTGGCGAGAAGTTAAAGGAGAAGACCATGATGGAGATGCCCAGCCATACCGTCACCAGAATGCCGTCGTGACCGGTTAAGGCGATATCGCTGAGGTTGACCTGCTCAATCACCGCGCTATTCCAGTAAGGGATCAGGGACAGGGAGATCACCACCAGGCTGGCAATAAACGGCCACACCAGATAGCTCATCACCTTGACCATCAGGTCTTTACCAAACCAGATGACAAACGCCATCAGCAGCAGCAGGAGCAGCGCCACCACCCCGCGGTTGAGAGCCGGCATCTGCAGCTGGTTCTCCCAGAAGGTCATAAAGGTATTGGTGATCGTGACGCCATAAATCCACAGCAGCGGGCAAATGGCGAAGAAGTACAGAAAGGTGATCACCACCCCGCCGGTTTTGCCAAAATGCTCTTCCACCGTTTCGGTGATATTGCCGGAGGGGTTAGCCCCCGACAGGCATAGCCGGGCCAGCGCCCGATGGCAATAAAAGGCGATGGGATAGGCCAGCACCAGCATCACCAGGATCGGGATCAGCCCGCCGAAGCCAGCGCGAATAGGGAAAAACAGCACCCCGGCGCCGATAGCGGTGCCAAACAGGCCCAGGGTCCAGGTGGTGTCAGATTTACGCCAGGACGAAAGGCTTGTCTGGCTGGATGCAATGCTCTCAGTCGTACTCATATCCTGTCCTCACTTATGTATTGAATTAAGCGTCAACAAAACCCGTAATTTGCGATACCCGCGAGAGATCGATATTGCCCCCGGAAATCAGGCTGACCGTTTTGCGGTTCTGGATATAGCTGTCTAGTTTGCCGCTTAATAACGCGGCGCAGGCCAACGCCCCGGCCCCTTCGGTGATCACTTTATTGCGCTGAATTAAGGCGACCATGCTCTGGCGAATGTCGTCCTCACTGACCAGGACGATGTCATCCACCAGCTGGCGGGCGATTTCATAAGTCAGTTTCCCTGGCCGGGCGACATCGCAACCATCGGCTAAGGTGCCGGCGTGGCGATGGCTGGTGATCTCCCCGGCATACCAGGAGGCGGCCATCCCGTGAACATTTTCTGACTGCACGCCAATAATGCGGATCGTCGGGTTAATGGATTTAATCGCAATCGCGATGCCGGCAATTAATCCCCCGCCGCCAATCGGCACGATGACATTATCCACGTCATACAGATCTTCTAATATTTCGAGACCAATCGTTCCCTGCCCGGCAATAACCTGCGGGTCGTCATAGGGGGGAATAAAAATACGGCCCTCAAGTTCAACAATATCGCTGGCTTTGGCGAGGGTATCGTTAAAGTTATCGCCATGCAGGACTACCTCTGCCGAATAATCGCAGGTGGCGGCGACTTTCGATTTCGGCGCCCCTTTCGGCATCACCACTTTCCCGTCAATGCCGAGCATGGCGCAGGAGAGCGAGACCCCCTGCGCATGGTTGCCCGCCGAACAGGCCACCACCCCTTTGCGTTTTTCCGCCGCGGTTAAACCGCAGAGCTTATTAAACGCGCCGCGAATTTTAAATGAGCCCGTGCGCTGCATATTTTCGAATTTAAGGAATATTTCCCCCTGGCAGCGTTCACTAAAATAATTGGAGCGGGGCATGCCCGTTTTATATATTTTTCCCGCCAGGCGTTGCTTCGCCTCGAGAATATCGTCAATGGATACCGGAAGATCGTAGGTAATATGCATGATAGCCTCTGTATCTTAATATAAAGTCAATGACCGGGCGTCATCCTGCTGATAACAGCGAGGAAGTGTGTTGGGTTATTTAATCAATATCAGTCAGGCAATTTCTATTGGCTGCCAGTGGCGGTTGCCCTGCCCCGAAGAATACTGTTTCGCCATCTCCACCAGCGACGCCGCCGCGGTTTTAAGCCGGTAATTCTTCGACCATACCGCCGCATAGCGCGCTACCGGCAAGGCCTCTTTAATGGGGATGGTGACAAACTGGCTCGAGCCGAACGGCGTGGTCATGTCGCAGGGGATCACCGTCAGAAAATCGGCATTGAGTACCAGGTTATAGATTGTCACCACCGAATCGGTATTGACGATATTTTCGCGGCGGATGCCGCTGCGCTGCAGGGTGGTCAGCAGTTCGCTGTAATAGCCCATATTGGTCTCCGGCAGCACCCACTGCTCATGCTGGAGCGAGGCCAGGCGGACGGTGCCGTTGCCGATCCGCGCCCGGTTCGCCACCAGCACAAACTCAGATTCAAACAGCGGCTCGACGTGCAGGTCCTGCAGTTTCATCTCATCGCTCAGCGTCCCGATGGCGAAGTCGAGACGCCCGTCGCGGATCGCCGGTAAAAAAGCGGAGAGCTGCGCTTCATACATTGAGACCCGCGCCTTCGGGAAGGTCATTTTAAACTGATGCACCATCTCCGACATAAAGGTAAACCCGACCAGCGAAGGGAAACCAAAGGAGACATCCACCACCGCGCTGTTGGTCAGAGCATTCATTTCATTGACCATATTTTTCATTTCACGGGTGATCGCTTCTGACCAATTGAGAAATACCTGCCCGGCCTCGGTGAGCGAAACGCCGGTATTTCGCCGGACGATTAATTCGCTGCCAAAATAACTTTCCATGTCGCCAATGATTTTACTGACCGCTGGCTGAGTGAGTCCTAACGCTTTTGCTCCGGCCCCGATTGACCCACTGCGGATCACTTCCTGGAAAACCACCAGATGCTGTGTTTTAGGCAGAGAAAAAGTATTCATCGCGTCTCACTTTCATTCCTTTGTTGACGGCGGAAAGTGTAACAAATCGCGATTGCCGGGTTATGTGAGAGCTCTCACAAAGGCTCCGCCGCGGCGGATAGCCAGACTTCGTCAGCAAAAATAAAAACATTAAAATCATTAAGTTATAATAAAAATGAGTGTTCTTTATGCGACTTCCGGCGGGCGCGAATGCGGGGATAAAAATAATTGATGGCGATAACAGCGCCGCTAAAATGGCGATAAAAAATACGCCTTTTGTACGCTATTCGACCATCACTGTCAGGCTGGTGGGAAATCAAAAAATTAAATTAATGCTGTAAACAATAAAAAGCAGACGTAATAAACGCAGTTATTTAACGACAAGCCGGTTGGGCATCACATTTTATCCCCGGCGGTTGGGGAAAATGCGCGGTCATTATTTACACCAAAGAAACATTAAATTCACAATCTTGTTTTTCTTGTGCGGCGGACGGCGCTGCTTTTTCCGCCATCTCACAGTCGGTCATACTTTGATTAAAATCAACCCTGGTAATTTATCTTTTACGGCGGCCAATGGAGAGTCATTTGTGTTGCCGATCACAAATCCATAAAACAACGGCCTGGCCTCTCTTCCATAGCAACTGATTAACCAGCTTTTCACTATGCAAATGCAAATAACGTATTTGCCCTCCCCGCAGGTGCTCTGTAGTTTGAGCCAGGATCCCGGCGCCACTTTATCCGGGTCAGAACTTTATTATTCAGAGTGTTAAATTCCGCCATGATAAAATTAGCGCATCTTTTTAAAACCTATCCAGGCAGCGCCCAGCCGGCCATTCGCGACCTCAGTCTGGATATTGATCATGGCGAATTCTGCACCTTCGTCGGCCCGAGCGGCTGCGGAAAAACGACTATCCTGCGGATGATTAACCAGCTGGATATTCCCGACAGCGGCGACGTCTATATTCAGGGCGTCCGTCTCGCTGACGCTGATATTATCCAGATCCGCCGCCAGATCGGCTTCGTGATGCAAAGCGCTGCGCTCTTTCCCCATCGTACCGTGGCGCAAAATATCGCTACCGTGCCGCGGCTGGCGGGCTGGAGCAAAGCGCGGATCCGCGCGCGGATTGACGAACTGGTGGCGCTGATGTCGCTCGATAGCCATCTGCTGCACCGCTATCCGCATCAGCTCTCCGGCGGCCAGCAGGGGCGTGTGGCCATCGCCCGTGCTATCGCCGCCGATCCGCCCATTTTACTGATGGATGAGCCTTTCGCCGCCATCGACCCGGTGGTCCGCGAACGCCTCCAGGATGAGCTCTTGCTCCTGCAGCAGCGGCTGCAGAAAACCATTGTATTAGTGACCCACGACATCAATGAAGCGATCCGCCTCGGCGATAAAATCGCCATTTTCCAGGAAGGCGGCGTGCTGGCGCAGTTTGATACCCCCGACCGTATTCTGGCCCACCCGGCGAGCGAGTTCGTGCGCCGCTTTATCGGCCCGGAACCCAATCTGAAGCGGCTGGGCATGATACAGGTCGGCCAGTTGCCGCGTCACGATGTCCCCCTGCTCGACGAAGCGCTGACACCGATCGCCAGCGCCCATCCACCGCTGGCCAGCCCGTTGCGTCTGGTGCTTGACCGCCAGCGACGCCCGCTGCACTGGTTTGATCCGCAGCGGGGCCTCACCCTGCCGGTGGAGCGCCCGCTCGCCAGCAGCCACAGCCTGCGTTTTGCCTACAGCGCGCTGCTCGACGTGGCGACCGGCGTGCTGGTGCATGTGGATGACGAAGGACAATACCAGGGGGCGGTATCCCACACCCTGCTGCAGCAGGTGCTCGACGGCGCGGTGGGGGTGCGATCTCATGATTGACTGGGGTTGGGTTATCGATAACCACGCGATGATCGGCGATCTGCTCTGGCAGCATGCGCGGATGGTCCTGCTGGCCCTGCTTTTCGGCTCCCTGCTCACCGGCGGCCTGTTAGCGGTGACCTTACGCTGGCCCGCGACGGCGCAGCCGCTCATCACCCTGTGCGGTGTGCTCTTTACCATTCCCTCGCTGGCGCTGTTTATTTTATTGCTGCCGTTTACCGGGCTGTCGCTGACCACCTCGCTGATTGGCCTGACGCTGTACTCCCTGCTGATCCTGCTGCGCAACGTGCTGGCTGGCATGGAGAAGCTGCCGCAGGCGGCACTGGAGTCCGCGCGGGCGCTCGGCTACACCCGCGGGTTCCGCTTCTTCGATATCGAGCTGTGGCTGCTGCTGCCCTCTCTGTTTGCCGGGTTGCGCATTGCCTCGGTGACACTGGTCGGCCTGGTCACCGTCACTGCGCTGATCGGCCAGGGCGGGCTGGGGCAGCTGCTGCTGGCGGGTTTTAATCAGGACTTTCTGACGCCGATTGTCGTTAGCCTGGTCCTGAGCCTGCTCCTGTCGCTGGTCTTTGACGGGCTGATTGCCCGTCTTGGCGACTGGCTAACGCCGTGGACCGAATGATGACGCTGCTTCTCGCCACCTTTCACTGGCTAACCCAACCGGAGCACTGGCTGGGCGACGAGGGCATCTTGCTGCGCCTCGGCCAACACCTTTATTACGTGCTGGTCAGTATGGCCGTGGCCTGCGCCATTGCCCTGCCGCTCGGCATCGCGCTGGGCTACTGGCGCAAAGGCGCCTTCGTGGTGATTAACCTGTTTAATCTTGGCCGCGCCATCCCCTCGTTAGGGCTGATTTTATTATGCATCATTGTTTTTGGCTTTAACGATATCCCGGTGCTGGCGGCGCTTATCGCGCTCTCGATTCCACCCATCCTCACTAACACCTGGGTAGGGATTTATCACGCCGACCGCCCGCTGTGCGATGCGGCCATCGCGCTGGGCATGACCCCCTGGCAAAGCCTGTGGCAGGTGAGGATCCCGCTGGCGGTGCCGCTGATCCTCGCCGGTGTGCGCACGGCGCTGGTTCAGCTTATCGCCACGGCGGTGGTCGCGGCCTATGCCGGTCTGGGTGGGCTGGGACGATTTCTGATTGACGGTCTCGGGCAGCGGGATATCCCGCAGGTGATCGGCGGCTCGCTGGTGGTTTCCCTGCTGGCGATAGGCGGTGAACTGCTTTTCGCCCGCTGCGCCGGCCGCCTGGTTCACCGCCGTATTGCCGCGCCTTATTAGCGTGAAACTGACATGACCCCAGCGCCTGGGGCTGATTAACCTGAAAATAAAAGAGGTATTATGAAGCAATTATTTGGCAAGGCCGTCACCGCCCGTCGATTTCGTCTCTCGCTGCTGGCTGCCGGGCTATTCAGCCTGAGCGTTAGCAGCCTTGCCGCCAGCGTCACGGTGGGCGGGGCCAACTTTACCGAAAGCTCCATTCTCGCCAACATCTACGCCAGCGCGTTAAAGAAAAACCATATCGAGGCCAACACCCGTCTCAACCTTGGCAACCGGGAAATTATTATTCCGGCGCTGCAGAGCGGTGAGATCGATATCGTCCCGGAATATCTTGGCGCTCTGCTCAATTTCTATAACGGCAAGACCGAGGCCACCAGCCAGCAGGCCGTTAGCGCTGAGCTGGCCCAGGCCCTGCCCGCCGATTTCACGCTGTTGACCCCGGCCCCGGCCACCTCGATCACCGCCTGGGCGGTACGTGCCGAGACCGCGGAGAAATACCATCTGCGCACCCTCTCCGACCTGAAGCCCGTCGCCCCGCAGCTGGTGATCGGCGGACCACCGGAGCTGGCGGTACGCGCCCTGGGCCTGCCGGGGCTGAAGCGCGTCTATGGTCTTGAGTTCAAAGCGGTGAAATCGCTGGACATGGGCGGGCCGCTGACCCGGCTGGCGCTCAATTCGGGCAAAATCGACGTCGCGACGGTCGTCTCCACCCAGGGCAACCTGGCGAAGGAGAAATGGGTGGTTCTGGAAGATGATAAACATGAGCAACCGAGTCAGAACGTGGTGCCGCTGGTGCGCAAAGCCAGCCTGACGCCGGAGATCAGCGCCGTGCTCAATGAGGTGTCCGGCAAGCTGGACAATGCCACGCTGATTGCCCTCAACCAGCAGGTGGATCTCCAGCATAAAGATCCGGCAGCCGTCGCCGAGCAATGGGTTAATGCCAACCTCACCCAACACTGACCGTCACCCCGCCACGGATGGCGTTCAGCCGCGAGTCCACGCTATGTCTACCCGACACATGATCCTGAACCTGTTCTTTTATAACCCGCAGGGGGATTACCGTTTCTCCTGGCGTCACCCTGACGCACCAGAAGCGGAAATATTTACCCTCAACTATTACGCCAGTCTGGCGCGCAAGGCCGAAGCGGCGACCCTCGACGCTATCTTTGTCGCCGACCATATCGCGGTGTGGGATACGGTGCCCAGCGGCCTGACCCACTATGCCAACGCCCGGCTTGAACCCCTGACGCTGCTCTCCGCCCTCGCCGCGGTGACGGAGCATATCGGTCTGATGGCCACCGCGTCGACCTCCTATAACGAACCCTATAACCTGGCGCGCTACTTTGCCTCGCTGGATTTCCTCAGCAATGGCCGGGCCAGCTGGAATGTGGTGACGTCGTGGCTGGAAGAAGAGGCCGCAAACTTCGGTCTGGAGCAGCTTCCCCGCCACGGCACCCGCTACCAGCGGGCCAATGAATTCATCGACGTGGTCACTCGCCTGTGGGATTCCTGGGAAGATGGCGCGGCGATCTTCAATAAAGCGCACGGATTATTCGCCGATGCCGGCAAGGTGCATCACCTCGACTATCAGGGCGAGTACTTTCGCGTGCGCGGCCCGCTCAACGTCCCTCGCCCGCCGCAGGGCCATCCGCTGCTGGTGCAGGCCGGCTCTTCAGAGGCGGGAAAAGCGCTGGCCGCCGCCTGGTCTGATATGCACTTCGTGTTTATTCACTCGATCGCCGAAGGGCTGGCCTATCGCGAAGAGATGAACCAGCGACTGCGTCAGAACGGGCGCGATCCGGCCCATTTCAAAATTATCGCCGGGGTCCTGCCGGTGGTGGTGAATTCCAGCGAGGAAAAGGCGGCCCGCCAGCAGCTTAACGAGCAGCTGATGAGCGACCAGATGGCTATCGACCTGCTCTCCTCTTATCTTCGGATGGATCTCAGCACCCTGCCACGGGACCAACCCCTGCCGCCGCTCCCCGATGAAGAGAGCTTTGATGGCATCCGCACGGCGCTGAAGCTTATCCGCCAGTACGATCCGCGGCTCACCCTGCTGGAGTTGGGGAAATTGTTATTACAGAGTTCCGATAGCTGGCTGCTGCTGGGCAGTGCCGAGGAGATTGCCGCCACCTTAACAGAGACCTGGCAGGCGGGCGCCGCCGATGGGTTCAACCTGATGTTCCCGCTGCTGCCGGGAGACTTTGACCGCTTTGTTGACCAGGTGGTGCCGATTCTGCAGCGTAACGGCGTCATGCGCGATCGCTATCCACCCGGCACCCTGCGTGAAAAGCTCGGTCTGCCCGCGGTGGAAAACCGCTTCACCGCGCCGTAGCCCGACGAGGCCCGCCCCGGCACAGATCGCTGGCCGGGGCATTTTACCTATAGCTGGCTGACTCCCAGCGCCGCGGCCTCATCCCGCCACGCCAGCAGCGGCGCATAGGCCTCCCGCGGCATATCGCTGTAGCCGCAGATCAGTAAGGCGTCGCACTGGGGACGATAGCGCGCATCGCTCACCAACTGCTGGAGCGCCTCGCGCAGGCTATTCAGCGTCGCCGCCGGGGTGGCGCCAGCGGTGATCAGCGGCAGCCCTGGCGCGGCCGGGCTCCAGCCGATCGCCACCAGGCCTGCCAGGGCCTGCGGCTGATGGCGCTGCAGTAGCGCGTAGGTCACGCAGTCGATGGCGGCGATATCGGCGTTTTCCTGCTGCAGCTCGCGCAGCGACTGCCGATGGCTGCCGCTGAACACCACCGCCGAAAAAAATCGCCCCTCCCGGGAGAGCGGCGCGACCATCTTACGCAGCACGTTGTAGCCGGACTGCGAGTGCTCGGCATTGCACACGGCCCGACGGCCAAAAAAGTCCCCCAGCATCCGGTGACTATCCGCTTCGCGGACCACCAACAGGCTGCGGTAGCGGCGCCCTTCACAACCGGGCGCGGCGTAGTGGAAACAGCCCACCGTCTGCACCTCCGGCAGCTGGGTCACCAGCGGGTAGCCGCAGGTCTGGCTCAGCAACAGCGTCGGCTGGCGCCAGTGGTCCAGCAGATCCTCGGGGTCAGCCGCCGGAGGGTCTCCCGTCACCGTCACGCCGCGTTCGGCCAGCAGCGACTGCACCGCCTGCCACAGGGCCTGAGTCTGTTGACGGTGGATGGCATACATCGGAAAGGTCATGCGTTCAGCCATGTTCTCCTCCCGCTTGCGCCTGCTCGCCAAAGCCCGGATGGGCGTTCACCGCCACCGCCCGGCGGCCAAAATGGCGTCGCCACTCACCGTACCCACGCACCAGGAACCCCTGATTACGCTGCAGATAAGCCGCCTGGCGATGCAGATACAGCCGACGTAAACCGTACCAGGGGACGCCGGGCAGGTCATGATGCACCGCATGGTAATTGAGATTGAGGAACAGCACCCGCCAGGGGAGCCCGGCCTCGTTGATCACCGAGCGGGCCAGCGGGTCATCCGCGGCGCGGTGTTCGAGAAAAGAGCGCACTTTGGTCAGGGCCAGCGCCGGGTAGCTCACCGCCAGCACAAACCACAGTGGGGAAAAACCCTGCGCCGCCATCCAGGTCAGCAGGCCCGTCAGCAGCAACAGATGCAGACTCCACATGGCGATAGCGCGGCGGTCACCCTCGCGGAAAGCCCGCAGCGCGCTGTTCAGGGTGTGAATAATATCCATCAGCGGCGCCAGCAGCAGACGCCCCCAGAAGGTGTTGCGCAGGTGGATAAGGCGGCGCTGCCAGGCAGAGAAGCGCTGCCAGCTTTCCGCCGTCACATAGTACGATTCAGGGTCGTCCTCGGGGTGCGTCAGCAGATGGTTGCGATGGTGCGCCAGGTGGCTGTCGCGGTAGATGCCGTAGGGATACCAGACCGCCAGCGGCAGCGTCCCCAACAGCTGGTTAAACCATGCCAGCCGGGTGGGATGCCCATGGATAAGCTCGTGCTGTAAGGACATATACCAGGTGGTAAACCAGATCAGCAGCAGCGTGGCCGGCATCAAACCCAGCGTCCGCCAGCCCGCCACGCAGGCAAACCAGCCGCCGTAAACCGTCACAATCAGCAGCCATGTCGGCAGCTCGCTGCGCCACAGCCAGCTGCGCGCCAGCTGGCGGATCAGGATGCGCTGTTGGTCATCCACATAGACAGCCGTCTTCTTTTCCGTCACTTCCGATACCTTGCCGTGTTGCCTCATTCCCTCCGAAGATGTGAGATAACACGTTAAATAACAAAGTATTTAATTTACTTAGCTTTGCCAAAAAGCGCGTTTGTATTCACCGCTTTCATCAACACCTGAAACTGCGGATTAAATTCATCAAAGATTGGCAGCGCAGCGGCGCCCAGCGCGGCGGTATCGGTGCCGGTCATCCCCATTTTGACACGCTGCGCCGGCAGGTAACGCCCGCGCACAGACTGATACAGCGGCGGCAGCCGCGCCAGCACTTTCTCCAGCAAGGGGGCGGGCATCATACCGCCCACCACCACCGTCTCGGCATCGAAGACGCACTCCAGCAAATTGATCGCCTGACGCAACGGCGCCAGGATGCTGGTGATCCACTGGTCGAAAAGCGCAGCGTCCACCGACAGCAGATCCTCCGGCAGCGCGCGATAGGGGTCGAGGCCGCAAAACTCATAGGCCGCCTGCAGCGAAACATAGCGCTCAAGGCATCCCTCATTCCCGCAATAGCAAGGGCGACCGTTCGGCGCGACCACAATATGCCCGACCTCACCGGCGTTATGGGCATGGCCGGTATACACATGACCATCGGTAAAAATACCGGCGCCCAGACCGGTGCCAATATAGAGATAGACAAAAGAGTTGAGCTGCCGCGCCACGCCGTGAAAGCGTTCGCCAATGGCGGCCACCGTGGCGTCGTTTTCGAGAGTCACCGGCAGGCCGCTGAGTCGCCCGAGCTCCGCCGCTACATCGACCCCTTCCCAGCCGTTGAGCGTCGTGGGTCCCGTCGACGAGATCCCTTCCACGCCAAAGGGCCCCGGCATCACGACCCCCATCCCCAGCACCCGCGACCAGTCCAGCGTCGGCAGCGCACGGATCTCATCCAGCACCTCGGCGAGGCGGGCAAAGGTCGCACCAGGCTGGGGCTTTTGCACCAGAATGAGTCGGCGAAAATGGACCTCGCCGGCCAGATCCACCAGCACCACAATTAGCGTCTGATGATCAAGATGGATGCCAATTGACCAGGCGCTGGCGGGATTGAGGCTCACCGGCACCGCTGGCTGTCCACGGCCGCTGGCGCGCCGCGGTTGGTGGCTGGTCAGGAGATCCATCTGCTCCAGCTCCGCCACAATATTCGACACGGTCTGCGGGGTCAGCGCGGTCAGCCGCGCCAGCTCGGCGCGGGTCAGCTCGCCATGTAAACGCACCGCCTCAATGATCACCCGGCGGTTATGGACCCGGGCATGTTCAAGGTTTGTACCTGATGTTTTCATCGTTTCCCTTCCAGGCTGGACTGGTGAAATTTTAGCCGGCATCACAGATCTGACAACGACCCGCGCAGGCGAGCCTTCGCGATGGCATACCCTTTGCTACGCTTAGTGCTGGGACCACTCGGGAGATGTTGCCGATATTGTCGCCCTGATTAAATCAATCAAATTGATTTAATAAATCATAACCCCTTTCAGTACAGCACAGCGGAGAGCAAAGATGAAATACCACAGCGCACTACGGGTCAACGCCTGTCTGCTGGCGATGCTCGTTATCAGCGGGAGCGTCAGCGCAGCGACCCAGATTAATGCCCTGTTCATGACCCAGGCGGCCTATAGCGAAAACGACATTCGCGCGATGACCAGTGACTTCGAAAAGCAACACCCTGACGTGAAGGTCAACCTCGAATTCGTCCCCTATGAAGCGCTGCACGACAAGATCGTCGCCGCCCGCGGCGCGGGGGGTAACGGCTACGATGTGGTGCTGTTCGACGCGATCTGGCCGGCGGAGTTTAGCCGCTTCGATCTGCTGCAGGATGTCTCCTCACGGATTGCCGCCGACGAGCGCGAGAAGATTTTCCCCGGGGCGATGAATACCGTGGTGTATCAAGGCAAAACCCTCGGCATGCCGTGGATCCTCGACACCAAATATCTGTACTACAACAAAGCCATGCTGGACAAAGCGGGGATCAAAACGCCGCCTGCCAGCTGGCAGCAGGTGATGGACGACGCCAAAGTGCTTAAGGACAAAGGGATTGTTAAATATCCTCTGGTCTGGAGCTGGTCGCAAGCGGAAGCGCTGGTCTGCGATTACACCACCCTCGTCTCCGGCTTCGGCGGGAGCTTCTACCAGAACGGCAAGCTCGATTTTTCGACGCCCGCCTCGCTGAAAGCGGTCACGCTGATGAAAACCTCGCTCGATCAGGGGCTAAGCAACCCGGCCTCACGTGAATACCTTGAGGAGGATGTGCGTAAGGCTTTCTCCAATGGCGACGCCGCCTTTGCGCTCAACTGGACCTATATGTACAACATGGCCAACGATCCGAAACAGAGTAAAGTCGCAGGTGATGTGGGCATTGTCCCCGCCCCAGGCGATACCCCGGATAAACCCGGCGCCGTCAACGGTTCAATGGGGCTGGGCATCGCCAAAGCCAGTCAGCATCCGGAAGAGGCCTGGCAGTATATTCACTATCTGACCTCCCAGCCGGTACAGGACAAGTATGCCAAACTGAGCTTGCCGGTGTGGAAAGCCTCGTACCAGGATCCTGCCGTTGCCAAAGGCCAGGAGAGCCTGATCGCCGCCGCCGACAAGTCGTTGAACGTGATGCTTTCTCGTCCCGAAACGGCAGATTACTCGCGCCTGTCAAATACCCTGCAACAGCAGCTTCAGTCGGTACTGCAGGGTAAAGCCACGCCCGACGTCGCCCTCAAGGCGGTCGACACCAGCGCGGCCCGTCTGCGTTAAGGAGGCATGATGCTGAGTCTGCAACGACGCGAGCATCGTCAGGCATGGGTGCTGTTAGCGCCCATGCTTATCGCGATGTTTATCCTCACCGCATGGCCGCTGGCGCGCACGCTGTGGCTGAGTTTTACCGATACCGCGCTGGCGGGAAGCGGCGAGGCGACCCACTACGTCTGGCTGGATAATTATCTTTATGCCCTGACCGACCCGGACTTTCGTGCGGCCTTCGCGCGAACGCTCTATTTCACCGTGGTCTCGGTGGCGATTGAGGGGGCGATCGGCGTACTGGTGGCGCTGTTGTTGAATCAGCGTTTTGTCGGGCGAAATGTCCTGCGGGTGCTGGTGATCCTGCCGTGGGCGTTGCCAACTATCGTCAACGCCATGATGTGGCGGCTTAACTTTAATCCCGACTACGGCAGCGTTAATGCTCTGCTCAGCCAGCTGGGGCTGATTGACAGCTATCGCAGCTGGCTGGGCTCGCCGGATTCCGCGCTGCACGCGGTGATGCTGGCGGATATCTGGAAAAACTACCCGCTGGTCACCCTGCTGGTGCTGGCCGCCCTGCAGTCTGTTCCCGACGATCTGTACGAGGCGGCGCGGCTCGACGGCGCCTCGGCCTGGCGGCGTTTTCGCGCCATTACCTTTCCGGCCATTGTGGGTCCCCTTGGCGTCGCGCTGGTGTTACGCACCATCGATGCCTTCAAAGTGTTCGACATTATCTATGTGATGACCCGCGGCGGCCCGCTCGACAGTACCAAAACGTTGAGCTTTTTTGTCTATCAGGAGTCCTTCAGCTACCTGCGCGCCGGCAGCGGCGCGGCCTACGCCATGCTGATGAGCCTGATGTGCGCCGTGCTGATAGCCCTGTATCTGTTTTTGCTGCTGCGTCAGCGGCGCCGGAGTGTTGATGATGAAGCGTAAAGGGTACATCGTACTGCGTTACCTGGCGGCGCTGGCGGTGGCGATCTCGATCCTCGCCCCGATGCTGTGGCTGTTTTTGATGAGCGTCAGCACCACCGCGGACCTCACCCGCGTCCCGCTGGAGTGGCTCCCGCGGCAGTGGGACTTCAGCCGCTATGGCCACCTGCTGTCGCTGGCCCCTGGCGAACCCGGGGCGCTGTTTCTTCCCGCGCTGGGCAACAGCCTGCTGGTGGCCGCCGGCGCCACGCTGGTGTCGCTGTTGCTGGCGATCCCCGCCGCCTTCAGCTTTTCCCGCTATCCCGGCCGCGACGGCTGGCTGTACGCCGGCCTCGGCATCTATATGGTGCCGCCCGTGGCCTTTGTGCTGCCGCTCTATTTTATTCTTGAACACTTTGGCCTGCTCAACACCCGCAGCGGGCTGGTGCTGGTCTACTGCTCGCTGATCGTGCCGTTTCTGACGTGGATGGTCAAAAACCAGTTCGATACCCTGCCGCAGGATATCGAGCAGGCGGCCCGGCTTGACGGTCTGCGCATCTGGCAGGTCCTGCTGCGTATCACTCTGCCGCTGGCGAAACCGATGCTTGGCGCCGCCGCGCTGTTCGGCTGGCTGCTGGCGTGGGACGAGTTTTTCTATGCGCTACTGTTCACCAGCAACCTCGCCGCCCAAACGCTGCCGGTGACCATCGCCGGCTTCACCGCTGGCCGCGCCACCGATGACGGGCTGGTGGCGGCGGTCGGCATACTGGCTTCAGTCCCTCCGCTGTTGATTGCTATCTGGCTGCAAAAATCGCTGGTCAGCGGCCTCACCAACGGAGGAAGTAAAGGATAACTATGGATAACACCAGGACACCTGTGCTCTATATCGTGGGCAATTACAATATTGATTTAGTGATGGGAACCCTGACCCACTGGCCTGCCCAGGGGACTGAGATGATGCTCGAGCACAGCGCGCTGCGGCCCGGCGGCTCTGCCGGTAACTGCGCGCTGGCCGCCGCCGCCATGCAGCTTCCGCACTGCGCGGTCGGCTGTCAGGGCGACGACGCGTTTACTCCGTGGCTGGCGGCACAGTTTCCCGGCGGCAGCGCACGCTGGCCGCAGTATCCCTGTGAAACCTCGCTGACGGTGGCGATCACCCATCCCAACAAAGAGCGCTCCTTCCTCAGCAACCACGGACATATTACCCGCCTGACCGCCGGGGATGTGCTGAGCCAGCTGCCGGCCGCCGCTGGCGAGGGCGATATCGTGTTGCTCTGCGGTACCTTTCTCTGTACCGGGCTGCTGTCCGACTATCCGCAGCTGCTCGCCACGCTCCGCCAGCGCGGGTTTACCCTTGCCGTCGATACCGGCTGGCCACCTCAGGGCTGGAGCGACCCGCTGCGTCATGAGGTCGACCGCTGGCTGGGCGACTGCGACTGGCTGTTGCTCAACGACGTTGAAACCCTGCAGCTGGCCGGCCACCCGACCCTCGCCGAAGCCGCCGCAGCCCTGGCGGCACGGCTCAGCGGCCGCGGCGGGTGCGTGGTGAAGCGCGGCGCCGACGGCGCGGACTGCTGGACGACCGACGGCCATCACCATGCGCCGACCCGGCCAGTCACCGTGATCGATACCATCGGCGCTGGCGACAGCTTTAACGCAGGATTTCTTGCCGCACTGCTGAGCGGCAAACCTGCGGCGGCCGCGCTGCGCTGGGGAAATACCGTCGCCGCGCAGGCGATCGGCACCTCCCCGCGCCGCTATCCCGACTGGCATACCCTGCAACATCACCTTGAGGAGGCCACCGATGGCCAGTGTTGAACTGATCGATGTCGCCAAGCGCTACGGCAAACAGACGGTGCTCCAGCCGCTGGACCTCACCATCCCCGACGGCAGCTTTACCGTGCTGGTGGGCCCTTCCGGCTGCGGCAAGTCGACCCTGCTGCGCCTGCTGGCCGGTCTCGAAACGCTTTCCGGCGGCACCATTCTGATGAACAAGCGGCCGGTCAACGATCTGGATCCGGCCGACCGCGATGTGGCGATGGTCTTTCAGAGCTACGCGCTCTACCCCCACCTGACGGTGGCGGAAAATCTCGCCTTTCATATGCAGGTCAAAAAGGTGGATAAGCAGTTACAGAAAAGCAAAGTGCAGCAGGTCGCCAGCCTGCTGGGGATTGATAAACTGCTGGCTCGCTATCCGCGTGCGCTCTCCGGCGGCCAGCGCCAGCGGGTGGCGATGGGCCGGGCCATGGTCAGAAACCCCCAGGTTTTCCTGTTCGATGAGCCGCTGTCGAACCTTGACGCCCAGCTGCGGATGGAGCTGCGCGCGGAGATCAAATCCCTTCACCAGCGTATCAATACCACCATGATCTATGTCACCCATGACCAGGTGGAGGCGATGACTCTGGCCGATCAGATTGTGGTGATGCGCGACGGGCAGATCGTCCAGCAGGGGGCGCCGCTGGCCATTTACGACCAGCCCTGCAATACCTTCGTCGCCCGCTTTATCGGCTCCCCGCCGATGAATCTCCTGCCCGGTCAGCGCGCCGTGCGCGACGGCCAGCCCGGCGTCGCCTGCGGCGAGCTGTGGTTTCCGCTGGCCGAACGCTGGCATCAGGCCGTGGCACAGCAGGGCGATGCCCCGCTGATTGTCGGTCTGCGCCCGCAGGATATTCTGCCGGATGCGCATGGCGCGCTGGCAACGGTAAACATCATGGAGGTGACGGGGGAATCCACCCTGCTGCATCTCGACTGGCAGGGTTTTCCGGTGCATGTGCAGGTTGCCGGCAGGGTGGCGGTCGCGGCGCAGCAGACGCTGGGGCTGACTCTCCGCCGCGAAAACCTGCATCTGTTTGATGCCGCCAGCGGCGAACGGCTGGCGGAGACGCGCTAAGGGCGAAGGGAGCCGGTCATCTTCCGTGTGGCCGGGCTCCGTGCGACGTCGAGTTCCAGGGCTACTCCTCTTCCCGCTCTGCTGGGGTCCAGGTCGGCAGCGTCTGGAAGGTGTGCAGCAGCCCCTCGGACCACGCCTTGCGAATGCGGTTGAAGTAGGGATCGCTGTCGGTGATGCGATGCTGCCCGGCACTGCTCAGGCTGCCGCTGCGGTAGAGCAGCGTATCCAGCGGCAGGCCGACGGACAGATTACTGCGCAGCGTCGAGTCAATGGAGATCAACGCGCAGCACATCGCCTGCTCCAGCGGCGTATCGATGGTCAGCACCCGATCGATGATCGGCTTGCCGTACTTGCTTTCACCGATCTGGAAATAAGGCGTGTCGCGGGTGGCTTCAATAAAGTTGCCCTCCGGATAAATATGGAACAGACGATGGGTTTCGCCGGCGATCTGGCCGCCAAGCAGCAGGTTGCAGTTGAAGTTGGTGTTACTGCAGTTCTGCTGGTTGCTGCTGTCGCGCTGGATCACCTCCAGCAGCGTTTTACCGATCAGCATCGCGGCGTCGTAGAGGGAGGTGACCTGCATCAGATTCGGCTCCTGCTGGGTACGGATGCGCGCGCTGAGCAGGCTTATCACGCTCTGGGTGGTGGCCAGGTTGCCAGCGGATTGCAGCACCAGCACCCGTTCCCCCTCCTGATGGAAAACGTGCAGCTTTTTAAAAGTGGCAATATGGTCGACGCCCGCGTTGGTGCGGGAGTCGGAAGCAAACACCAGTCCATCCGCCAGGCACATGGCCACACAGTAGGTCATTGCGGTTTTTCCCGTATTATTGCTGCTGCGCCTGCTGGCTTTGTTCGCGCACTTCAGCGTTGGTTAACATAATCTCCCCGCCGCCGCCCAGCCGGGTGCCCCGTACCGGGCAGGCGTCGAGATAATCCAGCCCGGTCGCCAGCCGCAAATGCTGATTCAGACGACGGGTATTATTGGTGATATCAAACGACAGCCAGCGGCCGTCGAGCCAGACTTCCGCCCAGGCGTGCATCGCCACATGCTGAGCGTTATCGCTGTAAACATAGCCGCTGACGTAGCGCGCCGGGATCTCCAGCGCGCGGCAGCAGGCCAGAAAAACATGGGTATGATCCTGGCACACTCCCTTCGCGCGGGCGAAGGCGTCGGCGGCGGAGTCCTGCACCTGGGTCGCGCCGGGGGAGTATGGCATTCTTAACAGCAGATCCGCCATCAGTTGATTCAGACTTTCTTCCGCCGCATCGGGACGATAGAGGCGCTGGGCAAACTCACGGATCGGCGTATCGGCGCGGGTTAGCGGTGTACAGCGCAGAAAAACCAGCGGCGACAACAGCTCGGCCTCTTCATCACGCGTCTCTTCTCCTTCGTCGGCGATATCGACAATCCCGCTGGCGCGGATAGTGATCTCCTTGTGCGGGTTATCCAGCGTCAGCACATGCAGCACATTGCCCCAGCCGTCGGTGGTGGTCACCGCCGCCCCGTCCGGCAGGGTCAGCGTCCAGGCGGTGATGGTCTGCCGGCCGGTACTGCGCGGCGTCAGGCGCAGATACTGGGTGGAAAACTTCACTTCTTCATCGTAGCCATAGCGGGTGAGATGATCGATGACCAGTTTCATAAGGCCTCCAGATAGGTTTGTCTGATGCTGTCGGACAGCGCGTTAATTCTCGCCAGCAGGCCGTTAAGGGTGGTCTGCAGGTCCGCCTGCGCCAGGTCGTCGCGGGTGCTGAAGCGCAGGTCAACGTTGAGCTGATGGGCCAGGCGCAGCGGTTGATAGGAGCGATCGTTGGCGATTTTCTCCAGCTCGCCGACCAGATCGGCAATGCTGGCGCGCAGCGAACGCGGAATATCGTTACGCAGGATCAGCAGCTCCATCACCGTTTCACGACTGACCGGCTGGCGATAGAGGCTGTTGTAGGCTTCGCGGGCGCTGACCGCATTGAGCAAGGTATCCAGTCGATAGTATTCCCGCACCGGATCCGGGTCGTTGGTCAGTTGTTGATCCTTAATCAGCAGCAGCTGGGTGGTGGCAAACGCACGCTCTATCAGCGTGCCGATGCCGATAAAGCTCAGCGCGTCGTTGCGCAGCAGCGTGCCAATCACCGCCCCGCGAAACAGATGCACCCGCTCTTTCACCCACTCGAAAAAGCCGTCGCTGCCGAGTTCGCCCAGCCCCTGCTGGCGCAGGGTTCGCAGCTCGATTCGGGTGGCGTTGATGCTCTCCCACACCTCGGCCGACAGACTGCCGCGCACCGCGTGCGCATTGTTCCACGCCATCTCCACGCAGCTGTAAATACTGCAGGGGTTGTTGCCATCGAGGGCAAAAAAGTTGAGCAGGTTGCTCATGGTAAAGCGGGCATGGCGCGCCTGAAACAGCTCGTGGGTCATCGACAAATTCAGCGGCAGCGCCAGATCCCGCGACTGCTGGCTGTGCCGGGGGATCATCGATAATTTCCAGGTCACGTCCAGTACCCGGGCGTAGCTTTCCGCCCGCTCAAGATAGCGGGCCATCCAGAACAGTTCACTCGCCGTACGACTTAGCATGATGCGTCATCCTCCATCACCCAGGTATCCTTGGTTCCGCCGCCCTGCGACGAGTTGACCACCAGCGACCCTTCGGTCAGCGCCACGCGGGTCAGGCCGCCAGGTACCAGCCGCATCTCCTGCCCGGACAGCACGTAGGGCCGTAAATCGATATGTCGCGGCGACAGACCTTCATCAACGAAGGTGGGACAGGTCGACAGCGCGAGGGTGTCCTGGGCGATATAGTTGGCCGGATTGGCCAGCAGGCGCTGGCGGAAGGCCTCTCGCTCCTCTTTGGTCGAACGCGGGCCAACCAGCATGCCGTAGCCCCCGGCGCCATGGACCTCCTTGACCACCATCAGCTCGAGGTTACTCAGCACATAGCGCAGGTCCTCTGCTTTCCGGCACTGCCAGGTGGGGATATTACTGAGGATCGGCTGTTCGCCGAGGTAAAAGCGGATCATCTCCGGAACGTACGGATAGATTGATTTGTCGTCGGCGACGCCGGTGCCGATGGCGTTGGCCAGCACCACGCCGCCGGCGCGATAGACTGACAACAGCCCCGGTACGCCAAGCATCGAATCGGCGCGGAAGGCCAGCGGGTCGAGCCAGGCGTCATCGATGCGGCGATAAATCACATCCACCCGCCGCGGCCCCTCGGTGGTCCGCATATACACCGCGCCGTTCTTAATGAACAGGTCGGCGCTCTCCACCAGCTCGACCCCCATCTGCTGCGCCAGAAAACTGTGCTCGAAGTAGGCGCTGTTGAAGCGCCCCGGGGTCATCACCACGACGCAGGGGTCATCCACCAACGAGCTTTCGCGCAGGGTCTGCAGGAGGTAGCTCGGGTAGCGCTCCACCGGCGCAATGTGATGCTGTTCGAACATCTCCGGATAGAGGCGCATCATCATCTTACGGTTTTCGAGCATGTAGGAGACGCCGGATGGCGTACGCAGGTTATCCTCCAGCACGTAGTATTGACCGTCGTTATTGCGCACCATATCGACGCCGGTGATATGGGCATAGGTGTTGTTTGGCAGGTTGATGCCCTGCATGCATGGCTGATACTGCTCGTTGGCCAGCACCTGCTCGGCCGGGATCAGCCCCGCGCGCAGAATATTCTGCTCATGATAGATGTCATAGAGGAAGGCGTTGAGCGCTTTCACCCGCTGGCGAATGCCGCGGTCAATGCGCTGCCACTCCCCGGCGGGTATGATCCGCGGCACGCTATCAAACGGGATCAGCCGCTCGGTTCCCTCATCCTCGCCGTACACGTTAAAGGTGATGCCGATACGGTGAAAAAGCAGTTCCGCTTGCGCTTTTTTCTGCCGGATAGAGAATTGATCAGTGTTGCGAAACCATTGCCACCAGGCATTATAGTGCGGCCGCTGTTCACCCTGCGCGGTCAGCATCTCGTCATAATAATGCCCGTCAGGTAGCGTAATTTTAATCATGGCTATCCCCTCCGGTTGTACTCACTTTGTGGTAATCCCGGTAAGAGATAAGCATTAATTATGCCAGGTCCTCTGCCGCCGCGGCGTTGTGCAAATCTGTTCTGACTCGCCGTCTGGTTGTGCAAAAAATCGCCAGAACAGCCGCCTGCGCCCGGCTACGGTTGCACCGTCGTGAGGCAGCGCTACGGTTTTTGCGCCATCGTGGACGCCAGCGCCTTCAGCCAGGCGGCATAGGCCGTGGGCCAGGCGGTCGTCGGCGTTCCCGGGCGCCCCATACCAAAGCCATGGCCACCGCGGGTATAGCGGAAAAGCTGCACCGGAACCTGATGCTGGCGGCAGGCGTCAGCCATCAACAGCGTATTGTGCGGATCGGAAACCGGATCGTCCTGTGCCTGCACCAGGAAACAGGGCGGCGTGGCCGTTGTCACCCAGGTTTGTACCGACCAGACGCGGTCGGCCTCCTCGCTCGCCTGCGGCCCTACCAGCAGACGATGGGTCGCCGTATGGCTCCAGGGTGGCAGGAGCGTGATCACCGGATAGATCAGCGCGGCGCCGTCGGCGGCGGCGGGCTGGTGGTCCAGCGCATCCACCGGCGGGTAGCTGGCGAACGCCGGCCGACAGGCGGCCATCCCCAGCAGATGCCCCCCCGCCGAAAAACCGAGCACGCTGACCTGCGATTCCCGGGCGCGGATCAGTCGCAGAGCTCGCTGCGCATCCTGCAGCGGCGCTAGTGCACCGGCCTGCCAGCCCTCCCCCGGCAAGCGGTAGCTCAGGACATAGGCGGTATAGCCGTGCGCCGTCAGCCAGTGCGCCGCAGGCCAGGCCTCACTGCCCATCTCGATCCGCTGGTATCCGCCGCCGGCCGCCACCAGCACCCCGTGGCCAGTGGCCCGGGCGGGTTGCCAGACCGTCAGCACAGGACGAGCGATATGGCTCAGCGCGCCGCGGGCGGATAACCGAGACTCTCCCCCCGGCCCGCCTCCGCCCGGCGGTTGATCCGGCCACAGCGGCAGCGTCAGCGCCGGAGCAGTGGCCGCCGCGCCCCGCGCCGCAGACAGCGCGGCGGCGCTGAACAGCAGAAATTGACGTCGATTCATGACTGGCTCCCGGGCGCGTTGGCTTGCCTGTAAGCCTAACCGCTTTGCTGGCGGTTGTATCAGAAAACCTGACAGGTAAATCCTCTGTTTTCGCGCAAAATGTTACCCCTGACACGCGCAGCGGCAGATATTCGTCTAAGGTTTTTGGATGGCCAAACGTCGTGGCCCGCAGTCGATAATGATAAGGAGAACTCCCCATGACGAGTACTGATGCACATCGTCCCGCTGCTTTGCCCTGTTCCCTGCGCCTGGCGATCGGCGGCGCCCTGCTCGCTCTGATGAGCCTGAATGTCCAGGCGGAAGACGGCAAAACCGCGCCGCCCCCCTCGCCGGATATTCTGCTGGGCCCGTTGTTCAATGATGTCCAGAGCGCGAAGCTCTTTGCCGATCAAAAAACCTTCGCCGACGCGATCCCTAACAGCGATCCGCTGATGATCCTTGCCGATTACCGGATGCAGAAAAACCAGGCCAGCTTTGACCTGCGCCACTTCGTCGAGCTGAACTTCACGCTGCCGAAAGAAAATGACACCTATGTGCCGCCCAAAGGGCAAACCCTGCGTCAACATATCGATGGCCTGTGGCCGGTCCTGACCCGCAGCACTGTCGAGGTGGAAAAATGGGACTCGCTGCTGCCGCTGCCTAAGCCCTACGTGGTCCCTGGAGGACGCTTTCGCGAAGTCTATTACTGGGACAGCTATTTCACCATGCTGGGTCTTGCCGAAAGCGGTCACTGGGATAAAGTCGAAGATATGGTCGCCAACTTCGCCGCGGAAATTGACACCTGGGGCCATATCCCCAACGGCAACCGCACCTATTACCTCAGCCGTTCGCAGCCCCCCTTCTTCTCCTTTATGGTGAGCCTGCTGGCGACGCACGATGGCGACCAGGTGCTGAAAACCTACCAGCCGCAGCTGGAGAAGGAGTATCGCTACTGGATGGCCGGGGCGGACGCGCTGGCCCCCGGCAGCGCCGACAAACGGGCGGTGCGGATGGCGGATGGCGCGCTGCTCAACCGCTACTGGGACGATAACGACACTCCGCGCCCCGAGTCCTGGCTTGACGACGTCAAAACCGCCAAAAGCAACCCGAATCGTCCGGCAACCGAGATCTATCGCGACCTGCGCTCCGCCGCCGCCTCCGGCTGGGATTTCAGCTCCCGCTGGATGGATAATCCGCAGCAGCTCGCCACCATTCGCACCACCTCGATTGTCCCGGTCGATCTCAATGCCCTGATGTTCCATCTGGAGAAAACCCTCGCCCGCGCCAGCAAGGCATCCGGGGACAGCGCCGGCGCTATGCAATACGATGCGTTGGCTAACGCCCGCCAGCAGGCCATCGAGAAATATCTGTGGAATAATAAAGAGGGATGGTACGCCGATTACGATCTGAAAACCCACAAGGTGCGCAATCAGCTGACCGCGGCGGCGCTGTTCCCGCTGTACGTCAATGCGGCGTCACGCGAGCGGGCGACGAAAGTGGCAGCCGCCGCTGAGTCGCGGCTGCTCAAACCCGGCGGGCTGACCACCACCACCGTCAACAGCGGACAGCAGTGGGACGCCCCGAACGGCTGGGCGCCGCTGCAGTGGGTGGCAGTCGAGGGCCTGCAAAACTACGACCAACAAAAGATCGCCATGGAGGTCAGCTGGCGCTTCCTGAGCAACGTTCAGCATACCTATGACAGCAAGCAAAAGCTGGTGGAGAAGTATGACGTAAGCTCGACCGGCACCGGCGGCGGCGGAGGGGAATATCCGCTACAGGATGGCTTTGGCTGGACCAACGGCGTCACCCTGAAGATGCTGGATCTGATCTGCCCGCGGGAGAAACCCTGCGATGCCCTGCCCGCCACGCGCCCGGCGGCGGCCCCTTCCGCGCAGAGCAAGCCTGCCGCCAACGACCCCGCGCCGGCGGCAGCGCAAAAGACCGGCGCCTGACGCTTTTCCGGCCAGCCTCTCCCCCTACCAAAATCAGTAGGGGGAGTTATCTCCCTGCTGACAACGGCCCCGTGCAGCCCCGCTCTGCGGCCCGTGGGAAGCACGTCACTCCCCCCATCGCCCTGAACCGGTCACCTTTCGCTTGATCACATAAATACAAACAATAATAATTCGCATTACTTTTTAACGAACAATGACAGATTCGTTTTTCACGCGGCGGCGTACAGGAGTACCAGACCGCGTTGGTTCAGGATGATCTTATGAACGTGGCTATTTCCCGAAAACGCCCGAGGCTGCTGTACGCCCTCGTGGTCACCCTTCCCCTCACCGCGCAAGCCGAAGAGACGGTGGTGGTCACTGCCAGCCCGCCGGCGTCCGCCAGCGCGCCGACTGAAGGCTACAGCGCCAGCACTTCGCTCGGGGCAACGAAAACCGACCAGCCGTTAATCACCACCGCCCAGTCGGTATCGGTTGTCACCCGCCAGCAGATGGCGGACCAGGGGGCGAATACCATCAGCCAGGCGCTGGAATATACCCCGGGGGTCTACTCCAGCTTCGGCGGCGGCGCGACCCGGTTCGACGCTATCTCCCTGCGCGGCTACCACGGCGGCGACGTCGATAACCTGTTCCTCGACGGTATGCGCCTGATGAGCGACGGCGGCAGCCATAACGTTGTGCAAATCGACCCGTGGTTTATCGAACGCGTCGATGTGATCCGCGGCCCCTCCTCCGCGCTCTACGGGCAGAGCGTGCCGGGCGGCGTGGTCAACCTGACCTCCAAACGCCCGCAGTTCAGCCAGCAGGGCCACGTCCGCCTGACCGGCGGTACGCAAAATACCAAAGGCGCGGCCTTCGATTACACCGACGCCATCAACGAGCAGTGGGCATGGCGGCTGATCGGTATGACCCGCAGCAGCGACACGCAGTATGACCATACCCGCGAAGAGCGCTACGCCATTTCACCTTCCCTGCTGTGGCAGCCGGACAGCGACACCTCGCTGCTGCTGCGCGCCTATCTGCAAAAAGATCCATCCGGCGGCTACCACGGCTCTTTGCCGCTGGACGGCACCCGCTATGCGCACAATGGTCGTAAGCTCTCCCCCAGCACCAACGAGGGCGATCCGGGAGATGGCTATCAGCGCCGCCAGCAGATCTACAGCTATGAGTTTGACCACCAGTTCACCGACGTCTGGTCGGTCTATTCCGCCGGGAGCTACACCCATACCAACGTCTCCCTCGATCAGGTCTACCAGGTCGGCTGGATAGATGACAGCGACATGCTGGCCCGCGGCTACAGCGGTTCGCGCGGTTCGCTGGACGGCTGGTCGACCGATAACCGCCTGCGCGCCGATTTCAATACTGGCGACCTGGCGCATACCCTGATCCTCGGCGCCGAATATCATCGCTTCCGCAACGATCTGTGGACCGGCGCCGGCGGTGCGGCGCCGCTAAACCCGTTTAGCGGCTATACCGCGCAGACCGGGCATACCGTCACCTACAGCGATGACAATCATCGCCGCTACTACCAGACCGGGCTGTATCTGCAGGATGAGATGGTCTGGAACCGCTGGCATGTGGATGTTTCCGCACGCTACGACCGCATCGTTTCCCAGCAGGTCAGCGATACCTTCGGCACCTCAAACCGCCGTTCAGACGACCATATCAGCGGCCGCGCCTCGCTGTTGTACGCCCTGGATAATGGCCTTTCGCCTTATCTGAGCTACAGCCAGGCGATCACCCCGGCGATGCTGCCGGGCGCGGACGGCAAACCGCTGAAACCGACCACCGCCGAGCAGGTCGAAGCCGGTCTGAAGTTCCAGCCGCCGGGCAGCCGCGACCTCTATAGCATTGCAATTTACGACCTGACGCAAAAGGATGTCGCCACCCGCGACCCGAACATCGCCACCGCCACCTATATTCCGGCGGGTAAGGTCCATTCCCAGGGCGTTGAGCTGGAAGCACACCACCAGATCACCCCGCAGCTGAGTACTATCGCCTCGTATACCTGGAATCGTCTGCGCTTCCAGGACACCAGGGACGGTACCGACAACAACACGCCGCAGCTGACCCCGGATCAGATGGCCTCCTTCTGGGCGCGCTATCAGTTCCCGGCGGGGATCTCGGTGGGCGCTGGCGTCCGCTACATCGGCAAACAGTGGGCGGATGATGCCAACACCGCGCGGCTGCCGTCGGTCACGCTGATGGATGCCATGATGCGGGCCGACCTCGGCGTCTGGTCGCCAACGCTGAAAGGCGCTTATGTGCAGGTTAACGCCAACAATATCGGCGACCGCGAGTATATTTCCGGCTGCTACGGCACCGGCAACTGCTACTGGGGAGCAGAGCGCAGCGTCATGGCCACCGTGGGCTACGACTTTTAACTGACCGCAGCAATATAAGCCTCCGGCCATGACGGCGGAGGCTTTCATGAAGACTTTCCGTCTCGCTTTTATTGCTGAAATTAACTTAAAAATGCCCCCCCATTATTTCACTTGCCCCCCGCGGATGAGAAAGCTTACTATGCTGGCGCAAACCGGTTATAGCGCTCACAAGGAATAAAAGTGAACCCCGTCATTAGCTATATTGCCAATTTACATCCGTTATCATTTATGGGTTATTATGTATTATCCACCACAGTGATATATATTCTGCTGAATATAATTATTGCGAAGACCCGCCCTGCCGGAAATACCACCGCCGTTCCGGCGCCCTATTCTATCTCCCCCTCTTTTTTAGCCTGGCTACGTCATCGCGCCACCAGCGTTATTCAGCTTGCTATGTTCCGGCTGTTAAGAAAAAACTATGTCACTCTCATCTATTCTGCAGAAAATATTCAGCTCTGCGCCAATCAGCAGTATGCCGACTGCAAAATGACCTGTGTGGAAAAAATACTGTTTGAGCATTTCGCTACGCCAAAATCCAGTCACCAGGATCTGCCGCTTTCTCTGCACGTCGCTGAACAAAACCACTGGGCTACCGATCCCCACTGCAGCGGGCTGCGGCTAAGCCCAACGCACCAAACGTGGAACATGATAGTGATTGCCGCCCCCTCCCTGCTGTTAATCGCTGTGCTCGTCTGGAAAACGCTTTTTGATCATCAGGCGATAATTCACTCCAGCGTATTGAGCTGGCTGGTGATGTTTATGGTTTCCGGACTGTGGTGGCTGTGGCTATTATGCATCACCTTAAATGCCACCCGGCTCGACCGGGAGGGGATCGCTATTAATATTCTTCACCACTATATTGATACCCTGAAAGATACGCTTATTGCTGACGCAGATACCCTGACCGATGAAAACGCCGATTATTGCGTGGCGATTGGTACAACCACCCTGCTTCCCGAAAGATTTGCTGAATATGTAAAAATCATCAACCTTATTCAGTATCCCTTTTGTCTGCAGCGCCTGGATTAACGAGGGGACAGTATGTGGAATTTTATGATGCATCTGCATCCACTGCTGTTTCTCGGCGGATTTATGTTTATCGTCCCGGGTATCTATATTGCTATCGGTACGACGATCGTCCTGACACGGCCAGCGGCTCAGCCCCAGCCGCACGTGACGGAGGTCAGTCCATGGCTGCTGGCCTGGCTGACCGGAGAAGGGACCCGGGTGATTCAGCTGGCGATGTTTAGCTTACTCAGTAAAAAGTATCTGTGGATCCCGGAGGCCGGGCAGGTTTTGGCCAACGGACGCTATGCAAACCAGGAAATGAACGTCATTGAAAGAATATTGTTTGACCATTTTGAGGTGCGAAAGCCGTGTCATGAAGATCTGCCCTGCAGCCTGAGTATTGCCGGACATAACCTCTGGCAGGAACAGATAGATAGCGCGGGCTTAGCCTTAAGTCCGCTGCGCCGCGGGTGTAATATACTGGCCATCAGCATCCCTTCGCTCGCCCTCGGCGTTATCGTTGTCAGTAAGACCTTTATCTGGCTCGACCTCACCGCTTACAGCATCTTTAGTTGCCTGCTCATGCCCACGGGTTGCGTTCTGTGGGGCGGGTTATGGATAGAAGCCATTAGCAAAACCATTCGTCTCGATATCTGCGGCATCTCACATCATGACGCCCATGCCTGCATTGACGCGTTACGAGAAGCGATAGCGCTGAAAGGCGATCAGGGGGATGACGCGACAGGCATGCTCTGCGTGGCGGTGAACGGCCCAGGATCCCTTCCCGAGCGCTACCGGGACTATAAAACGCTCATTGCGCCGATGAGCGCTATCACGTCGCTGCGTACCGAGGATTAGGCGAGTGTGAAAAGCTCACCCCGCCAGGCCTGCGGGGTGAGCGTAGGACTACATGGCGTCCAGCGCTTTCTGCAGTTTCCAGATATAGCGCGGCGCCTGCGGTGCCGGGTGTTTCTTCACCACATGCTCGAAGAACTCATCGGCGTCGAGATCGTTAATCTCATCGATGGCGTCCTGGCGGTCCGACGAGAAGGTGCGCAGCAGGGCGCCGGCACCGTTGGCATAGGAGACCACCACCGCGTAGCGCATCACCTTCGGGTCTTTGATCCCCGCCAGCGGACCGTTCTCCAGAATGCTCAGGTAGGCGGCCCCCATCGAGATATTACGTTCCGGGTTTTTCAGCTCACTGACCGACGGCTCGCCGCGCCAGCCCATCCGCCGGTAGACATCGCGTCCGGAGGTCGACGGCTTGAGCTGCATCAGCCCGACGGCGCCGGATTTACTCACCACCGCTGGATTACCACCCGACTCGATGGCGATAATCGCTGTGATCAACTGCGGATCCACGCCCCAGGCAGCGCCGGCTTTTTCACTGATCGGCATCCACTGCATCGCCCGCTTCACCGGGACCTCGGGGTTCCACGGCGGATTGGTGTAATCATGTTTCGAACTACAACCGACCAGAAAAACGACTAAAATAAGCAACCATCTCAATTTCACACATCTATCCTTATCTACCCAAACGCCATCATGCTGCAGAACGACGGCAGCGGTACGTCCCCCGCCTGCCGACAACCTGAAGGATGACGGGTGCGGACTGAAGTTAGCCACCTGGAGATGACAATCGCCATTCCAGGCGGCATCATAACCCTTTCATTCATAGCAAGGAATTATCATGTCTCAGTTTTATCTGGTCGCGCCATCGGGTTATTGCATCAACCAGCAGGCGGCAGCCCGCGGCGTCGAGCGTCTGCAGCAGGCCGGACATGAGGTGGCCCACCAGCAGGTCATTCCCCGCCGGCAGCAGCGTTTCGCCGGGACTGAACATGAACGCCTGGCTGATATTAACCAGCTTACCCAGTTGCCCGGACGCAACCGTATCGTCCTCGCGGTGCGCGGCGGCTACGGCGCCAGCCGCCTGCTGCCGCATATCGACTGGCAGGGACTGATTGCCCGCCAGCAGCGCGACCCGCTGCTGATTTGCGGCCACAGCGATTTCACCGCTATCCAGTCGGGCCTGCTGGCTACGGGCAACGTCATCACCTTCAGCGGGCCAATGCTCGCGGGCAACTTCGGCGCGGAGACCCTCGATCCGTTTACCGAGCACCATTTCTGGCAGGCGCTACGCCAGGCGGAATTTACCCTCGAATGGCCAGGCGAAGGGCCGAACTGCCAGGTGGAAGGCACCCTGTGGGGGGGAAATCTGGCGATGCTGACCTCGCTTATCGGCACGCCGTGGCTACCGGCGATCCGCGACGGCATCCTGGTGGTGGAGGATATCAACGAGCACCCGTTCCGCGTCGAGCGCATGCTGCTTCAGCTGTTGCATAGCGGCGTGCTGGCGGCCCAGAAAGCGGTGATCTTTGGCAGCTTCACCGGCAGCGCGCCAAACGACTATGACGCGGGGTACGATTTGCCGCAGGTCTTTGATTACCTGCGCCAGCAGCTCTCCCTGCCGTTGATTAGCGGACTGGAGTTTGGCCACGAGCAGCGCACGGTGACCCTGCCGCTGGGCGCCCGCGCGCGACTGGTGAATCAGGCTGCTACCACCACTCTGACGATCAGCGGCCACCCGGTGCTGACAGAATAAATTTCCCGGACGCATAGGCGGATCCCCTGCGAATTGTTAAAATAGTGTCACTTTTAGCCATTCTTTCACGCCAGTCAGGGAGTACGTGAACATTGGACGCCGCTGCGGTCATTAGTCTGTTTATTCTGGGTTCTGTTTTAGTAACCTGCAGTATCTTATTGAGCTCCTTTTCTTCGCGCCTTGGCATCCCGATTCTGGTCATCTTTCTGGCCATCGGGATGCTGGCAGGCATTGACGGCATCGGTGGCATCCCCTTCGACAACTACCCCTTCGCCTATATGGTGAGTAACCTGGCGCTGGCGGTGATCCTGCTGGACGGCGGGATGCGCACCCAGGCCAGCTCCTTTCGCGTCGCACTGTGGCCCGCGCTATCGCTGGCGACGGTCGGGGTACTGATTACCTCGGCGCTGACCGGGATGATGGCGGCCTGGCTGTTCAAGCTGGATATGATCGAAGGCCTGCTGATCGGCGCTATTGTCGGCTCCACCGACGCCGCGGCGGTCTTCTCGCTGCTCGGCGGCAAGGGGCTCAACGAGCGCGTCGGCTCAACGCTGGAAATTGAGTCAGGCAGTAACGACCCGATGGCCGTCTTCCTGACCATCACCCTGATCGAAATGATCCAGCAGCACCAAACCGGCCTCAGCTGGATGTTCGCCGTGCATATCATTCAGCAGTTTGGCCTCGGGATCGCCATCGGCCTCGGCGGCGGCTACCTGCTGCTGCAGATGATTAACCGCATCGTGCTGCCCGCCGGGCTCTATCCGCTGCTGGCGTTGAGCGGCGGGATCATGATTTTTGCCGTCACCACCACCCTCGACGGCAGCGGTATCCTTGCCGTCTATCTCTGCGGCTTTCTGCTGGGCAACCGGCCGATCCGCAACCGACACGGCATCCTGCAGAACTTCGACGGCCTGGCGTGGCTGGCGCAGATCGCCATGTTCCTGGTGCTGGGCCTGCTGGTGACGCCCTCCGACCTGCTGCCTATCGCCATCCCGGCGCTGCTGCTGTCGATGTGGATGATTTTCATTGCCCGCCCGCTGTCAGTGTTTGCCGGTCTGCTGCCGTTTCGCGGCTTTAACCTGCGCGAACGGGTGTTTATCAGCTGGGTTGGCCTGCGCGGCGCGGTGCCCATTATTCTCGCGGTATTCCCGATGATGGCCGGACTGGACAACGCCCGTCTGTTCTTCAATGTCGCCTTCTTCGTGGTGCTGGTGTCGCTGCTGCTACAGGGCACCTCGCTGTCGTGGGCGGCGAAGAAAGCCAAAGTGGTGGTGCCGCCCATCAGCTGGCCCATCTCCCGCGTCGGGCTGGATATTCACCCGGAAAACCCGTGGGAGCAGTTTGTCTATCAGCTGGGCGCCGATAAGTGGTGCATCGGCGCGGCGCTGCGCGATCTGCATATGCCGCCGGAGACGCGGATTGCGGCGCTGTTTCGCAACAATGCCCTGCTGCACCCCACCGGCAGCACCCGCCTGCGGGAAGGCGATATCCTGTGCGTCATTGGCCGGGAGCACGACCTGCCGGCGCTGGGCAAAATGTTCAGCCAGTCGCCGCCGGTGGCGCTCGATCAGCGCTTTTTCGGCGACTTTATTCTTGATGCCGAGGCCCGCTTCGCCGATGTGGCGCAAATCTACGGTCTCGACGGCGGAGAGGAGTTCCGCGAGCATCAGCAGTCGCTCGGGGAAGTGGTGCAGCAGCTGTTGGGCGCCGCGCCGGTGGTGGGCGACCAGGTGGAGTTCGCCGGGATGGTGTGGACGGTGGCAGAAAAAGAGAACGATCACGTGCTGAAGGTCGGGGTGCGGGTCGCGGAAGACGAGGCGGAGTGATCCGCCTCAAATTACCACATAACTAATTGTTTTAATTAAAATTTAAAAAAACAAAGACCACAAAAAGACCCATTCTGGTTATTGGTTTATTTAAAAGATTGCGCCTTCAACTAAGCAGCAGCAAATAGTTGAGTGTTTTGTTATCAAACTCTGGATTAATTAAACAATGAAAAAATTCTTTCTCTTACTGCTGCTAGCCTCGGCTAGCGTTACGGCTCAGACATCTAACGAATCTGTCTTGCAAAAATCTCTTAAACCTTGGCGGCCCCTCTCGATAAACGACAATGGTGGCATCATCACTATGGTCACGAACGAAGACCGTGTTACACCTCAGGTTTACGAATCCATAATTCTTATGGGGGTTTGCCTGCCTTTTCTATCACAAAATGCCCATGTCTGGTATTTAAAGAATACCAGCGAAGTGCATGTGTTGAATCGCTTTGGGCGCAATGGATTTGCATTCGAATCCCCAAGGAAATCATGTAAAGAAGCCGCAAAATCCAAAGGTGATGATGCGGGATTGGTTATATCAACCTACACTCATAATCTATAGAACCAGCCCCGCAAAGCGGGGCTTTTTCATATAGCAAAACTAAGCTGATCGTTGCCGTAATGCGATGCGGGGAATGCATCAGAAGGGATAAAGCCTGACGGCAACTTTTCGCGATGGCCACGCTTAGTGACCAGTTTTTCAACGCTGTTTAGCGTGGTGAAAGTGATGCTGCACTCAAAGTTCTGGCACTGATGATAATGCCGAACGGTGGTATTACTTAATGGACGACTGGTGCGCGTTTTGGCAACGGCACCGCAAATGGGACACTTGAACATGATGGCCTCCCGGGCGGGAGTTGAACTCACTGTTATTATGGCTGCTATGACTCCGTTTCTGCAATCCATTCAGGTATTTTCGCTTCAAGCTCAAGCTGTGTTTTAAATCCGCCGTCATCGATCGAGTGTGTAGCCTTCACAATTATCCAGTCCTGATTATTAATATCCGCTTTAAAGCCTGATACCGTGCCGTGCATCTCCGGGTACAGATCTGCGCGGCCATAAGCGAGCGTCATATTAAATTCGGCAGCACCGCGTTTAAGCTGTTGCCACTTCGCCGCAGCGGCGCGTTGAGCAGCAGTCTCGCTGCTGTAGGTTGTCCGCAGCACAAAAACGTTGCCGTCTTCGCCCGCGATATAATCCCCTTCCCGGCTGCTGCTGCGCGGCTTCTTCTCGTTTTTTTTCTTGCGGGCTTTAATAGTGACTTTTTTCTTTTTGCCAAATTCCAGATCCAGCCAGTACGCCTGCACGCCGGTGTAAGCGTCACGGTCGGCGATGCGAAAGGAATGCCGGTCGCCGCTGGATCGGGTGATCTCAAACTCCGGCAGGGCTTTGCTGTTCGCGCTGATGCCACCACCCGGTAGGATAAACAGGAGACTGCCGTTTTTGACGGTGGCGATAGCCCCCAGAAGGTCGGCCATCCTCGTTAGAAATGACATATCGCTTTCCTGGGTCTGGTCAGCGTGATCAATCTCGGCGTTCATCAGCTGCTCAGAAATCACCGGCGTCAGTTTGTAACGCCTGGCGATGGCTGACACGATGCGCTCAACCGTCACGTCATGCCATGACACTTCGCGCTTGACGTTAAATTCGTCCCGAAAATCTGCACTGCGGGCGGTGATCTCCAGCCTGTCCGGCGGCCCCGAATGGGCGACCTCGTCAACGGTGTAAACCCCTTTGTAAAACAGTGGCTCGCCCTGCCAGCCCAGCGACACCGACAGCTCAGCACCCCGCGGCGGCAGTTCGATCAGTCCGTCGCTGTCGTCGATAGCAATGGTCAGCTCGTCGGCCTCAAATCCGCGGTTGTCGGTCAGCTCCAGTGAAATAATGCGCGGATCCAGCTGCGTCAGTGCTTTGCCGCCCATCAGGATACTGAAGGCCGGTACGCGCGAAAGTTCGGACTGATAGTCCTGGAATCGCTGCGCCCCTTCGTCCAGTAGCGCTTTTGCTTTGTCGATAGTGTCTGTCGTCAGTGCCATATGCATACCCCCGCCGATGATGGTTTCATGCGCGCGCGATACTGGCGATGGCTTTTTGTTGTGACAGACCGGTCACAACCCTGAAGGCACGACAGCGGTCCACCATCCCGGCGATGATGACCGCGAACTCACTCAACATGATGGCGGTAGAGTATGACCGACAACTTTTTTCACGGGGCGCGCGTCAGGGAAAACACCGACCTCCAGACCGCGATCAATGACATTGATTCAACGGTCATTGGTCTGGTTGCGGTAGCCGAAGACGCCGATCCTCTCACTTTTCCACTTAACACCCCGGTGCTGGTGACGCGTGTTATCAGCGTACTCGGCAAAGCAGGTAAAACAGGCTCGCTCTACAAATCGCTGAAGGCCATTTCCGACCAGGTCAGCACCCGCGTTATCGTTGTGCGCGTTGCTGAGGCTAAGAGCGGGGAGGATGAGCCGACGCAGTCGCAGCTGATTATCGGCGGCACACAGGCTGACAGCAGTTACACCGGTATGTTTGCCTTTCTGACGGCGGAGCAGAAAACCGGCTATCGCCCTCGCATTCTCGGCATTCCGGAGTACGACACCGCCGAAGTGACCGCGCAGCTGCGGGTTATCGCGAAGCAGCTCCGGGCGTTCTCATACAGCTACTGCGACGGCTGCGACACCATCGCGGAGGCGAAAACCTATCGCGAGACGTTTGCGGAACGCGAGGGAATGCTGATCTGGCCGAACTTCATCGCCTATAACCCGCTGACCGGTATGAATGAAGAATTCCCCGCCGTAGCTTATGCGCTGGGTCTGCGGGCGCTTATCGACAACGAGCAGGGCTGGCATAAATCACTGTCTAATGTGCCGGTCAAAAACGTACTGGGGATTGCGAAGGACGTGTTCTGGGCTCTACAGGCGGAGGATTCCGACGCCAACGAGCTGAACGCCAACGAGATCACCACGCTGATTAAGCGCGACGGCTTCCGCTTCTGGGGCAACCGCACCACCGACACCGAAGAATTCATTTTCGAGGTGTACACGCGAACCGCGCAGATTTTGGCAGACAGTATCGCAGAAGCGCAGTTCACCACCGTGGATACCCCGCTAACTCCGGCGAATGTGAAAGACATTGTGAGCGGGATTAACGCCAAACTTCAGGCGCTGGTCACGGCGGGCAAGCTGATTGGCGCAGCCTGCTGGTATGACGTCGTTGATAACCCGGTAACGGGCATCCGTCAGGGTAAGGCCATCGTGCGCTATAACTACAGCCCGGTGCCGCCGCTGGAAGATCTGACGATGATCCAGACATTCACCGATCAGTATTACGAATCCGCGTTTGCATCGCTGGGAGGTGAATAGTGGCTATTCCTAAAAAACTCCGACTGTTCACCGTCTTTGTGGACGGCGTGAACCATATCGGCAAGGTCCCCAGCGTGACGCTGCCGAAAGTGACCCGCAAGACCGAAGATTACCAGGGCGGCGGCATGCTCGGTTCGGTGGCTGTTGATCTGGGGCTGGATTCCGGCGCACTTGACGCATCAATGATTGTCGGTGGCGTGGTCGAAGAGCTGATCCTGAAATATGGCGGCGATATCGACGAAATGCGCCTGCGCTTTGTCGGCGAGTTTTACAGCGGCGGTACCAGTTCGTTACTGGAAGTTGAAATGCGCGGACGTATCACCGAAATCGATCCCGGTGATGCGAAACAGGGTGATGATACCAACCACACTTACGCCATCAAAAACACCTACTACAAGCTGTCAGTGGACGATAAGCCGCTGCTGGAAATCGACCTGCTGAACTTTATCTACAAGCGCAACGGGGAGAATCTCTACCCGGATCGCATTATGTCGGCGCTGGGCCTCGGCAGCTGATAACCCTTTTTACTCACCTTTAAGGCGGCCTGCTGGCCGCCCGGAGAAAATGCTATGTCAGTTATTCTCAGTAAGCCGGTTAAGCGCGGCGATCAGGAAATTTTCACCATCACTATCACTGACACCATCAAACAGGCGGGATCGCTGCGTGGTCTGCGTCTGGTTGACGTGCTGAACTTCGATTTTGATGCGGTCTCCACCCTGCTGACGCGCACCACCAGTCCGCAGCTGACCAGCACCGAAATTGCCGCACTGGCAACCGGTGACTTCACCGCACTCTGTGAAGAGATCACGCCTTTTTTGACGAAACCGGCGCCGTCCGCACCGAACGCGGCGGAGACGGGGAGCGAATAAGAGAGGCGGTATTTTCTGACGTCGACGATCTGATCGCCGACATTGCAGTTATTTTTCACTGGCCGCCCTCCGAGATGTACGGCATGGAGCTGCGCGAACTGATGGCCTGGCGCGAGAAGGCGGCCATTAGAAGCGGCAACAATGAACAGGAGGATGACGACGATGGATCTTAGTATTCGCGTTGCGTTCAGTGCTATTGATAAGCTCACCCGCCCGGTCAGTGCCGCCAGTAAAGCAATTGGCGGCCTTTCGGACTCCCTCAAAAAAACGCAGTCTTCCATCAAAGACCTGGAGAAAGGCGCAGCATCTTTCGACAGGCTACGCTCTCAGGCAAACGATACGGCGCAAAAACTCAGAAGCACCCAGCGCGCCTTTGACGGCCTCAACCAGAAGCAACGCGAAGGCGGCCAGCTCACCGAGGCTCAGGCGGCGCGTCTTGAAACGCTGCGCAACAAGCTCTCACGCCTGACAGATACCTACAACAAGCAGACCACCCAGCTACGCTCGGCCGGACAGGCGGTACGCCAGCATGGTGTTAACCTCACCTCCGGTAGCGGTGCGGTGCAGTCAGCTATCCGGCGAACAGAGCAATACAGCCAGGCGCTTGAGCGTGAACGGCAGCGCCTGGCCGCAGTCACGCACGCGCAGGCAAGTTATGAGAGGGCTAAGGAAACCGGCGCGAAACTTCGCGGCGGTGGCACGATGGCAATTGCTGGCGCAGTCGCTGCCGGATATGCGGGCTGGCGCTTCCTGGCCCCTGCCGTTGGCTTTGATGAGGAAATGTCCCGCGTTCAGGCACTGACGCGACTCGATAAGGATGACACGCAGCTTGCCGCTCTGCGCGCTCAGGCGAAAAAGCTCGGCGCGGAAACGGCATTTACCACCCGCGACGCGGCAAGCGGTCAGGCGTTCCTCGCGATGGCCGGCTTCACTCCGCAATCAATCCAGGCGGCATTACCTGGCGTGCTGAATATGGCGCTGGCCGGTGGGATGGAACTGGGCGAAAGTGCCGATATTGGCTCAAATATCCTTTCTCAATTTACCCTCCCTGCCGGTGAAATGGATCGCGTCAGTGACGTGCTGACGGCTGCTTTTACCCGCACTAATACCGACCTGAGAAGTCTTGGCGACACGATGAAATACGCCGGGCCCGTGGCGTCAAAGCTGGGTATCAGCCTGGAAGAGGCCGCCGGCATGGCGGGTATTCTGGCTAACAACGGGCTTCGCGGTAGCGATGCTGGTACAGCTATGCGAGCTTCGCTGGCCCGCCTTGCATCCCCTACAACCGGAGCGGTAAAAGCATTAAAACAGCTTGGCGTATCGGTGTCGGATACCAGGGGGAAAATGCGACCAGTTGAAACTATTCTCCTCGACCTCTACAAGGCAACTAAAAAATACGGACAAGTTGATCAGGTTGGATTCTTTAAAGACATTGCCGGGGAAGAGGCTTTTGTTGGGTTGCAAACACTGGTTGCAGGCGCGGGAAGCGGAGAACTGCAAAAGCTCGTAAGGGAACTAAAAGGCGCAGGAGGTGAGGCGTCTGCTGTCGCTAAAAAAATGGCTGACAACCTGAGTGGCGATCTGAAGAACCTCGACAGCGCCTGGGAAGGATTTCGCATTCAAATTGAAGAGACCGTTGATGGCCCTCTTCGCAAATTAACGCAAGGCTTAAGTGATGCGATCACGACTGCAAGTGAATGGGCAAAAGCCAATCCGCGCCTTGCACAAACATTGTTACTGGTGGCTGGCGGGGCTCTGGCGCTTACAGTTTCTGTTGGAGCCCTCTCGCTTGCTGTCGGTATTCTGATCGGACCGCTGGCAAAACTACAGCTCGGCTTCGCGGTGCTAACCGGTGGTCGCGGCATTCTCGGCACTATTGCCGCATTCCGCACCCTGGGTACTGCCGCTGGCCCGGTGATGGCAAGCATGCGCGGTTGGCCCGTCGTTATAACTGGTATCGCATCCGGTTTTGGGAGGATCTCCGCCATCATGCCCGCGATTCGGGCTGGGTTCATGGGTGCGTTTCTGGCTCCCGGCGCTGCGTTGACCTCCCTGGGTAAAAACCTGGCCATGCTGATACTCAGGCTTACCGGCCTCCCTGCGTTGTGGGGGATGATTACCGGTGCGGTATCTGTGCTGGGTGGCGCACTGTCTTTCCTGTTAAGCCCGATCGGGCTAATTGGTGCGGCGTTTGTTGCGGCGGGGCTGCTCATCTGGCGCTATTGGGAGCCTATCAAAGCCTTTTTCTCTGGTTTCTTTACTGGTGTGTGGCAGGCGTTAACACCTGTCAGAGCTGCTTTTTCTGAACTGGCACCTGATTTCTCCGCGCTGGGTAATGGCATCAAGGTTATCTGGGAGTGGTTCAAAAACCTGCTGACCCCGATGCAGTCCAGTAAAGACACGCTGGATAAGTGCGCGTCGGCGGGTGAAACCTTTGGGCGGGTAATGGGTACCGCGCTTAGTGTTCTGTTATGGCCGCTCCAGCAGTTAATGAACGGCGTCAGCTGGTTGCTTGAAAAACTGGATCTTATTCCCGACGGTATCGAAAGAGCCAGGCAGCAAGCAGATAAGGCACAGAGTGCGCTGGAGGCATCAGCAGCCGCGCTGGCCGGTCATCAGTTGCCACTAGGACAGGCTACCGTGTCCGGAGCTGGCGGCGGCAAGCCGCCTGTTATTACTGGCGATAATGGCACGCTGAGGCGCCTGAATAACATCGCTGATAACACGAAAGCAACGGCCAACAACACGAAGAAAATCGGCCCCGGCGATATTGTCTTTAAAAACCTGCCGCGTGCGCTGGCGCTGCGCGGGCCTTACCAGGAAGCGCGAGTTATTCCTCAACCTGTACCGCGCGTGTCTGCGGCTGCGGCCGGCGGCGTTCTGTCAGTACCGACGGCGACGCAAGGGGCGACTTCTGTGCCGGTCGCTGCCGCATCGGGGGCGGCGCCGTTCTTCCAGCTGGTCTTTAACGACGTCGGCAAACGTTCGGATCAGGAGCTTGAAAAAATGGTGCGCAACGCCGTGCGCGATGCAATGGCCAGCAACCGCAAAAATAACCGTGGTTCATTCCGCGATCGGGAGTAAGGAGGTTTTATGATGATGGTATTCGGGATGTTTGTTTTTACGCTGCGCACTGTGCCGTATCAGCAGCTGCGGCACTCGCAGGAGTGGCGTCACGTTAAGAATGACCGGGTTAATCAGTCAGCGGCCTGGCAGTATATCGGGCCGGGGGACGATACGATCACCCTTGACGGTGTGCTCTATCCGGAAATCACCGGCGGGCGGTGGTCACTGTCGGCACTGGAGACAATCGGCTTTGCCGGTCGCCCCTGGCCGCTGATTGAAGGTGACGGGCTGATTTACGGGATGTACGTCATGACGCGTCTGGAGCGGGGAAAAACGGAGTTTGACCGCTACGGCAACCCCAAAAAGATTGAGTTCACTATCAGTTTGAGTCGAGCGGATGCGGATTTTCGCGAGAAGCTACAGACTTCATCAGTCAGTGATGTACTGAATAATCTGAAGATCAGCGCGACCAAAGCTGTTAACTCTGTGTCAAACTCCCTCAGTAGCCTGTTCTAATCTGCAAAAGCCCCTCCGAAGGGGCTTATCTTTTAAAACAATCACCATTTGATTATTACGTATATCTGCTATTTCCTTTCTCTAAGACAGGTAAAAAAATTGCGATCACCAATCAAAAAAGACAAATAAAATTATTTTAACAAAAATCCACGCCGCAATAAAATGAGTGCTAATTCTTATTTACTGGCTGAATGCCAGATAGTTCACCAAAAATTAATGATCACACTATCATTTCGAATCTATCTTCCCTAGACTACACATCTCTGGAGGCCGTATGAAAAAGAAAGCTGCCTTAATAACCATTCATGGAATGGGAAAAACAGACCCCACATATGCGGATTCTTTTCTAGAAAAAATAAATAGAAAACTTGGAAGCCGCTCTGAAAACCTACATACAGATAAAATTTATTATCAGGGAATATTACAAAAAAATGAGGATAAAGTTTGGGGAAGAGTGGCGGATAGCGTCAGATGGTTGGATCTGAGGCAATTTGTACTTTTCGGGTTTGGTGATGCAGCTGGACTGGAAGCAAAAAAGGATGACCCGGGAAGTGTTTATACTCAGGCTCAGGCTGAAATAGGTAAAGTACTTCTTGATACCTACAGCAAGATTGAACCTGATGCTCCCGTTTTTATCCTTGCACAATCGCTCGGTTGTCAGGTCACATCCTGTTACTTCTGGGATGCACAGGAACATCAGAAGAACAAACCTGTTAGCGCCGGGATATGGAAGAGTAACAGCGATCTGAATTTATATGTGAATAACGGAAAAGAATTAAGCCCTGCACAAATATCTTTTCTGGCAGGAGAGAGATTTAAGTATTTTTATACAACTGGCTGCAATATTCCGATCTTCGTTGCGGCGCATGCCACAAAATATATTTTACCAATAAAACCCAACGACAATTTTGTCTGGAAAAATTACTATGATAAAGATGATATTCTTGGATGGCCTCTCGAAAAACTTTCTGATGAATATGGTTCCGTAGTGAAAGACTATCCGATCAATGCCGGAGATGGCCCTTTTGGGTGGATTGGCAAAAGCTGGAATCCAATGTCCCACACCCAGTACTGGGAAGATGATGATGTATTTGAACCACTGGTTGAAAATTTAAAGAATTATCTCCCATAGCAACCAGGCCCCTGCATTCAGGGGCTTCTTTCTAACGGTAGATACCACCATTTCTGAGTGTAGTGTAGCACCGTTAATTTTGACATTACTCGATACTCACACAACCCGCGCCCAGCACATCAGCAGGATGTGTGCTTCAACAACACTAATCGCCTGACTGTTGCCAAGATTATCCGTTTTTCCGCTGATCTGGTGGCTATGAGGCGGCTCATCAACAATATGAGTGTGATCGTCAGCTTCGCTTGTGAAATTACGAGTGCGGTGACTGTCATTATCTGAACCAACAACATAATCCCCGTCCCACGCCTCACCCGGTGCCGCCATCCCGCCCTGATGTTTATGCCTGCCTGCCGCTCTGGCCGACAGTTCTCTCGCTGGTTGCTCACTAGTTTCTCCAGTAACATTAATCTGCACCGCTGGCAGGTTAACCTGCTGGAGTGTAACGGTATCGCTGCCGCCAGTGGTGCCTACGTTTGAGCCGTCCGCCTTCGCAATACGGATGGTTTTGTTTTCTCCCGTATACACCCACTCTGACCACGGCCAGTTTTCATTCGGATTAATATTCTGATTAAAAAACCTCACCGTGCCGACAGGGTTATCCAGCTCCCAGGCGGCCTGGGTCGCTGCCTTGATGGCTGCCGTCACCGCCGCTTTTACCGCCGAGGGTGTGGCAGCTTTGTCCTGATCGGCACTATCGATGCTGTTGCTTAATGTCGTAAACCCCTTCTGCGTCAGGGTAGCATCAGGATGATCGCGAGATTCGGCATGATCGCTAACCTGTTTGTCTGCATAATCCTTCGCGCTGTTTCCGATATTTATCACATCCTCAACGGTCGCCAGAACGATACCTGGATCAACCTGCAACACAATATTGTCTGTGCTTTCGACCGCAATCCAGATCCGGATAATGGTAAAACGCCCTGAGCCTTCGGCGAGCAACGGCTTATAGGTTTCCGGGACGCTGGCTACGGCCATACATACGCCATCTTCATCAAACAACGCCGCCTCACGGATGGTGAATCCTCCCACCTCCGGAGGAATTATCATTTCCGCCGCGATGACATTCTTTGCACTGTCGACGATTTTCAGGCTGTTAAGTTGAGTGCGAAAGCGCTCATTAACCAGTGTTTCCTGATCTTCTCCTGGTTGTGGGATACTGCCGTTTCCGTCACCCACCGCCATCTGTGCAAAATTAATGTGTTCGCCTGTCACGACGGCATCTGCAATTCTTTCCCGTCCTTTTCTGGTGATCAGAGATTTAAATTTTACTAGCATTATTTTCCGCCCCCGATGACTACCCGATTACGTGTCGGGAGATTAATCAGCCATAAATATCACTGAGTTTTTAGTGTTAATACCCGCATCATTTATCGCCGGCAGCGCATAGGCAGCCGCCAGCGATATGCTGTCACAGTCAAAGAAAGCCACAGCTGTGTCGGTTTTATCATCGCCTCTTCGGGTTGACGTCACCTCAAACGCAGGCTGATGCTCAACCCGCTGCCATGACTCATAAATATAAAATCGCATCAGTAGCCTCCGTTTTCAGTTTCAGTCCAGTACGACGGCGCTTTCAGTATCAGCACGCCAACACCGCCTGTTATGAGAAATCCCGGCACAAAGAAGTCAGCACCCTGCCAGTAGCCGAGTACGGTAGAGGATGGCATTGCCTGGAATTTCTCTGTCCGGTTGGCTTTTGCCTTCATAGCAATCATATCCGTCGGGTAGCCCTGCGTGATTGCCGCCAGCTTGGGTTTTACCTGGTATTTCGTCGGTATGACGTTTGTGTTTACCTCAACCTCGCTCCCAAGATAGTTTGCCATTATCGGTGTCAGATTGGCCTGTCCTGTCATCCCTTCCACGTTCACCGAGCACGAAGCCCATAGCGGATTACGTCCAGATACCACGCGGCAGCGGTTACACAGAAACAGTTGCACGGTATCCGTGGCTGCGCTCAGGGTGATTTTGATTGTGCGAATGCTGTCGTTCTGATCGGATGCAGCGCCGTACTCCACAACAGCACCACCTGTTTTAATGGCAGCGAACAGTGAGCCGGTACTCAGTGGGTCAGCAGAGGTAACCGGATTACCAACGTCAACCTCAGCGGGCTGAATGGTGGCATGAAGGAGTTTCGAGCCTGGCCCGTAGGTATTCAGATACCGCGAGCCCGGCGCTCGCTGCTGTTTCATCCTCAAATCGAATCCGGTATTGACCGGCGACCCTGCATAACAGGGGTATTCAGCGTTCGGTGCCACACCGTCAAATGCGCTGATGTGAGCGTTGAAATCAATGAACAGGCCAATCCCATATTCCGGCTTAGCCGGGTTAACCGGTGCGCTGAACATTTGCGTAATACCACGATAATCGTTCGCCCCCCGGCGAGGGTCATACTTCACCGACTCAGAAATATAGACGCTGGCTTTCGAATAGCTCGTAGGTGCTTCTTTTGACGCAATATAGCGCTGCACACCTTCAATATGGCCTGACTGGAATACAAATCGGCATGCGCTGTTCGACCCGTTGTAAAACAGGTCTTTCCCGACAAAGTCTACGCTACAGTTATACAGCGTATGCTCTCCCGCCGATTTTCCTACAAAAGCATGCCTGGCCACATTCGCGAACGTGACATTGTCATACCACATACGCTCGCCGGAGTTGCTGATACCATCGGGGATCGTTACCGCATCATAGACGCGGGAAAAATAAACATTACGCAGACCACAGATAAACGTGTTGTAGGTTCCCCAGACGAGGGGTTTGTTAAAACCAATGACAGAGACGTTTTGCACAACGACGTCACGGCAATCCAGATCGCAGGGGGCCATATTCCCGATGGAGAGCCCGGTAGTATCCAGGGTGGGGTTGCCGTCAGGATCGAAAATAGGGTCGCCATCGACAGGAGTATATTCTAATGCGTACCCCGGACCGCGAATAGTGAGCACTCCCCCCACGCAATCCAGTATCACTCGCGCCGACGCCTGGTTAAGGTATTTACGCGTAGCCCCCTGCCAGCCTGAATCAGCCTGAAACATCGCCTTGGTCAGCTTGTTGGTAAATTGGGAATTATCCCCACATACAACCGGCTGAAAATGCATCCCCTCCTTCGGCTCAATATAAACATTACCCAGCGCAGTCAGTGTAATGATGCTGGGATAAACCAGAGGGCGATCAATTTTGTAATTGGTAACAAAGCTAACGCTGGGGATCATGATTTTGCACAGAATATTATTAACCCGGCCATTCGCAGCAATCCGGTTAATAATGGAATCTCGCACCCGATCAAAACAATCTGCCAGGTTGGACAGGTCTCTTTTCAACCCTGCAAGTGCAACGTTATAGCCGTGTGTCAGGTCGGGTTTCCAGCGTGCGCCGCCCGGTGTGACAAATACAGAAAAGCCATCATCGGGAGAGAAAATATCATAGGGGTCGTGATGCAACTGGACATTGAGCAGCACCCCTTCGGCGTCGCATTTTTCGAGGATGATTGACTGCCCGCTATACGAAGGTTCGATAGTCCTGAGTGTGGAAATGTTCGGGCATTTACCTACCATTTTAAGCCCGTCAGCCATTCTCATTTCTTTTCTGACAATGGCGTCAGAGGTGTAGGCCCACTTCCCGGCCCCTACCCCTCCGGTATTTGTGGGCGTGGAGCCTGGCGGTACTTCTTTTGGGAAATCGCCCGTCCAGACAAGACGGTAGTTATCGTAGAGGATCTCGTCTCGTGGCGATTCCAGCGTGGCGCCGTCGGTAAAATTATAAATAGCAGCAACTTTTCCTTTGATATCAGCCAGCGCAAGGCTCATTTGCTCTCTCAGAAATTGCGTGCGGTTTACCAGGTGTTTTAATGGCCGGTTGGCGACGCCGTCCTGTCCGCCTGAGACACGTTCGCCGCGTTCAATGAGCCCGATCTTCTCTTCCCACGACGGAGATTCAATAAAATTAGTCATGACTGATTACCTGTAATTTACGTTTCCATCGTGAAAAACCACGCCGTTATAAAGCAGGCTGTCTTCTGCCTCGTAGCCATCCGGATAAATACTGATCACTTCGCCGCAATATAAAACAGCAGCGGTACAGGCATTACCGCTTACCTTCACTGCGATATTCATTTGTGACGGGTGACGACTGACAGGTTTTGCATCGTCAATCAGCCGGTTTAACTCACTCAGCGTCTTTTGCGTCAGTCCGACTTCATTCACATCCACTTCAAGCCGGAACGTCCCCGGCTCGTCGCCGATCTCGAACCATTCGACAAACGCCGCTGAAAATCCCATATCCTCGATCACCCGACGCACCGCCGCGCGCGTACCCTTGCGCCGGTGTAGCCAGTACGATTTTTGGATGGCGGCAATTTTTCGCTCTGCCGGCCAGTTCTTATCCCACCGGTCTACCGACAACGCCCAGGCCAGATAGGGCAGCAAATCCACCGGGCAGGCTGTCGGTGTCCACAGCGTGCGGAGCGCAACCGTTATCGCCGACAGTCTGGCCGTGCCCGCCTCGGTGTAGCGAAGCCAGGCCCCGGAAGATGGTGGCAGAAGAGAGTTACTCATCCGTCCCGCCGTTTTCCACGCTGTATCCTGTGTTGCGCGCGACCTGCGTGTTATCAATTTGCAGATCGCTTGCCGGAGAGTTGATCACCACACGCTGCACCCCCTGAACATGCAGAGCTGCCGAAATAGCGGAGCGCACCACATCGCGGCCGATTTTTTTATCGGCATTCGCCAGAAAGGTTTGCAGCGAGGCCAGGGCGGCGTTAATGATGGGTTCCGATTCCGGCCCCGGATACAGGTACAGGGTGGCATCAATCGCATATTCAATGAGTTCGGCGCCCTGCACCGTCACACGATCGCCCAACGGGCGCGTATCTTCATCGTTGACCGCCGCCTGCACCGTCGCGATCAGTTCGGCTGATGGCGTGCCGTCACCGTCACTGGACAGGATGGCGATCACCACCTCTGCCGGCGACGGACTGGTTGCGCGGACGGCGGCGACCTTACCGCTGGCGCTGCGGGCGAAATACTCATAGGCCGCCGACGGCCCGGCAACGCTCATCCCCTCAAATGCGGCCTGCGCGCGCAGGCGCAGCGCCTCATCACCTTCCATTACTGCGTCGGCGGTGTCGGTCGCCGCCGTGATGGTGAGGCGTTCTGTATCCAGATTGGCCGCGATATTGTCCAGATCATCACTGGTCGCATGACTCAGCATGCAGGCCGCCGCCCCTTCGTTGATGCGCTGGCGCAACAGCAGTTCTCGGTATGCCATAGCCTGAGCGATGATGTTTAGCGGTTCCGACTCCAGACCCAGCGCAGCGGCAACGGCTGACTGCTGATCGGCGGGAAATACCGCCACCATGACCGCTTTGACCTCGGCGAGAATGGTCTCGAAGTCGAGCTCCTCAATAATTGTCGGCTTCGGCAGCTGAGAGAGGTCAATTGTCGGCATCAGTCGTACTCCTTAATGTCACCGCGCGAGTGCTCTTTTCCATCGTTTCGGTCAGCATGCCGGACATCTCAGCGGTCACGGCACCACTGTCGGAGTACGTCACATTGATCGTATCCAGCACAATGCGCGGCTCCCACGCCGCCAGTGCGATGACAGCCGCGCTCATCAGTTGTAGTCGTGTGACGTCGTTTTTCGGGCTGTCGATAAGATCCGGACACAACGACCCGTAATTGCGGCGCATCAGGCGACTGCCGACCGGCGTCAGCAGAATGTCATTAACCGACTGCCACACATGATCCTCGTCGGTCAGGGTGCCGGTGCCTGCGGCATTCATACCGCGATAGCGTTCTGTCATTTTGTGCCCACCGTCCAGTCACCACCGCGCTCAACCTCGCCGTGATTGTGGTCATCCACCTGTACCCCATTAGAGGTGAATGCTCCGCCGCTATGGGTGATATCGCCATGCATCTCACCGCCTTCGGTGACGTTCAGATTTTTAGTGGTCAGCAGGTTGGTGCACTCCACCTTCGGCGTGTCCAGCGTGATTTTGACTGACGCCTCAACCACGGCGGATTGAATGCCCTTCACCTGCAATGCACCCGCCTCCGCGTCATAGCGGAACGTCGCACCGTCCGGTGCCGTTACCACCATCTCGTTACGCGATGCGCCTGGTGCCGGGTTGTCGGCGCTGTAAAGGCTCCCGCCGATAAACGCGACGTCGGTATTGCCGCCCAGGCACAGGAACCAGACCTGCTCGCCGACGGATGGCGGCACCCAGACTTTAAACGCCCCGGCCCGCTGCGCCGTCCAGCGCAGCCAGGTGGTATCCAGTCCCCCGCTCTGCACGCGAACGCGCCATTTTTTCTCGTCGATCTCCGTCACTGTTCCGGTACGCGCGACGTTCTCCAGCAGGCGGATCAGCCCGGCAATCTCCATCAGCGCACCCCCAGCGAGTCGATTACCCGGCGGGCTATCACCATGCGGTCTGCCTTACTCAGGCCCAGCAGCTCGCGACGGGGATAGGTCGCCATTGCGCCGCTGCTGTTGACTTTGTCACGCAGGCCGAACTGATGGACGCGGGCGATACGGGCGGCCGCGCCGGAAAAACCCACCTCTGCGCCTTCAGACGTGGCGCTGGTTTTGAGAAAGCGAGCAGTACGCAGGCGGCGAAACATCTGCTCTCGCTTTGTTGTGTTTCGGTTTGCTGGCCTGAAACTGATATCGAGGTAGCGCTCAATGTCTTCGCGATAAAACGAGCGCATATCCCCTCTGTCAATATCAAAGCCGGTCAGCATGCGCCCGTGGCGTCCGCGAGTGGCTCGCCAGTTGCGCAGCTGGCGGGTTTCCCCTTGCCAGATAAAACGCATGCCTGCCTGTGCGCGCAGTATCCGCTGCTTGCGTTGCGGGTACTTCGCCCCGTCCGGCGCCTCTTGTCTGCCGATACGCTGGCTTTGGCTCCGGCGCAACATAGTACCGACGCTGCGGGCAGTACGCTGCCGCCCTGCCGGAGACATGCCCGACAGGATGGACACAAATACCTCGTCAAGCTGGCTGAAAAGTGCGTTGTTATTACTCATACCAGCGATCCCCCGGATTCCGGATCAAAGACCATTTCCCACTCACCGCCGTTAAAGCGGGGGCGCTGCTCGGCCAGATGCTCCGCCTTCGGCCCGCCATTGCTGTTTGTTACCATGACGCGCTCCCAGACCGGTACCTTAAACAAAATGTCGGCAACGTCGTCATTGACGATATCTGCGTCAAATTCCACCTTGCGGTTATTGCCGGGATTTAGCAGCAGGTCGGGCTGCTGCTGCCAGACCCACGCCAGTAGCGGCAGCATCAGATCGTCGATCTGTCCGGGGAAATCCATTGCCAGCACCTGAATGGTGTAGTGGTACATGAACGACGCCTCGCCGGTCGCCTCGATCTGGATATGGCCCTTCTCTACCCAGACGGTGATCAGTTCCGGGTTGGCCTTGCACCAGGTGTTACCGGCGATAAGCGCAGCGCGCAGCAGTTCGGCTTTTTTCACTTTATCCCCCTGGCGATACGCCTTAGTTCCAGCTCACGGATCCCCGCCTTATCGGCGTTGCAGGTATCCAGCGCGTCGAGTAATGAATCCGTCCAGGCGGCCAGGCCGCCCCACGTCATCGGCCTGGCCGGTGGCGGCGGGACGTCAGTTTTTGCCGTCAGGCTTTCGGGTAAGGGTTCCTGAATAATCTGCGGTACTGACTTCTTCGGCTCGCTGGTACAGGCCGTCAGCGACAGCAGCGCGCACAGGACCAGTAGCGCAGGGGTCACCGACCAGTGCGGTTTTGATGTTTTCACGTCGGTGCTCTCCCGTTGTGTTGCGCTGCTGGTTGAGTTTCTTCAGTCCGGCTTCCACCTGACTGACGTCCTGGCGTAGCGCCCTGACCTCTGCCAGCACGTCGCCGGTCTGTTTCAGTTCTTTGCGGGTACCGGTCAGTGATTTCTCGGCCTGTTCGCGCTTATGGCTTTGCCAGGCAAGACCACTGGCGGCGGCAATCAGCAGAACAAACATCACGATGGCAAGAATGGCTGTCGCTTTCATTTCGCCCCCTTCAGTGCGGGGTCGGATAAGCACCAGGCCTTAAACTCCTCCCGGCGGTTAACTAGCCCCTGCGAACGTTTACCGGCGGAATTGACAAAGTCCGTCAGTCGCTCGCAGACGCCCTTCCAGTTGCCTGCCTGTGCATGGCGCCAGAGAGTAGTTCTCACCTTCTGACCATCTTTGGTGGTGTACCAACCGAGCCCGGTACAGCCCACGTTAAAGTTGCCGTCGGTCATGCTTTCGAAAACCTTCTGCGGTGCAGCAGCGCCGTTAAACTCGCGGTTCGTGCACTTTTCTGCGCGCATTAAATCGTTAACCCAGCGCCCGGCAATCTCACCCTCGGCGTACTGGCGATTTTCCACTTTCGACGTGGAGCCGATCCCAACCGTCAGCACGCCCGCCGGGCAGTAGTACGGGGTCTTACGACAGTTCTCGTACTTCGCCATTTTCTGCTGTGCTTCCGGGCTGGTTCGCAGCGCCTGCGGCCATAGCGTGGCGGCCAGCGAGATAATCGCGGCGGTTGAGCAGGCAATAATGCGCTTTTTCATCGCGGTGCCTCCCGGATGGTGCGGATCAGCTCTTTAACGTCCTGGCGGTTCTCGGTGTCGTCGCGGATGGCGTCGATCAGTTCGTTCAGCAGCGTGTTATTGGTCTCCTGAATGCGCGCCATCCGGCGGCGGTGCATCTCGCCCAGCGCAGCGGCGGCGATACCAATCAGGATGCCGGCGGCGGTGAGCCAGTCCTTTTGCGTCATGACGCCAACGCCCGTCAGAAACGTTGACCAGGAGTACGTCACGCCATTCCAGATACGATTAATCAGCTCCATAGCTGCACGGTCTCCTGTGTCGCGGTGCTGCTGATTTCCGGCAGTTCCACCACCAGGCCGGCGTCGAGAAAGATCTGACCGGCCAGCGCTTTGTTAGCGGCGAGGACTACCTCAGTCACGCCCTGCGTGGTGCCGTAGTGCCGCTGGCACAGCAAATCCACGGTATCGCCCTGCAATGCTTTCACTTTCATCAGAACGCCTCCGCAGTATTGCGCACGGTGCCGCGAATGTCGGATATCGCCCAGCGCGCATCGCGCCACATATCGTCGGCCTGTGAAGCCAGCGCGACGGCGCGTTTCTCGCCCGCATCACCGGTGGTATCCACGTCCCGGTTAGTGCCGAGGATATGCGCACGGGCGATGCTGAATACCGCGCGGCGGTAGCGATGAACCTTCACGCTCTCGTTGTTCACTCTGACCGCCGGGACGTCGGCCAGTTGGGTGTAACCCGCTGCCAGCTGAGCGGCCTGCCAGTCAGCGAGCTGATCGAGGGTGTGGGATACCCCTTCAATAACGGCTTGCTTCAGGCGCGAGGTCGTCACCGCGCCATTGATGCGCATCTCCTTGCGCACATCGCTCAGGGCGATTTCCGGCCAGAACGTCCCGGCGGTGACTTTCTCGCCACCGTCGTCAGTGTCCGGCACATCCTCCGAAGAGGGAGTAACAGTGCGACCGGCTACAAGGCTCATCGCGTCGTCTCCTGAATAGGTGGCGGTGAGCGGACGGAGAAAAGTAAACGCAATGCGTTGCCGATCTCCGCCCGCGCCGCCAGCGCACGGGGCGCAAGTCGGTTATTTTTTTGAGGCAGGCGCTTTTTTCGCTGTTGTTTTGCGCGCTGCCGGCTTACGGGTTGTGCTTTTGCGGGCGGTTTTGGTCGCTGTGGCGCTGGCCACTACCACCGGATCTGACGATGCTGCAGCTTCGCCTGCGCCGTCCGCTGTGGAGTCACCGCCAGCATCGCCGGTGCCTTCTGCGCCGTTACCACCATCTGAACCATCAGAACTATCGCCACCATCGGTGCTATCGGCGCCATCGTCACCGCCGCCGCCCGCCACTGCGGCGGCTTTTTTCACCACGCGAGCCAGTCGCTCAATCTCTTTTTTCACCCCGGCGCCTGCATCCAGCGTCAGTGCCTGGCGCAGCAGCGCCAGCGCGGTGGTCTGCTCTTCGGTTGTGCCGTTTCGCAGCGCAAAAGCGCGTGCTTTGCAGAGCTTGGCGCGAACCACGTCGGGCATATCACTGCCGGCGGTAAAGTCCGCCACCTCATCGAGCACCGCCAGATAGGACGTGACGTCGGTGGTATCGTCGGCCTTGACCTGCACCAGAATGGGATCGCAAATCTCATCGACCAGGACAGTTGCGGCGGTACGGTTGAAGCGGTCGGGCATCAGCAGGCCATGTGTAACGACATAACGGCCAATGCGGGCGGCCAGTGCGTAATCGCCGGCATCGATCGCCCACACCATCAGGGTGACAATCACCTCATCCTGTCGGCCGCTGTCGCCATCGAGCGTGCCCTCGATCCAGCCCTCGTAATGGGGCAGTAGCTGGCGTTTCATCGCCGCTTTCGCCTGGTCAGACTGCACTCGCTTTAATGCACTCTGATCCATGCGCAGCCGGTGCATGATCTGCTCGTGCGCTGTGCGCGCCGTATCCGACTGCTCATCGGTTTTGCCATGACGTTCAGCCATGACGCGTTGAAAATGTCGTTGTGCCGGTGTCAGCATTTCCTCATCCCCGAATAACGGCGGGCCGGAGCCCGCCCTGTGCGTGATTACTGCCCGCCTGCCGGCGCTTCAGCAAAGGTGATGCCGTCAATAAAGGCCACCGCGCCGTAGTCTTCAACAATGAAGTCATCGTTAGAGGACTGGTACGTTGCCACGCGGTTGTATTCCGGTTCCTCTTTGATCGTCCGGCGCAGGCCGCCGCGCTGGTAGTAGATCGAGAGGTTTTTAAACGGCGTGATAAGGATCGCGTTACCCGGCATGTAAGGCGCGATAAATGTCGGCATGTTGCCTACGCGTTCCTGTGCGACAATCAGCTGACCGGCCAGCATTTCGGTGTTCGGGTTGGTCTGGCTCATGGCGTTGATGGTCGGGAAATTGCTGGTTGTCAGCAGATCGCCGGACAAAATCACCACGTTGTCAGGATTGCGTTTGTGCCATTCGTCCATGAGGCTGTTTTTGGCGTCATAGACCGCAGCCGCTACGTTGCCGTAGGTGCCCTCGGCGACAATGGCGTTGTTCTGATTGCGGGAGGTGATCGTCACACCGGTAATACGACGGTGCGCCGCTTCATTGCGGATTTTTTGCAGCCAGCCGACGCCGCAGTCCTGCAACAGCGGGTTCGCTACGCGGTTTGACGGGTCGGCGTAGCTGGCACCGTTAAAGCCAATCATGATGCGGTCGAGCGACATCTGACGGGCCATCGCCGAGCTAATCAGCGGCTGGAAGTTCGGCTGATGCGCCCACGCATCCATCTGCGCGTAGCTGACGGCGTAGTCATAGTTGGTTTTGCGGCACAGATAGTTGTACGGATCCATCTGGTCGTTAGCGCCAGGATTGCGGCGGTTGGTGGTGCTGTTGTTGACGCCCGCCAGCGGGCCTTTGCTGCCGATCAGAATTTTCTGGCCGATCTGCTCTTCAACGCCAAAGACGTTGATCAGTTTCAGGAAAGCATCATCCTGCTGCGCGGCCGCTTCAAGGCGCTGCTGCACGGTCGGATCAACGCTGAATTGCGCCGCGACGGCGGCGGCGGTGACGCCGTTCAGCTGCGCCTGACGGGCAACATAACCGTCAAAGTGCCTGCGGGTGGAGTTTCTCATGTGCGATTTCTCTCGTTATGGATATCAGTAGTCAGCGAGCTGCGCGTTCGCGCCGCCGTTCGCTGGCTGGCGCTGGCTGAAATTGCCGTCCGTCCCTTCAAGCTGCTGACGCAGCGCGGCAAGGTCGGTGGTCAGCTTCTGGATGATGACCTTGTCCTGCTGGCGTTCCTGTTCGGCAGTACTGAACTGCTCGCCAAGATCAACCTGAGATTGCGCCACCGCTTCAACAGCCTGATGCACCTGACCGAAGCGCTGATCGTCGGTTTTCTGGCCTTTGCCGAGAATGCCCATCACGCGGGAAAACCACTCTTTCCCGGAGTCATTGCGACTCTGGTTTTCCTGTACCAGTTCCGCCTCAAAAGACGAGGTGAACATGGTGACTTCTGCATCCTGCGAACTGAAGCGCATAATCTCTGCGCGTTTTTCAGCGGTGAACTTCAGCTTGTCGGTGCCCAGGCTTGCCGGGGTATCCGTCATTGCCAGCCCCGTGAGGTACGGGCCTTTCGTTAGTGGGAAGCTGGGGTGCATTTCAATACTGGAGTAGATCTTTTTGCCATCAGCAATCATGTCCTTCATGCGCTGAGCGGGTTCGATCTCCGCGAAAAGGTGTGCTTCACCAGCCAGCGGACCTTCGTTGATATCCTCAGCGGACAGAGCGACAACATCCCCCATAGCACTGAACACACTGTCAGGGAACGGAGAAAGATAGTGCTCGATGTTCACACGGGCGCCATAGACTGCCGGGTTATACGCTGCCGCCATCGCATGAAGCTGGGCGCGGGTAACATTGCGGCCATCGACCGTTGTTCCGGACGTCATGACCTTGAATTTTTTGCGGGTGGTTGCCTGATTAGCCATGTTCTTTTGCTCATCTGGTTGAGTTCCCGGTGATGATGGCAGGGGCTGGCGCACGCGCTCAACGCGTTGTTGTTGTGAGGGGATTGCCACAACCAAAAGCGGGCGAAAGGGCACGCGTGCGCGGGTTAATCTCCCCGGCAGGAAGCGAGGAGGATTAATGGCGACTGAAGAAGCATTCATCATGCTGCGGGCACGGCAGCTCTACTGGCAGGGGTACCCCCCGGCGGAGATCGCGCGCCTGATGGGTATCAATCAGAATACGATTTACTCATGGAAAAAACGTGACGAATGGGACACCACGCCACCAATTCAGCGCGTTACGACGTCCATTGATGCACGACTGATCCAGCTCACCAGTAAAGACACAAAAACTGGTGGCGACTTCAAGGAAATTGATCTGCTGATGCGACAGCTCAAGAAGCTGGACAACGGAACGCCAGCGACGCAACCGAAGAAGAAGATCCGCAAGAAACAGAACTTCTTCTCAGAGGCGCAGATCTCCGCGCTGCGAGCCAACATTATCGACTCGCTGCACTGGCATCAAAAAACCTGGTATGAGAATCATCACCACCGTAACCGGGCCATTCTGAAGAGCCGGCAGGTCGGCGCGACCTGGTATTTTGCCCGTGAGGCGCTGCTGCGCGCGCTAACGGGTGACGTGAAATATAAGCACCAGCTCAACCAAATATTTCTGTCGGCCAGCCGTCGCCAGGCGTACCAGTTTCGCAGCTTTATTCGCGCCGCTGCCGCTGAGGTTGATGTTGAGCTAAAGGGCGGCGACATGATCCAGTTGTTCAACGGCGCGGAGCTGCACTTTCTCGGCACGTCAGCTGCAACTGCGCAGTCGTACACCGGCAACCTGTACTTTGACGAATTTTTCTGGGTTGGGCAGTTTGCCAATCTGAAGAAAGTGGCCGGCGCAATGGCGACCCTGAAGGGATTGACGCGTACCTACTTCTCGACGCCGTCAGCAGAGAGTCACGAGGCGTACCCTTTTTGGTCGGGTGAAGCCTTCAACAAGGGCCGCAGCCACGGTAAGCGCGTGGAGTTCGACACGTCCTGGAAGACGCTTAACAGTGGGTTGATGTGCCCGGACAAAATCTGGCGCCAGATCGTCACGTTGCAGGATGCGGTCGATAACGGCTGGGATCTGACTGACATTGACGAAATCCGCGAGGAAAACAGCCCGGAAGAGTACGACAACCTCTACGCCTGCACCTTCATCAAGAACGGTGAGACCGCCTTTGACTACAACATGCTGCTGAGCTGCGGCGCGGACGGCTATGACGAGTGGCCAGACTGGAAGCCCTACGCCATGCGCCCGATGGCCGATCGCCCGGTATGGATTGGCTACGACCCCAACGGCTCCAGCGGCAAAGGCGACAGCGGGGCCATCTCTGTTAACGCGGCGCCACTGATCCCCGGCGGCAAGTTCCGAACGATTGAAACCATTCGCGTACGCGGCATGGAGTTTGAGGCGCAGGCCGCCATGATCATTAACATGCTCACGCGCTACAACGTGCAGCACATCGGCATCGACGGCAGCGGCATTGGCGAGGCGGTGTACCAGCTCGTGAAGAAGCGTTTTCCGGCGGCGGTGTGCTACCAGTTCTCACCAGCCAGCAAGCGCATGTTGGTACTAAAGATGCTGCAACTGATTCGCGCCGGCCGCTGGGAGTATGACCGCGGTGAATATGACCTGATCACCGCTTTCTGCTCCGTGCGCAAGGTGGTCACGCCCGGCGGCGTCATCACCTACGACACCGACCGTGCCCGTGGTGTGAGTCACGGCGATCTCGCCTGGGCGACCATGCTCGCCACCGTTAACGAGCCGCTGGGTCAGGAAGGCGGCAACACTATGACTGTTATGGAGTACTGATGAGCAGACAAAAATCCTCGCGCGGCAGGCAGTATGCCAGAGAGCAGGCAGACCTCGCCGACGCACTGAAGTCAACCCCCGGCCTGAGCGCGTTCACGTTCGACGGCCCGTGGCCGGTAACCGGTGCTCATGACCTGCTGGATAACATGTACTGCGCCAACAATGGCCGGTACTACGAGACACCGATCAGCTGGTACGGACTGGCCCGCCAGTTCGGTTACGCGAGCTGGCACCAGTCGGCGCTGTTCTTCAAGCGTAACGTGCTGGCCGGATGCTTTATCCCGCACAAGCTGCTATCGCGACAGGCGTTCAGCGCCTTTGCGCTCGACTGGTTTGTGTTCGGCAATGCGTACCTTGAGATGCGCCGTAACCGCCTGAATGGGCCAATGGGCTTTCGTAACTCGCTGGCGAAGTACACCCGGCGAGGTTCTGACCTCAACACCTACTGGTTTATTCAGTCCGGGCTTGACGATCACCAGTTCGAGACCGGCTCGGTGTGCCATGTGATCAACCCCGACATTCACCAAGAGATCTACGGCATGCCGGAGTATTTCGCCGGCCTGCTGTCGGCCAACCTGGCCCACTCTGCCGACAAGTTCCGCAAGCTGTACTACGACAACGGGTCGCATGCCGGATGTATTGTCTACGTCAGCAGCGCAGTGGCTGACGGGGAAAGCCTGGAGAACCTGAAGAAGACATTGACCGATACCCGCCGCGGCGGGGCATTTAAAAACATCCTGCTGAGTGCGCCCGGTGTCGGCAAAGACGCAGTGCAGATCCTGCCGTTCAGCCAGATATCGGCAAAGGATGAGTTTGTGGGCGTGAAGTCCTCCACGCGTGATGACATGCTCGCGGCTCACCGCGTGCCGCCGCAGCTGATGGGTGCCATCCCGGAAGGCAACGGATCGTTCGGCGACGTCGAGAAGGCGGCGAGGGTATTCGCGGTCAACGAACTGACGCCGGTGATGGAAGCGATGAAGCATGTTAACGACTGGCTCGGCGAAGAGGTGATCCGCTTCAACCCTTACGCCCTGCTGGAAGCCTCGAAGTAATCTGAAGGTAGCGCACTGCCATTCCCGGCGGTGTGGTACTGACCTGCAGCACCGCCATTCCCGGCCATGCCGGACAACCCGCAACACCTCAATGTCATATCACCAACCAGACGCAGCCAGCGCCATTCTGGCTGGCTTTTGCCTGCCCGCTCGCCGGATGCACCGCGAATGTGCGCGCCCGGCATGCGGCTTTTGGCGAGGTATGCCGACCCCTTCCCTACCCCCAAAGCGCGCGCTTGCTCCCCCGCCTCGCCTGCGCGCTAAACATGTCTCTTTTTGTGCAGCTTGAGCATACCGCTCAAGCCGCGTCAGTGCTGGGGTGGCATTGCAAAAATTATATTTCAGAAATTGTGCAATTTTGTGCATTATTATTCAGCATTACCCCTATCTTCCTTGAAACTGGTATCAATCGCTATTCGGAGAGGCTCATTCGACACGCTATCATGCAGGGTTTTAATATCTTCATGACTTATAGATGTCCTTCCGCATTCATTTAACTCAAGAATTCTATTCATTACCGAATCAGCAATATTAGCATCAGTTATATTATGCGTCCTATATACTGCATATCTTGATAATTTACACATTCTATAAGTATTAAGCCCTTTTCCTTTTGATGGATGAAATATTATTTTATCGCCATGCCTTTCAAGTCTCATATGTTCCTGATAACAATCAAAATGAGGATGAATTATTGTAAAACAATCTCCATTTGATGGGTACTGTTTTGAAACATCCACTTTAGATGTGTCGAGGACTTTTTTTTTGTTTTTTGCCGTATTACAGTCTTTACAAGAAAGAGATAAATTTCTTGGCTCAAACAAAAATTGAGGAAATTCCCCTTGCGGGGCAATATGTTCAACATCCCATGACCAGCCATGGTTTTGAGGGTTGTCAATCCTGCAATAGGAACAGCAACCTAACTGCTCGGCCTTATAGTGCTCACGAAGCTCTTCTCTTATCTTTTTTATCTCGGGAGCACTACCACTCCATATAGCATTATTTTTAAGGTCATATTCACTTATATATTTGGCAGACTGTTCTGAAAACTTAATCGGCGTCAAGTAAGTTTTAATGCTCATATTATCCCCTTACCGCATTAACCAAAGCTATTGCCTGAAGAGTTACAGCTTTTGCATCGTCATCATCCATAGAACTGAGAGATTTTTCAGCGCTGGCAATAAAATCGTTATCATCTTCATTAAGATCCATAGAGTTATCTATTTTAGCAATTATAGTTATTGATCTTCTTTTAATATACTCATTAGATCCCCCAGCATAATTTAATGTATTAAACAACTGAAAATCAGATGATTGCCCACGAACCCCTCGCCCATGCAGCAATGTATACCCATCATCAAGTAATAGCACACTGGAATTATCCTCAGGGATGCCAGCAACAACTTGTGGCGAGTGAGTGGCTATTATAAAATGACACCCTTTGAATATAGAGAAACAACGCTCAAGAGAAGGAATGATTTCTTTTTGCCAAGCAGGATGTAAACTTACCTCCGGCTCATCCATTAAAATAACTGAATTCTCTTCTATTTCAGAATTAATTTTTAATATAGATAGTAAAACACTTAACTCACCAGAACTTAACTCTTTCATGCCAATAGCATGGTCATGCTTTATAAAGGAAATATTATTTACCGTGATTAATCTATATTTATTTAAAACGAGCAGGGATTTTTTAAACCTGTCAGAAAAATGATTAGAGATTGGATTACCATCACCATAGTCAAAATTAAAATTAATGGAGTGCTTTCCAAGCCTCATAATATTTTCAGCAGTTTGATCATCAGGATGATAGGGCATTGTCCTATTCCTATCCCGCTTGAGGATATCCATATAACCAGACTCTTCAAAAAAGACAACTAAATTTTCATATATAAATTCCTTTTCCTCCATGGATACTTTCTCTCTATAACCAGAATGAGAAATATTCACATCTAATGTGTCGGGATCAAATATGAATTCATTTTTTTTAAACAGTCCAACTTTACTATACAATGAAATATCGATCTCTACCCTACTACACATGATAAAATCGTGAAAAATTTGAAGCGTATTTTTCAACTTCTCATCATTATCGAAGAGAGATTGAATTATTTCGTTATTAAAGACATTTGCGAATGTGTCAGACAATGTAAAGTGTCCATCCAAAGATTCGGACAAACACTTATTCCTGTATCCTTTATCATGCATTTTCCAAAAAGCAGGAATGTCACGATGGGAGATAAATTTGTGAAAAAGTGTATTGGATAAACATATTGTTTTACTCACACTTTCCGTCATGCATTGTTCTATTGAAATAGAGCTAAGCAGCCTGCTTTTCCCGGAACCATTTCTTCCAACGATGACTGAAAAATAATTCTCCAGCCTCTCCTTCTCAAATGCCAAATCAATAACCCTTCCATCCAACTCACACTGTTTAACTAGAGTATATTTATTCATTTCAACTCCACATGATTTTAATTAGCCTAAACGCCAAGACAGGTAAAACCCAAAACAAACAATTCAAATTACATAAGTTCACATATAAATACGAAATAACATTTAGACATAAAAATAAATTACTAATAACATATTCACATAAATAAATAACTTTAATTAAATTTACTTCAGCATGCTTTTTGATGATACATGAAGAATTTAACACTTCAAATCCCCAGTGAGCCTCGATATTTTAGATACAATAGAAATAGTTACTTAAACCATCAAAATAACAGCACAACAAACAAATAAATATCATATACTTACAACCACCATTTAAATTTTCAGAATGAACTTCATGATAATTTTTATCGCTTGGGATATGCGACCAACCTTAGAAAAAAATCATAAGTTGGCTCTTTACGACTGTATATCCGTCCATCTCCGTGCGAATAGTACCTTCGGCCATTTATAGATAACTCACCACCAGCGGCAAGACGACGAGCCAATAATGTAAGATTGAGTTCATCCCAGCCCAGCGACTGCGCGAAGTCGTATAGTTCCGCCACTGTCGGGCTGTTTTCCGGTGCGAAGACTGGCTTTTTCACCCTTAGAGGCACGGTTAATTCTTCGTGGATACGGCGGAAAAGTGCCTGCCGTTCCTTCATGCGTAATTTGCTCGGGTCGAGTGGCCCTGTTTCGTCATCTGGCTCCGCCCCTTCTGCCGGTGGGGTGGCAATCCCCGTTTCTTTTTTTGTTATTTTTTGTCCTGGGGGACAGTTATTGCCACGAGTCCAAGGGGCGACGGGGTCGCCCTGGGCGGCGCTTTCAGCGCCTAAGTTAGCGGGAGCCTTCTTCACCATCTTCCAAGTGTGGACGTGGGTGCAGATTTTGTTTTCTTTCCCGGTGAGCGGCGACCATACGCCGTAAATGCGGATGCCATGATCGCCGTAGGTTCCTGGCTCTACTGTCGGCTCGTAGGCGGTATGGATGAGGTAATTTTTACGGGGTACAAGTACTCCGCCCTGTTTGGTGATGTAGGTGGCAAAACACCCGACGTCAGCAGCGGCAAGAACAGCGTCAAGTTTTGGATCCTGAAGTACCGGCGCACCGGGTTTGGCGTCCTTCATTGAGCGTACTGCCTGTGATGCGAACAGGCGTAGCTCACGATAAGCCTGGCGGCCCGGAATGCCAAAGAAGCGGAACTGCTGAACGCGGTGCAGAGAAGCCCAGGCGGTAACATGCTCGGCACTGTCACGCAGCGTCTTGCCCGTCTCTTTGCTGATCGTGTCACCCAGCCCGCGCCCATCGATGTTTTTACTAACGTACTTTGCGATATAGCTGGCCGGAGTCCCTTTACGTGGGTCGATAAGCTTTGACTTGAATCGCGCGCCGGTATCGTTGCCAAGTTCTGTCCGGTCTTCACGTACAGCAAACCGGCGCAATAATTCGGTAATAGTGCGGCGGTGTTTTTTACGCATAAAGCACAGCATGTGCCAGTGAACCGTGCCGTCATGATGCGGCTCCGCCACTCGTACGCCATACCAGCGCAACTCTTTCTTATGCATAGCCTTGCGGAAAGCGGCGAACATATCAACCAGGTAATCACTGCTCTTTCTGACCGTAGAATGATCCCATGTCGGATTGGGTTTCCCGTTCATCAACGTGGCGTGGTATTTCGAGGGGCAAGTGATGGTATAGAACACTGCGCAATCACCGCGCATTTCGGCGATCAGCTCCAGTCCTTTAACGCACGCCATCATCTCATTACGACGATGTGCCGGATTGCTGGCGCTGGCAAGCACTACGTCTTCCATGTTGAGCGTGTCACCATCCTCATTAACGAGGTCGTAATTACGGAAAAAGTCCATTGCCTTACGGCGCTGCTCGCGCTTCTGCAACAGAATGTCGTGGCTGACATAAGGGGATGCATGACGATGAACAAGACATGCGGCGCGCAGCAGCTCTTCTCGCCATTCATTACGAAGTTGCCACAGCTTACGCTGCCACCAGTCGGCACAGCGCATACGCGCCAGCGCGCCCGGTATCAAATCGTAATTAATAGGGTTGCGGCGATTATGTTTGCTGCGCAGCGCTTCATAGGCTGGCGGGAGAACATCGAGGCGTAGCACCTCAGTTGCCAAATGACGATAAAGATCCAGAATGAGGACTGGCGAAGCCAGTTCATCGGTCAGTATCTCGTCGTAAAGCTGAATAAAAATCACATCAATGTGCGCCGCGACCAGCGTCGAGAGTCGCTTGACCTCACGCTGATTGAGTTCCGGCAACCGGAGAAGCTGATCAAGGCTGTCCCTGCCAGCCATGGCGCGAAACGACAGCGACATTTGGTTAGCGCGGACAGCATCAATCCTTGTCAAAGATGGGGCGACTACCTCATTCAGATATACAGGCAAATGGCGCTGATCTTCTGATTTTTCTAAATACTTAATCCTTGATTCCAGCGGTTTGCGCAGGAAATCTGGCAGGTTGGCGACGTCATCACGAATCAAGGTGAGATGATCGGCGCGATGGAGTTCTGCGTGTCGCTTCGCCTTCTCAATTAGCGCATTATTCAGCTCGTCGCGGAGCCAGGGATCGCAGCCTGCAATAGAAAATAGGTGCTCTTCCGCTGCGCGACTCAATGCCTCAGCCTGTTCACGTTGCTCGCTTTCGTCCTGTGCGTAAAGCGCAAGCCAGACGGCCAGCGCAGAGGGTTTCTGTGCTGGCTCGTCCGTTGTGCTGGGGTTCACTGGCTGCCGTTTGGCGTTCCAGCTCCATGCTAAAGCGGCGGAATCAGACATGATCCACCGCTGCCATATAGGACTTTATGAACGCTGCCGCCGCTTCAATGTTGATAGCGTTTCCGTAGGTGCGCACTCTTCCCACTCTGGCGGGAACCCCATCAGCCAGCGGGAATGATCCGGGTCTAACTGGCCTCCACAATCCATCCCGGCCGTGGAGCAAATCAGCATCTCGCCAGAAGCCGTTAACCGGGCCGGGCCGCATAACGCAGCTACATCCTGAAGCCGCTTCTGAATCTTTGTTCCATTGTCGCGATACGTCCGCATGGCCTCTTGCGGACATGGCGAGCGGTCGTTGCTCGTGGTCGGCGTCGGCCAGCCCGCTAATTGCGCAGCCACGTCCAGCCTGTCCACTGATAGCCTTCCGTTGCGGATCCGTCCGCCCTGATAACCGCCCTTCCCGTCCGTTGCCGTCGGTGTGGGCCAGCCCGCTAATAACGCTGCTGTCTGAAGGTTTACCCCCCCCTGTCGGTTGAAATTCCCCGCGCCCCTCCCATTGCTGGCAATCGGCGTCGGCCACCCAATAAGCACGGTCTCTTTGGTGCGGCGCACCGACGCTCGCAGACGGAAACGCAACCGCCCCGAAGACATAGCCCATGGCTTCCACGTCAGCTTGTACAAGGTCGATCCAGTCGCTCGCGTCAGCGCTGCCAGATTGCTCGCCAAAGACCACGACAGGGCGGCGCTGGCCGACAAGCCAATGTGCGGAGGGCCATAAGTGCCGCTCGTCAGCAAACCCAAGTCCTTTGCCTGCCGCGCTGAAAGGCTGGCAGGGGCATGATGCTGTCCATGCCGGTCGGCTGTCGGGCCATCCTGCGCGACGCAGCGCGAGCGACCACCCGCCGATCCCGGCGAAGAAATGGCACTGATTGAATCCGGTAAGGTCATTGGGCGTTACATCCTCAATTGAGCGGGTATCAACGACGCCCGGCGCAATATGGCCAGCGTCGATAAGGTTGCGCAGGTGCTGTGCTGCGTGAAGGTCTATTTCGTTGTAATAAGCGACCACAGCGCCTCCCACACCACTGAGAAAACACGAAAGGCGAGATAGCCCATCGGGAGCCAGAACAACAGCGAGCAGAGCGCGCAGCAGATCACAAGGTTTCGCCAGAACCGGCGGTAATTGGTTTCGTTCATTTGTTGGTCCTCAGATCGTCACCGTGTCGCCGGACTTAACCTGGCGGGCTTCTTTTTCGCTATCGCGGATGATGGTCGTGTTGCCGTATCGGCCCCAGCTCAACACTTCCACCTCGACGATCCAGAAATGGCGATATGGACGAACGTCCAGAACGCGCGTTACAACGGCATCAATCGTGTTCATCGGAATGGCAACTCCTCATCAGGTCGGAAGGAAGCTGTAGCCGCACGAGTCCACCTTTTCTGATGCCCTGTTCCGCGTAGCCTGTACCGGATACGCATGACCTGGAGACCGGTACGCTCGCATCAAGGATGAATGCCCTAAAATCAATCAGGGTGAAGGAGTGGCACTGCTGACTACCGGTTATGCGGTAAACCAGTGCTGACATGATGGTGCAATCCCCTGATTCATCGGCGGGAGCTACTGCTAACCAGACTGGCTCACTCATCGCAATCCCTCCGCCCCGTCGAATGCACCCGCCGCAGCCATTGCGCCGTAACTGGAAGCACCCATCACTGGCCCACAGTCCGGGCAGTTACCACCGCCAGAGCGGCCGCAGCCATCGCATACGCGAAGTACGCCAATAACCTCGTCGGCCATATCGCGGCTTTTGGCGCTGACAGAGCGGCGGACGCTGAAGGCGTGGAGATTGAAAGCGGTGTAGATCTCGCGGGTTTCCGGGGTGTCGCTGTTTGATATCACCGAGCGGGTGCCGTGCTGGCGATGAGCATCGAGAAGGGTTGCAACCAGAGTACGATGATCGTCCAGGGTAAACGGCTTGCCGTAGGCGGTAAAGTTGGCGGTTTCGCTGACCGGGATATAGGGGGGGTCGCAGTAAATAACTGAGTCCGGGCGATTCTTTGCGATGTACGGAATGGAAGTGCGAAAATCATTGCAAAGAAAGAGCGCCTTAGTATCCCGCGCCTTTTCGGCGAATAAGCGCATTTCAGCTTCAGGGAAATAGGGTTGCTTATAGCGGCCAAATGGCACATTAAAACCACCATCTGCATTCGTGCGATAAAGACCGTTAAAGCAATGGCGGTTCAGGTATAAAAATGACGCCGCCCAGCGCACAACATATTCATCTGTACACTCATCATCCCACGACAAGTGGTTGAACAACTTGCGCTCTTCGTAATAGCTATCTGCATTATTGCCATTTCTGAACTGGTTCTTAGCGATCGCTATCAATCGTTCTGTGTCATCTCTGAGCGCGAGAAAGAAGTTGATCAGCGCGCGATTGCTGTCGCAAAGCACATAGCGACGGTATTCCGTGTTCATGAATACGGTGCCGCTGCCAACAAATGGCTCAATCAGGCAATCAGCTTTCGGCAGGTGCTTCAGCAGCTGCGGCATAACGCGGGTTTTACCGCCCGCCCACTTGATAGGTGACTTAATCACTTTTCACCTCCATTGCGTTGCATTTCTGGACTAGTGGGTCAAGCACCACATTCATCAAGGCAATGAGGGTCTTAGCGGCCGCCGGACCCTCCAGCACGCCGAGCGCTGTCGCATTTGCGAGATTGAGTGTTTTGGCTTCGTGCAGGGCGGCCAATGCACCCTGGACGTATTCAGGTGATCGGTTCATTTGCGGTATTCCTGGTTGTAGGTTTCGTGGGTCATCAGCCGCCACTGCTGGCCGCCGTTCTTACTGAGCAAGCGCCAGCGGCGACCAATACGGATCACGAGATAGGCATGCGGCTTGACGCGGGAAAAATTACGCTGACCGCGGGCGAAGCATTTCAGGGCAGCAAGCGCCCTGGTGCAGACCGGCAGCGGAGCGCTGCAAATGACGGAGAGACGCGGATACATGGCGGCCCTCACAGCGATTCGATGTGTGGGGAGGTCAGGCGCTGCCAGATCTCGCAAACCTGCTCGGCCTGATAGATAGCGTCGGTTAAAGCGTTGTGTGCAACTGAGCGTCGCGGATGGGGGGCATAGCCGATAACACCGGCAACCGTGAGAAGCGAACGGAAGCAGCACTCATTCCAGAAATTCCAGGGAAGCATGGAAACACCTTCAAGTGATGAGCGCTCAAAGGCAGACTTAAGGATCGGAAAATCAAATGAGCCGCCCTTGCACCATACCTTAAGATTTTTTTTCGTGGTCTCCCCGGGGAATGCGCCTTCAATGAATCTGGCGAAATCCAGCATCACTTCAATTTCGTGCGACTTTGCGCTTACCAGCTCGCTGATGGGTTCTTTGTCCTGCTTAAGCCACCACATCACCGTGTCGGCGCTGATATGGGCGCCGCGATTCTGAGAGGTGCGCGGATCAATGGTCTGATAGAACGACGGACCGGTTTTGCCGGTTGATGGTTCGAAGAAAACCGCGCCAATCGCGCAAATCACTGCATTCGGCTGGGTGCTGAGTGTTTCAATGTCTATCATTAAATGGTTCATTGCTTGTTACCCTCACTGATTGAAATTTCGCGGGCATCGGCCCACTGTTCGATTGATGAATAAATCTCTTCCGGGGTGGCGCTTTCCTTTTTCAGCTGACCGACATAAATACGCAGCAGGACCAGCAGGTGAGCGCGTTCGTGTTTTCGTGCATTGGTGCTTATTTCCACAAACTCCGGATCGCTTATTCCGCCATCCAGCTTGATTGACTTAATCCCCATGCGACCTCCTGAAAAAGGCAAAACGAATCCCCGGCAAAATGAATGCCGTTATTTTTAACGCTGGTTAATTAGGGGTTGTGGCGCGGTTTTCTTTTAGCCAGCTTGAATAACCTTTCATGCCAGTAATACATAAAATCTATAAACGTCAGGCGGTCACGTTCATAATCTCCGCGAATTGATTTTTCTAGACCGTGAATAATTAAGTCAATTGATGAATCATTCGCAGGCACGGTAATACGGGCACCGTTTTTAAGCTGTACCGTGAAGCCCTGCCTCGCGTTCTCCACCGCCTCACGGATCAGCATTTCCTGTGCCCATGATTTTCTTTCTTCATTGAACATGGTAAGCCTCGCTTATCGGCTGTAGAGGGATAAGGTCTTTAAGCTTGCGGGGATGCTTGCCATCTCCTGTTTTTGCTGCTCATCGTCGATTGACGACAGGTCGTATGGTTTAGGTATCTCGCCATTCATGATGGCGCTGACCAATGGGCGAAGTTCACAAAGTGTGTCATCGTCATTCAGGCAGAATGCAGCGCCGTAGACGTGCTGGATCCCGCTAGCCAGAACGCCATAATGTGACTCGCGGCCCTGAGGGTTGTTTTCCAGATTGAAATAATAATCTTCCAGCATTTTATTAATCTGTTCAGCATAAAGGCGTTTCATTTTCCCCTGCTCCTTTAATGAATAATAAAACGGTTATTATTAATAAGCCGGTCTATCGTTCTGCGTGCTTCCGATAAAGCGAAGTCAATTCCAAATGAATCATCATCTTTCATAATTTGATAGCGTTTCTTGCCTACCCTGCGCGGTAATACGCGAATGGTGAAGCCGCAACAAATTCCGGCGTGCTTATTTATCCAGATGATCTTGGGTAAGTTATCGCGCGTAATTCCGTTCCCTTTCTGCATGACATCCCCTTTAGTTCATTGACTCAACAAAGCGCTCGGCTTTGTAGCGGGCGTTCATGTAGATGGCGAGCAGGTTCACTTCCCGCTTTGCTCGTGGGCGCGCCTGGATGATCGGTAAGCGGCCATCATCTGCGCGGTGCTGAACTGCCTTCAGTGTTAAGCCGGTGCGTTTTGCATAGTCGGCCAGGGACTCAGAAACACGATCGCCGAATGGGTAATCCCCCGGCAAATCCCTGATTTCAGGTGGCGTGGTGGCTCTTCTTGCGTTTCTTGCCATGTGTTATCCTGCCTTGTTTGGGTAGTTTGGGGCTTTATTGGTTCATTAACATGAACCAACTTTAGATCATAGGAATGAACCATGTCAAGCGAGCTAAGCGAGAAACTAAAGCTGATTAGGGAAGCTGAAAATTTAAGCCAGGCAAAATTTGCCGATTTAACAGGTATTTCCATAAGCACAATTAAGAAATATGAGGTTGGGATAATGGAGCCTGGCGGGGTAACACTGAGAAAAATCACAACTCACGAGGTCTTCAAAAAGTACACCTTGTGGCTAATGAGCGATGAAACCAATGAAGCATCCGGTCAGATAGCTCCGGCTCTCTCCCCTGATGGGCAAAACGGAACATTGAGCCGCCGAAGCGCGAAGAAGGTTGGCTAACTGCTTTAAATATAATGGAAAGATGGGGTAAGGGTGGGATCTGTCATGAGAGGGGGATTTTCTGGTGAGCATTAAATCTCTTAAAGATGGCTACATGGTTGATATGCGACCGCAGGGTCGCGAAGGTCGTCGTATACGAAAAAAATTCGCCACTAAATCCGAAGCCCAGCAGTATGAACGGTGGATCTTGTCTTCACAGCACAATAAGGGCTGGCTGGATAAAGCGCCGGACAAGCGGCCGTTCTCCGACCTTATCGATCTATGGTGGCGGCTCAAGGGCCAAACGATGAAGTCCGGCGAAAGTACACGCCGTAAGCTTGAGCGCGTTGATGAAGCTATGGGCTTTCCTACCACCGACAAGGTGAACAAAAACACCTGGGCTGATTATCGTGCTGGCCGGTACGCTGCCGGCATTAAGGCTAAGACGCTCAACCGCGAACAGGAAACGCTCTCTTCTCTGTTCGGTACTCTTATTGAAACTGGGAATTATCACCACGAAAACCCCTTTAAAGGTGTCTCGCCACTTAAAGTACACGCGCATGAAATGGGTTATCTGCTGAAGTCGCAGATTAACCAGCTATTGACTACCCTGCCCGAGCCGGAAAACCTCGCGGCGCGATTAAGTCTGGCGACCGGTGCCCGCTGGGGTGAGGTCGTTAAACTAAGGCGAACACATCTTGCTCATTCAAAAGCGATGTTCATTAACACCAAGAACAGCAAAAACAGAACCGTGCCCGTCAGCAATAAGCTGTTTGGTGAGCTGTGCGAGCGGGGAACGGGCGATATTTTTGCGGACGTGGATTACGAGCTGCTGCGCCGGACTATCAAGCAGGTAGCTCCGGATCTGCCGGACGGCCAAGGAGTTCACGTTCTGCGACATACCTTCGCCAGCCATTTCATGATGAACGGCGGCAATATTCTAACTCTGCAAAAAATACTCGGCCATTCGAACATACAGCAAACAATGGTATACGCGCATCTTGCGCCAGATTACCTACAGGATGCCGTGCGATTTAACCCTCTGGAGAACTAAAATGGATATGAAAGAACCAACAGAGAAAGAATTGCGAGATTTTCTTCTAAAACAATTTTATGAAGAAAAACTCAAGTCCAAAATCGACCTTCTTAACGGTGATGAACAAGATGTAACAGATAAGTATCGTAGTCGTCTTAGAACTATAGATGCAGAGATGTTATTTAAGTATCTTTCAGAAAAAAGAATTTCTGGGCATTGTCTGGCTTGCGGTTCAGATAAATTATCTGTTCCACAGACTGGTTACATAAAAACCGATAGTTTTCCCGAAAACTTTGAATCTCTTGGAGAAGCTGAGCGAGGCATGATTGAAGATGCTCAATCAGTACAATATGTCCAATATGTTGCATTTGGTAACCTGAATACGATCGCTGGACTTAGAAAAAGCTATTACATGGTGAATTGCCTCAATTGCGGTCATTTGAGCTTATATCGTGCCAGTGCTGTCCTTAAGTGGTTTGAAGATCAAAACCCTGAAGGAGCACAAAACGATGAGTAGTGTTTCTGAGTTACGCCGCTCCAATAGCACAAATGATGTACCATGGAAGAAAGACGGGGATGGAGGTGATGGCATGTCTGACAATCTTGAAAAACGAGTGGAAAAACTTGAAGACGGCATTTCTGCAGTCAAACTCGACCTTGTTCGGCTGACAGAGCGTTCAGAGCAGTTTGTCACAAAGGCAGATTTGTCAGAGCTTAAAGGTGAACTGAAGGCAGAAATGTTGGGCCTGAAATCCGAAATGTCTAATACGAAGAGCGAACTTAAATTAGATATTGTTAATGTTAAAAGCGAGTTTATCGAAGCGCTGGATAAACGCTTTGACAAGCTTGAGGATAAGGCTCGCTGGAAATGGGGTAGTGTTGTGGTGCCTGTTGCTGTCGGCATTCTTTCAGCACTCATCACCTTTTTAGTGGCAAAATTTGGCTCCTGATAGAGATCCACAAAGTGTCCACACTCGCCGAGTTAGGGCGGGTTTTGGCGGGTAGTTTGAGGTTATCTAAATGCCAGTATTTCAGTAACTTATTGAAATACTGGCATATGTGATCGGCGGAGTGATCCGCCCCGGAATAGGTTACAGGGTCACAACCGGCACCCGCGGCGCCAGGGCGCACATCAGCTCATAGCCGACGGTGCCGCTGCTGGCCGCCACGTCGTCGATTTTAATCTCTTTGCCCCACAGCTCGACCGGCGCGCCGATCCCGGCCTGCGGACAAGGCGTTAAATCGACCGCCAGCATATCCATCGATACGCGTCCAACGGTAGTGGTGCGTACGCCATCCACCAGCACCGGCGTGCCGCTCGGCGCCACCCGCGGATAGCCATCGGCATAGCCGCAGGCGACGATGCCGATCCGCTGCTCCTGGGTGGTGCGGTACAGGCCGCCATAGCCAATCGCCTCGCCGGGGCGCAGGTTCTGCACGCCGATGATTTCGCTGCGCAGCGTCATGACCGGCTTCAGCCCGGTGTTCGCGATGTCCTGCCACTGCCCGGAAGGCGACGCGCCATACAGCACGATGCCCGGACGCACCCAGTCAAAATGCGCTTCCGGATGCCAGAGGGTCGCCGCCGAGTTGGCCAGCGAGCGCGGGCAATCCAGCCCCTCCGCCGCCTGTTCGATACGGCGCATCGGCTCGACAATCCCCTGCGGGTTCTCCGCCTCCGCGAAGTGCGACATCAGCGTCATCTCGCCGACGTTGCTTATCGCCCGCAACTGCTGCCAGACGGTATGCACCCGCTCAGGCATAAAGCCCAGCCGGTTCATGCCGCTGTTCACCTTGAGATAGATATCCAGCGGCGCACGCAGCTTCGCCTGCTGCAGCGCCTTAATCTGCCAGTTGCTGTGGACGCTGGTGGTTAAGCGATATTGATCGAGCACCGCCAGTTCATCGGCATGGAAGAAGCCCTCCAGCAGCAGGATCGGACCTTTCCAGCCCTGCTCGCGCAGCAGGATCGCCTCTTCCAGGTTGAGCAAGGCGAAACCATCCGCCCCGCTTAACGCACTCCATACGCGCGCCACGCCGTGGCCATAGGCATTGGCTTTGACCACCGCCCACAGGCGCGACCCGGGGGCCGCGCGACGCACTATCTGTAAATTCTGCCGCAAGGCCAGCAGGTCGATGCTGGCCACTACCGGACGGGTCATGCAAGCTCCTTAGTTGTGTGCGCCATGCAGATGCTGCGGGCGCGCCGGGGTGAAGCCGGGGCTATAGCGGGCGACCGCCAGATCGTCGTAAGGGATCGCCGGCGTGCGCCCGGAGATCAGATCGCTGATAAGCTGCCCGGAGCCGCAGGCCATGGTCCAGCCAAGCGTGCCGTGGCCGGTGTTGAGCCACAAATTTTTATACGCCGTGCGTCCGACCACCGGCGTGCCGTCCGGCGTCATCGGCCGCAGGCCGGTCCAGAACGTCGCCTGTTCCACGTGGCCGCCGCGCGGGAACAGGTCGCGCACCACCATCTCCAGGGTTTCGCGACGCGGCTGCAGCAGCGCTTTGTTAAAACCGACGATCTCGGCCATGCCGCCGACGCGAATGCGCTGATCGAAACGGGTAATAGCGATTTTGTATGTCTCATCAAGGATAGTGGAAACCGGCGCCCCGTCCTCCTGGGCAATCGGAATGGTCAATGAGTACCCTTTCAGGGGATAGACCGGTATATCCACCAGCCCTTTAAGCATCGCCGTTGAGTAGGAGCCGAAGGCCATCACATAGGCGTCGCCCTTGATGATCTCATCGCCGCATTTCACCCCGACAATGCGATCGCCCTCCTGCAACAGGGCGTCCACTGCGGTGTTGAAGCGGAAGGTGACCCCGGCCTGTTCCGCCATCGCCGCCAGACGGGTGGTAAACAGTTGGCAGTCACCGGTTTCATCATTGGGCAGGCGCAGGCCGCCGGTCAGTTTATGGCTGACTTCCGCCAGCGCCGGCTCCACCTCCGCCAGCCGCTTCGCTTCCAGCAGCTGGTACGGCACGCCGGCGTCTTCCAGCACCGCGATGTCGCGGGTGGCATTTTCATACTGTTTGGCGGTCCGGAACAGCTGCAGCGTCCCGCCCTGACGTCCTTCATACTGAATGCCGGTGGTGTCGCGGAGCGCTTTCAGGCAGTCGCGGCTGTACTCCGCCAGGCGCACCATACGGCCTTTGTTCTCCATATAGTGGCGGGTGTCGCAGTTGCGCAGCATCTGCCACATCCACTTCAGCTGGAACGACGTGCCGTCAAGGCCGATCGCCAGCGGCGCATGGCGCTGAAACATCCATTTGATCGCCTTCAGCGGCACCCCTGGCGCCGCCCAGGGCGCCGCATAGCCGGGAGAAATCTGCCCGGCGTTGGCCGCGCTGGTCTCCTCTGCCGGGCCAGGCTGACGGTCGATAATCGTCACCTCATGACCCGCCTGACTCAAATACCACGCGCTGGCTACCCCAACCACCCCACTTCCCAGTATGACGACACGCATAGCGACTCCGTAACAGTTAAAGAACAATCATCTAATTACAAATTGATAACTCAGTTGAAAATATTATTCAACATACGCTTTATTTATGGTGACTTAACTCACAGCAAACCGCACCAGCCCTGCGCTGCGAGATTTACGATCTCATGCTGCGCTTTATTTTTACTCAGCATTAAATTCTGCAAATAAGCGCAAAAAACGGCTTTGAGATGGGGAAATCGCGAAGAAAAGAAATTGTCTGACGATACAGTTTGCCATCCGGTGTTCTATGCTTGTTTAGAGGTTTTCCGTTCAGAGAAAACCAACAACAACGAGGGCGCGCTAATGGCTACGATTGACTCCATGAACAGGGACACCACCCGTTTAAGCGATGGACCCGACTGGACGTTCGAGTTACTGGAGACCTACCTGGCCGAAGTGGACCGGGTCGCCAAGCTCTATCGTCTTGACACCTACCCGCACCAGATCGAAGTCATTACTTCCGAGCAGATGATGGACGCCTACTCCAGCGTCGGCATGCCCATCAACTATCCTCACTGGTCGTTCGGCAAAAAATTCATTGAGACCGAGCAGGCCTATAAGCACGGTCAGCAGGGCCTGGCGTATGAGATAGTCATCAACTCTAATCCTTGTATCGCCTATCTGATGGAAGAAAACACCATCACCATGCAGGCGCTGGTCATGGCGCACGCCTGCTATGGGCATAACTCGTTCTTTAAAAATAACTATCTGTTTCGCAGCTGGACCGACGCCAGCTCGATCATCGACTACCTGATCTTCGCCCGCAAATACATTACCGAGTGCGAAGAGCGCTATGGCGTCGACGAAGTGGAAAAACTGCTCGACTCCTGCCACGCGCTGATGAACTACGGCGTCGACCGCTATAAACGTCCGCAAAAAATCTCTCTGCAGGAGGAGAAAGCGCGGCAGAAAAGCCGGGAGGAGTATCTGCAAAGCCAGGTGAATATGCTGTGGCGCACCCTGCCGAAGCGCGAGGAAGAAAAAGCGATTGAGTCCGCCCGTCGCTACCCCTCCGAACCGCAGGAGAACCTGCTGTACTTTATGGAGAAGAACGCCCCACTGCTCGAATCGTGGCAGCGCGAGATCCTGCGCATCGTGCGTAAAGTCAGCCAGTATTTCTATCCGCAGAAACAGACCCAGGTGATGAACGAGGGATGGGCGACCTTCTGGCACTACACCATCCTCAACCATCTCTATGATGAAGGGAAAGTGACGGAGCGCTTTATGCTGGAGTTTCTCCACAGTCACACTAACGTGGTGTTCCAGCCGCCGTACAACAGTCCGTGGTATAGCGGGATTAACCCCTACGCGCTGGGCTTCGCCATGTTCCAGGACATCAAGCGCATCTGTCAGTCGCCCACGGAAGAGGACAAGTACTGGTTCCCGGATATCGCCGGTTCTGACTGGCTGGAAACGTTGCATTTCGCGATGCGTGATTTTAAGGACGAGAGCTTTATCAGCCAGTTCCTGTCGCCGAAGATCATGCGCGATTTCCGCTTCTTCACCGTGCTCGACGACGATCACAACAATTATCTTGAGATCTCGGCGATCCACAACGAAGAGGGCTATCGCGAGATCCGCAACAAGCTCTCGGCGCAGTATAACCTCAGCAATCTTGAGCCGAATATCCAGGTGTGGAACGTTGACCTGCGCGGCGACCGCTCGCTGACCTTGCGCTATGTGCCGCACAACCGCGTCCCACTGGACAAAGGCCGGCGCGAAGTGCTGAAACATGTGCATCGTCTGTGGGGATTCGATGTGCTGCTGGAGCAGCAGAACGCCGACGGCAGCATTGAGCTGCTGGACCGCTGCCCGGCGCGCCCGAACGCGCTATAGCATTGCGGGACGATGAAAACGACGAAGGGGGCCATTGGCCCCCTTATGTTGTTTATCGATCGCTAATATCCGGCTTAACGCATATTCATGGCTAAATCGCCGGGCAGCGATTTCTGCATCCGATGCCAGATCTCCCCGCTGTCATGGCCGTAGCGACGGACCAGCTCGTACACCTGATCGTGCAGGCCGCCTTCGCACACCTTCGCCAGCTGATGATAAAAGCCCAGCGCCAGGCTGCGCGCTTCCGGGCTGGAGAAATAGTGGCGGCCGATGCGGGTATACAGCCCCTTCATGCCGTTGAGGATCAGGCCGTAAATCGGGTTGCCGGAGGCAAACGCCAGACCACGGAAGATGTTGTAATCGAGGTCGGCAAAGGCGTCGGCGTGATCTTCCACTTCCCGGGCGCTGTCCAGTACCGCCAGCGCTTTATCCGGATGCTGACGGAACGCGGTGCGAATAAAAATCGTGGAAATATTGGTGCGCACGGAGAGCAGGTTATCAATCAGCTGCGGCACGCTGTCGTGATCGAGGCGCGCCAGCGTTTCGAGAATATTCAGCCCGGAGGTCTCCCAGAAGTTATTCACTTTGGTGGGCTTGCCATGCTGAATGGTCAACCAGCCGTCACGCGCCAGACGCTGCAACACTTCGCGCAGAGTGGTGCGGGTGACACCGATCAGCTCAGAAAGCTCGCGTTCAGCGGGGAGAATCGATCCAGGTGGGAAGCGGTTATTCCAGATGCTCTCAATGATATACTCTTCCGCGAAACCCGCAGGGCTCTGCGCCTTAATGACCATAATAATATTTCCATTACACATTGTTGCAATTGCACTCATCATACCAGAGCCGCTATAGCGCAGATAGCATCGCAAGTGAATTAAAAAGGGATCGCTGTTTCATTTTCCGTTTTTACTTTGCGCTTTTCCTTATCTCCCCTCACCGCCGCCGCGGTGCGAAGAAAGTTGCTTCTCATTTTGCTCAACTGATACTCTTGCCAATAGTTACGCACAAAATCATGTACTAATTGACGGGGAAGGATTCTGTCGTGGAAATTTCATATGGCCGCGCGCTGTGGCGCAATTTTCTTGGCCAGTCGCCGGACTGGTACAAGCTGGCATTAATCATTTTCTTAATCGTAAACCCGCTGGTGTTTGCCGTGGCGCCGTTTGTCGCCGGCTGGCTGCTGGTGGTTGAGTTTATCTTTACCCTCGCCATGGCGCTGAAGTGCTACCCGCTGCTGCCGGGCGGCCTGTTGGCGATTGAAGCGCTGCTGATCGGCATGACCAGCCCGGCGCATGTGCGGGAAGAGATCGCCGGCAACCTTGAAGTGCTGCTCCTGCTGATCTTCATGGTCGCGGGCATCTACTTCATGAAACAACTGCTGCTGTTCGTCTTCACGCGCCTGCTGCTGGGGATCCGCAGCAAGATGCTGCTGTCGCTGGCCTTCTGCCTGGCGGCCGCTTTCCTCTCCGCCTTTCTCGATGCGCTTACCGTGGTGGCGGTGGTGATTAGCGTCGCCGTTGGGTTCTACGGCATCTACCACCGCGTCGCTTCAGCTCGCCCTGATGATAACGATCTGCTGGACGACAGCCATATCGAGCAGCACTACCGCGAGGTGCTGGAGCAATTCCGCGGCTTTCTGCGCAGCCTGATGATGCACGCCGGCGTCGGGACCGCCCTCGGCGGAGTCATGACCATGGTTGGCGAACCGCAAAACCTGATTATCGCCAAAGCGGCGGGCTGGCATTTTGGCGAGTTCTTTATCCGCATGGCACCCGTCACCGTGCCGGTGATGGTGTGTGGGCTGTTGACCTGCCTGCTGGTCGAAAAGTATCGCCTGTTTGGCTACGGCGAACCGCTGCCGCCCGCGGTGCGGAAGGTACTGCAGGACTTTGACGACCGCAGCCGCGCCCAGCGCAGCCGTCAGGAGCAGTTGCGGCTGATTGCCCAGGCGGTGATTGGTGTCTGGCTGATCGTCGCCCTCGCCTTTCATCTGGCCGAAGTCGGGCTCATTGGTCTGTCGGTGATCATCCTCGCCACCACGTTTTCCGGGGTGACTGATGAGCACGCCATTGGCAAGGCGTTCACCGAGGCGCTGCCCTTCACCGCGCTGCTGACGGTGTTCTTTGCCATTGTGGCGGTGATCATCGACCAGCAGCTGTTCACCCCGGTCATTGAGTTTGTGCTGCAGGCCTCGCCGCACGCACAGCTGTCGTTGTTTTATCTGTTTAACGGCCTGCTGTCGTCCATTTCGGATAACGTTTTTGTCGGCACGGTCTACATTAACGAAGCAAAAACGGCCCTCGAACATGGCGTTATCAGCCTGCCACAGTTTGAGATGCTGGCAGTGGCGATCAACACCGGTACCAACCTGCCGTCGGTCGCCACCCCCAACGGCCAGGCGGCATTCCTGTTCCTGCTGACCTCCGCGCTGGCGCCGCTGATCCGACTCTCCTATGGCCGCATGGTGTGGATGGCGCTACCCTACACCATCGTACTGACGCTGGTCGGCCTGCTGTGCGTCGAGTTCACCTTGATGCCGGTCGCCAACTGGCTGCTGGCGCACGGCTGGGTGACCACGCCCACGCTGCCCTGACCCGATCCTGGCCCGGATCCATCCGGGCCATTCAATAACCCGTTACGTAATATTTTCTGCCGGGCCGCTGGCGTCGGTTCGGTTTTCGTTTACACTGCCATGATTTAGCATCTTCCAGGGAAATGATTATGTTGCAATATTTAAACCAGTGCTCAAGGGGACGCGGTGCCTGGCTCCTGATGGCATTGACCGCTTTTATTCTCGAACTCGTTGCGCTGTGGTTCCAGCATGTGATGCTGCTGCAGCCGTGTGTGATGTGTATTTACGAACGCTGTGCCCTGCTCGGCATCATGGGCGCGGGGCTGGTGGGCGCCATCGCGCCTAAAACGCCGCTGCGCTATGTCGCGCTGCTGATCTGGCTATACAGCGCGATTCGCGGGCTGCAGCTGGCGTGGGAGCATACGATGATCCAGCTGCACCCTTCGCCGTTCCAGACCTGTGATTTCGCCGCCCGCTTCCCGACCTGGCTGCCGCTGGATAAATGGCTGCCGCAGATGTTTGTTGCCTCCGGCGACTGTTCGGTACGTCAGTGGCAATTTCTGTCGCTGGAGATGCCGCAATGGCTGGTCGGTATTTTTGCTGCCTATCTGGTGGTCGCCATCCTGGTGATCATTGCTCAGCCGGTCAAAATCAAAAAACGCGATCTGTTTGGCCGCTAAGTCGCTGTGTGTACAGCACAAGATGAAACGCCCTGCGGGGCGTTTTTTTATGCCAGCAGCCGGTCGCGGAATCATATCCTGCCAGTCTCAAGGCGCACATGATGTCACCTGGGCTGTTTCATGCGAAGAAAGCGTAATCTGGCGTTTACAGCGCCCTGTCAGGCAGATTGAGGATATGGTCCTGCCAGTCGACGACGGTAGACTCGGGCACCGCAATATGGCGAACGGAGATGCGTTCACCGTGCATTGCCGCTTTTGAACCGGTCAACAGCGGATGCCAGGCCGGCAGCGGTTTGCCCTCCGCCAGCAGGCGATAGGCGCAGGTCGGCGGCAGCCATTCGAAGGTTGGCAGGTTTTCGCGGGTAAGCTTGATGCAGTCCGGCTCGTACTCGAAGCGACGCTCGTAGTTACGGCACTGGCAGGTTTTGATATTGAGCTGACGGCAGGCAACGTTGGTGAAGTAGATTTCATCGGTGTCTTCATCCATCAGCTTGTGCAGGCAGCACTGGCCGCAACCGTCACACAGCGATTCCCACTCCGCGTCGGTCATTGCATCCAGTGTTTTTTGTTGCCAGAAAGGTTGTTCGCTCATCGGAGTGTCCGTCGTTGCCAGTTAAGGGTGCACCTTATAACCAGTCTGGCACGCCGATGCAAGTTTTGCCGCCCCAAAAGGCGGCAAGCAGCGCTTACAGCACGCGGGTGGTGAGCGACAGGCCGTTGAAACCCACTTCCAGCTCGTCACCACTGTGCAACGGCCCCACCCCTTCCGGGGTGCCGGTGAGGATCACATCCCCGGCTTTGAGGGTAAAGAAGCGCGACATGTAGGCGATCAGCGGCACAATCTTATGGATCATGTCGGCAGTGGTTCCCTGCTGGCGCACTTCGCCATTAATCTTCAGGCTTAACGGCGTATTCTGCGGGTCGCCGTGGAACTCAGCGGCCGGGATAAAGCCGGAGATCGGGCTGGCGTTATCGAAGCCTTTCGCCTTCTCCCACGGCTGCCCGGCCTTTTTCATCTTAGCCTGCAGGTCGCGCAGGGTGAGATCCAGCGCGACGCCATAGCCGGCGATCCCTTTCTGCACATGCTCTTCCGTCGCCTGACGCAGCGTACTGCCAATCAGCACCGCCAGCTCGACTTCGTGGTGCACAGAGCCCAGCCCTTCAGGAAGCACCAACGGCTGACGGAGATCGCACAGCGCGGTCTCAGGTTTAATAAACAGCACCGGCTCTTCCGGCGTCGCACTGCCCATTTCCTTGATGTGTTTCGCATAATTACTGCCGACGCAAACCACTTTGCTCACTGGATAATCCAGAAGCGCACCCTGCCAGTTATGATGTTGGTACATTATTTTCCCTCGTGGGTTAATCGGATTGTTTCCCCTGTTCCGCCAGGTGTTTCTTTAGTAGATTTTCAGATGGCGGGGGAAGTTGCAGGTAATAGCCCTGCTCGCTCAACGCCTGTTTCACTTTTTCCAGGTCGGCGTTAACCAGTTTTTTGCGCCCATCCAGCGGCAGCAGCATCGCCATTTGCGGCGTGCCGAAGCCGCGCATTAGCTCGTCAGGAACGCGTGAGAAATCGTCCTTTTTTTCGACATATAAATAGGTTTGTTCACGTTTAGTACTTCGATAGATCACACAAAACATAGTTTTACTCGGAATTAGACCCGTGGTCACTTGCCTCAATATATGAGTGACTATAACATGCCTTTTAGTCTTCGGAATATCACCGCACTTCTGCGGTTGATAAACAGCAAATTGAGTAAGGCCAGGATGTCAAATACGCCAATCGAACTTAAAGGCAGTAGCTTCACGTTATCTGTCGTTCATTTGCACGATGCAAATCCCGAGGTTATTCGTCAGGCGTTAGAAGACAAAATCGCCCAGGCTCCCGCCTTTTTACGCCATGCTCCGGTGGTGGTGAATATCGCCAGCGTTGAGGAGAAGGTCGAATGGCGCGCCATTAACGAGGCCATCGCCGCGACCGGTTTACGCATTATGGGCGTCAGCGGATGCAAAATCCCGCGCCTGAAAACCGAAATCGATCGCGCCGGGATCCCGTTATTAACCGAAGGGAAAGAGAAAGCCCCTCGTCCGGCACCGTCCGAACCCACCCCTCCGCCGCCGCCAGTTGCTAACCAGATCACAAAAACGCGTTTGATTGATCAGCCGGTACGTTCCGGTCAGCGCATTTATGCGCCACACTGTGATCTTATTGTTACAAATCATGTGAGTGCCGGTGCGGAACTTATCGCTGACGGCAATATCCATGTATATGGCATGATGCGAGGACGCGCGCTGGCAGGCGCCGGTGGCGACAGAGACGCCCAGATATTTTGTACCCACCTTGCGGCGGAGCTGGTCTCCATCGCCGGGGAATATTGGCTGAGCGATAACATCCCGGCCGAATTTTATGGCAAAGCGGCACGCCTGCGTTTAGGTGAAAGCGCTTTGACAGTTCAACCGTTGAATTAATCCCTTTTTAACAAGGAATTTCTATGGCACGCATTATTGTTGTGACTTCGGGTAAAGGGGGCGTTGGCAAGACCACCTCCAGCGCGGCCATCGCTACAGGTTTGGCCCAGAAGGGAAAGAAAACCGTCGTTATCGACTTCGACATCGGCCTGCGTAACCTCGATCTGATTATGGGCTGCGAACGTCGCGTCGTTTATGATTTCGTCAACGTCATCCAGGGCGATGCCACGTTGAACCAGGCGCTGATCAAAGATAAGCGCACGGAAAATCTCTACATTCTCCCGGCCTCTCAGACCCGGGATAAAGACGCCCTGACCCGCGAAGGCGTCGACAAAGTTCTCGAAGAACTGAAGAAAATGGACTTCGATTTCATTGTCTGTGATTCACCGGCAGGTATCGAAACCGGTGCGCTGATGGCCCTCTACTTTGCTGATGAAGCCATTATCACCACCAACCCGGAAGTCTCCTCCGTTCGCGACTCCGACCGTATCCTTGGCATTCTCGCGTCGAAATCCCGTCGTGCGGAAAATGGCGAAGAGCCGATCAAAGAGCACTTACTGCTGACCCGCTACAATCCAGGCCGCGTCAATAAAGGCGATATGCTGAGCATGGAAGACGTGCTGGAAATTCTGCGCATTAATCTGGTGGGCGTGATCCCGGAAGACCAGTCAGTTCTGCGCGCATCCAACCAGGGTGAGCCCGTGATTCTGGATGCCGCGTCGGACGCAGGCAAAGCCTATGCCGATACCGTTGAACGTCTGCTCGGAGAAGAACGCCCTTTCCGCTTCATTGAAGAAGAGAAGAAAGGATTCCTCAAACGCCTGTTCGGAGGATAAATTATGGCTTTACTCGACTTTTTTCTCTCGCGAAAAAAGAACACGGCTAATATTGCGAAAGAACGCCTGCAAATCATCGTCGCCGAGCGTCGCCGCGGCGACGCGGAACCGCACTACCTGCCGCAGTTGCGCAAAGATATTCTGGAAGTGATCTGTAAATACGTGCAGATCGACCCGGAGATGGTCAGCGTGCAGCTGGAGCAGCGGGATGGTGATATTTCGATTCTTGAGCTGAACGTGACCCTACCCGAAACGGAAGAGTCGAAACCCTGACCCTGTTGTTCCGCCCCGAAAAAAAACCGGCAACGCCCTGCGCTGCCGGTTTTTTATTGCCTGGAACTGGCCGTTCGTTAACGCGGATAGTCGTTTAACAGCGACTTCAGCCGCTCGGCCATCAGTTCGCCGCGCCAGCCGGAAATCAGCTCAGGCTCACCGGCTTGCGTTTTCAACTGCCAGTGCCAGTTCAGCAGCTGGTTGATCTGCCGACGCGAGGCCAGCAGTTCCGCGCTCACGCCCTTGTCGGCACTCACTTCCTGCACCAGCGCTTTAATATCTTTAAAGGCTTTGCGGTAACCCGGCATGTCAATGAGGTTCTGCAGCGGCGCCGACAGGGCCGATTCCGGCAGGGCCTGGGCTTTCTCGACCAGGCTAATCAACGTTTTGCCGTGGAAGCGAATTTCACTGCCGGACAACCCGAGGCTGTCGAGCTCGCCGAGGCTGGTGGGCATATAGCGCGCCACGCTCCACAGATGCTCTTCCCGCACCACAAAGTTCACCGCCAGGTCGCGCTCACGCGCTTTGCGCAGACGCCACTCTGCCAGCAGCTGCAGGCAGCCCAGCTGACGGGTACGCAGCTGCCAGGCGTTGCCGATGTCGCGCCAGGCCTCGGCCGGGTCGACCACCTCCTGACGGCGCTGCTGCATCAGACGACATTCGTCCAGCGCCGCCGATAGCCAGCCTGCGCGGTCGGTCTCCGCCATTAATTGGCTGGCGATCGGCAACAGGTACCAGACGTCAGCTGCGGCGTATTCACACTGACGCTCGGTCAGCGGGCGAGCCAGCCAGTCGGTGCGGGATTCACTTTTATCCAGCGCCACTCCGGAATACTCTTCCACCATGGAGGCAAAGCCCCAGGACATCGGGCGGCCGCAGAACGCCGCCAGGATCTGGGTGTCGATCAGCGGCTGCGGCATCAGGTTGAACGCATTGAGGAAGACTTCTAAATCCTCGCTACCGGCATGCAGATATTTAGTCACATCCTGGTTGAGCAGCAGCTCACGCATCGGCGCCCAGTCGCTAATCGTCAAGGGGTCGATCAGAGAGACCTGAGTGCCGTCGAACAGCTGCAGCAGGCCCAGCTGCGGATAGTAGGTGCGAGTGCGGACAAATTCCGTATCCAGAGCAACGGTGGAGGCCGCGCTTGCCGCTTCGCAGACAGCGCGCAGGCCATCGTCGGTGGTGATCATCTGATAGTTCAAAGCATACTCTCTTAACTTGCGCCCATAAAAAACGCCGGCGTAGCCGGCGTCAGGCGACTCATTCGTTACTTAGCCTTTATTGTCCACTTTAGCGCGCGCTTCGTCACGCAGTTCTCGCCGCAAAATTTTCCCGACGTTGGATTTCGGCAGTTCGTCACGGAATTCCACCAGCTTCGGCACTTTGTAGCCGGTGAGATGGCGGCGGCAGAACGTAATCAGCGCTTCTTCGGTTAACGCGGCATCTTTCTTGACCACGAAAATCTTCACCGCTTCACCGCTGCTGCCGGACGGCACGCCGATGGCCGCCACTTCGAGGACGCCGCTGTGCTGCATGACCACATCTTCGATTTCATTCGGATAGACGTTAAATCCCGACACCAGGATCATATCTTTTTTCCGGTCAACGATGCGCAGGAATCCCTCTTCATCCATCACCGCGATATCCCCGGTGTGCAACCAGCCGTCTTTGATAATCTCATCCGTCGCGTCAGGACGCTGCCAGTAGCCCAGCATCACCTGCGGCCCCTTGATACAGAGCTCGCCCGGCTGACCCGGCGCCACTTCGTTATCGTCGTCGTCCACCAGTTTGGCTTCAGTGGAAGGCACCGGCAGGCCAATACTGCCGCTGTGGTAGTCGATGTCGTGCGGGTTGACGCTGACCAGCGGCGAACATTCGGTCAGGCCGTAGCCCTCCAGCAGATATTGTCCGGTCAGTTTTACCCAGCGCTCGGCCACCGCCTGCTGCACCGGCATCCCACCGCCGGCGGACAGGTGCAGCGAGGAGAAATCAAGCTGCTGGAACTCTTTGTTGTTCAGCAAGGCGTTGAACAGGGTATTGACCCCGGTCATGGCGGTAAAGGGATATTTCGCCAGCTCCTTCACCAACCCGGGAATGTCGCGTGGGTTGGTGATCAGCAAATTTTGCCCGCCCAGTTCGATAAACAGCAGGCAGTTCATGGTCAGGGCGAAAATGTGATACAGCGGCAGCGCGGTCACCACGAACTCTTTGCCACGATGCAGCAGTGGGCCGTAGGTGGCATTGACCTGCTCGAGGTTAGCCAGCATGTTGCGGTGGGTCAGCATCGCCCCTTTGGCCACGCCGGTGGTGCCCCCGGTGTACTGCAGAAACGCCAGATCTTCTGCAACGATCTCCGGCTTCACGTACTGCATGCGGTAGCCATGCTGCAGCGCGCTGCGAAACGAGATGGCATCCGGCAGGTGATACTTCGGCACCAGGCGCTTGATGTACTTGACCACAAAGTTCACCAGCGTGCCTTTGGCGGTGGAGAGCTGGTCGCCCATTCGCGTCAGGATCACGTGCTTAACCTGAGTTTTCGCCACCACTTTTTCCAGGGTATGGGCAAAGTTGGAGACGATGACGATCGCCGCCGCGCCGCTGTCGTTGAGCTGATGCTCCAGTTCACGCGGGGTATACAAGGGGTTGACGTTGACCACGATCATCCCGGCGCGCAGGATGCCGAACAGGGCCACCGGATACTGCAGCAGGTTAGGCATCATCAAGGCCACGCGATCGCCCTTCTGTAATCCTAACCCCTCCTGAAGGTAAGCGGCGAAGGCGCGACTACGCTCTTCCAGCTTACGGTAGGTCATCACTTCACCCATATTGATAAACGCCGGTTGGTCGGCGTAGCGGGTGGTGCCATGTTCAAACAGTTCAACCAGGGATTGATAGCGGTCAGGGTTTATCTCCGCAGGAACATCTGCGGGATAACGGTTTAGCCAAACCTTTTTCACTGCATCACCTCTGAAATAGTTATTCGTCGTCATCACAGCCCCTGGCAAATACATTTTGTTAACATTATATTAACTCAGCGTACCAGTTTATTAATTAGGCAATGAGCAGGTTGCGAAGCGCGTCACTATTTTTTTTCTTATTCGACTGAAAACAAAGAAACAGCGGACCGGCCGCTGTTTCTTTGAACTAACATAAACAACAAAATCATTCAGTTACGACGTTTCTCACCTCAGCAGGGCCGGGGTTGTACCAGCCCCAGCCGCCATAGCCGTAACCCCAGGGGCGCGGACCCAGCATCCACGGATCGATGGGCTGCGGGGGCATCACCACCTGCTGCACCACGTTCCAGCGTTTGTAGCCGATGGCGTTCATCAGCATAAATTTATACGGCGTGCTGCCCACTTTGCCGTCGACCACCCCGGCAATCGGCCCGACCACGGTCACCAGCTGGCCGCGGTAGTCGACCGGATCGAGGAAGCCATTAACGTCGGCATAGATCCGCCCACGTGACGGTTCGCCGAGCACAGGCCGTGCGCCGCTGTCCAGCGGCACGGTGGCGATTTCCAGGCGGGTTTTACCCTGCTGGTTCTGCACATTGACCACTTTGCCGCCAAAGCGTGCTTCCTGGCCAACGTACAGCTGCGGCGCGTTCATCACCCGCACTAAATCCTGCTGCGGCGTAGGGCTGGTGCCTTTGATGGCATCCGGCACTGACACGCAGCCGCTTAGCGCAACGGCAACCGCCGCGGCTAACAGCCAGCGAACGCCCTGTTTTTGACCCGCCATGATGCGACTCCTTTTCTCAGTCTTCTTGTTACTGAGATTCACTCGCGGCCTGGAAGTTTCTTCCACGCCACCTCGTTTCGCAAATAAACCGGCTCCGCTTTCTCCACGGCCACGGTTTTCCCCGCCGCCAGCAGGTAACAGGCTAACGGCAGCATATCCTCCGCCGCCGGCAATTCAATTTCGCCGCTGCTTAAGGTCAGTCCGCTCGCTTTCGCCAGATCCGGCCACGCCTGCCAGCCGGTGCCGACGGTGGCCCATTCGCCGGAAAGCTGTGCCAGCCGTTCGGCTACCGCTTCCGGTTTGAGCACCGCTTCCGTCTCTTCGCCATGCCACACGCCCTGCTCGTCGCGCTGGTACTCGGCCCAGTAGACTTCGCCCATCCGCGCGTCAATAGCCGCCAGCACGCGGGTGGCGCCAGTTTTGCGCCAGGCGCCCTGCGCCATGGTGGCCAGCGTGGAAACGCCGATCATTGGCAGCTCAGCGCCCAGCGCCAGCCCCTGAGCGATACCGATGCCGATGCGCACGCCGGTAAAGCTACCCGGACCGCGGCCAAAGGCCAGCGCGTCCAGCTCGGTCAGCGTGGCGCCGCTCTCGGTGAGGACCTCCTGCACCAGCGGCAGGATACGTTGGGTATGTTCGCGGGGACAAATTTCGAAATGAGCACTAAGGGTGCCATCATTCCACAGCGCCGCGGAGCAGGCCTCTGTGGCGGTATCGATAGCCAAAATTCGCATGGGTGGTCACGCTCTCGTTACATAGTTCAGGCCTTCAGGCAGCCTGTTTTCCGGCAAACGGCCAACCCGCCGCCATGCCGCCCGAAGTCTATTGGGAACCGCTAATTAACAAAATGGCGCGCAGCTTAACACATTTTAGTGCGGATTACCTTGCCGGCGGCACGGCGAGGAAGCGCACCGCCCGGCGGATATCGCGGGTCCGCGGCGCAGGAGGCAAGCTGGCCAGGAACACCGCGCCGTAGGGGCGCATCACCAGCCGGTTGTCGCAGATCACCAGCACCCCGCGATCGTCGATATCGCGGATCAGGCGTCCCACCCCCTGTTTGAGGGTGATGACGGCTTCCGGCAACTGCACTTCATCGAACGGATCGCCGCCGCGCAGCCGGCAATCTTCCATGCGCGCTTTTAGCAGCGGGTCGTCCGGCGAAGTAAACGGCAGCTTATCGATGATCACCAGCGACAGCGCATCGCCGCGCACGTCGACCCCTTCCCAGAAGCTGCTGGTGGCCACCAGCAGGGCGTTGCCGGCGCTGACAAACTGCTGCAACAGCTGGCCTTTGCTGGTCTCCCCCTGCAGCAGCACCGGTAGCGTCATGGTGGCACGGAACTGCTCCGCCAGATCGCGCATCATGGCGTGCGAGGTACACAGCATGAAGCAGCGACCGTCGTTGGCCTCGATCAGCGGCTTGAGCATCGCCGCCAGGTGGCGCGCCGCGCCAGGCTGATTCGGCAGCGGCAGATTGCGCGGCACGCAAAGCAGCGCCTGATGTTGATAATCAAAGGGGCTTGGCAGCAGCAGGGACTGCGCCTCGTCGATCCCCAGCCGGGCGGTGAAGTGGTGCAGATCGTCGTTCACTGACAGCGTCGCTGAGGTAAAGATCCAGCTCCCCGACTTCTGCGTCATCACCTCTTTAAACTTCTCGGCCACGGTCAACGGCGTCAGGGCGAGAGTAAAGTGGCGCGAGGTGCACTCATACCAGTAGCTGTAGCCCGGCTGGTTAATCTCTTTCAGCCGCTTTAAGCGCCCGCGATAGAGGGTGGCGCGCTCAAAAGCGGCGTCGAGCAGCGCCGAACGGCCCAGCGAAAGTTTGGCGACGTCATAGCATAGCTCGAGCGCGTCATCGAGCAGCAGCAGCGCGCGCTGAATGTGGCTATCCGCCAGCAGTTCGCGCAGGTTGCCGCGATAGCCGGGATCCCCCAGTTGCAGGCGGAAATCCTGCGCGCTTTGCGCCAGGCGGTCGGCGCATTTTTGCAACTGCTGGGTGTCTTTCAGTTCGGTGCGGTAGGCAATGGTGATGTCTTTCGCCAGATCCAGCAGCTGGCGGCTGGAGAGCGACTGACCAAAGTACTGACTGGCGATATCCGGCAGCTGATGGGCTTCATCGAAGATCATCACTTCCGCCTCGGGGATCAGCTCGGCAAAGCCGCTCTCTTTGACCACCATATCGGCAAGAAAAAGATGATGGTTGACCACCACCACGTCGGCGTCCATCGCTTTTTTACGCGCCTTCACCACGAAGCAATCTTTATACAGTGGGCAGTCGCTCCCGAGACAGTTATCGTTGGTGCTGGTGACCAGCGGCCAGGCCTGGGAGTCTTCCGCCACGCTGGCGCAGGTGCTGATATCGCCATCCTGGGTTTGGTTCGACCAGGAGCGCAGGAGGATCACATCGCTGAGGGTTTGTACCGGCAGATCGCCGCCCGCCAGCGCCTGCTGCTCAAGACGTTCGAGGCACAGGTAGTTGGAGCGCCCTTTGAGCAGCGCCAGTTTGCCGGTGAATTTGAGCGCTTTGGCGACGGTGGGCAGATCGCGGCTGTAGAGCTGATCCTGCAGCGCTTTCGAGCCGGTGGAGATAATCACCTTTTTTTTCGCCCGCAGCGCAGGCGCCAGGTAAGCGTAGGTTTTACCGGTTCCGGTCCCCGCTTCCACCACCAGCGGACGGGAGGCCTCAATCGCTTCGCTAACGGCTATCGCCATCTGGCGCTGCGGCTCGCGCGGCTTAAATCCCGGTATGGCTTTGGCTAGCTGGCCGTCTGCTGCAAAATCGTCGATCACATTGCCCCCTGGTTATTTGGACAGTGATTATGTCAGGGAGGACGGCGTTTCGCCAGTCCGGGTAGTGACGCGAGCGGAACATTATGGCAGTCTTGCCGCTGCCGAATGGAATGCTCAAAGAGGAAAAAGACATGACAATTACGCGTATTGATGCCGAAGCCCGTTGGTCAGACGTGGTGATCCACAACCAGACCCTGTACTACACCGGCGTGCCGACAAATCTCGATGCCGACGCCTTCGAGCAGACCGCCAACACCCTGGCGCAGATTGACGCGGTGCTGGAAAAACAGGGCAGCGACAAGTCGCGTATTCTTGACGCCACCCTCTTCCTCGCCGACGGCGCAGACTTTGCGGCAATGAATCAGGCCTGGGATGCATGGGTCGTCGCCGGTCACGCGCCGGTACGCTGTACGGTACAGGCGAAACTGATGAACCCAAAATATAAGGTTGAGATTAAGATTATCGCCGCGGTGTAACTCGTTATACCGTGCCTCCCGAGATCGGCGAGACACGGTATCTGTAGGCCGGATAAGGCGGCACGCCGCCATCCGGCAACGTGCACCTAATGCCTGATGGCGCTGCGCTTATCAGGCCTACAAACCCGGACACCACATCAGTTGTTCCTTCAACTGCAGCGTCTCCTGCGGCAGGCATTTCAGCACATCGCGATAGCTGGCGGATTGTTTTGCATAACCACGGGCTGACTGCAGCAGCACCCGCAGCGCGCTATCCCACACTATCCCCTGCAGGTCACTGTACGGCCAGAGATCGGGTTCACGGATAAACGGCACCAGGTAATCTATCCCCTGCTTCACTCCTCGCCCGTCGCGGATGGTGTTCCAGCGATCGAATTCGACATGCTCGGCATAGCGATTCAGCAGCAGATGCGCCTCCAGATTAAACAGCGAGTAATGGAACGGAATGGTGCGCTCAAGCTCCATGGTCTGCTTGCCATCCTGGTCAATCTGCGCCGCCATTCGCTGGGTGATCCCCTGCGCAATGATCCGCGCCGCCAGCCCTTTATCGCCGTAGAATAGCGCGTTAACCGTCCGCTGGGCGTCGTACCAGGTGCCGTGGTTGTTGTGCCAGACATACTCTGAATGGCCGATTTCGCTGTAGTACATCCAGTGGTTAAAATCCCGGAACCACTGATGCAGGCCGATAATATCGTCGGTATCCAGCACGTTCGCCGGGCTAATCAAGCCGATGGTATCGACCACCATCCACATTAAGCGAGTGTCTATTAGCCCGGTGCCGCGACCGGAGACAATCCCCGGAATTGCCTGGCCATAGTTCAGATGCGGATTCATTCGCGTCTCTGAATCCAGGAACCAGCAGCGGATCTGCATGGCCGCCGCCTGGGCGTAGTGGCGCTGACCGGTGAAATACCACGCCAGCCCCAGAGTCAGACAGCGTTCGCACATGCGGATAATGCGCGAGGTGTCGGTATCGTTATTTTCACACTGCGGATTGATATGCCCGTCGCGGCGAATATACGGCAGCCCGTTGGGGCGCCGTGGGTTCGGCCACCAGTAGGTGCCCAGGCTGTAGTAATCGTGCGCGTCGCCGCTCGCCGGCCGCAGTTTTTTTTGCACAACGCTTTCCGGCGCTTCACGACGCAGAATATCGGCCTGCGAAACCAGCTTGCTCAGCGCCAGCTGCAGCGGCGAGAACGGCTGTTTTAATCCCGCACGCGCGTTTTCCAGACAGCTTTCGTCAAGGGTGTACAGCTTCATCGCCACGTCAGACGCCCTCCCGGCAGGCTATACGTTGACCGCTTTGCGCATCGAACAGATGCACGCCAGAAAGCTTCGGCTGCAGCCAGATGCTGTCGCCTTCTTTCACCGCCAGTCGCTGTTTAAATACCGAAGTAAACGCCCCGCCGCCGGTATCGCAGAACAACTGCATATCCGAACCGGTGTTCTCTACCGCTGTGACCTTCGCCGCCAGCGCATCATCGCGGGGCTCATGCACCACGTTGACCTGCTCAGGGCGAATGGCATACACCACCTGTTGACCATTGGTGACCGCTAACCCCGCAGGTAATGCCAGAAGCGAACCATCTTTCAGCCGCAGGCTGGTCGCATCTCCGTTCAATTCGACCTCACCGGGCAGCTGGTTAATCTCCGGCGAACCAATAAACCCGGCAACGAACAGATTCGCCGGCTGGTCGTACAGCTCCAGTGGGGTACCCGCCTGCTCGATGCGCCCATCGCGCAGGACCACAATCATCTGCCCCATGGTCATGGCTTCGATCTGATCGTGGGTGACGTATACCGAGGTGGTTTTCAGCCGGCGATGCAGTTCGCGGATCTCACCCCGCACCTGGGTACGCAGCTTAGCGTCGAGGTTTGACAGCGGTTCATCAAACAAAAACACCTGCGGTTTACGCACGATGGCACGTCCCATCGCCACGCGCTGCCGCTGGCCGCCGGAGAGATCCTTTGGTAAGCGCTCCAGCAGGGGATCCAGCCCCAGCAGTGCAGCGGCTTCATTCACCTTCTGGTTAATCTCCGCTTTCGGCAACTTAGCCATCTTTAGCGCAAAGCCCATATTTTCCCGCACCGTCATCTGCGGATAGAGGGCGTAGCTCTGGAACACCATGGCAATGTCGCGCAGCTTCGGCTCGACGTCGGTAACATTGCGTTCATTGATATGCACTTCCCCGCCGGAAATCTCCTCCAGGCCGGCAATCATGCGCAGCAGCGTCGACTTGCCGCAGCCGCTGGGCCCGACAAGCACGCAGAACTCGCCGTCCGGAATGGTCAGCGACACATCCTTTATCACGTGCGCATCACCATACGATTTACGTACGCTATTCAGTACAACAGATCCCATGGGTAACTCCTTATCCTTTGACCGCGCCGGACATAATCCCGCGATTGAAATGTTTTTGCAGACCGAGATAGACGATGATGCTGGGCAGCATCGCCAGCAGCGTAATGGCGATAAAAATGTTTGGCGTGATGCTCTCGTCGGTACGCAGCGTACCGAGGATCACCGGAATGGTGTTCAGACTGTCGTGGTTGACCACAATCAGCGGCAGCAGGTACTGGTCCCAAATCATAATGAAGCCGAAGGTGACTACCGTGCCAAGCGCCGGTTTCACCAGCGGCAGGATCACGTGAAAGAAAATCTGCCATTCGTTGGCGCCATCAATGCGCGCCGCCTCTTCCAGCTCTTTTGGGATCGCCGACATAAATTCCGTGAGCACAAAGATGGAAAACGCCCAGCCAACGACCGGCAGTATCATCCCGAGATAGCTGTTGTAGAGTGAGGCATCGATCAGCGGCAGCCGCCAGTTGATGATCATGTACAGCGGGATCGCAATCACCTCTTCCGGTAGCATCATGGTCGACAAAATCACCAGACTCACCAGCGCCACGCCGCGGAACTGCTTACGGGCCAGGGCATACGCCGCCAGCGCGCTGACCGACACCTGCAAAACGGTGCCGAAGAACACCACCAGGATGGAGTTCAACAGATACTGCCAGACACCGATATCCCGCCAGGCGAAGATGAAATTTTCAAACGAGAATTGATTCGGCCAGGCCAGCAGCTCACCCGGTTTCACCGGCGCACCGCTGAATGCCGTGGCGACGATGCCCCAGAACGGTCCGACAAAAACGATCAGCAGCAGCGCATAGATGCACCAGCGCCCTGCAGTATCCCAACGTTGACTTAACATCGCGGCTCCTTAGTAACGTGCAATACGTTTTTTCAGCGTCAGATGACAAATGGTTAAGAAAACCGTGAAGGCGAACAGCAGGAACGACACTGCCGACGCGTAGCCATAGTCAAACTGCTCAAACCCCAGTTTGTAGATGTGGGTCATGACCATTTCCGTCGCATTAGATGGCCCGCCGCCGGTGGTGGCATACACCTCGGCAAACACGCGGAAACCGCGGATAAAGGAGAGCATCAGCACCACCGAAAGCGCCGGGATCATGCCGGGCAGCGTGACGTAGCGCAGACGGTTCCACCAGTTAGCGCCGTCGACGTTCGCCGCATCGTATAAATCGCGGCTGATCCCCGCCAGACCGGCAATAAAGATCACCATGTTGTAAGGCACCGCTTTCCAGATGTGCAGCAGCATGATGACCCCCAGCGCCTGGTCGGAACTGGCAAGAAAGCCCTGATCGGCGACGCCAAACCAGCTGAGAATGTGGTTAACCACGCCGTTGGGCGTCGGGTTGAATAAAATACGCCACATTTCGGCGACGATCGCCGCGCTGGTGACGGCGGGTAAAAAGATGGCGGTGCGAATAAAACGCAGGTGGCGCGCCGGGCCTTCCAGCAGCATCGCGAGGAAGAACGCCAGGATAGCCGCAGCGAACATCGTGACTACCACATACAGCAGCGTATTCACCACCGCCGCGTGCAGCTCGACGTCGGCAAAAGCACGGGTAAAGTTATCGAGTCCTACCCACTCGTTCGGCTGATTAAAGTTGACCTTGTAAAAGCTCATCACCAGACCCTGAATCATCGGGATGAACTTAAACCAGCTAAAAATAATGAGCGCAGGCGCTAAAAACAGCCACGGGATCAGCGCCCGCTTACGCTTTGCGCTCAGCCATCCGATCGAGTCAGGCGACGCGGCCTGCTTCATCGGCGAGGACTTCGTCTCATGCAGCGTCATCGCGGTTGTCCTCAGTTAGCCAGCACATTTTGTTTTTTCAGCTCAGCGTTCACCTTGCCGTCGATACTCTCCAGCTCGCCGGCGATCGGGCTGTTGCAGTCGGCAAAAATACGGTTAAAGCCCTCGGCGGCCACCTGACGCACCGGCGTCCAGTTGGGTATTTGCGGCACATAGCGTCCCTGTTGATTGTAAAGCCTAGCGAAAGTCTCCCAGCGGGCGTCCTGATAGACGGCTTTGACGTCGACGTTCTTATTCACCGGCAGGCGCACCACCGGAATATGCTGGCTACCTTTACCCATGCCGATTTCCTGACCTTCCGCCGAGATCATAAATTCGATAAATTTACGCGCGGCGTCTTTTTGTTTGCTGCTCTTCATCATAAAGACCGTGGTGCCCTCCGCGAGCGTGGCCTCGCCTGTTGGCCCTGCTACCGGAACCACTTCAAAATTGTCTTTACCCGGGTCTTTATCAAACAGCGCGATATGGTACGGGCCGCTAAAGAACATGCCGCTTTGCCCGGAGCGGAAAGACGGGATGACGTCGGCGGTGGTGGCGTTAATCGCCCCCGGCTGGGTGACTTTTTCGCACATCATGGTGCGTATAAAGGTCATCGCCTGAACCACTTCTGGCGTATTGAGTGAGGCGCGGAATTTGCCGCCCTCTTCTTTGACGAAATCCCCTCCCGCCTGCCAGATAAAGCTGCTCATAAACCAGCTGGCGTAGCCGCGCGTCGTGGAGGCGGGGACGATAAAGCCGTAGGTATCGTTTTTGCCGTTACCGTCAGGATCCTCGGTGGTAAAGGCTTTCGCCAGGGTCTGAATATCTTCCCAGCTTTTAGGCTGCGGCAGCCCCAGCTTTTCCCGCCAGTCTTTGCGTACAAACAGGGCGAACGTTTGGGCGGAGGTCGGCACACCGTAGTACTTACCGTCGATATAGCGGGTACTCTTCCAGGCGGTAGGGAAGAGCTGGTCGCCGCCGGCGATCGACTGCGGATCTATTTCCTCAGCAATACCCAACTGGATAAACTGCCCCAGCGAAGCCGCGTCGTTAAAAATCAGATCGGGCAAAGCGTTACCCGCCGTGGCGCGCGCCAGGCGCTGTTCAAAGTCAGTAGTGGCGTTGAAATACTCAATTTTGATACCGGTTTTTGCTTCAAATTTCTCCGCCTCTTGCTTGTATATATTTTTCGAGTCGTTGCTGGCGCGGATCCAGACGTTGAGAGTCGTGGCGGCATAGCTTTGGCTCACGCCGAGTCCAAGCGCGGTGAGTAGTAATAATGAGCGGAATTTATTCGCAGACATGATTGCATATCCTTTATTGTTGGACACAAAGGTAATTAAATTCTCAATTAATACGCAGGAATTAATTTGAATATCGCTCAGGCGTTAAAACAGCTGACGCAAGAAATATTTCCATTCATTAGATAGAAACACACCCATCAATACAACCACAGTAAAAAGAAATTGCGTTTCAAAAACAAAAAAGTTGAATCAGATCACATAGAAAAGTGACATTGAAAGTTACATACAAAAAATATATATTAAAATCAATTAATTATAAATTTACCATTTTTGTTAAAATAATCAAAAAATATAGAAAAACGCTAAATTTCGTGATACACATAACATTAAAAAGGTCATTATCCATCGATAGCGATAAATTTGATGAGCGTCACACAAAAAATAACTTTGTCTTTTACACTGCTCGCCACTGTATATTCAAATATATTGTTTTTAATTAAACCGCCTGTTTTATGTGTTATTTAAATACGCGACAGGCTTAAATCCGTTGTTATCTTTTCTCACACTTGCAGAAGGGTTATCACCATGAACGCAATACCTCGCCGAGGTTGGTTATGCGTTGCGCTATTTTGTTCCAGCGTTAGCGCTTCTCTGCATGCCGCCGAGCCGTACACGCTGGACGAAAAGGATTTAGCCTTTAGCCGCCAGCAGATTGCCGCCAAAGATCCGTTGTTTGTTCTGGCGCAGGCGGCCTTGCTAAAAAAAGCCGATCTGGCGCTCACGCATCCGCTGCGCTCAGTGATGGACAAAACGCTGGTCGCTGCCAGCGGCAACAAACACGACTACTATAGTTTCCCCCCTTACTGGTGGCCGAATCCCGATACCAAAGACGGGCTGCCGTATATCCGCAAAGATGGGCAAACCAACCCGGACGCCAATAGCGATGCCACCGATAAAAACCGCCTGGTGAAGATGAGTCAGGATGTATCAACCCTGGCGCTGGCGTGGTACTTCTCCCACGACGATCGCTACGCGCAAAAAGCGGCAGCCCAGTTGAAGGCCTGGTTTCTCGACCCACAGACGCGTATGAACCCCAATCTGCAATACGCCCAGGCCATTCCCGGCATTAACAACGGGCGCGGTATCGGCATTATTGATAGCCGGGCGCTGGTTGAGGTGGTGGACGCTATCGCCCTGCTGCAATCCTCTGCGGCGCTTAGCGAGAAGGACGTGAGTGCGTTGAAGCAGTGGTTTGGCGAGTATTATCACTGGATGACCACCAGCCAGAACGGTTTCGAAGAAGATAACTGGCACAACAACCACGGCAGCTATTTTGACATGCAGGCCGTCACCTTCGCCCTGTTTAGCGGAAAAACCGACGAGGCAAAACAGCGCCTGTATCTCACCCAACTACGGCGCATTGCCGGTCAATTTGATATCGAAGGCCGTCAGATGGCCGAGCTGGAGCGTACGCGGCCCTGGCACTACAGTAATTTCAACCTTGAAGCCTACAACCGCCTCGGGCGACTGGGCGAGAAAGCGGGCGTCGATATCTGGAACTTCACCCTTGATGACCATAGTCTGCGCAAAGGCTATCAGTACATCGCCGGATTTATTAACAGCGATACCCCATGGCCATGGAAAGACATTGATAACATGGATGACCAAAAAGCGCTGCGCAATATCGCCACTGCCGCCCACGCCTGGCCGGAAGATCCGCTGTTTCGCAACAAAGCGCAGTGGCTGCGGGCGAAATATCCCGACGATATCACCACCCTTATTGCCCCGCTTTTACCATCCTCAGAGGTCAGGGATAACCGCTAATGAAACAATTTACTGGGCTCTGGCCCGACATTGTCGAACGTGCCGCCGCCCATAGCGGGCTGCTCGAACGGCTCGTGAAGGATGCACAGCCGGTACTTCATGCCGCATTACGCATTCCGCAGACCGGGATTGCCAGCTGGAATCTTTACTACTTTTGCCCGCACCACGGCGTACGATTAACGTGGCGAGCGGACATGCCCCACCAGCATGCCTGCCCGGTCGATGGCGAGATTTTTCGCGGCGAACCGTGGGACGGCGCGTGGTGGCGCGAAATGAACGGACGTAATGCCAGCGCATGCCAGCGGCTCGGCCTGTTATGGCAGTTAACCGGTGAGAGAGCCTGGCGCGATAAAGTACGCGCCATATTGATGGGCTATGCGGATGTCTATCCGGGCTATGAAGTCCACGGCGATATTCCCAACAACGGGCCGGGCAAAATGAACGCCCAGACCCTGTGCGAAGCCAACTGCATTTTGGACATGGCGTTGGGTTATGACTTTATTGGCGACAGCCTGACGCCTGGTGAACAGCAGCATATCAGGGAAAATCTGTTGCGCTGTGCGGCCACGTTTTTGCGGCAACATCGCACGCCGCAGATCCATAACCACGAAGTCAAAATCAATGCGGCGCTGGCTGTACTTGGCTTCATCCTCGAAGATGAGGATCTACTGGAGTTTGCCGTTTTTCAGCCGTACGGCTTGCGCTGGCAGCTGGAAAATGGCCTGCTGGCAGAGGGGCTATGGTTTGAGGGTTCGATTCACTACCACTACTACGCGCTGCAGGGCTTTTTCGCCTTTGAGAAGCTGGCGCGCGGCACCCGCTGGAGCCTGCTGGATGGCCCCTGGTATCAGCCGATGCTGAAATTCCCGCTGTCGCTGCTGCTGCCGGATGGCACATTCCCGCGGCTGAATGACTGTCTTGCCGGGCAGGAAAAGCTGCAGCACCGGGATCTGTACGAGTTCGCCTGGTTTATCTGGCGCGATCCGCTGTATGCCGCCGTGCTGCAATTCACCGAAACGGAGCCTGACGAGGGTGAGACGTTGCTGTGGCGCCATCATCCGCTGCCTGAGTCACCGCTGACGCCGATCCCCCAGCAATCCTTTTTTGCACCTGGCGCGGGGTTGACCCTGTGGCGACGTCCGAAGCAACAGCTGGCGGTGCTGATTAAACACAGTCCCTGGGGAGGGGAACACGACCACTACGACAGACAAAGCCTGATGCTATGGCAGCGCGACGGCTGGCTGTTGCCGGATCCTGGCACCACCGGCTACGGGGCGGAAATGCATTATGACTATTATAAAAACAGCGCCACGCATAATACGCTGTCAGTTAACCAGAGCAATCAACCCCCTGCCATCCCGACGCTACTGGGCTGGCATATAGCTGACGACGTTTACTGGCTGGATTGTGAGACCGACTGGGGTAAACCGCCGCCAGCGCTCGACAGTCATAGTCGAGTCGAATGGGACCGGGAGTCCTGGCGTGACGTACGCTTTCGCCGCCGCCTGCTGTGGCTTGAAGACGTTCTCATCGATCTCTCAACGGTGGAAAACCCCCATCGCCAGCAGCTCGACTGGACGCTGCATCTGGCTGCCAGGGCGCTGGATCAGAACGGCACACCGCAGCCTTTTTCGCTCAGCGGACCGCTTCGGCATATGAAGAAGGCAACGATGACGCCACTGAATGGCTGTCAGCCACGCCACTTTGTGCGGGACGGGAGCACCATCGCGCTGTGGCTGGCGGGCGACGGCGAGCTATGGCAAGGGCTGGCGCCTGATAACCCGGCGATAACCGACCTTAGCTATCTGGTTATCCGCAATCATCTTCCACAGGCGCGTTTTGTCGGTGTGTGGGATCTGGCCAACGGCTCCCCGCTCACCGAAGCGCATGTGGATCCCACGCCAAAGGGAACCCGAGTGACCTTCTGGCGCAGTCATCACATGACGCAGGTAACGCTCTATGACGAACCCGGACGAGTCCCTGATGTGATCCTGTCGAGGAGGTAAGGTTTCGGACCTGAGCAAGACGAAACTGAATTACTCGTCTTCATCCTGATCGTCGTCTTCATCTTCAAAGCGCGCTACGATCCGCTCGCCGGTATGATTAGCGCGCAGCTCTTCCGCCACCAGGGCAATCGCCTGGCCGCTGCTCATCCCCTGGGCCATCAGTTCATGGATACGTTCGACCGCTTTTTGCTGTTGCTCGTGGCTCAGCGAAGGTAAACCTGCAAACATCTTTTACTCCTGCTACATTGTGGGGCGTAATTATTTCACGCCGTCCCCGCCTACGCCAGAGGGATGGCAACGTTCAGGATCGAGAAAGATGTTGTCCCCCGCGATTATTACCCTGCCCTGGCGCCCGGATGCGGCCGAACACTATTTTGCGCCGTTAAGCGCCCTGCCCTGGTCGATGCTGCTGCATTCCGGCTTTGCCGACCATCCCCATAACCGCTTTGATATTCTGGTGGCTGCCCCGCGCGCCACGCTGTTGACGCGCGGTGAACAGACGTGGGTCGATGACGGCGAAACCGTTTTGGTCTCCACGGAAGATCCGCTGCAACTGCTCCAACAGCAGTTGGATCGTCAACCGTTCACGCCACAGCCCGATGACGATCTGCCGTTTCTTGGCGGCGCACTGGGGCTATTCGGATACGATCTGGGCCGCCGCTTTGAGCGACTTCCGGACTATGCGCAGGCCGATATCGCGCTGCCGGATATGGCGGTGGGGATCTATGACTGGGCGCTGATTGTCGACCATCAGCGCCAGCAAATTTCGCTGCTCAGCTATGACGATCCGCAGCAGCGCCTGCAGTGGCTGCAGGCGCAATCACGTCCGGCGAGGGACCCCTTCACCCTGACCTCTGCCTGGCAGTCAAATATGAGCCGCCAGCAGTACGGCGAGAAATTTCGCCAGGTGCAGGCCTATCTGCACAGCGGCGACTGCTATCAGGTCAACCTCGCCCAGCGTTTTCAGGCCAACTATGTCGGTGATGAATGGCAGGCCTTCCGCCAGCTGAACGTTGCCAACCGCGCGCCCTTTAGCGCCTTTATTCGCCTTGAGGAAGGGGCGATTTTAAGCCTGTCGCCGGAGCGCTTTATTCAGCTGCGCCAGGGGGCGATCCAGACGCGCCCGATAAAAGGTACTCTGCCGCGGCTCGATTCGCCGCAGGAAGATGCGCGGCAGGCTGAGAAGCTGGCGAATTCGCCGAAAGACCGCGCCGAGAATTTAATGATTGTCGACCTGATGCGCAACGACATCGGCCGCGTCGCCGTGCCGGGCAGCGTGCGGGTACCCGAGCTGTTCGTGGTGGAGCCGTTCCCGGCGGTCCATCATCTGGTCAGCACCATCACCGCCCGCTTACCGGCGACGCTGCATGCCAGCGATCTGCTGCGCGCCGCCTTCCCCGGGGGATCTATCACTGGCGCCCCGAAGGTCCGGGCGATGGAGATTATTGATGAACTGGAACCTCAGCGACGTAACGCCTGGTGCGGGAGCATCGGCTACCTGAGCTATTGCGGCAATATGGATACCAGCATCACCATTCGCACCCTGACGGCCTGGCAGGGGCAGCTGTATTGCTCCGCCGGGGGCGGTATCGTCGCGGACAGCGAGGAAGATGCGGAATATCAGGAAACTTTTGATAAAGTTAATCGTATCCTGCACCAACTGGAGAACTAGACCATGGCGGACCACGCCCTCAATCTTGATGATTTTCTGTCCCGCTTCCAGCTGCTGCGCCCCCAGCCTTCGCGCCATGCGCTCAATCAGCGGCAGGCGGCGGTGCTGGTGCCGATCGTGCGCCGCCCGCAGCCCGGCCTGCTGCTGACCCAGCGTTCGCCGCTGCTGCGCAAGCACGCCGGTCAGGTCGCCTTTCCCGGCGGCGCGGTAGATAATACCGATGCGACGCTTATCGCTGCTGCTTTGCGCGAAGCCCAGGAAGAGGTCGCGATCCCGCCGGAAGCCGTCGAGGTGATCGGCGTTCTGCCGCCGGTGGACAGCGTTACCGGTTTTCAGGTGACGCCAGTGGTGGGCATTATTCCCCCCAATCTGCACTATCACGCCAGTCAGGACGAAGTCTCAGCGGTATTCGAAATGCCGCTCGCCGAAGCCCTGCGCCTGGGGCGCTACCATCCGCTCGACATCCACCGTCGGGGTAACGACCACCGCGTCTGGCTCTCCTGGTACCAGCATTATTTTGTCTGGGGAATGACCGCCGGGATCATTCGCGAACTGGCGCTGCAAATTGGCGCTCGACCTTAGCTATACTGTTTATGAGAGAGCGCTCTCACTATTAGTAAAATCGCGGTTATCCATTAGTTTAATTCATGTGAATAGTTCAACTGGCAGCGCGCTTCCCTCTTACACTATGCGCAGTTATTACATCGTTACCGCACCCGCGGTAACCCTGTCAGGAGTATTATCGTGATTAGTCTATTCGACATGTTCAAGGTGGGGATTGGTCCCTCATCTTCCCACACTGTTGGCCCGATGAAGGCCGGTAAACAGTTCGTCGATGACCTGGTCGAAAAAGGATTGCTTAATGCGGTGACCCGTGTGGCGGTTGACGTCTACGGTTCACTGTCATTAACCGGCAAAGGCCACCATACGGACATCGCTATTATCATGGGACTGGCGGGCAATCAGCCCGATACGGTCGATATTGACGCGATCCCGGCATTTATCCGTGACGTCGAGGCGCGCGGCCGACTGCTGCTGGCCAACGGGCAGCACGAAGTCGACTTCCCGGCCGATGACGGCATGCGTTTTCGCAGTGACAATCTGCCGCTGCACGAAAACGGCATGACCATTCATGCCTGGGCCGGCGAGAAAGAGATCTACAGCAAAACGTACTACTCGATTGGCGGCGGCTTTATCGTCGACGAAGAGCACTTCGGCAAAGAAGACGCCAACGAATTGCAGGTTCCCTACCCGTTTAAATCGGCACAGGAAATGCTGGCGTACTGTAAAGAGACCGGCCTGTCGCTCTCCGGCATGGTGATGCAGAACGAACTGGCGCTGCACAGCAAAAAAGAGATCGAGGACTATTTCGCCAACGTCTGGCAGACCATGCGCGCCTGTATCGACCGCGGGATGAACACCGAGGGCGTGCTGCCGGGTCCGCTTCGCGTGCCGCGTCGCGCCTCGGCGCTGCGTCGTCTGCTGGTGGCCAGCGATAAGCTCTCCAGCGATCCAATGAACGTCGTTGACTGGGTCAATATGTTCGCGCTGGCGGTCAATGAAGAAAACGCCGCCGGTGGCCGCGTAGTGACCGCGCCGACCAACGGCGCCTGCGGCATCGTTCCGGCCGTACTCGCCTATTACGATCACTTTATCGAGTCCGTCAGTCCGGAGATCTATATTCGCTACTTTATGGCCTGCGGAGCGATCGGCGCGCTGTACAAGATGAATGCGTCCATTTCCGGCGCGGAAGTCGGTTGTCAGGGTGAAGTGGGCGTTGCCTGCTCGATGGCGGCGGCAGGTCTGGCTGAACTGCTCGGCGCCAGCCCGGAACAGGTTTGCGTGGCGGCGGAGATCGGCATGGAACACAACCTCGGCCTGACCTGCGACCCGGTCGCTGGCCAGGTGCAAGTGCCATGCATTGAACGTAACGCCATTGCCTCTGTCAAGGCGATCAATGCCGCGCGAATGGCGATGCGCCGTACCAGCGAACCGCGCGTCTCGCTCGACAAAGTGATCGAGACCATGTACGAAACCGGCAAAGACATGAACGCCAAGTATCGCGAAACCTCACGCGGCGGCCTGGCGATTAAAGTTCAGTGTGACTAAACTGTTCGCCTTCCCCTGCGCCCGCAAAGCGCGCAGGGGGATAACATGGGTTACTGACAGCTCCCTGATGCGCCTTCACCGGCGCATTTTCTTTTTTCTATACCTGGCGATATTCTGCCACTACAATTGCTCTATTAAATAAGCCACGCTTAACCACTCGTCCTGTCGACAGGGTGTCGCACATGCAGACTGCACAAAAAGTCATTACGGCCTATCGTCGCAAACGCATTATTGTCTGCCTGCTGGTAGCCTTGCTAACCCTGGGTACCACCTTAGCTATCCGATTTATTTCGCAGCGTAGCGTAAATGAAGAGTATATTCGTACTGCCGCCAGCCAGCGGGTCACGGCGCTGAATAATATCCTGCGTCCGCTGAGTGCAGAGCGAGCGACGCTACTCTCCCTGGTCGACAAACCCTGCATGGATATTCATCTCACGCTGCGCAAAATGGCGGCCTCGCTGCAGACGGTCCGCTCCGTCGCGCTGGTGGCGTCAGGGATGATCTACTGTTCCAGTATCTTTGGGCAACGGCAGGCAGATCTGCACCAGCTGCAGCCCGCCCTTCCGGCTCACCACCCCTTACTGCTCTTTTCTACCGACAACTCACTGCTCAAAGGCACGCCGGTGCTGATCCAGTGGTATCCTGCCTCGGAAAGCGGCCTCGACGGCGTGATGTTAATTGTCAATATCGAGCTGCTGGGAACCTTAATTCTCAAGGAAAAATCGCCCCTGATCAGCGACGTCAGCCTGCAGGTTGGCGACCATTATTTTATCAGCGGGCTCGGCCTGATTGACAAAGCGCACGCCCCGCAGGCGTCGGTGATTTATCGCCAGCGCTCCACAGAATTTCCCTTTACCATCAACATTAACGGTCCGGGCGCCTCGACTATCGCGCTGGAGGAGCTGCCTGGTGAGCTGCCGCTGGCCCTTATCTTCAGCCTGTTAATGACCGGCATCGCCTGGCTGGCCACCGCCGGCAGGATGAGTTTCTCGCGAGAGATAAGTCTCGGCATCTCTGCCCGGGAGTTTACGCTCTGGTGCCAGCCGCTGCAGGATGCGCGCAGCGGGCGCTGCTGCGGGGTGGAAATCCTGCTGCGCTGGAACAACCCCCGCCGCGGGGCGATTTCGCCAGAAGTGTTTATTCCCATCGCCGAAGGGGACAATCTGATCATTCCCCTCACCCGCTACGTGATTGCCGAAACCGCCCGCCGCCTGGACGCTTTCCCCAGCGACCGCCATTTTCATATTGCGATTAATGTCGCCGCCCGTCACTTTGCCAATGGTTTACTGCTCCGCGACCTGCACAATTACTGGTTTAGCGTCAACCCGGTACAGCAGCTGGTGGTCGAGCTCACCGAGCGCGATGTCCTGCAGGATGGCGACCAGCACATGGCTGAACATCTGCACTTCAAAGGGGTTCAGCTGGCGATAGATGATTTTGGCACCGGTAACAGCTCGCTCTCGTGGCTGGAAAAACTGCGTCCGGACGTGCTGAAGATTGACCGCTCGTTTACCAGTTCAGTCGGGATAGACAGCGTCAATGCCACGGTGACGGATATTATTATTGCCCTCGCCGATCGTCTGAATATCGTTACCGTTGCCGAAGGGGTGGAGACGCTGGAGCAGGAAAGCTACCTCAGAGGCCACGGCGTCGATGTACTGCAGGGATTTTATTACGCCCGGCCGATGCCTGTTGAGGCGTTTCCGGCGTGGCTGGCAGACAGAGAGGGACAGAAAACCGAGTGGGCAGAATAGCTCGCCGACCCCAGGGGCCGACGAGCAGGGCAATTACTCTTCTTCGTCGCTCAGTGGACGGGTGACCACCGCGCGGACCAGGTCGACCCGGTAATCATTCGCTTCGACCACGGTAAACTGCAGCGGCGGTAGCGACACGGTGTCGCCAATGCGCGGGATATGGCCATTGACGGCGATCACCAACCCGGCCACCGTGGCAATATCCTCATCTTCATTGACCAGCGCATCCAGTCCAAGCGCCTGCTGCAGCGCATGCAGGTCGGTCGACCCTTTGATCAACCAGCCATCGCCGTCAATGACGATCTCCGGCGTCTCATCGGCATCCGGGAATTCACCGGCGATGGCTTCAAGGACGTCCAGCGGCGTCACCAGCCCCTGTACCATGCCAAACTCGTTGGTCACGATAACAAAGCTGCCGCGCGCACGGCGCAGAACCCCGAGCAGATTGATCGGGTCCAGCGTTTCCGGGACGACAATTGCCGGAGAGGCAGAGGCCAGCGCCGCAATGTTCTCACCCGCCTCCAGGGCCACCAGCAACTCTTTCGCCCGCACGATACCGATGATTTCATCCAGTTCTCCGCGGCAGACCGGAAACAGACTGTGCGGCGACGAGAGCAGCTGACGACGAATTTCATCGTCACTCTGTTCAGCGTCAACCCAGCTGATTTCCCCGCGCGGGGTCATAATACCGCGCAGAGAGCGTTGGGCCAGCGTCAGCACGCCGTTAATCATGTAACGCTCTTCTTCGGCAAACGCCCCTTCCGGGACCGGTATGGCTGCCGGGCTGTCGGCGTCATGGCTAGCAGAGGCTTGTTTCCGGCCCCCCATCAGACGCAGGATCGCATCCGCGGTACGGGCACGCAGCGGCAGCGTCGACTGATGTCGTACAAAGTTGCGCCGCGCCACCTGGTTAAAGAACTCGATGATGATCGAGAAACCGATCGCTGCGTACAGATACCCTTTCGGAATATGGAAGCCAAACCCTTCCGCCACCAGGCTCAGGCCGATCATCAACAGGAAGCTCAGACAGAGCACCACCACCGTCGGGTGCTGGTTGACAAAGCGCGTCAACGGCTTCGACGCCAGCAGCATCATGATCATGGCGATCACCACCGCCGCCATCATCACCGGCAGATGGTTAACCATCCCGACCGCCGTGATCACCGCATCCAGAGAGAAGACGGCGTCCAGCACCACGATCTGCAGTACCACCACCCAGAAACTGGCATACCCTTTACCGTGACCGGCATCGTGCTGGCGGTTTTCCAGCCGCTCATGCAGTTCGGTCGTCGCCTTAAACAGCAAGAAGATCCCGCCGAGCAGCATGATGAGGTCGCGCCCGGAAAAAGAGAAATCGGCGATGGTAATCAGCGGCTTCGTCAGGGTCACCATCCAGGAGATCACCGACAGCAGCCCCAGGCGCATCACCAGCGCCAGCGACAGGCCGATCAGTCGGGCCTTGTCACGCTGCTTCGGCGGCAGTTTATCCGCCAGGATGGCAATAAACACCAGGTTGTCGATACCGAGCACAATCTCCAGAACGATAAGCGTCAACAGGCCGGCCCAGATTGAGGGATCCATTAACAATTCCATGTACGACTCCGGTTAGCGGCAAGCTGAGTCATCGCCATGTCATGCATGGGCGCGACAATAGGTGCTGAGAGAAAAGCGTGATGCGTGGAGGTGGCAACCTGGTGCCAGAAAGTGAAAAGACGTCGATGACGGTCCATACTGCGGGCTATGCCCTATACTCCTGAGTAATTAAACGGAAGTTAAACATAGCAAAATATAGATCGAAATTGGAAAAAATTTACCTGAATTTGCAATAACTAAGGCTATTTTTTGCGCTGCAAAATTATTACCAGGCGATGCCTGATTAACGGATCTTCATCACATTAATTATTTTTTCACTGTCTAAAATAATTCGCGGTAGTAACTATTTTCTATCTTACACCCTAACTGAATCGATTTTGTCCTCAAGAGTGATTCAGGATGTATCAAAGCAGATGATGCATTCACGATAATAAAGGAGGTAGCAAGTGACGATTGCTATTGTAATAGGCACACATGGTTGGGCTGCAGAACAGCTGCTGAAAACAGCAGAGATGCTGTTGGGCGAGCAGGAAAACGTTGGCTGGATCGATTTCGTTCCGGGTGAAAACGCCGAAACGCTGATCGAGAAATACAATGCCCAGTTGGCAAAACTGGATACCAGTAAAGGCGTGCTATTTCTCGTCGATACATGGGGAGGCAGCCCGTTCAACGCTGCGAGCCGCATTGTCGTCGATAAAGAGCATTACGAAGTTATCGCTGGCGTCAACATCCCGATGCTGGTGGAAACCTTCATGGCCCGCGATGACGACCCTTCGTTTGATGAACTGGTCGCCTTAGCGGTAGAGACCGGTAGCGAAGGCGTGAAAGCGCTGAAGGCCAAACCGGTAGAAAAAGCGGCTCCCGCGCCAGCCCCTGCCGCGGCCCCAAAAGCCGCCGCGCCGGCCAAACCGATGGGCCCGAACGACTATATGGTGATTGGCCTCGCGCGCATTGACGACCGTCTGATCCATGGTCAGGTCGCCACCCGCTGGACCAAAGAGACCAACGTCACCCGCATCATCGTCGTCAGCGACGAAGTCGCCGCGGATACCGTGCGCAAAACCCTGCTGACTCAGGTTGCGCCGCCAGGCGTCACCGCCCACGTCGTGGATGTGGCTAAAATGATCCGCGTCTACAACAACCCGAAGTATGCCGGACAGCGCGTTATGCTGCTGTTTACTAACCCGACTGACGTTGAGCGTATCGTCGAGGGCGGCGTGAAAATCACCAGCGTCAACATCGGTGGTATGGCGTTCCGCCAGGGCAAAACCCAGGTTAACAACGCGATTTCCGTCGATGCTAAAGATATTGAGGCGTTTAAAAAACTGAACGCACGCGGTATCGAGCTGGAGGCACGTAAAGTGTCCACCGACCCGAAACTGAAAATGATGGATCTGATCGCTAAGGCTGATAAATAACCTTGCCGATCGCGCCCCAGTTTTCACTTTAAGACTTAATCAACAGGAGAAGTACAATGGAGATTACCCTTCTTCAGATTGTGCTGGTGTTCATCATCGCGTGTATTGCGGGTATGGAGTCGGTACTTGATGAATTTCAGTTCCACCGTCCTCTGGTCGCCTGTACGCTGATCGGTGCCGTTCTCGGCGATATGAAAACCGGGATTATCATCGGCGGTACGCTGGAAATGATCGCCCTGGGTTGGATGAACATCGGTGCGGCGGTTGCCCCTGATGCCGCGCTGGCGTCTATTATTTCCACCGTTCTGGTTATTGCCGGCCATCAGAGCATCGGTGCCGGTATCGCGCTGGCTATCCCGCTGGCGGCGGCAGGCCAGGTGCTGACCATTATCGTTCGTACTATCACCGTAGCCTTCCAGCACGCGGCGGATAAAGCGGCGGAGAATGGCAACCTGACCGCCCTGTCGTGGTTGCACGTCTCGTCCCTGTTCCTGCAGGCGATGCGTATCGCTATCCCGGCCGTCATCGTGGCGATTTCCGTCGGTACCAGCGAAGTCCAGGGCCTGCTGAACGCGATCCCTGAAGTGGTCACCAGCGGTCTGAACATCGCCGGCGGTATGATCGTGGTTGTCGGTTATGCGATGGTCATCAACATGATGCGCGCAGGCTACCTGATGCCGTTCTTCTACCTCGGCTTCGTCACCGCCGCCTTCACCAACTTCAACCTGGTGGCTCTGGGTGTGATTGGTGCGGTCATGGCTATCCTCTACATCCAGCTGAGCCCGAAATATAACCGCGTCGCCGGTGCGCCGGCTCAGGCGGCTGGTAACAACGATCTCGATAACGAACTGGACTAACAGGTGAGCGAAATGGTTGATATGACTAAAAATACCACCGAGAAAAAACTCACTCAGAGTGATATTCGTGGCGTGTTCATTCGTTCTAACCTGTTCCAGGGTTCATGGAACTTCGAACGTATGCAGGCGCTGGGCTTCTGCTTCTCTATGGTTCCGGCGATCCGTCGCCTGTACCCGGAGAACAACGATGCGCGTAAGCAGGCGATTAAGCGTCACCTTGAGTTCTTCAACACCCATCCTTACGTTGCCGCTCCGGTACTGGGCGTAACGCTGGCAATGGAAGAGCAGCGCGCCAATGGCGCAGAGATTGACGATGGCGCCATCAACGGCATCAAAGTCGGTCTGATGGGGCCGCTGGCCGGCGTCGGCGACCCGATCTTCTGGGGTACTGTGCGTCCCGTGTTCGCGGCCTTAGGCGCTGGGATCGCGATGAGCGGTAGCCTGCTCGGGCCTCTGCTGTTCTTTATCCTGTTCAACGCGGTGCGTCTGCTGACCCGTTACTACGGCGTTGCCTACGGTTATCGTAAAGGCGTGGACATCGTGAAGGACATGGGCGGCGGTTTCCTGCAGAAACTGACTGAGGGGGCGTCAATCCTCGGCCTGTTTGTGATGGGGGCACTGGTTAACAAGTGGACGCACGTGAACATTCCGTTGGTGGTGTCAAAAATCACCGGTTCTGACGGACAGGTTCACGTCACCACGGTGCAAACCATCCTCGACCAGCTGATGCCGGGCCTGGTGCCGCTGCTGTTGACCTTCGCGTGTATGTGGCTGCTGCGCAAGAAAGTTAACCCGCTGTGGATCATCGTTGGCTTCTTCGTCATCGGTATCGCGGGCTACGCGGTCGGCCTGCTGGGTCTGTAATTTTCAAGCTGTACGCCGGGGGCTTGCCCCCGGCTTTTTTTTATCAGGAGGAACGCAAAGCAATGACATTCACGGACCTGGTGATCTTTCTGTTTATCCTTGCGCTACTGGCCTACGCGGTGTACGACCAGTTCATTATGCCGAGGCGGAACGGCCCGGTGCTGCTGGCCATCCCCCTGCTTCGCCGCAGCCGTGTTGACGGCCTGATCTTTGTCGGCCTCACCGCCATTCTGATCTATAACAACATCACCCAGAACGGCACCGCGATCACCACCTGGTTATTATCTGCCCTGGCGCTGATGGGTCTCTATTTATTCTGGATGCGCACACCGAAAATCATTTTTAAATCGCGCGGCTTTTTCTTCGCCAACGTGTGGATAGAATATCAGCGAATTAAAGAGATGAATTTATCCGAAGACGGCGTGCTGGTGATGCAATTAGAGCAACGGCGGCTGCTTATTCGCGTACGAAATATCGACGATCTGGAGAAGATATACAAACTCCTCCTTTCAACTCAATGAGTTAAGAATATAGCCAGCGCTATATCTTTCCAGCGTTCGTCTGGAAAAACATATAGCCATGGCTATATTTCCCCGTCTCCTCTCCCCTTTTTTATTAACTATTTATTTACTTATAAATTCAAATGAAAATCGTTATCATTTGGTTATTAAAATAGCCGTCTTCTGTTATTGTTTTATATTCTAAAAATATGTTAAGGTTGCGCCCGTCGTTGGGGAGTAGCCGATTTCCTGTTTGCCAGGAAATGTACGTGTCAACATACTCGTTGCAAAACGTGGCACGTACGGGTTGAAGTGATTCAATCAGGCGAGACCATAGATACATCACTGCTGTACGTATTGCTCAGCCATTGAGCGGCTCCGCGTATATTTACTGGGGGCAGCGATGTGTCATATGGATTATCCCCGGTCAGGACACGCACATGAATTTATCCGCTACCATTCTTCTTGCCTTCGGCATGTCTATGGACGCCTTCGCGGCCTCTATCGGCAAGGGTGCCACCCTGCACAAACCTAAATTCTCAGAAGCCATCCGTACCGGGCTGATTTTTGGCGCCATCGAAACCCTGACCCCGCTGGTCGGCTGGGGACTCGGCATGCTGGCCAGCCAGTTTGTCCTCGAGTGGAACCACTGGATTGCCTTTATTCTGCTGGTGTTTCTCGGCGGGCGAATGATCGTGGAAGGTTTTCGCGGCGACAGCGACGAGGTGTGTGAAGCACCTCGCCGTCATGGTTTCTGGCTGCTGGTCACCACCGCCTTCGCCACCAGCCTTGACGCAATGGCCGTTGGTGTGGGTCTGGCCTTCCTGCAGGTCAGCATTGTGACCACCGCGCTGGCGATCGGTTGCGCGACGTTTCTTATGTCGACGCTGGGGATCATGGTCGGTCGCTTTATCGGCCCGCTGTTGGGCAAACGGGCCGAAATTCTCGGCGGTATTGTGCTGATTGGTATCGGCAGCGAAATCCTCTGGAGCCATTTCGCCGGCTAAGCCTTATGCCTCTCGCTGCCAGCAATGGATCATGAAATCGGTCTGGCAGCCAAATGTCGCCTGCTGACGCAGCGCGGCGTGCACTTCGGGTTTTGCCCGCCACGCGAACGGCGTCATCTGCAGCAGCGCCTGCGCTTCATCACCGGTCAGCGTCATCGGATAGGCCAGCTGCTGCTGAGCATCCAGGCGGAACCCCGGCATCGCTTCCGTCTTCAGCTCATGAAGACGAACTTCATCGTAAATCAGCCCTTTCAGCTCCAGTAAATGGCGTGGACCCGGCGTGGCAGTGATTACCCATCCGCCAGGACGCACCACCCGCGCCAGCTCTTCGGCGTTGCAGGGCGCGTAAATGCGCACCACTGCATCGAAACTGGCGTCGGAGAACGGCAGGCGCTGGCTGGAGGCCACGCAAAAACTGACCTCAGGATAGCGTTTTGCCGCCGCGCGAATCGCCGGCTTCGACACGTCCAGCCCCCAGCTGCGGCTGGCGATGGCGGCAAACGCGTGGGTGTAATACCCTTCGCCACAGCCGATATCCAGTAAGTCCGCTGGGGCGTAGTGCTGCAGCCGCTCGGCGATCGCCTCCCGTAGCGGCTGATAATGACCCGCATCCAGAAACGCCCGCCGGGCCTGCATCATCTCTGCGCTATCGCCAGGATCGCGTGACCGTTTGAACTGCACCGGTAGCAGATTGACGTATCCCTCTTTCGCCAGATCGAACTGATGCCGCTGCGGGCAGGAATAGTGGTTGTCGCTGCGGCATAGCGGCGCGTGGCAAAGGGGGCAACTGTATGACATGACGGCTCCGGTGTCGCTGAAAGGGCGAAAGTGTAGCGCTATTCGCCCCCGCAGACCACTGTTACAGCGCCGGTGCCAGCGGATGGCTGTCGTGCATCACGATCAGATTCTCCGCCCCTTGCGGCATACCGTCCGGCATCACATTTTCCAGCCGCAGGACATCGCCCATGATCTGGCTGAAGACCGGCGCGGACACCGCCCCGCCGTAATAGGAACCATTGCTCGGATCGTTCATCACCACCACCAGGGCAAACTGCGGGCGACTGGCGGGCGCCACACCGGCGGTATAGGCCACATACTTGTCGATATATTTTCCGTCCGGGCCGATTTTCTTCGCGGTCCCGGTTTTTACCGCCACCCGATAGTCGCGCACCGCCGCTTTGGTCCCGCCCCCGCCCGGGAGCGCCACGCTCTCCATCATATGCTCCACGCTGTGAACAATGTTCTCCGGCATCACCCGTGTGCCTATCACCGGCGGATCGATGCGGGTGATCGACAACGGTCGTTCAATACCGAAACCGCCGATAGTCGCGTAGACGTGCGCCAGCTGGAGCGGCGTCACCATTAATCCATAGCCGAACGCGAAGGTGGCGCGATCCAGTTGCCCCCAGTAGCGACGATGCGGCATCAGCCCGGCGCTTTCGCCGGTCAACCCCAATCCGGTCGGCTCGCCGAAACCGAATGCCTGATAGGTATCAAGCAGATGCTGCACCGGCATAGCGAGCGAGAGATGCGACACGCCGGTATCACTGGATTTTTGCAGGATCCCGGTCAGACTCAGCTCCGGATAATAGCCAACATCACGGATACGGTGGCCGTCGAGGACAAACGGATGGGTGTCTACCACGCTGTCCGGCTGGACAATCCCCTGCTGGAGCGCGGTCATGATCACCAGCGGTTTAACGGTCGACCCGGGTTCGAAGGTGTCACTGATGGCGCGGTTGCGGAAATCATCCAGCGTCGCGGTATCGCGATTGTTCGGATTGAAGTCCGGGTAGCTGGCCATCGCCAGAATCTCGCCGGTATCAATTTTGATCAACACCGCCGCCCCGGATTCCGCCTTATTCCAGCGAACAGCATTGTCGAGGGCATCTTCGGTCACTGTCTGCAGGCGTTCATCAATACTCAGTTGCAGGTTGTGCGCCGGGACTGGCGGCACTTCGGTAATATTTTCAATAACATTGCCATGTTTATCTTTGCGCACCAGACGTCGGCCGGGTTTGCCGGTCAGCTGGGCATTAAAGCTTTTCTCCACCCCTTCGATGCCCTGATTATCGACGTTGGTAAAGCCCAGCAGATTGGCAGCCACATGTCCTGCCGGATAGAAACGTCGCGATTCATCGCGCAGATAGACGCCCGGGAGATGCAGTTTATCAATCCACTCCGCCTGCTCCGGATTGATCTGACGCGCCAGATAGAGAAAACGGGCGTGCGGATGGCTCTGTACCCGCTGGGCCAGCTCCCCGAGGTTGAGATGTAGTGCTTCGGCCATTGCCTGCCAGCGAGGACCATAGCCAACCCCACCCTTCTCCATGGTAGTCTGCGGGTCGATCCAGATAGCGCTGACCGGTACGCTCACCGCCAGCGGCCGGCCTTCACGGTCGCTAATCATGCCGCGCTCTACCGCCACAGGCTCTTCGCGCAGAGAACGCATATCTTCTTGTTTTACCAGATTATCGGGAGAGATAATTTGCAGCCAGCCCACGCGGGCCAGCAGCAGTCCCAGACAACCAAGAATGGCCACACACAGTAACCCGAAGCGAATCGGGGTAAAGCTGGCGGAGGACTTCATTTTTTTCTTTAGCACCATAGCTCCGGCATTATTTTGCAACCATCTGATTTAACAGAAAATTAGCAAAACAGACTGCTACACAATGCTAATAAAGTTGAGTATTTGCAACAAGACGCGACAGGAGGGGGTAAAATGACATGCTTTGCAATAAACGCAAAAGCCCCGCGCAGGCGAGGCTTTTATACAAGAAGAGTGGTCTTGTATCAGATAGCAGTTACGTTAACTGCAGCCGGACCTTTCTGGCCGTCCTGAATTTCGAACTCAACGTTCTGGCCTTCAGCCAGAGTTTTGAAGCCGTTACCCTGGATAGCGGAGAAGTGTACGAACACGTCTTTGCTGCCATCAGCCGGAGTAATGAAACCAAAACCTTTAGACTCGTTGAACCACTTAACTTGACCTTTAATCTTTGCCATTTGCAAAATTCCTTAGACTGTTTTCTTCGCCTGCTGGCGTTTACATAGATAAAACTGACACATAACTGCATGAGGCACTAATTTAAGGTTCGGCAGAGAAGCGGTATTCAACGACAACGTGTTTACTCAGGACTTCTTTACTGAAAATGCCACACATAAACAGAACTGTACCTCGTTTAACCCGAAACGTGTTATCACATACTACGTAAATAATGGCAAGCCATTTTTAAACGTGTCACGATCGTTCGCACAAATTATAAGGTAATCATTTGATCGCCTGCACATTTATGCGTCTTTGCCGCCCCTGGCAAGGCACTATAGCGTTCGCTAATATCACCTGGTTGCTGCCTCATTACTGCAACTTTTTTACCATAGCTCAACAACTTCGCTTCGTCCAGGTATGTACGTATACGAACCGCCATACTGACGGCGGCACGCTGAAGGTGATGAATATTGATGCGCATATTTAGTCATAACAGCAGACGAAAAATCGCTAAAGCCGCGCCAGTGTAGTGATAATAAAACCTGTTAGTCGCCACGCTAAAAATAGTGCTAATTCTGCACCTTAATAATGAAAAAATGATGACAGTGTCACATTCCATAGCAATAAACGTGGCGGGGATGACTTTATTTACAGCGTGTAATAAAGAGAATATTGCGCTGAGAAAGGAATAATGGAATAAGAATAAGATATTACTGCCAGCTATCATGCAGGTGCGCACCTTATGATGCACACCTGTCGAGGTACTTAGCGCTCTGCCACCAGGCGGATAAACTCATCCTCCCCTTTCGCCTTACCCGCGACGGTTGGCTCAGCCACGTCCTCTTTTTCCGGCACATTGGCCTCACAGAGGCGACGTAACAGCGCATTCTGCCGCTTTTGCTGATCCAGCAGCGCTTGCAGCAGTTCTATCTGCTCGTTCGCCCGCGAACTGGCGCGGTTGACGAAGAACCATAACAACAGACCGACAAGCAGCAACGCGACGGACACGGCCAGCGATGCCAGATTTAAGATCCCAGGATTTAGTAACTCACTCATTTCACCACCTCAAAGAGAAGGCGTTCATTCTACCACCCACACCGCAGAAGGAAATCAGTCGTCAGAAAAATGTCTTACCACGGGATGAATTTATTGATAGTGCAAATGCCGCTGAAAAACTGAACATCCTGGTCGCACATTACGTTAAGCATCTGAGTCCACAGCAACAGGCAGCCTGCTATGATGACTATCAGTAAAACCCACCGTAATTTTTTCACTCCACTCTCCGCTTTAGTACTTTATGTCGCCAGGATAACACGGCCTTCTTAAACCGCGGCTAACTGTAATACGAAAGGCAAGTTTAGGAATCATCGACTTGTTTCAAAACGTGTTCGTGTCAAAATCACGGCAAGGATCATACAAATAATGAGGCATCAATGCGATTAATCATTCGTACTATTGTCGTCGTGGCTATCTTATGGATTGGCGTATTATTAAGCGGCTATGGCGTATTATTCCACAGTGAAGAAAACGTCGGTGGTCTGGGTCTTAAGTGTCAGTATCTCACCGCCCGCGGGGTCAGTACCGCACTTTATGTGCATTCCAACAGCGGTGTGATCGGCGTCAGTAACTGTCCCATTCTGCGCAAAAGCGCAACCGTGGTTGATAACGGTTAAAATTGGTCCGGCGAGCGCGACAATAGCACCGCGCTCACCGGATGTTTCAGCTACCGCGTCAGAACGGGTAGTCGTTGTATCCCATTTGCTCAGAAATCTTACGCGCCGCCTGGTGCAGCATCGCCACGTATTCATGCAGACGTTCTTCTGAGAAACGTAGCGTCGGGAAAGAGATGCTCAGTCCGGCGATAACCACGCCGAAACGGTCGAACACCGGGACTCCGATGCAGCGCAGCCCCTCTTCCTGCTCTTCGTTATCTTCGCCATATCCCTGCTCGCGCACGCCATCCAGTACCTTAAGCAGCTCCTCCGTGCTGGTGATCGTCCGCTCGGTGCTGCGCTTATACTCCACGCCCTCGAGGATCTGCTCAACTTCACTGCGATCGCGCCAGGCCAACAGCACCTTGCCGATCGCGGTGCTGTACAGCGGGTTGCGGCGGCCAATGCGTGAGTACATCCGCAGGTTGTACATTGAGTCAATCTTGTGGATGTAGACAATACTGTCTTCATCCAGCGCGCCGAGGTGAATAGTCTCTTTCGTCAGTCGCGAGAGTTCGCGCATCTGAATATCCGCGCTGCGCACCAGGTCGACGTTCTGCAGCGCACGTGCGCCCAGCTCGAACAGCTTGAGCGTGAGGGAGTATTTCTCTGACTCCCCTTCCTGTGCCACATAGCCCAGTGATTTCATGGTCTGTAAAAAGCGATAAACGGTGCTTTTCGACATCATGACGCGCTGGGACAGTTCGGTAATGCCAATTTCACGCTCTTCACCCAGCGCCTGTAGGATGCCAAAAACCTTCAATACCGAAGAGACAGAATCTGGCTGTTTATCCAAATCTGCACCTGCCATTTATCACCTCGTCGTAACTGTTTTATAAAATTTAGAACCGGTTTTTATTATAAATTCGCCGCCTCTGCGCCGCAATCATTCTTCTGCCACTTCGTTACAAATCTGCGACATACTGCGGATTAATCAATGCTAAACTCATCATTCAAAAACCCGTTTCATTTAAGACTTATATTCACCATGGATAAAAATTCTTCCGATGGCGTGCCGCTGCCGCAACGCTATGGCGCCATTCTGACCATCGTGCTTGGGCTGACCATGGCCGTGCTCGACGGGGCTATCGCCAACGTCGCGCTCCCGACCATCGCCAGCGATCTTAACGCCTCGCCGGCGTCGTCAATCTGGATCGTCAACGCCTACCAAATCGCCATTGTTATCGCCCTGCTGCCGCTCTCCTTCCTCGGCGATATGGTCGGCTATCGCCGCATCTATAAGATAGGCCTGGTGGTGTTTATCTTTACCTCGCTGGCCTGCGCGCTGTCGCGTAGCCTCGAAATGCTGACCTTCGCCCGCGTCGCTCAGGGGCTGGGCGGCGCCGCGCTGATGAGCGTGAACACCGCGCTGATCCGCCTGATTTATCCGCAGCGCTTTCTCGGACGCGGCATGGGCATTAACTCCTTTGTCGTCGCGGTCTCATCAGCGGCAGGCCCGACTATCGCCGCGGCGATCCTTTCCCTCGCCTCATGGCAATGGCTGTTTTTAATTAACGTGCCTCTGGGGATCGTCGCGTTTGTTCTGGCCATGCGCTTTCTGCCGCCCAACAGCGCACGCAGCAAAATCATCCGCTTCGATCTGCCAAGCGCCATCATGAACGCCCTCACCTTCGGGCTGCTGATCACTGCGCTCAGCGGGTTCGCCCAGGGACAGTCTCTTCAACTGGTGCTGGCTGAAGTGGCCGCCATGCTGGTGGTGGGCTTCTTCTTTGTTCGCCGCCAGCTCAGCATGCCCGTCCCCCTGCTGCCGGTCGACCTGCTGCGCATCCCACTCTTCTCGCTTTCTATTTGCACCTCCATCTGCTCCTTCTGCGCGCAGATGCTGGCGATGGTTTCCCTGCCCTTCTTTCTGCAGTCAATGATGGGACGCAGCGAAGTGGAGACCGGCCTGCTGCTGACACCGTGGCCGCTGGCGACCATGGTGATGGCGCCGCTGGCTGGCTATTTGATTGAGAAATGCCATGCGGGGCTGCTGGGGGCCATCGGTCTGCTTATTATGGCCTGCGGCCTGTTCGGCCTGGCGCTACTGCCCGAGTCGCCGTCCGATCTGGATATCATCTGGCGCATGGCGCTGTGTGGCGCCGGTTTCGGGCTGTTCCAGTCACCGAATAACCATACGATTGTCGCCTCGGCCCCGAGTCATCGCAGCGGTGGCGCCAGCGGGATGCTGGGCACCGCCCGCCTGCTCGGTCAGAGCACCGGCGCGGCGCTGGTCGCCCTGCTGTTCAACCTGCTCGGCAACAGCGGCACCCATACTGCCCTGCTGCTGGCTGGTATTCTGGCGACCGTTGCCGCATTGATTAGCGGTCTGCGCGTCACCCAGCCGCGCGCAGCCTGATAAACGGCGGCAAAAAAAATCCGCAGCTTTCGGGCTGCGGATTTTTATTTTTAGCGTCGGACCGACGAATTACTTCAGATACTCACCGCTACGCAGGGCTTCAATACGCTTATCCAGCGGCGGGTGAGTCATAAACAGCTCGCTCATGGATTTCGCTTTACCATTGATGCAGAACGCCATCATGCTGCTGGCTTCCTGCGGCTCATAGCTGGTTTTCAGTCGCTGCAGGGCTGCAATCATCTTCTCGCGGCCCACCAGTCGCGCCGAGCCGGCGTCAGCGTGGAACTCGCGATGACGAGAGAACCACATGGTGATAATGCTGGCCAGAATACCGAACACCAGCTCCAGCACCGTGGCAACGGCAAAATAAATCAACGGGTTGCCATTGCTGCTCTCCCCTTCGTCTTCCCGGTTGCCGCCGAGGAAACCGGCCGCAATCTGGGCAATTACACGGGAGATAAAGATAACGAAGGTGTTCACTACCCCCTGGATCAGCGTCATGGTGACCATGTCGCCATTAGCGATGTGGCTGATTTCATGGGCAATGACTGCTTCCGCTTCATCACGACTCATGTTTTGTAACAGCCCGGTGCTGACGGCGACCAGCGAGGCGTCGCGACGCGCGCCTGTGGCAAAGGCGTTGATATCAGGCGCGTGGTAAATAGCCACCTGCGGCATGGCAATGCCCGCCTGCTGCGCCTGCTGGGCGACGGTGTGCATCAGCCAACGTTCCGTTTCGTTGCGCGGCTGCTCGATCACTTCCCCACCCACAGACTTCAGCGCCATCCATTTCGACATCATCAGTGAAACGATAGAACCACCGAAGCCGAACAGCAGGGCCATAATCAACAGACCGGTCATGCTGCTGGATTGGATCCCCGTGAGGCTTAACACCAGCCCGAACACGACCATCACTGCCAGGTTCGTCAGCAGGAAAAGCGCGATTCGCATCATAATTTTCTTTTTACCTCAATTTAACAAAACGCACTATGCGATTACCCACATCGTATGGGTCAGACTGCAATTTTCAACCATCAGCCCCCGCTAAGTCACGATAAAAACACAACTTTACATTTTGTAGCATCTTGCTGACAGCGACCGGGCAGGTTGACATTTTGTTAGTTGAGCTGAACGGGAATGACAAAAGCACAAAAAAAACGGGCACCTTCAGAGGTGCCCGTTTGCTGTTTATTTACTGGCTGGCGGTTCCACCGCCGGGCGCGCTTTTTCAAGATGCGCCAGGTCTACCGCGATATGGACCGTTTCATCAAGATACGGATCCGGCTCCTGGTAATCCTTCGCCAGGTCATCCAGTTTTTTCAGCGGCGGCTTGCCTTCGCGTTTCAGGCGATCGTTAATCCGCGCCAGACGAATCGCATCATCCTCTTCGTTCTCTTTCTCACGCTGGGCGTAGTTCAGAGAGACGATGTTACGCTTGTCCTTCATCGCGTTATAACGGGCAATATCCTTCATGATGTACTGGAACTCGGGATCCTGCGCGATACGCTCATCATGGCGCTTGAGCAGTTCCGGTCCAAACGGGGTCAGGTCCCCGGACTTCACATAGGTGGCCGCATTGATGCTGTCCCACGGCAGGGCGTTGTCTTCATACTGCTCGCCGGTTTCGCGATCTTCATTACCGGTTGGCATCATGATATCCGGCGTCACGCCTTTACGCTGCGTACTGCCGCCGTTAATGCGGTAGAACTTCTGGATGGTGTACTGGACGGAACCTAAGGCTGGCCAGTCCGGACGCAGCATCTGATCGTAGATACGATTCAACGAGCGATACTGCTGTACCGTCCCTTTACCGAAGGTCGGCTCGCCAACGATCAGCGCGCGGCCATAATCCTGCATCGCCGCGGCAAAGATCTCAGACGCCGAGGCGCTAAAGCGGTCAACCAGCACCACCAGCGGTCCTTTGTAATAGACCACGCCATCGTTGTCGCTGTCTTCGCGGACCTTGCCATTGTTATCCCGCACCTGCACCACCGGGCCGGACGGAATAAACAGACCCGAGAGCGATACCGCCTCGGTCAGCGCCCCGCCGCCGTTGCTGCGCAGATCAATGACGATACTGCTGACGTTCTGTTTTTCCAGCTTCTGCAACTGCACTTTCACGTCATCGGTCAGGCCAACGTAAAAGCCCGGAATATCCAGCACGCCGACTTTTTCTTTACCGACGGTTTTCACCGACATCTTCACCGCGCGGTCTTCCAGACGGATCCGCTCGCGGGTCAGAGTCACGATACGCGTCTTGGCTCCTTTGCCGGCCGGCAGGATCTCAAGGCGCACTTTGCTGCCCTTCGGCCCTTTAATCAGCGCGACAACATCATCCAGACGCCAGCCGATGACATCAACCATCGGCTTCCCGGTCTGGCCAACGCCAACGATGCGGTCGCCGACACTGATCGCTTTGCTCTTCGCGGCCGGACCGCCCGCCACCAGCGAATTGATGACGGTGTAGTCATCATCCATCTGCAGGACAGCGCCGATCCCCTCGAGAGAGAGGCTCATCTCAGTGTTGAACTGCTCGGTATTACGTGGAGACAGATAGTTGGTGTGCGGGTCGATTTCGCGAGCGAAGGCAGTCATCGCCAGCGAGAAAACATCTTCGCTGTTGGTTTGCGCCAGACGACGGATCGCGAACTTATAGCGACGGGTTAAGGTGTCGCGGATCTCTTTATCGTCTTTACCCGCCAGCTTCAGGCTTAACTGGTCAAACTTAACCTTGGCGTCCCACAGCTTGTTCAGCTCGGCCTCATCTTTTGGCCACGGTGCTTTGGAGCGATCAAGGTTGAAATTATCGTTGCCGGTAAAGTCCATCGGACGTTCCAGCACCTTCAGCGCATACTGATAGCGCTCAAAGCGACGCTGCTGCGCCAGGTTGTAGAGGTCGTAGAAGACGTCCAGTTTCCCGGTGCGCAGTTCGTCGCCGATTTGGTCTTTTTTGGCCGCAAACTTCGCCACATCGCTGGCCAGCAGCACATTATGGCTGTAGTCCAGCAGGTTCAGATAACGGTCAAAAATCTTTGCCGAGAAGGCGTTGTCGAGATCAAACTGACGGTAGTGAGAGCGGGTAAAGCGCGACGTCACGCGCTCGCTCACCGTCGCGTGCTGCGGCTCTTCTTTCAGCACGGGAATTTGATCTGCTCGGGTTATTTCATCAACAGCGAAAGCATGGCCTGCTATTGCCAGCAGGCCCGCAAGCGCGGTGATTTTAAAAAATGTGTTCATGCCTGGCCCGGCCTCCGTTTCAGAACACCAGGTGTTCTGCGCGTACAATCATTGACATACCAGAAGTCAGCTGTACACGAACGCCATCTTTGGTGATTTCCAGAACGGTGGCGTCCATTGCGTTATTGCCTGCTTTTACCTTCAGCGCCTGGCCGACGGTCAGAACGGAAACATCCGATACCGGAGTATGACGCTCTTCACGCGGGGCTTTGGCCGCAACAGGACGCGGTTTACGCTGTTCAGCGCCTTCTTTACGACGCGGCTGCTGAGGACGCGGTTTACGCTCGCGGCGAACCCCTTCATCCTGCTGGCCTGCGGCGGCGGCGGCTTCGCGTTTTTTCGCCTGCTGGGCAGCGCGCTGCGTCTGAACGCGAGCTTTTGCTTCTTCCAGCTGCTGACGCGCATGGGCGATGTGCTGTTCTTCCAGTTCGCCACACGGGTTGCCGTCCAGGTCAACGCGGATAGCGCCGGCTTTCACGCCGTACAGATAACGCCAGCTAGACGTGTAGAGACGTAATGCAGCGCGAAGCTGGGTTTTGCTGAGATTCATCTCACCACCCACTCGCTCAACGAGATCCTGAAAAATACCAATTTTCAGGGGGCGCGCTTCGCCTTCAGCGCTAAAGCACTGAGGGAAACGTTCGGCCAGAAAGGCGATAACTTCTTTACTGCTATTCAACTTAGGTTGATTTTCCATGAAATTTCCTGATTACAACGGACGTAGCCAACAAGCCGCAGGCATGAACAGGCGACATTATAATGACGTCCTCGCTAAATGCTACGTTATCCGTTGATTATCCCACGACACGGGTAAAGATTTTTTGATAATCAGTGGCCGCGATACGTTTTTCGAGTTGCTCGACCAGCGTGCGCAACCCCTGCTCATCTTCAGCGGTGAAGCGGCCGTATGCCGGGCTGTCGATATCCAGCACGCCGATAATCTGGTCGTTCACGCGCAGGGGAAAGACGATTTCCGAATTACTGGCCGCATCGCAGGCAATATGACCATCAAACGCATGCACGTCCTCAACGCGCTGGACCTGGGCTTGCGCCACCGCGGCGCCGCACACGCCGCGACCGACCGGAATGCGCACACAGGCCAGTTTGCCCTGGAACGGCCCCAATACCAGGGTATCGCCTTCCAGAAGATAGAAACCGGCCCAGTTGACTTCGCTCAGCCGCTCGAACAGCAACGCGCTGGTATTGGCGATCATCGCCAGAAAACTGGTTTCACCTGCCATTAATGCCTGGAAATCGCGGTTTAGATCCGCGTAAAATTCTGTTTTGCTCATTATATCTTCACTTGGTTGTCTTACTGCCTGATACGTACAGCCTACTAAAATAAGCATTAAATGCGCTTAGGCTCAAGATGAATTCATTCATAGGTTAAGATAGTGGGATACATTCATTCCTGTACGTAATAAATGCCGATAAAAACACCAACGATCAAACCTGCGAAGAAGATGGTCGTGCATGCCGTCAGCACGCCGCTTCCCTATGCGCATTATCAGCGCTGTACGCAGTGTGACATGCTCTTTCGCTTACCGGTGCTTAAACGCTACCAAAGCGCCTGGTGTCCACGCTGTAACGCGAAGGTGCGTGATGGGCGCGACTGGTCGCTGACGCGTCTGGGCAGCATGGCTGTTGCGATGCTGCTGTTAATGCCTTTTGCCTGGTCTGAACCTCTGCTGCGCCTGCATCTGTTGGGCGTACGCATCGACGCCAACGTCCTGCAGGGGATCTGGCAGATGACCGCACAGGGTGACCCGCTTACCGCCGCCATGGTGCTGTTTTGCGCGGTGGTCGCCCCGGTGCTGCTGGTGGTCTCGATTAGCTATCTTTGGCTGGGCAACGTCCTGGGGATGAACCTGCGCCCGGTGCTGCTGATGCTCGGCAAGCTCAAAGAGTGGGTGATGCTGGATATCTATCTGGTGGGTATTGGCGTCGCCTCCATCAAGGTGCAGGATTACGCCTTTCTGCAGCCCGGCATCGGCCTGGTGGCGTTTATCTCGCTGACGCTGCTGAGCATCCTGACGCTTATTCACATGAACGTCGAAGAGCTGTGGGAGCGTTTCTACCCTGAACGGCCGGCGACCCGCGCCGATAATAATCTGCAGGTGTGCACCAGTTGCCACTACACCGGCTACCGCGACGCGCGTGGCCGCTGCCGACGCTGCCACACCCCGCTGCATCATCGCCGGCCCCAGAGCCTGCAGCGCAGCTGGGCGGCGCTGGTCGCTTCGATGATTTTCCTCTTACCGGCCAACCTGCTGCCGATCTCGATCATCTATGTCAATGGTGCGCGCCAGGACGATACGATCCTCTCCGGGATAATCTCCCTTGCCAACAGCAATATCGCCATCGCCGGGGTGGTGTTTATCGCCAGTATTTTGGTGCCATTCACCAAAGTTATAGTGTTATTTACCCTCCTGGTCAGCATACAATTCAAGTGTGAGCAGGGGTTGCGCACCCGCATCCTGCTGCTGCGGCTGATAACCTGGATTGGCCGCTGGTCGATGTTGGATCTGTTTGTTATCTCACTCACCATGTCGCTAATAAATCGCGATCAGCTCCTCGCCTTCACCATGGGGCCGGCGGCGGTTTACTTCGGCGGTGCAGTAATTTTAACTATTCTTGCAGTTGAATGGCTGGACAGCCGCTTACTTTGGGACGCACATGAGTCAGGAATCGCCCGCTTCGCAGACTGAAGCCAGAATAAAAACTAAACGCCGCATCTCGCCATTCTGGCTGTTGCCGGTCATCGCGCTACTGATTGCCGCCTGGCTCATCTGGACCAGCTTTGACGACCGCGGATCGACGATTACCATCGATTTCCAGTCCGCTAACGGCATCGTCCCGGGGCGGACGCCTATCCGCTATCAGGGGGTGGAAGTCGGCACCGTCCAGGATATTAGCCTCAGTAAAGACCTGAGCAAGATTGAGGTTTCCGCCAGCATCAAACGCGATATGAAAGATGCACTGCGTAAAGAGACCCAGTTCTGGCTGGTCACGCCGAAAGCCTCTCTGGCCGGGGTCTCCGGGCTGGATGCGCTGGTGGGCGGGAACTACATTGGCATGATGCCAGGCAAAGGCGATCCCGAAGATCACTTCGTGGCCCTCGACACTCAGCCGAAATACCGCATCAACAACGGCGAGCTGATGATCCACCTGCAGGCGCCTGACCTTGGCTCCCTGAGCAGCGGCTCGCTGGTCTATTTCCGCAAGATCCCGGTCGGACGCGTGTATGACTTCACCCTGAATGCCAATAATCAGGGAGTCACCATCGATGTCCTGATCGAACGCCGGTTTACCAACCTGGTGAAAAAAGGCAGCCGATTCTGGAACGTCTCCGGGATCAAAGCCGACGTCGGCCTGAGTGGGGCAAAAGTGCAGCTGGAGAACCTTTCTGCACTGGTGAACGGCGCTATCGCCTTTGACTCCCCCGCCGATTCGCAGGTTGCGGCGCAAAACGATGACTATCATCTGTACGAAGATCTGGCGCATAGCCAGCGTGGTGTGCTGGTCACCCTCGACCTGCCCGACGGCGATGGGCTGAAAGCAGGCTCGACGCCGCTGATGTATCAGGGGCTGGAAGTGGGCCAGTTAAGTAAGCTGAATCTTAACCCCGGCGGCAAGGTGACCGGCGAGATGACCGTCGACCCGAGCGTGGTGACGCTGCTGCGTGAGAAAACGCTGATTCAGATGAAGAAGCCGAAGATCTCCCTCGACAACCCCAGCGTCAGCGCCCTGCTCACCGGCAATACCTTTGAACTGGTACCCGGGGAAGGCGAGCCGCGCAATCACTTCTCGGTCATGCCAGCAGATAAAGCATTGCTGGAGGAACCCAACGTCGCCACCGTCACGCTCTCCGCGCCGGAAAGTTACGGGATTGACGGCGGCCAGCCGCTGGTGCTGCACGGAGTAAAAGTCGGCCAGGTGCTGGAGCGCAAACTGACGGCTAAAGGTGTCACCTTCCAGGTCGCCATTGCGCCGGAATACCGCGATCTCATTCGCGGCGACAGCAAGTTTGTGGTTAACAGCCGTCTGGATGTCAAAGTCGGACTCGATGGCGTGCAGGTGCTGGGAGCCAGCGCCAGCGAGTGGGTCAATGGCGGGATCCGGGTCATTCCGGGAGAAAAAGGCGAAATGCAGAGCAGCTACCCGCTGTACGCCAACCTCGAAAAGGCCCAGGAAAACAGCCTGAGTGAAGTGCCGACCACCACCTTAAGCCTCTCAGCGGAGACCCTGCCTGACGTTCAGGCCGGCTCGGTTGTGCTGTATCGTAAATTCGCCGTCGGCGAAATCATCTCCGTCAAACCGCGCAGCGACGTGTTCGATATCGATCTGCATATCAAGCCGGAGTACCGCTACCTGCTGACCAACAACAGCGTCTTCTGGGCCGAAGGAGGTGCGAAGGTCAAACTTGACGGCAACGGGCTCACCGTCCAGGCCTCGCCGCTGGCGCGTGCCATTAAAGGGGCGATCAGTTTCGATAACCTCAACGGCAGTAGCGCCAACGCGCGGCTGAATAACAAACGTATCCTTTATGCTTCTGAAACGGCGGCACGCGCCGTGGGCGGCCAGATCACCCTGCACGCGTTTGACGCCGGGAAGATGGCGGCCGGGATGCCGATTCGTTATCTCGGCATCGATATCGGTCAGATCCAGTCGCTGGAGCTGATCACCGCCAAAAACGAAGTGCAGGCGAAAGCGGTGCTCTACCCGGAATACGTCGGCACCTTCGCCCGGGCCGGGACCCGCTTCTCGGTGATCACCCCGCAAATCTCCGCCGCGGGAGTCGAGCATCTGGACACCCTGTTCCAGTCGTATATCAACGTTGAGCCCGGACGCGGCCCGGCGCGCCGCGACTTTGAGATCCAGGATACGACGATCAGCGACTCACGCTATATCGACGGCCTGAACATTGTGGTGGAAGCGCCGGAGGCGGGGTCGCTTGGCATCGGTACGCCGGTCCTGTTCCGCGGCCTTGAAGTGGGGACGGTCACCGGCCTGTCGCTGGGGTCGATGTCCGATCGGGTGATGGTGAAACTGCGTATCAGCAAGCGCTACCAGTATCTGGTACGCAATAACTCGGTGTTCTGGCTGGCCTCAGGTTACAGCCTCGACTTCGGCCTGATTGGCGGCGTGGTGAAAACCGGGACCTTCAATCAGTTTATCCGCGGTGGGATCGCGTTTGCCACGCCGCCGGGTACGCCGCTGGCGCCAAAGGCTCAGGATGGCAAGCACTTCCTGCTGCAGGAGAGCGAGCCGAAAGAGTGGCGGGAATGGGGCACCGCCCTGCCACAGTAACCCTCACGACCCCTTCTCCCGCCCCCGGCCAACGCCGGGGCGGGAAGATAACCAACCGCACGCCCCGGTGTCCTGCACCGGGGCGTTTGTGCTAAACTGCGCACCCTTTTTTTCTGTGGTGCGCTGCCTGTGGCTGAAAATACTGTCTATTTCCCTGAAGCGTTTCTCGCTCAAATGCGTGCGGCAATGCCCGCGCACCTCTCCTTCGACGACTTTATCGCCGCCTGCCAGCGCCCGCTACGCCGCAGTATTCGCGTCAACACGCTGAAGATTAGCGTTGATGATTTCCTCTCTCTGGTCGCCCCGTATGGCTGGCAGCTGACGCCGGTCCCCTGGTGCGAAGAGGGATTCTGGATCGAGCGGGACAACGACGATGCGCTGCCGCTGGGCAGTACCGCCGAACATCTCAGCGGGCTGTTCTATATTCAGGAAGCAAGCTCGATGCTACCGGTCGCCGCCCTGTTCGCTGATAACCCGCAGCCTGAACGAGTGATGGACGTTGCCGCTGCGCCGGGGTCAAAGACCACCCAGATCGCCGCCCGAATGGGTAACGCGGGCGGTATCCTGGCCAATGAGTTCTCCGCCAGCCGGGTGAAGGTGCTGCATGCCAACATCAGCCGCTGCGGCATCAGTAACGTCGCCCTGACCCACTTCGATGGCCGGGTTTTCGGCGCGGCGCTACCTGAAGCTTTCGACGCCATCCTGCTTGATGCTCCCTGTTCGGGCGAAGGCGTGGTGCGTAAAGATGCTGACGCGCTGAAAAACTGGTCGCCGGAGAGCAACCTCGACATTGCCGCCACCCAGCGCGAACTTATCGACAGCGCCTTCCATGCCCTGCGTCCTGGCGGGACGCTGGTGTATTCGACCTGCACCCTGAATCGCGAGGAAAATCAGGCGGTCGTTCAGTGGCTGCTGTCCCGTTATCCGCAGGCAGTGGAGATCCTGCCGCTGGGAGATCTGTTTTCCGGCGCGGCCGATGCCTTAACCGCTGAAGGGTTTCTGCACGTGTTCCCGCAGATCTACGATTGCGAAGGCTTCTTCGTTGCTCGTCTGCGCAAGACTGCGGCGATCGATCCGCTCCCGGCGCCAGGCTATAAGGTCGGCAAATTCCCGTTTGTTCCGCTGAAGGGCCGGGAAGCCGCCGCGGTAACCGCCGCCGCCAACGCTATTGGCCTCGAGTGGGACGCGGGCCATACGCTGTGGCAGCGGGATAAAGAGCTGTGGCTGTTCCCGCAGGCTATGGAGCCCCTGTTTGGCAAGGTGCGTTTTTCACGCATCGGCGTACGCCTGGCGGAGGTGCACAACAAGGGTTACCGCTGGCAGCATGAGGCGGTTATCGCCTTTGCCGCGCCGCAGCGCGCCTTCGAGCTGACGCAGGAGGAAGCGGAGGAGTGGTATCGCGGACGCGACGTCTATCCGCAGACCGCGCCGCAGCAGGATGAAGCCATCGTGACCTTCCAGGGTGTCCCGCTGGGCCTGGCCAAGCGCGTCGGCTCCCGCCTGAAGAACAGCTACCCGCGTGAACTGGTGCGCGATGGGAAACTTTTTGCCGGCAAGGTGTGACGTCGTGCAAAAAATACGCATTTTTTGACTGGCGATTTTCACCCCATTGACTACGCTGAAAAATGACGACCTCAACTGGTCGTACCACAACTCAGCTGAAAAATGGGGTGAAGCGATGAGTAAAACCAATGTCCGCATCGGCGCGTTTGAGATAGACGATGCCGAACTGCACGGTGAACATCAGGGAGAGCGAACGTTAAGTATTCCCTGCAAATCCGATCCAGATTTATGTATGCAGCTTGACGCCTGGGATGCCGATACCAGCGTGCCCGCCATTCTCAATGGCGAACATTCCGTTCTCTACCGTAAACATTACGACCGCCAGTCTGATGCTTGGGTCATGCGCCTTGCCTGACTCAAATGAACCCGTCGCCAGAGACGGGTTATTTATTTCCCCGTCCCGCTGTCATCCCCTACACTAAATAGTATGTGAACCCGAACATGAGGCCAGGATGTTTGCCTTGGTGTTGTTTATTTGCTATCTGGATGGCGGCTGTGAGGACATTGTGGTTAACGTCTACCGCGAGGAAACGCAGTGTTTAGTGGCGATGGAGGATCAGCGGATCCGCCACGGCGGCTGCTATCCGATAGAAGATTTTATTGACGGCTTCTGGCAACCCGCCAGCGAATACAGCGACTTTTAACCTGCCGACTGCAGCGCCACCAGCGTCAGCGCCCCGCCAAACACAGCGCCCGTATCAATATAGTGTTGATTATCGCGTTCGTAAGGCGCGCGAAGCGGCGTATGACCAAACCAGAAATGGTCTGCTCCGGCGATGGCGCCATGACGTCCCGCCAGATGTTCGCTCAGGCGATGACGGCTCCATAATACCCGCTGGGGATCCACCGGCTGCTGCCAGCGATAGACTGACGCCGGATAATCGGCATGGGCGATAACATGCCGGGCATCTGCACACCCAACTTCAATAATCAACGGTAGCCGCTGGCAACGCGCTAACAACCGGTCGGCTTCGGCCTGCTGCTGCCCGGTGCCCCGGACATACCAGTCGCCGCCGTTCATCTGCCAGAGTGCCATATCCCCGCTCTCCAGCGCCTCCAGCGCCATCTGTTCATGATTCCCACGCACCGACCTGAACCAGCGGCAGCGCAGCAGGGCGAGGCAGTCAGCGCTCTGCGGACCGCGATCGATCAGATCGCCAACGGAGATCAGCAGATCGGCCCAGGGATCAAAGCGCAACTGGCGCAGTCGGCCCATCAGTAGCGCAAAGCAACCATGCAGATCGCCCATCAGCCAGATATTACGCCAGTCGCTACCATTAATACGTTGATACATATAATTACCTCTCTGCTGTAATTATAGGTAATTGCGCCGGATCCCCGGTGATTTTTATTTACACCTCAATCGATTTTAAACAAACGGGAAATATAGTCGGCCAGAGGATTAAGCTTATCAGAGGCTCGCTTTAAAATAGGAGGAAATAACAACGAGGTGTTTATCGTGACAGACAATAGCCTGCATTCAACCAGCGTACTTGCGCCGCGCTCGCATCTTATTGCCGATCTGGTGATGGGCAGACTAATACCTGCACCTATCTGGCGGCAGAGAAATTTTCGCCTTAAATTTCTGCTGCGTACGGCGTTATTTTATAGCCCCACCAAAGCGATGCTTGAGGCGCTTAGCGCCCGCGATGATTTTAACCAGCTTCTGGCCGCGCAGGCGACCTTGCCGGGGAAAGTGCACCGTCAGTACCTGACGCGCGATCTTAACGCCTGGCAGCGGGCGATGGCGGTGATAAGTCATTATCGCTACATCGATACCCTGCAGGGGTCGCTGCTGGCGCATGCCATGACCGCGGTGAGCGAGGTCCCGCTGCTGACGCTGAACGGAAAAGACGACAGCCCGTTCACGCTCTCCGCCTCGTCTGCCGGGAAGGCTGAGCGTGAGGGCGAAACCACGCTGTGGCTACGTGACAACAACAACACCCTGTTGGCCAGCGCAACCTTTAGCGTGACCTGGGACGGTGAAGCCTGGCAGCTGGTCATTGGCGGCCTACAGGGGCCACGGCGCCACGTTTCCCATGAGGTGATTAAGCAGGCCACTCGCGCCTGCTTCGGCCTGTTCCCGAAGCGCCTGCTGCTGGAGTTCATCTGGCTGCTGGCTGCTCGCAGCGCTATCGAGTCGATTTATGGCGTCAGCGATAATGGCCATGTGTTCCGTGCCCTGCGCTATCGCCTGAGCAAGGGCCGCCATTTCCACGCCAGTTACGACGAGTTCTGGCAGTCCATCGACGGTAAGCCGGAAAGCGCCTGGCGCTGGCGGCTGCCGCAGCGTCTGGAACGCAAACCACTGGAGAGTATCGCCAGTAAAAAACGGGCTGAATACCGGCGTCGGTTCCAGCTGCTGGATCAGCTGGCTGAGCAGGTGGACATCCTGACGCAACCGCGCCATGGCACGTAAATTTCGCTGCCGGTAACGCCGCGCTGACACGCGGCGTTTGCTTATTCGGTACTTATTTCGCTACTATCATGGCCCCAGGCGCCATTGGATAGTGGTTGGCATGATGAGTAAAACCGAAATTTTCCTGCTAATTATTCTTGCGGTCATTCTGCTGGGCTGCGTATGGTTTATTTTTAGCGATGAAATTTGGCTTTTGCTCTGCTATCTCGAAAGTAAGATATACCCCACCTTTAGCGTTCCTGAATAATTTCAACCGCCACACATAGCGCATTTGCTTATTATTTTTAGCGATACGGTCGTTCGATGATAGCTAATCGCATGAATTGCCAAATCTATTAGACTTTGCTCATTTTATTTATCATACAAATATGTATACTAGCAGACTTCCGATGTTGGCCCGCCTGTTAACCTGCACGCCGGGCCTGGTTAGGTGCAGGTTTTTTCTTTTCTCTTTCCACCTCAGTTTCAGATCTCTCCTTCCCGACGCAACCCTTCCTCAGGATGCGATTTGTGTGTAAATGGATTGTGTATGCTAAAAACGGTGTGCTATAACGGGACATCCAGAGGCCAGCCTGGGGTTTGACTGACATGATGTCGCTGGCTATTGCGAAAGCAAAAAGTGACAGATAAAAAGAGACCGAATACGATTCCTGTATTCGGTCCAGGGAAATGGCTCTTGGGAGAGAGCCGTGCGCTAAAAGTTGGCATTAATGCAGGCTAAGTCGCCTTGCACTATAAGAATAGTTTAACGCGTCAGCTTTTCCAGTCCGCGGCCAATGTGGTCGTATAATTCCTGGTAAACGGCTGTCAGCCAGTAAAAAACCGCCACTGCCGTTATCCGGCAAGGGCGGTTTTTTTTATGCTATTACAGTAAGATAACGCGGAACGCTAGCAGAGCTTCTGCGCTCGCTCGATAAATGGCGCGAGGCTCATTTTTTGTCCCGGATGCTGCGGATCGTCGATCTGGATCACAGAGATCGGCTGCGCGGTCGTCTTGCCGGCTTTAACCTGCTGTTCCGCTACGTCATTGAGCGGATACTGGACCAGCGTACTTGGGTTGATGGCGTAAAGCGCGTTACCCGGACGGCAGGTCAACATCACCTCTTCACGGTTGAACGCCCAGCTCTCCTTCCCCACTTCAAAGCGGCTCACGGTGATAATTTGCGGCGCCGCCAGAGCAGCCCCGGAGCTTGCCAGTAACAACATGGTCAGAACAATTTTTTTCATGATTTTGCCAGTTAATTCAATAAGGTTCCCAGGTGGCAAACAGACTGACGGCCAGCAGCGCCAGCGCGCCCAGCCCTATCTCAGCCTGCGTGGTCCGCAGGATCAGGCTTTCCGCCCGCGAACCGCTTGCCGACATGCGCGGTACCAGAACATACCTGTTCACTAAGGCAATTACCACCATCCCGGCGACCAGCGCACATTTGATCAACAGCATGCGCCCCCAGGGCGAGGTTCCGATCACCGCGCCCTGGATCAACAGCGCATTGACTACGCCGCTGGCAAGGGTGCCGGCCACTGCCAGATGTCCGTAACGCGAAAAGCGCGCCATGGTATAGATTGCAGCCTGACGCCAGCGCCCCTGCGCCAGGCGCAGGCAGTAGATGAAGGGCAACAGGCCGCCGAACCAGCTGGCGACGCAGAAGAGGTGGACGGCATGATTAGTCCGCTGCAGGGCGCCAAGTAAGCCATCGTGCATGGCGGCATGTCCTACCCCGGCGGAAAGCAACAGCTGGGCTGCCAGCAGGGCCATCAGTTGCCTGGCGCCGTGATGGGGACGGATCCACACCACGGCGAAAGCAGTCAACGCCAGCAGGATCTGCCAGATCCACACCCCGCCGAAGCGGGTACCCGCTACCGCCTGCCAAACGGCGGGCTGCCAGACATCCGCCCAGCCGTCGCCCATTATCCCCCCCTGCAGCAGATACAGCGCCACGGTTGAGAGCGCGCCGATCAACATCAGGGGGCGCAATAGCGGATAAAAGCGGTGCATCAGCACGCGCCTCAGCGGTACTGGCGCCCACCAGGCGCCGTACAGCACGCAGCCAAAAGCCAACATCAGGGTGATAAAGTGCCCAAAACGCAGCGTGATATAGAGCCCGGTCAACATCGATCACTTCACGCTAAAAGTGTATTGCCCTTTGGTTTTATGGCCGTCAACCGAGACCACATGCCATGCTACGGTGTACTCCCCCGGAGGCAACGTTTCCGCCAGGGGTAAGGTGACCTGAGCGGGGTTGTCAGCGCTGCGGGTCAGTTTTCCGGTGGCTACCGCGTGCTGCTGCGGACCGGTGACGACCACGCCGCTGAAGGCCGGTTCGATCCCTTCGGAGAAACTGAGCGTCAGCGTCTGAGGGGGAGCGGTCAGCTGTGCACCCGCGGCGGGGATCTGCTGTTGCAGGTGAGCGTGGGCGAAGGCGCCTGCCGCGGTTAACATACCGGCAAACGCAACCGAGAGGCGCAACGCGCGTCCAGCGAGGAGTCGCATATTCGTCATTCCCTTTTGTTATGTCTGTAGGACAGAGAATAACCCTGTATAATGGCAGAGTCGAGCTAAGCGTCAGCGCCTCGACCGGGTTTACCAGCACACTGGAGTTAATAATGGAAAGAAATCTGGCCAAAATTTCGCAAGCTGAGATGGATAAGGTCAACGTCGATCTCGCCGCCGCCGGCGTCGCGTTTAAGGAGCGATACAACATGCCGGTGGTCGCTGATTTGGTCGAGCGTGAGCAGCCCGCCCATCTGCGCGACTGGTTCCGCGAACGACTGATCGCCCACCGGCTGGCGTCTGTTTCGCTTTCCCGACTGCCCTGGGAGCCGAAGCAGAAATAATGCGCGCCCGCCTGCTCCCCGTCGGTTGGCAAGGCCACCCAATTCCTTTACGCTTGTTGTTTTGCTCTGGAGCGAGCCATGTTGCGCGTCATTGATACCGAAACCTGCGGCCTGCAGGGGGGCATCGTCGAAATCGCCTCGGTCGACATTGTCGATGGGCACATCACTAACCCGATGAGCCATCTGGTGCGTCCTGACCGCCCCATCACGCCGCAGGCGATGGCTATCCACCGTATAACGGAAGAGATGGTCGCTGATAAGCCGTGGATTGAGGAGATTATTCCGCACTATCTGGGCAGTCCCTGGTATGTCGCGCACAACGCCAGCTTTGACCTCCGGGTATTACCGGAGATGAGCGGCGAGTGGATTTGTACCATGAAGCTGGCCCGCCGCCTGTGGCCGGGGATCAAATACAGCAATATGGGGTTATATAAATCACGTAAGCTGAATGTGGCGACCCCGCCGGGGCTGCATCACCACCGCGCGCTGTATGACTGCTATATCACCGCCGCGCTGTTGCTGGATATCATCAACGTTTCCGGCTGGACGCCTGACGAAATGGCCAATATTACCGGCCGCCCGGCGCTGCTTACCACCTTTACTTTCGGCAAATACCGGGGTAAAGCGGTGGCCGAAATTGCTGAAAACGACCCCGGCTACCTGCGCTGGTTATTCAACAATCTCGACCGCATGAGCCCCGAACTGCGCCTGACCCTCAAACATTACCTCGGGGAATAGTCATCACACTGCCGCTTTCCCCGGCAGTGTCCCCTGCGCCAGGGCAATGAAAAAGGCATACTCCAGCGCCACTCCCTCATAGCTTTTAAAGCGCCCGGATTTGCCGCCATGGCCGGAATCCATATCGGTGCAAAGCAGCAGCAGGTTATCGTCGGTTTTCAGTTCCCGCAGTTTGGCCACCCATTTTGCCGGCTCCCAGTATTGCACTTGGGAATCGTGCAGCCCGGTGGTCACCAGCATATGCGGATAAGCCTGCGCCCGGACGCCGTCGTAAGGGCTGTAGCTTTTCATGTAGTGGTAATAGGTTTCATCCTGTGGGTTCCCCCACTCTTCAAATTCCCCGGTGGTCAGTGGAATAGATTCATCCAGCATGGTGGTCACCACATCGACGAACGGCACCTGGGCTATCACGCCATGAAACAGCTCAGGACGTTCGTTAACGGCCACGCCCATCAGCATCCCGCCGGCGCTGCCCCCCATGCCATAGCAGAGCTGCGGATCGCCGTACCTCTGGGCCAACAGCGCGTCACAGACGTCCAGATAGTCATTGAAGGTATTTTTCTTACTCAGAAATTTGCCGTCCTCATACCACTGCTGCCCCAGCTCGCCCCCGCCGCGGACGTGGGCAATGGCGTAGACAAAGCCCCGGTTGAGCAGACTTAGCCGGCTGGCGCTGAAATCGGCATCGATACTCTCGCCATATGAGCCATAGCCATAGACCAGCAGCGGATTGCTCCCTTTGCGGAAATGGTCGCGATGGTAGACCAGCGATACCGGAACCTCGACGCCATCGCGGGCGGTCACCCACAGGTGTTCGCTCTGGTAGCAGCTCGTGTCCAGCCCCTTCACTTCCTGCTGCTTGATAACCCGCCGTTCGCCGGTATCCATATCCAGTTCAAACAGGGTGTCCGGCGTGGTCATGGAGGAATACCCGTAACGCAGGCGCGACGTTTCGGGTTCCGGATTATAGGCAAGCCAGGTGACATAGGCCGGATCGTCAAAGGCGATCCCTACCACCTCCCGGGTCTTGCGGTTAATTTGCCGCAAGCTGGTCAGGCCGCGCTGGCGCTCCTCGACGACCAGCCAGTCGGTAAACAGCGTAAATCCTTCGAGCATCACGTCGTGACGCGGCGCGATCAGCGTGGTCCACTGATCTTCATCGCGCAGCACGGTACGGTAGAGGCCAAAATTCTTCCCCTCCCGGTTGGATCGCAGATAGAACGCGTGCTGATAGTGATCGAGGCTGTATTCGTGATCTTTCCGCCGCGGCAGGAAGCAGACCGGCTCAGCGTCAGGGAGTTCGGCGTTGAGCAGTAATGCTTCACTGGTGGTGGCGCTGGAGAGATAAATCACCACGAACTGCTGGGAAGTGGTCTTATGTACGCTGACGTAGAAGGTCTCATCTTTTTCTTCATACACCAGCACATCACTCTGCGCCGCGGTACCCACCGTGTGGCGCCAGACCTGATAAGGCAGCAGTGTGGTGGGATGTTTACGCACGTACCACACAAAGCGGGAATCATTACTCCAGGCAAAGCCGGAGGTGACATTTTCCAGGATCTCCGGGTACCACTCACCGCTGCTAAGATTGCAGAAGCGCAGGCCATACTGGCGGCGGGAAAGATAATCCTCCGCCACCGCCATCAATTGGTTATTCGGCGCGACGCCCAGTCCGCCAAGGGTGTAGAACTCACTCTTCGCCGCCCGCTGGTTGCCGTCAAGCAGGATCTCCCATTCATCCCACTCCTCTTTGAGCACCGACTGGCGCTGATAGATGGCGTATTCACAGCCCGGCTCGTAAACCTGGCGGTAGCGAAAACCGTTTTTACTGTAAGGGGCGGAGACTTCCCGTTGCGGAATGCGGTCGATAATTTCTTTCAGCAGACGTTCCTGCAGGCTGAGCTGCGAATCCATCACCCGCTTGCCGTAGGCGTTCTCCGCGTGCAGATAGTCCAGCACGTCAGGTTGCGCGCGCTCATCGTCGCGCAGCCAGTAATAGTTATCGATGCGTGTATCGCCATGCAAGGTCATGGCGTGAGGGATCCGTTTGGCTTTTGGTGGCATGTTGGTCTTCTGCTGCTTTATCGTGACACAAGAGCATTCAGGCCACACGGCGGCGCCTGAATGATGACGTGTCTATAAGGGTGGCAAAAGACGCGGGCGATGCAAGCGAAACGTGATAATTTAGACGCTTAGCGCTTGTTTTTGTGACTGGATATCCTGTTCTATATCGGCCCGGACATCCTTTGGCAGTGACAGCGCGTCTCCCAGCGCGTTCAGATAACTGCGTTCCATAAAGTGGTCGATATCAATGACCGCGCAGCTGACGTAGTAAATCTCCAGTGCCTCCTGCGGATCAACGATGCCCTCCGCCAGACGCTGTGGATCCAGCGGTTGGGCCAGCGCCTGGTCGATCAGCACCCGAGCCTGAACGTCAATATTGGCCGCCCGCAGCTGGGCTTCAATATTGGCCCGCTCGTGGTCATCAATATGACCATCGCTCTTGGCGGCAAAAACCAGCGCGGTGATCAGCCGCACGCTGCGCGGATCAACGTCCGCCGGCACGACAGCCGGCGTGCTCGCCTCGGACGCAGGCGCGTTTTGAGCGCGCATCTTCTGTTGATACTTGTTCCATAACACCGTACCCGCCACCGCCCCACCGCCTGCCAGCAGCGCGCTGGTGCCGTACTTCGCCAGCAGTTTGCGTGAGGATTTACTGGCCACCAGCAACCCGGCCAGCCCGCCAATCGCACCAGGCAGCAGTGCGCTCCCTTTTGACGACTCGCCTGTCGGTGACGCGCCCTGCTGCCCGAGCAGCGACTGCAGTTGATTAAGCCAGTTAGCCATGGTTTTCCTCTCAGGTGATAAAACACTGCTATCAGCCTAAACGACGCGATGTCAGGAAATGTTAGACCTGGCTAAAGATGCGCAAAGGTGGGCGCGGCAGACAAATCCCTGCCCAGCCAGCCAGACCATAGCTGGCTGCTGCCGGTCAGGCCACTTTCGCCTTACGCGCTTTGGTCGCTGGCGCCGCGGCGTCATCCGCCGGAGAAGCCTCTTCTGCCGCCGACGACGCGGGTGAGTCGTGCGCGGACGCATCCTGCTCCGGCAATCGGCCGACGCGCAGGATATGCTGCAGCGCCTCTTTTCGCTCTGCCAGCCACATCGCCATGGTGTCACGCTGGGCGTCATCCATCTCCAGCGGCGATGCCATCAGCCAGTCATTCAGCACCTCTGCCAGATCGAGCATTTTGTCGTAAGCGTCGGCCTCTTTTTTGCTGGCAAAAGACATTTTTTCCTCACCTTCGCGGATCACAACATATTTAATTTCAACCGCCATGCTGCAGCCTCTCAGTACTGTATTTTTATACAGTATAACAAATTTCCTCTCCGGACTCAACTCACGCGCGTAAAGACAGACGCAAACGTTTTCGTTTATAATCGGCGGCATCTTTTTTTACTGCGGAAGAGAGTTATGACTGTATTAGGCACCGCGCTGCGCCCGGCAGCCACCAAAGTAATGCTGTTAGGTTCCGGCGAGCTGGGCAAAGAAGTCGCCATTGAATGTCAGCGTCTGGGCATTGAAACTATCGCCGTCGACCGCTACCCCGATGCCCCGGCGATGCAGGTCGCCCACCGCGCCCACGTCATCAATATGCTGCACGGCGAGAGCCTGCGCGCCCTGATTGAACAGGAAAAACCCGATTACATCGTGCCGGAGATCGAAGCTATTGCTACCGATACCCTGGTTGAACTGGAGCAGGCCGGGCAGAAAGTGGTCCCCACGGCGCGGGCGGCAAAGCTCACCATGAACCGCGAAGGCATTCGCCGCCTGGCGGCAGAAGAGCTGCAGCTCCCCACCTCCAGCTATCGCTTCGCCGACAGCGAAGAAGGCTTCCGTGCGGCCGTTACCGAGATCGGTTTGCCATGCATCGTCAAACCGGTGATGAGCTCCTCCGGCAAAGGCCAGAGCTTTATCCGCTCGGCTGACCAGCTCAGCGAAGCCTGGCGCTATGCGCAGCAGGGCGGCCGCGCCGGCGCCGGGCGGGTGATCGTCGAGGGGGTGGTGAATTTCGACTTTGAAATCACCCTGCTCACCGTCAGCGCCGTCGATGGCGTGCATTTCTGCGCCCCGGTTGGCCATCGCCAGGAAGACGGCGATTACCGTGAGTCCTGGCAACCGCAGCAGATGAGCGACCTGGCCCTCGAACGTGCCCAGGCCATCGCCCGCAAGGTGGTGCTGGCGCTGGGCGGTCATGGCCTGTTTGGCGTGGAACTGTTCGTATGCGGCGACGAGGTGATCTTTAGCGAAGTCTCCCCGCGCCCACATGACACCGGCATGGTGACGCTGATCTCGCAGGATCTCTCGGAATTCGCCCTGCACGTTCGCGCCTTCCTTGGACTGCCCGTCGGCGCTATCCGCCAGTATGGTCCGGCCGCTTCCGCAGTGATCCTTCCGCAGCTGACCAGCCAGAACGTCAGCTTTGGCCAGTTGCAATCGGCCGTCGGGGCTGGCCTGCAGCTGCGTTTGTTCGGCAAGCCCGAGATTGACGGTACCCGCCGCCTGGGGGTGACCCTCGCCGTTGCCGATTCAGTCGAAGAGGCCGTGGCACGGGCTAAAACTGCCGCCGCGGCGGTCATCGTCGAAGGGTAGAGACAAAAAAACCCGGTCGCGTTGCCGCTGACCGGGTTGTCGACCTTGAGGCGCGGTTTACTTCGCGCCTTCCACCGCTTCACGCGCCAGGGTGGTAATGCGATCGTAGTCGCCGGCCTCCAGCGCATCGGCTGGCACCAGCCAGGAACCGCCGATGCACAGCACGCTGTTCAGCGCCAGGTAGTCACGGTAGTTGGCCGGAGAGATACCGCCGGTCGGGCAGAAACGAATGTGGCCGAACGGACCCGCAATCGCCTGTAGGGCTTTCACGCCGCCGTTGGCTTCCGCCGGGAAGAATTTAAACTCTTTCAGACCATACTGCATACCCAGCATCAGCTCGGACACCGTGCTGATCCCCGGGATCAGCGGAATGGTGCCGTCTTCGGTCGCCGCTTTCAGCAGGGATTCGGTCAGTCCCGGGCTGATAGCGAACTGCGCGCCAGCTTCCGTTACCGCTTTCAGTTGCTCGACGTTGGTGACCGTGCCCGCGCCGACAATCGCGTCCGGCACTTCTTTAGCAATCGCGCGGATCGCTTCCAGGGCGCACTCGGTGCGCAGGGTGACTTCCAGCACGCGCACGCCGCCCGCGACCAGCGCTTTCGCCATCGGTACCGCATGCTCCAGCTTTTTCACCACGATAACCGGGACAACCGGACCGGAGGTGAGGATTGCTTCTGCTGTTGTTTTCCAGTTTTTCATCAGGATTTTCTCTCGCCAGATCTAGAAATAAAATCGTCTTAAAAAGTGATGCAGGTTGCGCCCTGCTCCGCGCCAGAGAGCTTCTCACGCAGCGCCCCAAACATCTCCCGACCGGTTCCCACGCGCGACGCGCTGAGGTCAGGGATATGCGGCTGACGCGCCGCCAGTTCGGCATCGTCCACCAGCAGCGTCAGTTCTCCCGTCTGTCCGTTCACGCGAATCACATCGCCATCGCGCACTTTGGCCAGCAAACCACCGTCATACGCTTCAGGCGTGACATGGATAGCTGACGGGACTTTACCGGAGGCGCCAGAGAGTCGGCCATCGGTCACCAGCGCTATTTTGAAACGGCGGTCCAATAATACACCAAGTGGCGGCATAAGTTTATGTAATTCTGGCATCCCGTTCGCTTTTGGCCCCTGATGACGGACCACCACCACACAATCTTTATCCAGCAAGCCCGCTTCAAAGGCCGGCAATACGTCGTGTTGGCTCTCGAACACCACCGCCGGCGCTTCAATCACCTGGTTCTCTACCGGGACCGCCGACGTTTTCATTACCGCGCGTCCCAGGTTGCCGCTCAGCACTTTCGTGCCGCCGTGGCGGGAGAACGGTTTCTCGAAGGTCGCGATGACCTGATCGTCAAGCGGCGCTGTCGCCCCTTCACGCCAGTCCAGCTCGCCGTTGTTGAGCCACGGTTCCAGGGTGTAACGCGACAGACCAAAGCCGGCGACGGTGTGAACATCCTCATGCAGCAGGCCGCCTTTCAGCAGCTCGCGCACCAGTACCGGAACGCCGCCCGCCGCCTGGAAGTGGTTAATATCCGCCGGGCCGTTGGGATAGAGGCGCGCCAGCAGCGGCACCACGTCTGACAGGTCGGAGAAATCGTCCCAGTTAATAATGATCCCCGCCGCGCGGGCCATCGCCACCAGGTGCATGGTATGGTTGGTGGAGCCACCGGTCGCCAGCAGCGCCACGATGCCGTTGACTACCACTTTTTCGTCGAACATTTTCCCCAGCGGCATCCACTCGTTGCCATTGCCGGTCATGCGGGTGACCTGGAGTGCGGCAGCGGCGGTCAGCGCGTCCCGCAGCGGGGCATCCGGATGGACGAAGGACGATCCCGGCAGTTGCATGCCCATAAACTCGACCACCATCTGGTTGGTGTTCGCCGTCCCGTAGAAAGTACAGGTTCCCGGCGCGTGATAAGAGGCGGCTTCGGACTCCAGCAGCGCCATACGATCCACTTTACCTTCCGCGTACAGCTGGCGAATGCGGACCTTCTCTTTATTAGCCAGGCCGCTGGCCATTGGACCGGACGGAATAAAGACCGACGGCAGATGGCCGAAAGAGAGCGCTGCCATGGTCAGGCCGGGGACAATTTTATCGCACACGCCGAGGTATAGCGCGCCATCGAACATGTTATGCGACAGGCCGATTGCGGCGGACATGGCGATCACTTCGCGGCTCAGCAATGAGAGCTCCATACCATCCTGCCCCTGGGTTACGCCGTCGCACATTGCCGGCACGCCGCCGGCCACCTGGCCGACCGCATTGGCGCTATGCAGCGCTTTACGGATGATGTCCGGATAGTGTTCATAGGGCTGGTGAGCGGACAACATATCGTTGTAGGAGGTGATGATGGCGATGTTGTTGCGCAACATGCTTTTCAGAGAGGCTTTGTCGTCAGCCTGACAGGCCGCGAAACCGTGAGCCAGATTGCCGCAGGCCAGTTGCGCACGATGCACGGTGTCGGTTTTGGCCTGGTTAATCCTTGCGAGGTAAGCCGCGCGGGTCTCACGCGACCGTTCGATAATGCGATTTGTTACCCGTAACATTGTCGAATTCATAAAGGCTCCTCAAATTTGTATCTGTCCGGCCGCTGCGTGATGACGTATTTTTGTGCTAAAGGCCACCAACACCAGCGCTCAGGGGCAAAATGTCTGAAAGCAGTGTAATAAAAAAAGCCCCGTGGGTGAATCCTCACGGGGCTTAAAAGATTAAAAAGCGTGCGACTTTCTGCGTCAGATCATGTTACCGGTAAAATAACCCTGACGGATTAGGCGGCGAGCTTACTCGAACTCGTTCCACGAGCGGCCGTCACGGGTGATCATCGCCACCGACGCAACCGGTCCCCAGGTCCCTGCCTGATACGGTTTCGGCGCATCGCGGTCGGCAGCCCAGGCTTCGGTGATGGAATCCACCCATTTCCACGCCTCTTCGACTTCATCACGGCGCACAAACAGCGCCTGGATACCGCGCATGGTCTCCAGCAACAGACGCTCATAAGCATCGGCCAGGTGCGTCTGATTAAAGGTCTCGGAGTAGCTCAGATCCAGCTTAGTGATCTGCAGATTATGCTTATGGTCGAGGCCCGGCACTTTGTTCAGCACCTGGATATCCACCCCTTCGTCCGGCTGCAGACGAATAGTCAGCTTGTTCTGCGGCAGCTCCTGCCAGGTCTCTTTAAACAGGTTCAGCTCCGGGGTTTTGAAGTAAACCACTACCTCAGAGCATTTGGTCGGCAGACGTTTGCCGGTGCGCAGATAGAACGGTACGCCGGCCCAGCGCCAGTTATCGATATCGACACGGATCGCCACGAAGGTTTCGGTGTTACTGGTTTTGTTGGCGCCCTCTTCTTCGAGGTAGCCCGGCACTTTTTTGCCCTGGGCAAAGCCGGCGGTGTACTGGCCGCGAACGGTTTTCTCACGCACGTTGGAGCGATCAATGCGACGCAGGGATTTCAGGACCTTGACCTTTTCATCACGGATGCTGTCGGCGCTGAGATCGGACGGCGGCGACATGGCAATCATGCAGAGGATCTGCAGCAGGTGGTTCTGGATCATGTCGCGCATCTGCCCGGCCTGGTCGAAGTAACCCCAGCGCCCTTCAATACCCACCTCTTCCGCGACGGTGATTTCGACATGATCGATAGTGCGGCAGTCCCAGTTATTGACAAACAGGGAGTTAGCAAAGCGCAGCGCCAGCAGGTTGAGGACCGTCTCTTTACCGAGGTAGTGGTCGATACGGTAGACCTGGCACTCTTCAAAAAACTCGCCGACCTGGTCATTGATTTCACGCGAGGTTTCCAGCGAGGTACCCAGCGGTTTTTCCATCACCACGCGCGCAGGCTTGGCATTGAGCTTCGCTTCGCCCAGACCTTTGCAGATCGCGCCAAAGGTGCTCGGCGGCATGGCGAAATAGTTGATGGTGACACGGTTCTGTTGATCCAGCATCTCACCCAGACGCGTGAAGCCGCTGGTGTCATTGACGTCAAGGTTACAGAACTCCAGGCGTCCGCTCAGGGAATCCCACAAACCTTCATCAATTTTTTCCTTCATGAAGGTTTCCAGCGCTTCGCGCACGACTTTGGTGTAAGCCGCTTTATCCCAATCGGCACGGCCGACGCCAATGATGCGGGTGTCGGCGTGGATCTGGCCCGCTTTTTCAAGCTGATACAGGGAAGGCAACAATTTACGTCGCGCCAGGTCGCCCTTCGCGCCGAAAATGACCAGGTCGCATGCCTGGGCCGTTTGCGTTACCGCCATGTCATTCTCCTCAGTTGATAGTCTGGTGCTTCTGCCAGGCTATATTTGTAATTTTCTTACACTGCACTGTACTGTGTTTACGTATTTCCCGAAAGCCTTCCCCTTCGTTTGCGGCGGTAAAACCGCACAGGGTGAAAACATTCGGCGATGATTTGGGCATCTGGCTGATATTGTTCGTTGTTTGTACCTGTTTCAGGTCAGTAAAATACGACTCTGATCATGTAATGAAAAAAAACAACATTATTTCACGTCATTCCTCACCGCTTGCGCTTGCGGAGGGGTATATTCTTGCTAAAACGCCCGATGATTTCACCCATTAATGAAATCGTTTCCATTGATGAGCGCCCTGTTACTAATGAACATGCTGGAAAAAATCCAGTCCCGACTGGAACACCTTAGCAAATCTGAACGCAAAGTGGCGGAAGTGATCCTCGCCACCCCCGCGCAGGCCATTCATTCGAGCATCGCCGCCCTCGCCCTTGAGGCCGGGGTGAGCGAACCGACCGTCAATCGCTTCTGCCGCAGCCTCGAAACCCGCGGGTTTCCTGATTTTAAACTGCACCTTGCCCAGAGCCTCGCGCACGGTACGCTCTATGTTAACCGGAATGTTGATGAAGACGACAGCGTTGAGTCATACACGGGAAAAATATTCGAATCGGCCATGGCGAGTTTAGATCAGGTCCACCATTCTCTCGACATGTCGGCGGTGAATCGCGCGGTGGATCTGCTGACTCAGGCCAAAAAAATCGCCTTTTTCGGCCTCGGTTCCTCGGCGGCGGTCGCCCATGATGCGATGAACAAATTTTTCCGCTTTAACGTACCGGTCATCTATTCCGACGACATTGTCCTGCAACGCATGAGCTGTATGAATTGCGATGACGATGATGTGGTGGTGATTATCTCACATACCGGAAGAACCAAGAGCCTGGTGGAACTGGCGCAGCTGGCCCGTGAAAACGATGCCATGGTGATCGCCCTCACCTCCGCCGGTACCCCCCTGGCCCGGGAAGCCACGCTCGCTATCACCCTCGATGTGCCGGAAGATACCGACATCTATATGCCGATGGTCTCCCGTCTGGCCCAGTTGACCGTCATCGACGTGCTGGCGACGGGTTTTACGCTGCGTCGGGGGGCAAAATTCAGAGATAACTTGAAGAGGGTCAAGGAAGCGCTGAAGGAATCGCGTTTTGATAAAGAACAGTTCGTACCCAGTGATAATCAATAAAAGTTGATAACAAGCAGTACCCCATTACACCTTCGATAACGATCCGGCTGTGCGACGTTGCAGGCTGGCGCTACCGAATCCATGTTCACGCAACACCAAAGTTGTATCAGTCAACGGAGTATTACATGTCCAGAAGGCTTCGCAGAACCAAAATCGTTACTACCTTAGGCCCAGCAACTGACCGTGATAACAACCTGGAAAAAGTTATCGCCGCGGGCGCAAACGTAGTGCGTATGAACTTCTCTCACGGCACCCCGGAAGATCATCAGCTCCGTGCCGACAAAGTGCGTGAGATTGCGGCGAAACTGGGCCGTCACGTTGCTATCCTCGGCGACCTCCAGGGACCAAAAATTCGCGTATCGACCTTCAAAGAAGGCAAAATTTTCCTCAATATCGGCGACAAATTCCTGCTCGACGCTAACCTCGGCAAAGGTGAAGGCGACAAAGAGAAAGTCGGGATCGACTACAAAGGCCTGCCGGCGGACGTCGTGCCGGGCGATATCCTGCTGCTCGACGATGGTCGCGTACAGCTGAAAGTCCTCGAAGTTCAGGGGATGAAAGTGTTTACTGAAGTGACTGTCGGCGGTCCGTTATCTAACAACAAAGGGATCAACAAGCTGGGCGGCGGTCTGTCTGCCGAAGCGCTGACCGACAAAGACAAGGCTGATATCGTCACCGCCGCCAAAATCGGCGTCGACTACCTGGCGGTCTCTTTCCCGCGCTGCGGCGAAGACCTGAACTACGCCCGTCGCCTGGCGCGCGATGCCGGCTGCGATGCGAAAATCGTCGCCAAAGTTGAGCGTGCGGAAGCAGTCTGCGATCAGGATGCGATGGACGACGTGATCCTCGCCTCCGATGTGGTCATGGTTGCGCGCGGCGACCTCGGCGTCGAAATCGGCGATCCAGAACTGGTGGGTATCCAGAAAGCGCTGATTCGTCGTGCCCGTCAGCTGAACCGTTCCGTCATTACCGCTACCCAGATGATGGAGTCGATGATCACCAACCCGATGCCGACTCGCGCGGAAGTGATGGACGTGGCCAACGCCGTGCTGGATGGTACCGATGCGGTGATGCTCTCCGCGGAAACCGCTGCCGGTCAGTACCCGTCGGAAACCGTGGCCGCGATGGCGCGCGTGTGTCTGGGCGCCGAAAAAATCCCGAGCCTCAACGTCTCCAAACACCGTCTGGACGTCCAGTTCGACAACGTGGAAGAAGCGATTGCCATGTCGGCGATGTATGCCGCCAACCACCTGAAAGGCATCACGGCCATCATCACCATGACTGAATCGGGCCGCACCGCGCTGATGACCTCGCGCATCAGTTCCGGTCTGCCGATTTTCGCCCTTTCCCGCCACGAGCGCACCCTGAACCTGACCGCACTCTACCGCGGGGTGACCCCGGTGTTCTTCGACAGCCAGAATGACGGGGTAGCCGCTGCGCACGATGCCGTCAATCTGCTGCGGGATAAAGGCTATCTCGTCTCCGGTGACCTCGTGGTCGTGACCCAGGGTGATGTGATGAGCACCATCGGCAGCACCAACACCACCCGTATCCTCACCGTCGAGTAAGCCTCGGTGTCGACCTGCCAGCGATGCGGCTGGCAGGTTTTTTTTGCCCACTATCTGGCAGACTACACCATCCAGCTCAACAACAGCGTCGCGGCGATCACCGTTGACGCCCCGCCGATCCGCGTCGCAATCTGTGCAAACGGCATCAACCCCATTCTGTTTGACGCCGAGAGGATGGCCACATCTCCGGTTCCTCCAAGGCCACTATGGCAGCTGGTCACGATAGCGGCTTCCACCGGATACATATTCAGGCGAGCAGCGATAAAGAAACCGCTCAGCGCCATGGCAATAACGATGGAGCCGCAAACCACGACGTAACCAACGGAGAACACCGAGACCACGCTCTCCAGCGGCACATACAGCATGCCCAGGCCGATCATCAGCGGCCACACCAGCGCGGCGGAGACGAACTTGTAGCAGCTATGCGCCCCCAGCTCCATCGCCGCCGGGATAACTTTGGTATATTTGCAGAAGACGGCCGCCAGAATCATCAGCACCGGCCCCGGAATATGCACCACCTTCTCCAGCAGACCACCGACGATGAAAAACGCGCAAATCATCAGCAACCCGGCACCCATGAGCTGAAAATCGGTGGGTTGGGTACTCTGATGTTGCGCAAAGACGCTATTATCGTCATGGCTACGGATCAGCATCCCATTGCCGGATAGCGCCGGACGACGTGCGCCCATGCGCGCCAGAAAACCAGCGCAGATAATGGCGAAAATATTCCCAACCACCGCGGCCGGCGCCAGCTGGGCAACATAGACATCAGGCGTTTGCCCGAGAATGGCCGAATAAGCCAGCGACAAAGGCAGGATCCCTTCGCCGATGCCGCCGCCGATAATTGGCACGATAATAAAAAAGAAGGTGTGGTAAATACTGTAGCCAAATAAGCTGCCCACCAGCAGGCCGGTTAATATTGCCGCCCCGGTCCCCACCACCAACGGGACAAACATACGCACCATCCCCTGGATCAGAATAGTGCGGTTCATTCCCAGAATACTCCCGACGACCAGACAGGCGATGACGAAATAGAGGAGATTGGCCTCTTTCATCAGCAAGTGCACAGTATCGAGCGTATGAGCTTCAAACACGCCAAAGTAGACCAACACTGAGGGCATCATCAGGCACAAGATAGCCGGCCCGCCAATGTCTTTTAATACTGGTACCATGCGGCCAATCTTAGCCAGCGCGAATCCGAGGGTCATAATGACCGCCAGTCCGCCAATCATATTTTTCGGCAGCAAACCCGCACTCGCAGAGAGCGCGACGATCGCAGCGATACCAATAAAGAGCGTTAACGGTACGGCACCAACGTCGATATTGGAAAAAAATCGTGTCGATTGCCCGTTCGGTTGGGTTTTATCTATCGGGTGGTTGAGTGAATTATTTTCCATATTTTTACCTGAATGATAAGGAGGTAGCGTAGGGTAGTAACGCAATATTAAAATTTGCGTAGCAACATAAACGAAATAGCACTAAACACCGGCTCAACAAAATACACTCAAAACGGTAGCACAGGCGTTTAAAACAAAAAATGACAAACGGTTTTCCGCTGTCGGCTTTGTGACTAAACCATAAAGTTTATTTTAAGTAATTTAATTTATCGTCATAAAGCTAAAGTTAGCATCATCGATAATATTTGCATCTCATTCAAGCAACTCCATGATTTAACCCTGATTTACCCATTTGTAAGTAAAGTATCCGAGGCGAAATTATTTAAAGGCAGGCGACTGTGATGACTATCACCTTTTAAATATTACGGGATCGCTAGATTGGCGACACAACAACCCAATAAAATATGTCAGGACATCTTATGCCTTCACTACTCTTACAATCCCTTTTCCCATTGGTATTTATCATGCTGCTGGGATGGCTTAGCGGTAAACTAGGCTATACCCGGCGCGAGGATGCCTCCGTTCTTGCCACGGTGGTGATCCGCTTTGCGCTTCCGTTCCATCTTTTTATCGGCGCGTTAAATACCAATCCCGATAAAATTAAAAACTTCACCTTTATGGCGGTGTTAGTCATTGGCCTGATGGGATCCTATTTTCTCACGCTGCTGATCTCACGCTATGTTTTCCGTCATGATATTAAAACCAGCGCGATTCAGTCGCTGGTTTGCGCCTTCCCCGATATGGCCTACTTTGGTGCGCCCGTTCTGGCGGTACTGATAGGCCCGGAGGGTTTTCTTGGCGTGCTTATCGGAAACCTGGTGACCAGCGTATTGATGATCCCTCTGACTATCATCCTGATTCGCATGGGAGACAAGCACGGAAGTGCGGATGAACCCCAGCTTCATGCCGGGCAGCTGATCCTGCAAAACCTGCTGAAAGCCGTGAGAAACCCCATCGTCTGGATCCCGATTTCCGGCGTGTTGCTCAGCCTGGCAGGGGTCCAGTTGCCGCATATGCTCAGTATGCCTATTGAAATGGTGGGTAAAATCGCCGGCGGTCTGTCACTGTTCGCCCTGGGGCTGCTGTTTTACGGCGAACGCCCGACGGTCAATATTCAAACCTGTACCAATATCAGTATCAAAAATCTGATCCAACCGGCAATGATGGCGCTGGCCGGACTGGCCTTCGGGCTCAGTCATACCTTAATGCAACAGGTTATTATCATCGGCGCGACGCCTTCCGCCATCGCCGCAGGGATGTTTGCTCTGCGCAGCGATACCTATATTGAGCCGGCCTCATCCTCTATTTTGCTGGGTACCGCCATCGGCGTCGTCACCGAAGGCATTATGATTTATTTAATTTCGTGAACACGGAACGAAAACCCTTAAGCATCCCGGTCATTATTTACTATGATATTCAGGAGTCATCCAATGTTAGCCACAGAAACCTTATACACTCCCTATAACGGTGCAGTCTTGCTGGAAAATCCGTTATTAAATAAAGGCCTTGCATTTACCGAAAGTGAACGCACAGCATTTAATCTTCAGGGACTGTTACCCCATAATGTTGAAACCATTGAAGAACAAACCGAGCGCGCATGGGGCCAGTTTTGCCAGTTCAAAAAGAGTATTTCACGCCATATCTATCTCAGGAATATTCAGGATACTAACGAGACATTATTTTATAACCTGCTGCGCAGCCATATGAAAGAAACGTTGCCGGTGATCTATACCCCGACGGTGGGAGAAGCGTGCGAACATTTTTCAGAAATATATCGCCGGGGACGCGGTTTATTTATTTCCTGGCCTAACCGTCACCAGATTGACGAAATGCTGCAGGGGTTTTCCCGCAATGATATCAAAGTCATTGTCGTGACCGATGGCGAGCGCATTCTGGGGCTGGGTGACCAGGGGATTGGTGGCATGGGGATCCCCATTGGCAAACTCTCGTTATATACCGCCTGCGGGGGTATTCACCCGGCATCCACGCTGCCCATTATGTTAGATGTTGGTACCAATAACCCGCAGCATCTGGAGGATCCACTGTATATGGGCTGGCGCCATCCGCGCATCAGCGACGAGCAGTACCTTGAGTTTATGGACATGTTTGTCTATGCCATTCAGCAACGTTGGCCGAATGTATTACTTCAGTTTGAAGATTTTGCCCAAAAGAATGCCACGCGACTGCTCAACCGTTATCGTCACCAGCTGTGCTGTTTTAACGATGATATCCAGGGTACCGCCGCCGTGACCTCAGGGACGCTGATCGCCGCCGCGGCCGCGGCCGGGACGCCGATCCGCGACCAGCGGGTAGTTTTCCTCGGTGGCGGTTCGGCCGGATGCGGCATTGCGGAAAAAATCATTGCGCTGATGGTGGATGATGGTCTCTCGGAGGAGGAAGCGCGACGCCGCATCTTTATGGTTGACCGCTTTGGCCTGCTGACGGATGAGATGCCCAATCTGCTCGATTTTCAACGCAACCTCGTGACGCCGCGAGCCAGTATTGCCCACTGGGATACCGAGTCCGCCCAGCTGTCGCTGATGGATGTCGTACGCAACGTCCACCCTACCGTACTGATTGGCGTGTCAGGCCAGCCGGGGTTGTTTAGCGAGGAGATTGTGAAAGAGATGCATCGGCACTGCCCGCGTCCGATTATTATGCCGCTGTCTAACCCCACCTCCCGGGCCGAAGCCCAGCCGAAGGATTTGCTGGAGTGGACCCGGGGAAGCGCGCTGATCGCCACCGGTAGCCCGTTCGAACCCGTCTTCTACGACGGCAAAACCTACGATATCGCTCAGTGCAACAACGCCTATATTTTCCCCGGTCTGGGGCTGGGGATCCTCGCCAGTAAAGCGCAGCGCGTCACCGAAGCGATGCTGATCACCTGCAGTAAAACCCTCGCAGCCCACTCGCCTTTGGCGACCCGTGAAACCGGTGCTTTACTGCCGCCGGTTGAAGAGATTGAAATGATTTCCCGGGCTATTGCCGCAGAGGTTGCTCGCGCCGCGCAGCGGGACGGCGTCGCGCCGCAGATTGACGAGGCACAGCTGGCGGCGAATATCGATAAAACCTTCTGGCGAGCGCGCTACACCGCCTATAAACGATCGTCATTCTGATCGCTATTCCTCAACTCATCTTGCGGGAAGCCGGCTGGCTTCCCGCCACACCGGGGAACCACGCATGTTCAATGTGCTGATCGTCGATGATGATCCCATGGTAGCCGAACTGAACCGGCTGTTTATCAGCCGGGTGGCTGATTTTCACTGCTGCGGGGTGGCGGCGACGATCGGCGACGCCAAAGCGATGCTGAGCCATCTGGCGCAGGTCGATCTACTGCTGCTGGATGTCTACATGCAACAGGAGAATGGCCTTGACCTGCTGCCCTCGCTTCGCGCAGATGCGCGGAATATTGACGTCATCATGATGACATCTGCCGCCGATGCGCTCACGCTACAAACGGCGCTGCACTATGGCGTGGTGGATTACCTGATTAAACCGTTTCAGTTTCCGCGCTTTGAGGAAGCCCTGCAGACATGGCGCAACAAGCGTGAAGTGAAGCAGGCGAAATCCTGTTACGCCCAGGCGGATATCGACACCCTGCTGCGTCGCGGGATCCCGCAACAGGAAAGCGCCCGCCGCTTGCCGAAAGGGCTGACTCCGCAAACCCTTCGCCTGGTGTGCCAGTGGATTGACGCCCATCAGGCGCGCGATTTTTCGACCAACGAGCTGGCGGCGGCGCTGCAGATATCCAGGGTGTCATGCCGCAAATACCTGATTTGGCTGGAGCAGATAAACGTGCTCTTCACGACCAATCACTACGGTATCACTGGCCGCCCGGAGTATCGCTACCGGCTTGTCGTCGAGAACGTGATGTTACTGACGCAATATAGCCAGTGAGCCGGGAACGCCCACTGGCTCTCTTTTAGACTACTTCTTTGGGAACAGCTCTTTGCGTTTATAGGGCTCGATTTCACCCGGTTTGCGCGTTTTCAGCAGCTTCAGGATCCAGGTGTACTGCTCGGTGTGCGGCTTAACAAACACTTCCACTTCTTCGTTCATCCGCCGGGCGATCGTCGTATCGTCAGCGTCCAGCAGATCGTCCATTGGTGGACGGACCAGCACCGTCAGCCGATGCGTTTGGCCATCATAGACCGGGAACAGCGGTACGACGCGGGCGCGGCATACCTTCATTAAACGGCCAATCGCTGGCAGCGTCGCCTTGTAGGTAGCAAAGAAATCCACAAATTCACTGTGCTCTGCGCCGTGATCCTGGTCGGGCAGATAGTAACCCCAGTAGCCCTGGCGCACCGACTGAATAAACGGTTTGATTCCGTCGTTGCGCGCGTGCATACGCCCGCCAAAACGACGGCGCACGGTATTCCACACGTAATCAAAGACCGGGTTACCCTGGTTGTGGAACATCGCCGCCATCTTCTGCCCACCGGAGGCCATCAGCATCGCCGGGATATCCACGCCCCAGGCATGCGGAACGAGGAAAATCACTTTCTCGTTATTACGCTGCATCTCGTCGATGATCTCTTTCCCCTGCCAGTCGACGCGGGCAAGGATTTTTTGCGGATCGCGCAGGCCCAGCTCGGCCATCATCACCATCGCCTGCGGCGCCGAGGCATACATGGCGTCGATGATCGCTTCCCGTTCGCGCTCGCTTTTTTCCGGAAAACAGTACAGCAAATTAATCTGCGCCCGGCGCCGCGAGCTTTTCGCCAAACGCCCTACGAAGCGGCCGAGTTTGCCGAGGATCGGATCGCGAAAGGAAGGCGGCGTCAGCGCGATGCCAGCGAAGGCAAAGACGCCCAGCCACGCGCCCCAGTAGCGCGGCAGTAAAAAGGATTTCTCAAACTTAGGGATAAACTCAATATTATTTTTTTTCGTTTCCATGCCCAATCCGCAGGTCGACTGCTTAATCAAGATAATGGGATAGTGTAGCGAGACGTTGGGTAACCTACAAAAGAAAAAGCCGGCGCCCTGGGGCACCGGCTTTCCACTGACCGGTAGTTAGTCAAACCGCAGCTGCGGGACGACCTCTTTGACCTGCGCCAGGTAATCGGTACGGTCGGAACCGCTCAGCCCTTCGGTACGCGGCAGCTTAGCCGTCAGCGGGTTGACCGCCTGCTGGTTGATCCACACTTCGTAGTGCAGATGCGGTCCGGTAGAGCGGCCGGTATTCCCCGACAGCGCGATACGATCGCCGCGCTTCACTTTCTGCCCCGGTTTCACCAGCAGCTTACGCAAGTGCATATAGCGGGTGGTATAGGTGCGACCATGGCGGATAGCAACATAATACCCGGCAGCGCCGCTGCGCTTGGCCACCACCACTTCACCATCGCCGACCGCCAGCACTGGCGTCCCCTGCGGCATCGCGAAATCGACGCCACGGTGCGGCGCGACGCGCCCGGTGACCGGGTTCAGACGACGCGGGTTAAAGTTAGAGGAGACGCGGAACTGACGCGCCGTCGGGAAGCGCATAAAGCCTTTCGCCAGCCCCGTCCCGTTACGATCGTAGAATTTGCCGTCTTCGGCACGGATAGCAAAGTAGTCTTTACCATCGGAGCGCAAACGCACGCCCAGCAGCTGACTTTGCTCGCGCTTACCGTCGAGCATTTCGCGCGACATCAATACCGAGAACTCGTCGCCTTTTTTCAGCTTACGGAAATCCATCTGCCACTGCATGGCCTTGATCACCGCGCTGATTTCGGTACTGGTCAGCCCGGCGTCTCGTGCGCTGGAGACAAAGCTGGCGCCGACGGTGCCCTTCAGCACATTGTTGACCCAGTCGCCTTTCTGCAGCTCGCTGCTCATTTTAAAACCGTTATCCACACGGGTATAAGTGCGGGTTTCACGGCGGGACATCTCCCAGGTCAGACTCTGCAGATCGCCGTCCGCGGTCAGAGTCCAGGAGAGCTGCTGGCCAATCTTCAGATTACGCAGCTCTTTATCGGCGGAGGAAAGCTGGGCGATATCACCCATATCGATACCGTACTGGTTCAGGATGCTGCTGAGCGTATCGCCGGTCGACACCACATATTCGTGACCGCCGGCATCGGTATCGGCCTTCTCGTCGAGTTCATCCTGAGGAATGGCTTCTTCTTCCTGCGGGGCCTGGTCGATCGGCTCGGAGGCTTCCGGCAGCAGGGAACGGATCTCGCTTTTTTCCAGTTCAATGGTTCTGACGATGGGGGCGGATTCCGGGTGGTAAATGTAGGGTCGCCAGACGGCGACCGCTAAGGTAAGAACGCTAAGCGACCCCAACATGACGCGATGAGGTCGTGGCAGATTGTTGAATGCCTGAGTGACAGCGCGGGCTATCTGTTGCACGTATTCACTTCCTCGTTAATCTCCTTTCAGGCAGCTCGAATACTGATTCGCCAGCTGGGTCAGGAATTGTGGGTAACTCGCTTTACCCAACGTAATTCCAGTACCCAGCGGATCCAGGGTTCCCATGCGCACAGACGTGCCCCGGGCAACAGCTTCGATAACCGCTGGCCTGAACTGTGGCTCAGCAAAAACGCACGTGGCCTTCTGCTCAACCAGTTGTGTTCTGATTTCGTGTAAACGCTGCGCACCAGGCTGTATTTCAGGGTTGACGGTAAAGTGCCCCAGTGAGGTCAAACCGTAGTGTTTTTCAAAGTAACCGTAGGCGTCATGAAAAACGAAATAGCCCTTCCCTTTCAGCGGTGCCAGCTCATTGCTAACCTGCTTGTCAGTTGCCGCCAGCGCGGCCTCGAACTGCTGCAGGTTGCTGTCGAGTTTGGCTCGACTCTGCGGCATAAGTTCCAATAATTTATCGTGGATTGCAACCGCCGAAAGCCGCGCTATCTCTGGGGATAACCACAGATGCATATTGTAAATACCGTGATGGTGATCGCCGTCACTTTTTTCTGCTGCGCCGTGGTCATGACCATCATGATCGTCATCGTCGTCAGCGCCGGTCATCAGCAGCGGCTTCACCCCATCCAGCTCCGCGATGGTCACCTTTTTATTCGCCGCAATGCTTTGCGTCGACTTATCCATAAAGGCTTCCATTTCCGGACCAATCCATACCACTAAGTCTGCGTTCTGTAAGCGTTTTACATCAGAAGGCCGCAGTGAATAGTCATGCTCTGAGGCGCCGTCGGGCAATAGCACCTGAGTATCTGTCACCCCATCGGCGATAGCAGCTGCAATAAAGCCCAGCGGTTTCATGGAAGTCACTACGGCGGCGCTGGCCAGCGGAACCTGCGCGAACAAAAAAACAGCGCTAAGTCCAGCGCAAAGAAGCGTATTTTTATGTAACATAATGCGTCTAGTCATCGAAACGAGTGAATGTGATGTGATATTATAACATTCACTAGCTTGTGCAACCCTAAATTACTATGACAAACCTTGTTATGCTGGAAAATGTGTCGGTGGCCTTTGGCCAACGCCGCGTGCTGTCTGACATCTCGCTGGCACTCACGCCAGGCAAAATATTAACGCTACTGGGCCCGAACGGCGCCGGTAAATCGACCCTTGTGCGGGTGGTTCTGGGGCTGGTAGCACCGACAGAAGGTGTCATCAAGCGGGAAGAACGCCTGCGGATCGGCTATGTGCCGCAGAAGCTGCATCTTGACGCCACGCTGCCGCTGACCGTCAGCCGCTTCCTGCGTTTGCGCCCGGGTACCCGCAAAGACGACATCCTGCCGGCACTGAAACGTGTGCAGGCCGGGCATCTGATCGACGCGCCGATGCAAAAACTCTCCGGCGGCGAAACCCAGCGCGTACTGCTGGCCCGCGCCCTGCTCAACCGCCCACAGCTGCTGGTGCTGGATGAACCAACCCAGGGGGTTGACGTCAATGGCCAGGTAGCGCTTTACGATCTTATCGACCAGTTGCGCCATGAACTGGACTGCGCAGTGCTGATGGTATCGCACGACCTGCATCTGGTGATGGCGAAAACCGACGAAGTCCTGTGCCTGAACCAGCATATCTGCTGCTCCGGCGCGCCGGAGGTGGTCTCCATGCATCCGGAGTTTATCTCCATGTTCGGCCCGCGCGGCGCGGAACAGCTGGGAATTTACCGCCACCACCATAATCACCGCCACGACCTTCAGGGGCGAATTGTACTGCGTCGGGGAAACAGCCGCTAATGATTGAACTTCTGTTACCTGGCTGGCTTGCCGGGATGATGCTGGCCTGTGCCGCCGGTCCGCTGGGCTCCTTTGTGGTCTGGCGCCGCATGTCCTATTTTGGCGATACGCTGGCGCATGCGTCGCTGCTCGGCGTCGCTTTCGGCTTACTGCTTAACGTCAATCCGTTTTATGCGGTGATCGCCGTAACCCTGCTGCTGGCCGGCGGGCTGGTATGGCTGGAGAAACGCCCCCATCTGGCGATCGATACCCTGCTGGGCATCATGGCGCACAGCGCACTGTCGCTGGGGCTGGTGGTGGTCAGTCTGATGTCTAACGTCCGCGTCGATCTGATGGCATACCTGTTCGGCGATCTGCTGGCAGTGACGCCGCAGGATTTGATTGCCATCGCCATTGGCGTAGTGATTGTGATTGGTATCCTGCTCTGGCAGTGGCGACCTCTGCTGGCGATGACCATCAGTCCGGATCTGGCGTTTGTCGATGGCGTGAAGCTGCAGCGGGTCAAGCTGCTGTTGATGCTGGTCACCGCCCTGACTATCGGCGTGGCGATGAAGTTCGTCGGCGCGCTGATCATCACTTCCCTGCTGATTATCCCTGCCGCCACCGCCCGCCGTTTTGCCCGTACACCGGAGCAGATGGCCGCCGTGGCAGTAGGCGTGGGCATGCTGGCGGTCACCGGGGGGCTGACCCTATCGGCCTTCTACGATACCCCCGCAGGGCCATCGGTGGTGCTGTGCGCCGCCGCGCTGTTTATCCTCAGCATGACGAAAAAAGCCGCCAGCTGAAAATGAAAAAGCCCGGTCATGCTGTTGACCGGGCCTCCACATGCACTGCTCTGCCGCAACGCACTATGGCATTTCCGGCGGCGTAATGCCGAAATGATTCCAGGCCCGCACCGTCGCCATTCTTCCCCGCGGCGTACGCTGCAGAAAGCCCTGCTGAATTAAATAAGGCTCCAGCACATCTTCAATGGTTTCCCGCTCTTCGCCGATCGCGGCGGCAAGGTTATCCAGCCCCACCGGCCCACCAAAGAATTTATCTATCACCGCCAGCAGCAGTTTGCGGTCCATATAGTCGAACCCTTCCGCATCGACATTCAGCATATCCAGCGCCTGGGCGGCAATGTCGGCAGAGATGGTGCCGTCATGGCGCACTTCCGCGAAGTCGCGCACCCGACGTAGCAGACGGTTGGCAATACGCGGCGTGCCGCGTGAACGACGGGCCACTTCCAGCGCGCCTTCGTCGCTCATCTCCAGCCCCATATGGCGGGCGCTGCGGCTGACAATATGCTGTAGATCGGGTATCTGATAGAACTCCAGACGCTGCACGATGCCAAAGCGGTCGCGCAGCGGTGAGGTCAATGAACCGGCCCGGGTGGTGGCGCCGATCAGGGTAAACGGCGGCAGATCGATTTTGATGGAGCGCGCCGCCGGACCTTCGCCAATCATAATATCCAGTTGATAGTCTTCCATCGCCGGGTAGAGCACCTCTTCCACCACCGGCGAAAGGCGATGGATCTCATCGATAAACAGCACGTCGTGCGGTTCGAGGTTGGTCAGCATCGCGGCGAGATCGCCTGCTTTCTCCAGCACCGGGCCGGAGGTGGTGCGCAGATTCACCCCCATCTCATTGGCGACAATGTTCGCCAGAGTGGTTTTCCCCAACCCAGGCGGGCCAAAAATCAGCAGGTGATCGAGGGCGTCGCCGCGCAGTTTCGCCGCCTGGATAAAGATCTCCATCTGCGAGCGCACCTGCGGCTGGCCGACATACTCTGCCAGCAATTTTGGGCGGATGGCGCGGTCAACGGCCTCTTCTGCGCCGCTGCTGTCTGCCGATACCAGCCGGTCTGCTTCAATCATCCCTTACCTCACAACGCGGCGCGCAGCGCTTCGCGGATTAGCGTTTCACTGTTGGCGTCCGGACGCGCGATCTTGCTTACCATCCGGCTGGCCTCCTGCGGTTTATAGCCCAGCGCGACCAGCGCGGCAACCGCTTCCTGTTCGGCATCATCTGCCGTCGGGCCTGCCGGTGAAGTCAGCACCAGATCGGCCGCCGGAGTGAACAGGTCGCCGTGCAGCCCTTTGAAGCGGTCTTTCATCTCGACGATCAGGCGTTCTGCGGTTTTTTTGCCAATCCCCGGCAGCTTCACCAGCGAGGCGACTTCTTCCCGCTCAACGGCGTTGACGAACTGCTGCGCCGACATGCCGGAGAGGATCGCCAGCGCCAGCTTTGGCCCTACGCCGTTGGTTTTAATCAGCTCTTTAAACAGCGTACGTTCCTGTTTGTTGTTAAAACCATACAGCAGCTGGGCATCTTCACGCACCACAAAGTGGGTAAAGACTATCGCCTCCTGACCGGCCTCCGGCAGCTCATAGAAGCAGGTCATTGGCATATGCACTTCATAGCCGACGCCCGCCGTTTCCAGCAACACCAGCGGGGGTTGTTTTTCGAGAATGATGCCTCTGAGTCTGCCTATCACATGGGGCTCCTGCGTTATGGTCTAAGTATCTGGCGGTATCATAAAAAAAGCTGGATAGATATCCAGCCTGATTTGCGATTATCGTAAGCGCCCTCGCGCCAGATTGAGCCGGGTCTCACTTATCTGAGCGGCATTCTGGCTAACATGGCAGTGGGTGATGGCAATCGCCAGCGCATCCGCCGCATCCGCCTGCGGATTGGCAGGCAGCTTGAGCAAGGTACGCACCATGTGCTGGACCTGGCTCTTTTCGGCACTGCCGATCCCGACAACGGTCTGCTTGACCTGGCGGGCGGCGTATTCAAACACCGGCAGCGACTGATTGGTCGCTGCAACAATCGCCACTCCCCGCGCCTGCCCGAGCTTTAACGCCGAATCGGCGTTCTTCGCCATAAAGACCTGCTCAATGGCGAAATAGTCGGGCTGGAACTGGGTGATGATCTCTGTCACCCCAGCGTAAATCAGCTTCAGCCGCGACGGCAGATCGTCCACTTTGGTGCGAATGCATCCGCTGCCAAGGTAGCTCAACTGCCGTCCGACCTGACGGATCACGCCATAACCGGTGACGCGCGACCCCGGGTCAATGCCGAGAATAATAGCCATCACGCGCCTCCGGTTAACCGTGGATGCGACTGCATCACAGGGTGGCTGCGACCTCATCGGAGATCTCGCCGTTATGGTACACTTCCTGCACGTCGTCGCAGTCTTCGAGCATATCGATCAGACGCAGCAGCTTCGGCGCCGTCTCGGCATCCATATCCGCTTTGGTGGACGGGATCATCGAGACTTCGGCAGCGTCGGCTTTCAGGCCAGCGGCTTCCAGCGCGTCGCGCACGGCGCCCATCTCTTCCCACGCGGTGTAGACGTCGATGGCGCCGTCGTCATAGGTCACCACGTCTTCTGCGCCAGCTTCCAGCGCCGCTTCCATGATGGTGTCTTCATCGCCTTTCTCGAAGGAGATGACGCCTTTCTTACTGAACAGATAGGACACGGAGCCGTCGGTACCGAGGTTACCACCGGTTTTGGTGAAGGCGTGACGCACTTCCGCAACGGTACGGTTACGGTTGTCGGACAGACATTCCACCATTACCGCGGTACCGCCAGGGCCATAGCCTTCGTAAATGATGGTTTCCATGTTCGCGTCTTCATCACCGCCGACGCCGCGCGCGATGGCGCGGTTCAGGGTGTCGCGCGTCATGTTGTTAGACAGCGCTTTATCAACGGCTGCACGCAGACGCGGGTTGGAAGCCGCGTCGCCGCCGCCCAGACGCGCCGCAGTCACCAGCTCGCGAATGATTTTCGTAAAGATTTTACCGCGTTTAGCATCCTGTGCCGCTTTGCGGTGTTTGGTGTTGGCCCATTTACTATGACCTGCCATAAAAAACTCTCCAAAAAGCGCGCCCTTTCAGGCGGCGTTAATTACAAATTCTTCAATCGCCTGCCGGTTGCTCCACGACTTGGTCAGCGCAGCGGCTTCCGTCGCGCTGACCCAGCGGTAGGCCAGATGTTCGGTGAAGGTAATCTCCCGCTCATGAGGCAGCGCAAGACAGAACCAGAATTCTGTATTGCGCTCTACACCCGGCGCATAGCGATGACGCAAATGAGAAAATATCTCGAACTCCACCGTGCGCTGACAGTCAATTAAGGTCAGTTGCTCGCAGGCAACATCAATGGCGACCTCTTCCTTTACTTCACGCGCGGCGGCCTGCAGCGCGGTCTCTCCTGCTTCCAGGCTGCCGGTCACCGACTGCCAGAACGCGGGATCGTCGCGCCGCTGTAACATCAGCACCCGTTTCGTATCTTCGGCGTATATCACCACCAGCACCGAAACGGGCAGCTTAAATGACATATTACTTGTTCTCCAGAGACGCTTTTGTCTCTTTCTCCACAACCTGAATACCCAGTTCACCAAGCGAGGCCGGATTCGCGAAGCTTGGCGCTTCGGTCATCAGACAGGCCGCCGCGGTGGTTTTCGGGAAGGCGATAACGTCGCGGATGTTATCGGTACCGGTCAGCAGCATAGTCAGGCGGTCAAGACCGAACGCCAGGCCTGCATGCGGCGGCGTACCGTATTTCAGCGCATCCAGCAGGAAGCCGAATTTTTCACGCTGCTCTTGCTCGTTAATGCCCAGAATGCCAAATACGGTTTGCTGCATGTCGCCGCGGTGGATACGCACAGAACCGCCGCCGACTTCATACCCATTAATGACCATATCGTAGGCGTTGGCTACAGCCTCTTCCGGCGCGGCTTTCAGCTCGTCCGCCGTCATATCTTTTGGCGAGGTGAACGGATGGTGCATCGCCGTCAGGCCGCCTTCGCCGTCGTCTTCGAACATCGGGAAGTCGATCACCCACAGCGGCGCCCATTTGCTTTCGTCAGTCAGGCTCAGGTCTTTACCGAGCTTCAGACGCAGCGCGCCCAGCGCGTCAGCCACCACTTTCTTGTTGTCGGCGCCGAAGAAGATCATATCGCCGTCCTGCGCGCCGGTGCGCTCAAGGATGGCTTCCACGATCTCAGCGGTCAGGAATTTCGCCACCGGGCTGTTGATCCCGTCCATGCCTTTCGCACGCTCGGTCACTTTAATATAAGCCAGCCCCTTCGCGCCGTAGATCTTCACAAAGTTGCCGTATTCGTCAATCAGCTTGCGGGTCAGAGAGGCACCGCCCGGGACGCGCAGCGCCGCCACGCGCCCTTTCGGATCGTTGGCCGGGCCGGCAAAGACCGCGAATTCCACGGACTTCAGCAGGTCGGCGACGTCCACCAGCTCCATCGGGTTACGCAGATCTGGTTTATCGGAGCCGTAACGACGTTCGGCTTCGGCGAAGGTCATGATCGGGAAATCGCCCAGGTCGACGCCTTTAATTTCCAGCCACAGCTGACGCACCATCGCTTCCATGATCTCACGCACCTGCGGCGCGGTCATAAAGGAGGTTTCCACGTCGATCTGGGTAAATTCAGGCTGACGGTCGGCACGCAGGTCTTCATCGCGGAAGCATTTAACGATCTGATAGTAACGATCGAACCCGGACATCATCAGCAGCTGTTTGAACAGCTGCGGGGACTGCGGCAGCGCGTAGAATTTGCCTTTATGCACGCGGGAAGGCACGAGGTAATCGCGAGCGCCTTCCGGGGTAGCTTTAGTCAGCATCGGGGTTTCGATGTCGAGGAAGCCATGGTCATCCATAAAGCGGCGCACAAAGCTGGTGATTTTCGCGCGGGTTTTCAGACGCTGCGCCATTTCCGGACGACGCAGGTCGAGGTAACGGTATTTCAGACGCGCTTCTTCGGTGTTGACGTGATTGGAGTCCAACGGCAGCGATTCTGAGCGGTTAATGATCGTCAGATCGGAGGCCAGCACTTCGATGGCGCCGGTGGCCATGTCCGCGTTGATGTTTTTCTCTTCACGCGCGCGGACGGTGCCAGTGACCTGAATGCAGAACTCATTACGCAGTTCAGAGGCTAATTTCAACGCATCCGCACGATCCGGGTCGAAAAACACCTGAACGATGCCTTCGCGGTCGCGCATGTCGATAAAAATGAGGCTACCGAGATCGCGACGGCGGTTGACCCAACCACACAGAGTCACCTGCTGCCCAACGTGGGACTGTCGAAGCTGTCCGCAATATTCTGTACGCATGAGATATCCCTTAACTTAGCCGTCGGCGGATTGTCGTCTGCCCTGCAGGCGACGAGGTCGCAGCTTTAGCTGATGTCACAACTGAATGAAAAAAGGCGGCTATTATACTGGAAATTCTGTCGTTCGATAAGTCCGACGCACGATGTACGCTGCTTTGCTGCGCGCTTAACGTCTACACTCACATAAATTAACAATATTTGTTACCCTTTTGCGGAAGCCGCGCAGGTATTGTAGCCGCCTGACAACAGAACAAGATACGGGGATACCATGTTAGAACTCAATGCAAAAAAAACGGCGCTGGTGGTGATCGATCTGCAGGAAGGCATTCTGCCTTTCGCCGGCGGACCGCATCGGGCTGACGAGGTGGTGGCGCGTGCCGCTCGTCTGGCAGACCAGTGTCGACAACAGGGTTCACCGGTCATCATGGTCCGCGTCGGCTGGTCGGCCGATTTCGCTGAAGCGCTGAAACAGCCTGTCGACGCTCAGGCCGGGGCGCATACGCTGCCTGAAAACTGGTGGACCTACCCGGCTACGCTCGGTAAGCAGGAGAGCGATATCGAAGTGACCAAACGCCAGTGGGGCGCGTTCTATGGCACCGACCTTGAGCTTCAGCTGCGCCGCCGCGGTATCGACACCATTATTCTCTGCGGCATCTCCACCAATATCGGCGTCGAATCCACCGCCCGCAACGCCTGGGAGCTGGGTTTTAACCTGATCATCGCCGAAGATGCCTGCAGCGCCGCCTCCGCCGAACAGCATCAGGGCAGCATGACGCATATTTTCCCGCGCATCGGCCGGGTGCGCAGCACCGAGGAGATCCTCACGGCGTTATGATTTATATTGGGCTTCCCCAGTGGTCGCACCCGAAATGGGTGCGCCTTGGCATCACCAGCCTTGAAGAGTATGCCCGCCACTTCAATTGCGTGGAGGGCAACACTACCCTGTATGCGCTGCCGAAGCCGGAGATAGTCACCCGCTGGTATGAACAGACCCACGATGACTTCCGCTTCTGCTTCAAATTCCCGGCCACCATCTCGCACCAGGCCGCCCTGCGTCATTGCGACGAGTTAAGCAGTGAATTTTTTGCCCGCCTGGCGCCGCTGGCCTCGCGCATCGGCCAGTACTGGCTGCAGCTGCCGGCGACGTTCGGTCCTCGCGATCTCCCCGCGCTATGGCAATTTCTCGACGGGCTGCCGAAGGATTTCACCTACGGCGTCGAGGTTCGTCACCCCGAATTCTTCGCCAAAGGCGAAGCGGAACAGCAGCTCAATCGCGGGCTGCACGAGCGCAACGTTAACCGCGTGATCCTCGACAGCCGCCCGGTCCACAGCGCCGCGGCCACCAGCCCGGCGATGATCGACGCGCAGAAAAAGAAACCCAAAGTGCCGGTACATGCGGTGATGACCGCCCGGCAGCCGATGGTGCGCTTTATAGGCGGTGACGACATGGCCCACAACCGGGAACTGTTTCGCGTCTGGCTGCAGACCCTGCCGAAGTGGCATCAGTCTGGCACCCCGTGGCTGTTCCTGCATACCCCAGACATTGCTTACGCGCCGACACTGGTGGATACGCTGTGGAGCGATCTGCGCACCGCCCTGCCGGCGGCAGGAAATGCGCCGTCGATTCCGCAGCAATCCTCCCTTTTCTGATATCCTGCTATCATAATCGGAGCCATCTGCCAGAGTTAAAGGGAGTTTTCGTATGGTCAGCGCGCTGTATGCCGTTTTAGGTGCGTTATTGTTAGTGAAGTTTTCTTTCGACGTGGTGCGTTTACGCACCCAGTACCATGTGGGCTACGGTGACGGCGGCTTTAGCGAGCTGCAGGTTGCCATCCGCGTTCACGGTAATGCCGTCGAATATGTGCCGATTGGCCTCATTTTGCTGCTATTTATGGAGATGAATGGCGCCCAGACCTGGATGGTGCACGTTTGCGGCATTTTATTGATTGTCGGGCGACTGATGCACTCCTGGGGTTTTCATCACCGCGTCTACCACTGGCGCCGCTCCGGCATGAGCGCGACCTGGTGCGCGTTGTTGCTGATGGTGCTGGCCAATCTCTGGTATATGCCCTGGGAGTTGGTTTTCTCCCTCCGTTAGCGCACAATACGCCGTTTTCGTTTTTTCGGGTTTAACGTTATGTCTCACCGCGATACGCTTTTTTCCGCGCCGATTGCCAGCCTCGGCGACTGGACCTTTGATGAACGGGTTGCTGAAGTCTTCCCCGATATGATCCAGCGTTCTGTGCCCGGCTATTCCAATATCATCTCGATGATCGGCATGCTGGCCGAGCGCTTCGTTCAGCCCAACACTCAGGTTTACGATCTTGGCTGTTCGCTGGGCGCCGCCACCCTTTCCGTGCGCCGCAGTATTAGCCATCCGGGATGTCGCATTATCGCCATCGATAACTCCCCGGCGATGGTGGAACGCTGCCGCCGCCATATTGACGCCTATAAAGCCCCGACGCCGGTCGAGGTGATTGAAGGGGATATCCGTGCGGTGGCCATTGAAAACGCCTCGCTGGTTATCCTGAACTTTACCATTCAGTTCCTCGAGCCGGGCGATCGCCAGGCGATCCTGAATAAAGTCTATCAGGGGCTCAACCCCGGCGGCGCGCTGGTGCTCTCGGAGAAATTCAGCTTCGAAGATTCCCACGTTGGCGAACTGTTGTTCAATATGCATCATGACTTTAAACGCGCTAACGGCTACAGCGAGCTGGAGATCAGCCAGAAACGCAGCATGCTGGAAAACGTGATGCTGACGGACTCCGTGGAAACCCATAAAGCCCGCCTGCATCAGGCTGGGTTTGAACATGCCGAACTGTGGTTCCAGTGCTTTAACTTTGGCTCGCTGGTGGCAGTAAAATCCGGGGAGCAGGCATGATCGACTTCAGTAATTTCTATCAGCTGATCGCCAAAAGCCCGCTATCTCAATGGCTGGAAACCTTGCCAGCTCAGGTAGCCACCTGGCAGCGCGAAGCCCTGCACGGCAAGTTTCGCGAATGGGAGCGTGCCGTTGAGTTTCTCCCTGAATTAACGCCCTGGCGTCTGGACCTCCTGCACAGCGTCACCGCCGAGAGCGAAACGCCGCTTAGCGAAGGCCATCAGCTGCGGGTAGAAAATCTGCTAAAAAACCTGATGCCATGGCGCAAAGGCCCTTATTCGCTGTACGGCATTAACATTGATACCGAATGGCGCTCTGACTGGAAGTGGGAGCGTGTCCTGCCGCACCTGTCCGACCTCACCGGGCGGACTATCCTCGACGTGGGCTGCGGCAGCGGCTATCACATGTGGCGAATGATCGGCGCTGGCGCACATCTGGCGGTCGGCATCGATCCCACCCAGCTGTTCCTGTGCCAGTTTGAAGCGGTCCGTAAGCTGCTCGGTAACGATCAGCGGGCGCATCTGCTGCCGCTGGGTATCGAACAGCTGCCGGCGCTGGAAGCTTTTGACACCGTGTTCTCGATGGGCGTGCTTTACCATCGCCGCTCGCCGCTGGACCACCTGTGGCAGTTGAAAGATCAGCTGGCGCCGGGAGGCGAGCTGTTGCTGGAGACGCTGGTGGTCGAAGGGGATGAAAATACGGTGCTGGTTCCGGGCGAACGCTATGCGCAGATGCGCAACGTCTATTTTATCCCCTCGGCGGCGGCCCTGAAAATGTGGCTGGAGAAGTGCGGGTTTATCGATGTGCGCATCGTCGATGCCTGCGTCACCTCGACTGAGGAGCAGCGGCGCACCGAATGGATGACCAGTGAATCACTGGCCGATTTCCTCGACCCGCAGGATCAGCGCAAAACCGTGGAAGGCTATCCGGCTCCGCTGCGCGCGGTGATTATCGCCACCAAACCGGAAACGCAGCAGTCGCTGGCGAAAAAAGCGAGATAAAAAAAGGCCCCTGTTTAATGGGCAGGGGCCTGGTACGGGCAATCATCATATTGGGCGACATGATGTGCAGCAAAAAAACCGTTTAACTTCTCCAGGCGGAGATAATCCTTTTCATCTCCGCCACCGCTTCGCCATTAACGGCGTAGCGCCTGTATTCGTCCGCATCAGGATCGGCTGACATCGAAACGCCTGGATGACGAAAGCGCATTTCCGATGGCAACCACTGGCCTGCAGAGCTATGAACCTCTTTCACCCCCGCCTGCAGAAACAGCGGCAGGTTCGCGGCGCGGACTCCCGCACCGGCCATAATGATTGGAGTATCCCCTGCGGCAATAAGTTCCGTAATTAATGAAATACCTTTCTCCGCTGAGGGTTGCTGACCGGAAGTCAGGATACGTTTAATCCCCAGCTCACCCAGTGTATTCCAGGCCTGACGCGGGTCGGCACACAGATCGAACGCGCGATGAAAGGTCACCGCCAGCGGTCCTGCCGCCGCCATTATTTTTTTCATCCGCGGAATATCCACATGGCCATCAGCATCCAGCACGCCGGTCACCAGACCAGGGAACCCCAGCTCACGTACCATCTGAACATCGGCAAGCATCGAGGCGAACTCCGCCTCGATGTAGCAGAAATCGCCACCGCGGGGGCGAATAATCGGATGCACCGGAATGGTCATCGCCTTGCGGACCGAGACCAGCACCCCATAAGAGGGCGTTAATCCCCCTTCCTGCGGCGCGGCGCAGAGCTCGATGCGATCGGCACCGCAGCGCTCAGCCTCCCGGGCGCACGCCGCGCTATAGCAACAGACTTCCAGTACCGCCATTTCCCTCTCCCTGATCCAGACCATCCTTCGAGCATGTCACGATTTCGCGCCACAGACGCCGCGCCGCTTCACACTGTTATGTATCAGCTTGCTCGCTGGCGACGATTTGTTCAATAGACCACGGATGAAATTTCACCGTCACGCTACCGTCGGTCACCGCCAGAGTGGGGTTCGGCAGACGCTCATGCTGCCCTTTCGGCGAACTGGTTTTGACGACGATCCCCGGCTGGCTGAGTCCGTCATCGGCCAGCAGCGCCAGAGCACGGGCATTTAAGGTTGCCGGATCGCCAGGCAGGACAATTTCAATATGCTCCCAGCCTTCATGGGGATAACGCTTTTCACCCGGCCACGGCAGCTCAATGATATGGAAGCGCCAGTGCGCCACGCAGACCGGCTCCGCCAGCTTGAACAGGCAAATGGGCCGGCCGTTGATCATATTCTCCGACAGCAGGGTTCCGCACTGTTCCAGACCGCGGCGCCAGCGTTCCGCCGTGGTATTCTGATGACAGCGCAGGGAGATATGGTCGGCGTCGAGTCCGACTATCTCCAGCCCCAGTCGCGCAGTGAAGCGCTGAAGCGCATCGGAAAATCGCGGGAGATCCGCCGTAATATCGGCCAGTTGTTCAATTTGCTGCCAGTTTGCCATGGGTTTGCTCGTCAATGATGCTCGTCAGTAATGAAAAGGTAATTTACCGTGTTTCGGCCTGCGGACCAACCGCCGCCCTGCTGACGGGCAACCGAACGGCGATGGATTGCGCACGCCGCCGCGCCGCGCGCAATGCTGACGGACGGGGACAAATGCAGTATACTCCCGCCCTAATTTGTCCACATTATGGCGCCGCCTCCCTCGGGGGCAGGCGCATTACACGTAAGGTATTCCGGTGAATATTCAGGCTCTTCTCTCAGAAAAAGTCAGCCAGGCCCTGATCGCGGCAGGCGCGCCTGCCGATTGCGAACCTCAGGTCCGCCAGTCAGCAAAAGTTCAGTTCGGTGACTATCAGGCCAACGGCGTGATGGCTGTCGCCAAAAAACTGGGCATGGCGCCGCGACAACTTGCAGAGCAGGTACTGTCTCATCTTGACCTCAACGGCATTGCCAGCAAGGTTGAAATCGCCGGGCCGGGCTTTATCAATATTTTCCTCGATCCCGCGTTTCTGGCGGACAACGTCAACCGCGCGCTGCAGTCTGAGCGCCTGGGCGTCACGAAACCACAGGCGCAGACCATCGTCGTCGACTACTCGGCCCCCAACGTGGCGAAAGAGATGCACGTCGGCCATCTGCGTTCGACCATCATTGGTGATGCTTCAGTCCGTACCCTGGAGTTCCTGGGTCATAAGGTGATCCGCGCCAACCACGTCGGCGACTGGGGCACCCAGTTTGGCATGCTGATCGCGTATCTGGAAAAACAGCAGCAGGAAAACGCCGGTGAGATGGCCCTGGCCGACCTCGAAGGTTTCTATCGCGAAGCGAAAAAGCACTACGATGAAGACGAAGCCTTTGCCGAGCGCGCGCGTAGCTACGTGGTTAAACTGCAGGGCGGCGATCAGTACTTCCTGCAGATGTGGCGTAAGCTGGTCGACATCACCATGTCGCAAAACCAGATCACCTACGATCGCCTGAATGTGACGCTGACCCGCGATGACGTGATGGGTGAGAGCCTGTATAACCCGATGCTGCCGGGGATCGTCGCCGATCTGAAAGCCAAAGGGCTGGCCGTCGAGAGCGAAGGCGCCACCGTGGTGTTCCTTGATGAGTACAAAAACAAGGAAGGCGAACCGATGGGCGTCATCATCCAGAAAAAGGATGGCGGCTACCTCTATACCACCACCGATATCGCCTGCGCGAAGTATCGCTATGAAACGCTGCACGCCGACCGCGTGCTCTATTACATCGACTCCCGTCAGCACCAGCACCTGATGCAGGCGTGGACCATCGTGCGTAAAGCAGGCTACGTGCCGGACGCCGTGCCGCTGGAGCACCATATGTTCGGTATGATGCTGGGTAAAGACGGCAAGCCGTTTAAAACCCGCGCCGGCGGCACCGTGAAGCTGGCCGATCTGCTGGACGAAGCGCTGGAGCGCGCCCGTCGCCTGGTCGCGGAGAAGAACCCGGACATGTCGGCTGACGAGCTGGAAAATCTGGCGAAAGTGGTGGGTATCGGCGCGGTGAAATATGCCGATCTGTCGAAAAACCGCACCACCGATTACGTTTTTGACTGGGATAATATGCTGGCGTTCGAAGGCAACACCGCGCCGTATATGCAATATGCCTATACCCGCGTGCTCTCCGTCTTCCGTAAAGCCGGCATCGACGAAAACGCGATGAACGATGCACCAGTGGTCATCGCCGAAGATCGCGAAGCCCAGTTGGCAGCGCGCCTGCTGCAGTTTGAAGAGACCCTCTCCGTGGTCGCTCGCGAAGGGACGCCGCACGTGATGTGCGCCTACCTGTACGATCTGGCGGGGCTGTTCTCCGGCTTCTACGAGCACTGCCCGATCCTCAGCGCGGAAAGCGAAGAGATCCGCAACAGCCGCCTGAAGCTGGCGCTGCTGACAGCGAAAACCCTCAAGCTGGGTCTCGATACCCTGGGTATCGAGACCGTAGAGCGTATGTAACCAGTAACCCGGCGAAAGCCGGGTTAGTTTTATTCGGCGCCCCGCCAGCGGGGCGCTCTGCTCAGAAATATTTACGCAGATACTCGGTCAGACAAAGGATCGCCATCGCCTGGCCATAGGGCATCGAGGTAAGCGGGATCTGGCGATAAAAATCAAGGTCTGACCCCATTCCGGTGCCAAACGAGGTCTGCAGCAACTCCCCCTGCGGCGAAATATTCTGCACAATCCCGCGAATCGCTTTTTCAGCCACCCCGGCATAGTGCTGCCCGACGTAATGCTTGCGCACCGCTTTGAGAATGCCGTAGGCAAAGCCGGCGGTCGCGGAGGCCTCAAGATAAGAGTGCGGATCGTCCAGCAGGGTATGCCACAGGCCGCTGTCGTCCTGGCATTTTGCTAAGGCGGCAATCTGTGCGTCGAGTACCGTCATCAGATAACGCCGTACCGCGTTCCCCTCGGGGAGATCCACCAGCTCCAGAAAATCCGGGATCACCATGGTGAGCCAGCTGTTGCCCCGCGCCCAGCGCGCCCGGGCAAAGTTGTGCCGCCCCTCATAGCTCCAGCCGTGAAACCACAGCCCGGTCTCCCGGTCCATCAGGTTCTGCACATGGAGCAGGAACTGATAGGTCGCCTCCTCCACATACTGCGGGCGATTAAGCAGCTTGCCAATTTTGGCTAACGGCAACACGGTCATCATCAGCGTGTCATCCCACATTTGCTGATGGTTCTCCTCCGCCAGGGTCATGTGCTGCATGCCGCCCTGCTCGGTGCGCGGCATCTCATGCATCGCCCATTCCGCCCAGCTTTCGAGCCACGGCAGATACGCCATCCGGCCGGTCTCTTCAAAGCGGTATGCCAGGGTCAGGAACGGGGCCATCGTATTGACGTTTTTGGTCGTTGCCCCCTCGGCGAAGCGGTCGGCAAACCAGCGGTCGATGATATCGCGCATCTCGATATCGCCGGTTTGCTGATAATACTGATAGATGCCGTACAGCCCAACGCCGTGGGTCCACTCCCAGCCGGCCCAGCCTTTGGTATCGATCACGCGCCCGTCATCGAGGCGCAGTAAAAATTGCCCGCTCTCATCCTTAATGTTCACCAGGTTTTGCGTCACGTTGCGGATCAGCGCCTGCAGTTCGCTGCGGGCGATAAAACGCTCAGGCTGACACAGTAATGGGCTATGTTTGACTGGCCAAACTTTCATGTTGTTAACCTCGGGTGTATGTCGAATTCAAAGCGCTGCCCTGGTTGAGCGCCGGGGCAGCAGGTTTATGACGATTCAGATAGCCAATATTGTTATTGCCCCACAGGCAGTCGTAAGGCATCCCCGCCAGCATCTCGACCACCGCGCGGTGTTCCGCACGGGTCTGTTCCGGCTGGGCACAGCCGAGATCGCGCATTCTGAGGGTTTCACTGCGCAGGATGCTGTGGGTGTGCAGGTTGAGCTTGAAGCGTAGCGAGACGAGGAAGCCGCAGGCTAACACCACCAGGGTGCCGACGCTGAGGATCAGTAAAATGGTATGACTCACCCCTGGCGGTTGTATTTTTTGCCCGGAAACAAACCCCGACAGTTGCATGATGATGCCCACCAGCATCACCGCCCCCGCCTGCGAGGCTTTGCGGGTCAGCGTCATGATGCCGGCAAAAATCCCTTCGCGGCGCTGGCCGGTGATCGCCTCGTCGACGTCGGCAATATAGGTATAGGTATTCCACGGCACGTAATTAATCCCGCCGCGTCCCAGTCCGGCGACAGCAGAGATGAGCAGCAATAAGGAATAGACGTCGCTCAGTCCGGCGTAATAGAGCAGCGCATACGAGAGCGAGCTCAGGCCAAACAGGACCACCACCATGCGGTACGACGGCGCGGGGCCAAAGCGAATGCACAGCGGGATCATGGCGATCACCGCGATAAACTGGAAGATGGCCATCGTCCCCAGCAGATTCGAGGCGACAGAGGCTTCCTGCATCAGGACAAAGACCACGTAATAGGTAAACACGGCATTGAAGACGTCCTGGGCGATATAGCCCCCCAGATACATGCCGAGGTGCTGGCGGAAAATTTTTATCCGCAGCGTGGAGCTTAGCTCAATCACCAGGCGATTGAGGCTCTGAGCGAGGGTTAAGTTTTGTTTTTCCGCTTCCGCCCGCAGCGCCGCCTCTGACCACGCCTCACGCGGCCGTTCCCACGTGAAGCACCAGACGAAGGTCAGCATCACCGCGCACAGGACCGAGAACACCAGACTGGCATAAAAGAATGAACTGGCATTGTCTTTCCCGAGCCAGGTGAGGAGGATCCCCGGCAGAAAGGAGGCTAAAATCGCCGACATTTGCGCCATCGAGATGCGCGCGCCGGAAAATTTGGTTTTCTGTTTAAAATCATCGGTCATCTCCGGCACCAGCGTTTCGTAGGGCACCAGAATCATGGTGTAAACCATATCAAACAGCAGATAGGTGACGAGGTAGTACCAGAAGCCCATCTCGCCGACCCACATCGCTGAATAGCTGAATACGCACGGGATACCGAGCAGAATAAAGAATTTTCTGCGGCCGAAGCGCTTGCCGAGCCAGGTGGTGCCGAAGTTATCGGTGAGAAAGCCCATCAGCGGGCTCACCACCGCATCCAGCACGCGGGCAGAAGCAAATATAAGCGTGGCCTCTATTGGGGAGAGTCCGCAGAAGGTGGTGTAAAAGTAGAGCAGCCATGCGGCGGTTAGCGCCGTCGTGCCGGCGCCGAGAAAATCGCCCGCGCCGTAGGCCAGGTAGTTAGCCAGTCCAATTTTTCGTGTTTTCATCGCCGTGATCCTGTGTCTTTTTTAAAAGAACGCCGACAATCGTTCCGGATTTGCCACCGGAAGGGAGTGGGTACCTGGCTACACTAAAAGCAGTGAAACGACGTTACCTTTGTGTTTTTGCCACGGAACAACCGCCGGTGGCAAAAGGACAAAGAGACGATGTCTCCACTTCACTCATTTATAAAACAGCATTTCTTTTAAATAAAAAGATGGGTTCATTTGTGTGATCTTGTAGGGAAAACACGGACTGGCGAAGAGCGTCGCAAATCACGGGAGCAGCCCTTGCGCCGCTGGGGAAACAGGAGTAAAGAATGGAAGAAAGGGTTATTCCGCGTATCTCAAGGAGGCCTGATGCCTTATTCACATCTGCTGGTTGCCGTCGCGCCAACGCCGGAGAGTCAGATATTAATTAAAAAAGCGGTGTCGATTGCCCGCCCCGTTAACGCGAAAGTGAGCTTTATTACCTTCGCCACGGACCCGGAGATGTATAACCAGTTCGCCGCACCGATGATGGAAAATCTGCGTGAGCTGATGCAGGAAGAAACGCGGGAGTTTCTCAATGAGCTGGCACGTCAGGCGGACTACCCGATAGAAAAAATGACCATCGCCTGCGGCGAACTGGGTCACCATGTCAAAGACTTTTGCCAGTCGCACAAGGTCGATCTGGTGATCTGCGGCAATCACAACCACTCGCTTTTCTCGCGCGCCACCTGCTCGGCGAAAAATATCGTCGGCAGTAGCGGCGTCGATGTCCTGCTGGTTTCCCTTGAAAAGGGCTAACGCCGGTTAGCCCTTTTCCTGAACTAGGCCAGTTTAGGGAAGGTGGCTATCTTCCCCCGCAGGCGGCTCTCCTCGCTGCGCGGCGAAATATGCTGCAGATCGTCGACAAAGCGCGCCTGCCAGTTATGAATATCATTCTCTCTGATCACGTCCAGCATCGCTGAATGACGGGCGATACGTTCCGCCAGCGGCATGCTGAGAGCGCGATCCAGCGCGGTGGCCACCTCATCGCGATCGTAAGGGTTGACGATCAGCGCGCTGGTCAGCTCCTGCGCCGCCCCGGCAAACTGCGACAGGACCAGCACCCCGGGGTTATCCGGATCCTGCGCCGCGACATACTCTTTCGCCACCAGGTTCATGCCATCACGCAGCGGCGTCACCAGCCCGACGTCAGAGTAGCGGAAGACCTTCATCAGCAACTTACGGTCAAAATGCTGGTTCAGGTAGTAGAGCGGGGTCCAGCCAAGCTGGCCAAACTGGCCATTGATGCGTCCGGATGCCGTTTCCAGCTGGTGGCGGATATCCTGATAGGCCTGCACATCGCCACGGGAAGTGGGCGCAATCTGGGTATAACGGATCTTGCCATGATGCTGAGGGTACTTCTCAAGCAGCGTCTCATAGGCAAGGAATCGCTCCGGCAACCCTTTCGAGTAGTCAAGGCGCTCCACGGAGAAGATATTCTTCACATTTTTCAGCTCATTCTTCAACTGGGCCAGCTTCGGTGGCAGCGGGCCTTTGGCGTTGCGGGTAATCTCGTCCGGATCGATCCCAATCGGATAAACCTCGGTACTGAACGCCTTACCCCATGCCTGATAGCGTTTGTCCCCGATCTCGGAGAGCCGGGTCTGCATGGCAATGCTGTCAAGAAAGGCGGTTCTGTCGCTTTCGGTCTGGAAGCCCAGCAGATCGTAATCGCACAGTTGCTCCAGCAGCTCGGCATGCGGCGGTAGCGCGTTAAAAATCTCCGGCGTCGGGAACGGAATATGCAAAAAGAAGCCGATCCGGTTGTTCACTCCGCGCTTACGCAGTTCACTGGCGAAAGGCAGCAGATGGTAATCATGGATCCACAGCGTATCGTCAGGCTCGATCAGCGGCAGAAGCTTGTCGGCCAACATCGCGTTGACCCGCTGATACCCTTCCCAGGCTTCGCGCTGGAAGCTGACCAGGTCAAGACGATAGTGGAAGGCCGGCCACAGCACGGCATTGGAAAACTGGTTGTAATATTCATCATGGTCCCGTTCATTCAGATTGAACGACGCCCAGGAGATATTTCCGCGGGAGACCTGCTGCAGCGGCTGCTGGTCATCACCAATTTCGCCGCTCCAGCCAAACCACAGCCCCCCCGCCGCTTTCAGTGCCCCCAGGATGCCGACGGCCAGGCCGCCAGCGCTCGATTTTTTATCGTCCGGTAAGGCGATACGGTTAGAGACTACGACTAAACGACTCATGGTCATCCCTCCTTTCGATTTGCGCGTCATACGCCAGATGTTGCACCCACGTCCTTACAGCGGCGGCATCCGCCAACCGCCAGTGCGCCTGAGTTTCCCCGGCGCCGACTTTTACCGACATCCCCTGCAGTTGATTAACCACGCTGAATCCCGCCTCGTCGGTCAAATCATCGCCGACAAAAACCGGTTCGCGACCGGCAAACGGCGCCTCCTGCATGAAGGCGCTGATCGCCTCCCCTTTGTTCACTCCGCGGGGTTTAATCTCCACCACGCACTTGCCCAGCTGCAGTGCCAGCAGCGGGTAGCGCTGAACGATGCGCTGAGCCAGCTCCAGCACCGCGCTCTGCTGCTGCGGAGCCTGACGGTAGTGCAGCGCGAAGGCCATCTCTTTACTCTCCAGCTCGCAGCCGGGAAGCGCCTGCAGCGCCGAGGTCAGTTCAGCCGCGATTTCATCGCGCAGCGCCGACGGCAGAGAAACGATATAGGTTTTACCATTGATATCACGGCGTTCTGCCCCGTGAACACCGGCCAGCGGTAGCCGCCAGGGATGGGTTAGCGCGTCAAGTTCAGCCATTGAGCGCCCTGAAATCAATGCCACCGCCCCACCCTGCTGCTGGGCCAGCGCGTTGAGCGCCTGCAGCGTGTTGTCGGGTATCACCACCTGATCGGGGTGCGGTTGGATATCGGCAAGAGTACCGTCGAGGTCAAAGAAAAAAGCGTAGTTTCCGGTTAGCGCAGGCGGTACAGATATCTGGTTATCCACCCTGTTTCCTCCTTATCATGGCCAGCCGAAGCTGGTTGTTAATTATATGTTAGCCATGTAAGTATAGACAGTGTGACCAACCTCGCCATTTTTGATAGTTACCGCCAGCGAAACGGGCGCTGGCGGTAATTACTCTGTAGACTTAAAAGTTCGGCCTAAAATCAGGCCGCACGTTTGGCTTTTTGTTTGTAGCGGTCAAAAATCACCGCCGCCAGCAAGATGACCCCGCGCACGACGTATTGTGAGAATGGCGAGATGTTCAGCAGGTTCATCGCGTTCTCCACGGTCCCGAGGATCAGGATCCCGGCGACCACGTAGGAGATCTTGCCGATCCCGCCCTTCAGCGATACCCCGCCCAGCACGCAGGCTGAAATAACAATCAGCTCATAGCCAATCGAGGTCATCGGCTGGCCGCTGGTCATCCGCGACGCCAGAATGATCCCCGCGGCGGCCGATACCAGACCGGAGAGAACAAAGATAATAATCTTGGTGCGCACCACCGGGACCCCGGCCAGGCGCGCCGCCTCTTCATTGCCGCCAATAGCCAGCGTATTACGACCAAAGGTGGTTTTGTTTAGTAATAATCCGAAAACCACCAGACAGGCGACCGTCAGCCAGATTGGCGCCGGCAGACCAAACCAGTTGGCATAGCCGAGGGTGAAGAAACGCTCATCTTCAATCCCCACCGCTTTACCGTCGGAGATAATGTAGGCCAGACCCCGGACGATTTGCATCGTCGCGAGGGTGGTGATCAGGGCGTTAATCTTCAGGCGCGCAATGACAAAGCCGTTGACCAGGCCACTGACCGCGCCCAGCAGCAGGCCGGCGGCAATCCCCAGCCACAGGCTTTCGCTGAGATTAATCACCACCGCGGTGGTCACCCCGGCGCAGGCGATAACCGACGCCACCGACAGGTCAAAATCGCCGGAGGCCAGGCAGAAGAGCATGCCGCAGGCCACCATCCCGGACATCGAGATCGCCAGCCCCAGTCCCTTCATATTGACGAATGAGGCAAAGTTGGGCACAAAAATAACGCAGCCGATAAACAGCACAGCAAACACCACCAGCATGCCAAACTGATCCCAAATGCGGGCAAAGCTAAAGGCAGAGCGGGTAGCGCCGGACGTAGTCACTGATGACATCATTTACTCCTTACTCAGGCGACAGCCTGACTCACTTTTGGCATCGCAAGGCTTAACGCCTGCTGTTCATTGGCTTCTTCATGCAGCAGTTCGCCGGCGATTTGTCCTTCGCGCATCACCACGATGCGGTCAGCGACGCCCAGCACTTCCGGCAGGTCGCTGGAGGCAAACACCACGGCAACACCTGAGGCGGCGAGGCCATATATCACGTTGTAAATTTCATGTTTGGCGCCGACGTCGATGCCGCGGGTGGGCTCATCGAGCAGGATCACCTTCATCTCTTCCGACAGCCAGCGGCCAAGGATCGCTTTCTGCTGGTTACCGCCAGACAGGTTCATGATCAGCTGTTCCGGGCCCGGCGTTTTAATGTTCAGCGACTGGATATGCTGATCGGCGTTGTCCGCCTCCCAGGCGTTGTTGATCAGGCAGCCAGCGTGAATATGCTTGCGCCGGGCGCTGATATTGATGTTGTCGCGCACGGAGTGAACCGGAATAATCCCCTCCGCCTTGCGATCTTCCGGGCACAGCATCATGCCGGCCCGAATGGCCTGGGCCGGTTTACGAATGTCGACGGGTTGGCCATCGATATACACCTGACCGCCGGTGATCCGCGTCCCGCCAAATAAGCCTTTCATCAGTTCGCTGCGACCGGCGCCCACCAGCCCGAACAGGCCGACAATTTCACCACTGCGTACCGAGAGGCTGACCGGCGTACGCACGCCCGGCGCTTTGACCTCCTCCAGGCGCAGCCGCTCTTCGCCATAGGGGCGAGGCTTCCAGCCGTAAATATCCCCCAGATTGCGTCCCACCATTGCCTGGACCAGCGCGTCATGACTGACGCTCGGCATATCGTCAAAGGTGCAAACATAGCGGCCATCCTTAAAGACGGTGATGGCATCGCTGAGGGCGAAAATTTCTTCCATCCGGTGCGAAACATAGATGATGACCCGCCCCTCCTCCCGCAGTTCGCGGATAACGCGAAACAGGTTGTCTATCTCGCGGGCGGAGAGCGAACTGGTCGGTTCATCGAACGCGATGATCTTGGCGTTGCGCGCCAGCGCTTTGGCAATCTCCACCATCTGCCACTGGCCAATGGAGAGATACTTCAGCGGCGTCTCCGGGTCGATATCCAGCCCCAGATGCTCCAGCTGCAGGCGGGCCTCATAATTGAGCAACGATCGGTTGACGATACCGCCTCTGTGCGGCAGCTGGCCAAGATAGATATTTTCGGCGACGGTCATCTCCGGGATCAGATGCAGCTCCTGGTAGATAATCGCCACGCCGGCGTTCAGCGCCGCCATGGTATTGCTGAACGCCATCTGCTGGCCGCCGATCTGCAGGTGACCGGCGGTCGGATTGTAGTTACCGCTGAGAATTTTCAGCAGCGTCGATTTGCCTGCGCCATTTTCGCCCATCAGCGCGTGGATCTGTCCTGGGTAGCAGTCAAAACTGATATCGGACAAGGCCTTTACGCCAGGGAACGTCATGGTGATGCCGCGAAATGAGAGATAAGGGGTAGACTGTTGCATAACGACTCCGCTCTTCAGCACTCAGCCCCCGCCGCGGCGGGGGCCAGTTCAACCGGGCTGTTACAGCCCTTTTTTCGCCAGCTCTTCTTTGAAGTTATCGCGGGTAATCAGCACCACATCGGTCACCGCCGTAAACTTCGGCGGTTCAACGCCTTTGGTGACCCAGTTGTAGAGCATTTCGCTGGTTTTATAGCCATGAATATCCGGGCTTGGCAGCAGGGAACCATAGAAGCCGGTCGGTTGCGCCTTCGACAGTTCGTTGACCGCATCCACACCGTTGATGCCGATGCCAATCACATCCGGTGCTTTAAAGCCCTGACCTTCAGTGGCACGCACGCCGCCGAGCACGGTGTTGTCGTTCATCCCAACGATCAGCCAGTGTTTCACCTGCGGGTGCTGGACCAGCATCGAGTTACCGGCGTCAAACGCCCCCGGGATATCGTTAGATTTTGTCGGCACGCGGTAGATTTGCGCGTCCGGGAAGCCGGCTGCCTTCAGGGCATCAATGGAGCCGGTGGTGCGACGACGGGCGGTGTCCAACTCATCGGCGGTGATAGCCATTACCGCAGTGTCTTTGACATCCCAGCCGCGTTTCTGCATCTCTTTATACAGCTCCTGCCCCTGGCGGGCGCCGATTTCGCTGGCCGCCATCATCACCAGCGGCACGTTCTCCATCGGTTTACCTTTGGCGTTGACGAACTGGTCATCGACGGTAATGACCTTCATGTCATAGCCGCGCGCTTTGGCGACAATCGCCGACCCGAGCTTGGGATCGGGGGTACAGATGACAAAACCTTTCGCGCCGCTGGCCGCCAGGCTGTCGATTGCGTTGAGGGTTTTCTCACCATCCGGAACCGCAATCTTAATGACGTCAAACCCTAAATCTTTTCCTGCTTTATCAGCAAATTTCCACTCAGTCTGGAACCATGGCTCTTCCGGTTGTTTCACCAGAAAACCCAGTTTTATATTTTCCGCCATAGCTGATTGTGACATAACCGCAGCGAGACCAATGGCCGCCAGCGCTTTAGTAAATTTGTGCATGGTAAACTCCAGCTTTAATTCGCTTTCATGTAGGGAAAAATCGGAATTAACAATTTTATCGGCATCAAAACAAGGCATTAGAAAAATCGCATTCCCCACTGCCGTTGTTAGAGTAGTAATACCCGGAAATTATTTCTCCATACGAGAGCATTATCACATCGCGGAATTACAGTAATTGCGTACATACATTTAGCAAAAAATGACATAAAAAAAGACATAATTGTCATACAATTTTAGCGACTTATAGCAGGATCATCTATACCACCAGCAGACTTATCCTTGTGATGTCAGAGGGTGTTTAACGGAGGGTTACAACGCTGTTATCACCGGCGGTTGACGGCGTCATGAAGGCCGATCGTCTTTTCGCTTTTTCCTGTGACAAGCAGCCTCACACGGCTGGGCTACGTGACCCACTTAATATCGCGAAAAAACGGATCTTTTGCGTAATTTATTCCGAATTGAAAAAATATATTCCTCTTCAAAAAAAGCCTGCAACAAAAAATAAAAATAATTTTCATTAGCCTGAAACATTACTATTGAAATAACTTATTCCGCTCTGTTCTACGACAAATTTCGTAGTCAAATATCTATAACTTATCACTAACCCGATGCCAGCAAGCCCCGCCAACGGCGCACAATCTCAATCCTGACGTTATCCACAAATAATGGTGTAACAAAACGTAAATTACCGCACTTGAGAGTTTTCTTAATTCCGTTCAGCGAGTATTCTTAAATCGTCGGCAAACGGGAAAAATTACCCGACCATATGGAATGTGTAGAGTTTTATTATTCTGCAACAGTGCAGCGTGTCACTATTTTATCTTGCGGTTATCCGCAGGATCCGTCGACACGCATCAGTAACCCCTTCCAGGTTAATAAGGATATTTTTATGGCAGTTCCAGGAATGGCACAAAAGCTAAACACCCAAATGAACCTTGAGTTTCACGCCTCTAACGTTTACCTGAATTTAAGCGAGTGGTGCGCCCGGCATCGGTTCGACGGCGCCGCAACATTTTTGCGCACCCGCGCGCAAAGCAGCATCACCCTCACCATGCGCGTGTTTGATTACCTGAAAAAAGCCGGTAGCTGGCCGATAGTGAATCCCGACCACGCCTGTAATCCCGAGTGTACCTCGCTGGAAGATCTGTTTACTCAAACTCTTAGCGATTACCAACAGCGTAGCAGTATGCTAAGCGGTCTTGCCGAAGAAGCCAGAGCGCACAGCGACGATAACACCTGGCGATTTCTGACGCTGCTGGCGGAAGAGCAGCAACAGGATGGTCTGCTGTTGCAAAGCGTGCTTGAGGAAATCCGCAACGCCGATAAAGCCGGTCTCGGAATGGAGCAGACCGATCGGCGTCTGATGGCATTGGTCGGGGAATCGCGGAAGCCACATTAGTCGGGCACTTCGCTCTGCCGGGGGAGCGCGACCGCGCTGCCCCGTCTCTCGCTTTAAATCAGTTATGTCAATTTTCCCACCTCATTTATTCCCCAATAGAATAAAAAAGTTTTAGCGCGATCGCATTCCCACGTCACCGCTATCCCTTCTCAGGGATTAGTGAGCGCGGTCACTTTTTATCAAGCCACAAAGAAATATAAAAACAGTGTTTCAAAAATATAAAACACGAGGTTTATTTTTTATGGCTAGATATACGGCTTCAGCCCCTGAAGGGCTGCAGGGAAGACCGATCTTGTTACGCCATCAGTTAGCTTACGGCGGTGGTAATCTGTTGGGGAGTGGCGCACTGGCGATAAGCGGCGCCTGGCTGCTCTATTTTTATACGACCTTTTGCGGCCTGACGCTGATCGAGGCCTCATTTATCTTCTCCGTCGCCAGCATCATTGATGCTATCAGCAACCCGCTGATGGGCTATCTCACCGATAACTTTAGCAAAACGCGCTTAGGCAAGCGCTTCGGCCGCCGGCGTTTCTTTCTGCTAATCGGTATTCCGCTGATGATGTTCTACCCGCTGCTGTGGGTGGAAGGCCTGAGTTTCTGGTACTACCTCTGCACCTATGTGGTGTTTGAGATCATCTACACCTCTATCATGGTGCCTTATGAAACGCTGGCGACAGAGATGACCGATGATTTCTCGTTGCGCTCAAAACTGACCGGCTATAAAGCCATTTTCGGCAAGCTAGCCAACTTCCTCGCGGCGTTTATTCCCGGACAGTTCATTCTGCTGTACGGCAAAGATTCTGCCACCCCTTTCTTCCTCACCGGTCTGACCTACGGCGCTATCCTGATCGTCGCGATTTCCTGCCTGTGGCTGTGCAGCTGGGAGCGCGAACGCGAGGAAGAAGTGGAAACCAGCGCGAAAAAAGGACTGCTGAGCACCCTGCTGTCGCTGGCAAAAGATATGCGTTCCACCTTTTACCTGCGCGTATTCCGCAAACATCTTGGTATGTACCTGTGCGGGTTTGGCGCTGAATGGCTGTTTGCCTCCATCTTCACCTATTTCGTGATATTCGTTCTGCAGCATGATCCGGCGATGGTCGCTGGACTGAACAGCCTGAACTCGATTCTGCAGCTGATCTCTACGGCGCTGTTTATCGGCCTGTGCGTGAAAAAGGGCTTCAGCAAACCCTATATCCTGGCGCTGGGGATCGTGATTTTCGCGGTCCTGCTGTATACCTCGCTGTGGTTCTTCCATCTGCCGTCAGGCCTGGCGACGGTGCTGATGTTCGGCATTACCGTGCTGTTCGGCCTGGGTACCGGCGGGGTTTACTACATTCCCTGGACCGTTTACACCTTCCTGGCCGATGTCGATGAGATCTACACCGGACGCCGTCGGGAAGGGATCTATGCCGGCGCCATGACCTTCTCAGGGAAAATTCTGCGCTCGATTGTGGTGTTCTCGATGGGGGCGATCCTGAGCTTCTACGGTTTCCAGTCAAAAGCGCACAGCCAACCGGAAAGCGCGGTGACCGCTATCGCAGTGGTATTCTGCGTCGGGGTGATCGCGTTAGCGTTGGCCGCCATCGTCTTCAGCAAGCAGATGAAGCTGGATCGTAAAGCTCATCTGGTGGTGCTGCAGGAAGTCGCGCGGATCAAAGCGGGCGGAAAAATCAGCGATATCGCGCCGGATGTGCGAGTTATCGTGGAAGATCTGGTCGGCCACCGCTACGAAGAGTGCTGGGGCAACAGCAAGTTGTTCAAAGATACGGCCCCTGCGCCTGCGCAGACCGTGATTTCCCATTAAAGAAGAAGGCCCCGCCGGTGACCGGCGAGGCCTGTTATTAATGCGTTTCTTCCTGCGGGGTAAACTTCAGCTCAATCAACGCGATCGCTTTTTGCACCGCGCGAAGGGTCACCGGGTCGGCAGAGGCCGGATGGCTGGCGAAGTCGATAGCTTTCAGCTGAGTGGTCATTTTTTCACGCACTTCCACGGGCGCAATGACGTCAATGACGTCGAGGATCTGTTTGATAACCAGCTGGCAGGCAACCACATCGGAAACCAGCTCATCGTGTTCGGTAAGATGTTGAGACATTAATTACTCCTTTTTTCAGGAGCGTAATAGTACCCTAAATCGTCACAGATAAAAAAACCTGCCGTCGCAGGTTTTTTTATCTGCCCTACTGGCTGGCGGAACTTCTCCTGCCGCTTTGCCCAGGTTCACACTCTTGATGGCATTAACAACATGACTACCACGATCTCTTCCAGAGACGAACGTGCTTTTTCAGCGCCTGCGCTGCTGGTGGCCGGTGCTTTTTTTATGGAGTTTCTCGACGGGACGGTGATCGCCACCGCGCTGCCCGATATGGCGAAAGATTTTGGCGTCACCGCGGTCGAACTGAATATCGGCATCAGCGCCTATCTGATCACCCTCGCGGTACTGATCCCAGCCAGCGGTTGGATCGCCGATCGCTTCGGCGCTCGCGCTATTTTTACCCTCGCCCTGGCGATCTTTACCCTTGCCTCGGTCTTCTGCGGCCTCTCCACCGAGGTGCATACCTTTGTCGCCATGCGTATCCTGCAGGGGATCGGTGGCGCGCTGATGGTCCCCGTCGGTCGCCTGGCGGTACTGCGAACCACGCCGAAACACCTGCTGATCAAAGCCATCGCTACCCTCACCTGGCCGGCGCTGGTGGCCCCCATTATCGGCCCGCCTTTAGGCGGCTTTATCACCCGCTACGCCAGCTGGCACTGGATCTTCTTTATCAATGTCCCGCTGGGCCTTGCAGCCATCATCCTTGCGCTGCGCATTATCCCTGATATTCGCGAAACGGAACGGCGCTCCTTCGATCTCACCGGCTTTATCACCACCGCAGTCGCGATGGTCAGTCTGGTCACCGCGATGGAACGGCTCGGCGATCGCCAGCCGCAGATCTGGCCGACGCTGGCCCTCGCCGCGCTTGGCTTCGGCTGTCTGGCATATGCTATACGCCACTTCCGCCGGGCGACGGCGCCGATGGTTCGTCTCGACGCGCTACAGGTGCCTACGTTCCGGGTGACGATGTACGGCGGCTCGCTGTTCCGCTCCTCCATCAGCGCGGTCCCCTTTCTGCTGCCGCTGCTGTTTCAGGTAGGGTTCGGCATGGATCCCTTCCACTCCGGCCTGCTGGTGCTGGCGGTGTTTGTCGGCAATTTGACCATCAAACCCGCCACCACGCCGCTGATCCGCTGGCTGGGCTTTCGCCGGCTGCTGTTGATCAACGGTGCGCTGAACGTCTGTTCACTGCTGGCCTGCGCGCTGCTCACGCCGCAGACGCCGGTCTGGGCCATCATGCTGATCCTTTATCTCGGCGGAGTATTTCGCTCAATCCAGTTTACGGGCGTGAGCACACTGGCTTTTGCCGATGTCCCCGCCGCGCAGATGAGTGATGCCAATACGCTGTTCAGTACCGCGTCGCAGCTGGCTGTGGGGCTGGGGATCACGCTCGGGGCAATTGGTATTCGCCTGGGTGAGCAGGTCGGCGACTGGCTGCACCTTTCCACGCTGCCGGGGATCAGCTTTCGCCTGTCGTTTGTCTTTATCGCGTTGATCTGTCTGGTGGGGATGATCGACAGCCTGCATCTGGCCAAAACGGCCGGCAGCAGCGTGTCGGAGAAGAAGACATAAATGATGGAAGGGCCAGGGGCGCTGGCCCTGATGACGGTTAACCGACGATCTGGCGAACGAAGGCTTCGATTGCTTTATCCTGACAGTTTTCGAAGAAGCACTGCTGGAAGCGCGGGCCAGATACCGCGGTTTTCACCAGCTCCGGATCGATGGCGCGCAGGGTGTCGAGATAGTTTTCTTTTACCACTGCCGCTTTAACCTGGTTGAGGATCCCGGCATTTCGCACCTGCGGCTCTTTGCGCTCCGGCGGATAGCCTTCGCCGTTGCGGCCGGTAAACGCTTTTTCAAAGATAAAGCGTACATTCAGCTCCGCGCCCCAGCCGAAACCTTTGGCAAACGGCAGCGACAGCGCATTACCATTGTTGATCTGAGCAAACAGGAACGCGTCCGCCGGATCGATACAGTAGCCGCAGACCACGCCCGGGTGAATATTCAGCGACATCAGCGCCCCCTGACCGGTACCGCAGCCGGTGACCACGAAGTCGACCGCTTTCGAATTCAGCAGGATGCTGGCCATGATCCCGAGGTGAATGTAGGTCAGATGATGATCGTGCTCATCGCTCATGCCGACGTTGTACACCGGGAATCCTTTTTCGTCGGCAACGGCGTTAAGCTCCTTAAGGATGATGGCGTTTTTGTTCGCCTGGCTGTTCTCCATCATCAGTGCAATCTTCATGGTTTACTCTCCTGAATGCTGTGCGGGCCTGCCCGCAGAATGTCATTGGCGTTGACTGCACTCTACTACCTGAAAAACAAACTTTCAAATTTTATGAAAAGTTGTTTTAAAAATTACGCAGCGCTTCACACTTTCACCCTCTCCGCCGGTCCAGTCGCCAGGTCCACGCCCCCAGGCAAGCAACCCCACCTCGTGGTTTGAACTTCGTCAGCCAGTTGGAAGGTCATTTGATTTTCCAATACGATTAATAATAAATTAAAACCATTCTCATTTATTATTAAACTGCCAATGCGTGTTATTCCCATTAGCATTTTAAATAAAATATTTTTAAATTTACTTTTTGCAAATAATTAAATAACAAATTATAGTGGCATCCTATAACATCTATTTTTAATTCCAGGAGCGCGACAATGCTGAAAACGGAAATGATCGACAAACTGAATGAACAGATGAATCTTGAACTTTATTCTTCTCTTCTTTATCAGCAGATGAGCGCCTGGTGCAGTTACCACAGTTTTGAAGGCGCAGCGGCCTTCCTGCGTCGCCATGCCCAGGAAGAGATGACCCATATGCAGCGCCTGTTCGACTACCTGACCGACACCGGTAGCCTGCCGCGCATCAACGCTATCGCCTCCCCGTTTGCCGAATATGCCTCACTGGACGAGCTGTTCCGCCAGACCTATGAGCACGAGCAGCTGATCACGCAAAAAATTAATGAACTGGCGCACGCCGCCATGACCAGTCAGGATTACCCGACCTTTAATTTCCTGCAGTGGTATGTTGCTGAACAGCACGAAGAAGAGAAATTATTTAAATCGGTGATTGATAAACTGACTCTCGTTGGAAAAAGTGGCGAAGGTCTGTACTTTATCGATAAAGAACTGGCTACCCTCGACACACAGAATTAATCTCCCGCGCCGCGACAACCCGTGTCGCGGCCCTTTTAATGCCGGCAAATCTTATTTTCTGCGGTAGTAAAGCCTTCTTCTCTGGCAATAAATTTGCCTTTTTTCTCTAAAAACGCTACCAGCTCTGCGGCGCTTAGATTCGCTGCTGAACAGGTGTGAAACCGCGCCTCTTCGCCAAAGCGGTGGCGAATGGCGGCCTCCAGCGAGGCGACCGTCCAGGACTCACCCGAGGCGAGCATCATCTGCAGTACTTCATGACCATGAATAGAAGACATAACCCCTCCTGAAAACCACCAGCTTAGGCCAGCCATGCCATCGGCGCCTTGCGCCAGCGCAGGCTTTCCCCCCTTTAAGTTCGTAAAGTTTACATTACACCCATTGTAACCCTCATTTGACGAATGCCGTAATATCCCCTACTCTGCGCGGCATAATTTATTGTTATTTGCTGTAGGGATAGCGAAAAGCGTGAAAAACCGCACTCTGGGCAGTATTTTAATCGTAGCTGGCACCACTATCGGTGCAGGAATGTTGGCGATGCCATTGGCCGCCGCCGGCGTTGGGTTTACCGTCACGCTGGGTTTACTTTTCACCTTGTGGGCACTGATGTGCTATACCGCCCTGTTGTTGCTGGAAGTCTACCAGCACGTGCCTGCCGACATGGGGCTCGGCTCCCTGGCCGCACGCTATCTGGGCCGCTACGGGCAGTGGATTACCGGGTTCTGCATGCTGTTTCTGCTGTATGCCCTCACGGCGGCCTATATCAGTGGCGCCGGTGAATTGCTCGCTTCCAGCCTCAACCAGTGGCTGGACTGGCAGCTGCCGCCGGCGGCCGGGGTACTGTTATTTACAGCACTGGGCGGGGCGGTGGTGTGCATCGGTACCTCGCTGGTCGACTTATTCAATCGCTTCCTGTTTAGCGCCAAAATCATCTTTCTGGTGATTATGCTGGCGCTACTGATGCCGCATATTCATCAAGTCAATTTGTTGACGCTGCCGGTTGAGCAAGGCCTGGCGCTGTCGGCTATTCCGGTGATCTTTACCTCCTTTGGCTTTCACGGCAGCGTGCCGAGCATCGTCAGCTATCTTGGCGGCGATATCCGCAAACTGCGCCGGGTATTTATTATCGGCAGCTTTATTCCGCTGGTGGCTTATATTTTCTGGCAGCTGGCGACGCTGGGGAGTATCAACCCTCCCGCGTTCACCGCCCTGCTGGCCAAAAACGCCGGTCTGAACGGTCTGCTGGAGGCGATCCGCGAAGTGGTGGCGTCTCCACACGTGGAGCTGGCCGTACACCTGTTTGCCGACCTCGCGCTGGCGACCTCATTCCTCGGCGTCTCGCTCGGCTTGTTTGATTATCTGGCCGATGTGTTTCAACGCAAAAACAGCGTGAGTGGGCGTCTGCAGAGTGGAGCAATCACCTTCCTGCCGCCGGTGGCGTTCGCCCTGTTCTATCCCCGCGGTTTTGTTATGGCCCTGGGCTACGCCGGGGTGGCACTCGCCGTGCTGGCCCTGATGTTGCCGGCTCTGCTGGCAATGAAGAGCCGCCGACAACATCCGCAGGCTGCCTGGAGAGTGGTCGGCGGCGCGCCGGCGCTGTGGCTGGTTCTGCTGTGCGGGATCGGTATCGTGGCGATTCAGTTCAGTATCGTCGCCGGACTGCTGCCTGCGGTGGGATAAAAAAAGGGGCCGGCCGGCCCCTGGTTTTATTTTGCTAAGCAGCACTGCTTATACTTTTTTCCGCTCCCGCACGGGCAGGGATCGTTGCGTCCGACCTTCGCCTCATTTCTGACCGGCTGCGGAACCACCACCGGCTGCGGATTCGCCATCCAGTACTGGTAAAGCGCCAGCGCCGCCGGCGTGATACGCTCGATGCTGTCGATAAACTCATCCGCCGTCAGATTATCCAGCGCGGTAAACTGCGCCTCGCTGCCGTGGAGTGCAATCGCGTCCAGGGCTGGCTGAAGCTCAGCGGGCAGCGTCGACCAGTCGCTCAGCGCTACGCCGCGCAGGTAGCCAAAGCACCACTCTTCGACGATCGTCAGTTCCTGACCTTCCGCTTCGCGGGTGCCAAACAGCGGTTCGAACTGTTCGGGATAGGACTCCAGCCGTTCGGCGATGTCGCTCATATGCTGCAGCGTCAGATCGACAAAGCGATCGCGCTCGCGGTCATTGGCCCAGCGCGGCACATTGTCCGCCCCGCCCCAGATGGCCACCAGCCACTGGGCTGGTTCGATATCAGTCGGTGCAGAGAGGATAGCCGTCAGCAGGCCATCCAGTTCAGACACATCCAGAATAGCGCCTTCGGTGGCGTATTTCGCCAGCGTTTCGTCCAGCCATTCCAGTTCGTTTTCGTTTAAAGGTCCGGTATTCATTCACAGGCTCGCATGGTAAAAATCGGGCCTACAGTAGCCGAATTGCCGACAGAAAGCCACCCGGCGCGGCAATCCGCCTGCCCATGCACATCAGGCCAGGCCGTGCAGCGCCGCCGCCACGTCGCGAATGGCCTCCTCCCCTAACGGCAGCAAGGGCCGGGGAAGACAGTCAGGATCGCACAGCCCGAGAATGGCCGCCGCGCTGGCTATCACCCGCAGGCTGCCGCCATAGCGGTCAAAGCATCGCCAGAGAGGGGTCAGCTGCGCATTCAGCGCCGCAACCTGCGCCGCGTCGCCAGTACGAATCGCCCTTACCAGCGCCCCCGAAAGTTGGGGAAAGAGCCCGCCGCAAACCGAGTACCAGACTTCGCAACCGGCCTGCAATCCCGCCGTCGCCAGGGCGTCGCCGCTGGCGCCAAGCGTAACGCGGGCAGGAAGATGACGGCGCAACGTTGCCAGCCGTTCACGCGCCTGTGGCTCAGGCAAACCGGGAATTTTAATCGAGGCGATGGCCGGCAAGGCGGCGATGCGCCCCTGCAGCTCATCCGCCAGCGTGACGTGAGTGGTGCGGGGATTGTCATACAGGCAAACCGGAACCGAGACGTGCCGACAGACCTCTTCGTAAAAGGCAAAGATCTCCTCCGCAGAAAGCGGCTGATAGGACATCATCGGCAGTAATAACGCATCCGCCCCGGCCTGCTGGGCATCCTCCACCAGGCGCAGCACCTCGCTGGTGGCGATGGCGCCGACACCGACCATCATCGGGATCGACCCAACATGCGCTTTCGCCACCTGCACCACCCGCTTGCGCTGCTCACGACTCAGATACGCGTAGCTGCCGGTCGAGCCCAGGATGCCCAGAGAGTCGACGCCGGTATCGGTAAGACGAGAGAGAATACGGATAAACGCCTTTTCATCAATATGCTGCTGATGCAGCGGCGTCAGCGGAAATGCGCAAAGCCCTGTGAACATGATGCCTCCGGCAGGCTGGGATACGAATCCGGTTGATAGTAGCAAGGAGAGATCGTTTTGTCCTGGGACAAATGAAAGATTGAATGAACGGCCTAATCTGAAGGGTAGAAGAAGGTTATCTTACGAGGATGTCAGGAAAAGGGAGGGATAGAAACAAAAAAACCACCCGTAGGTGGTTTCACGACACTGCTTATTGCTTTGATTATTCTGCTTTTATCCCAATGGTACCCGGAGTGGGACTTGAACCCACACAGCGCGAACGCCGAGGGATTTTAAATCCCTTGTGTCTACCGATTCCACCATCCGGGCTCGGGATATAAAGTGGAGGCGCGTTCCGGAGTCGAACCGGACTAGACGGATTTGCAATCCGCTACATAACCGCTTTGCTAACGCGCCTTTAATACTGAAGCACCCGCAACTGCCGATGCTGATAATCTGGAGCGGGAAACGAGACTCGAACTCGCGACCCCGACCTTGGCAAGGTCGTGCTCTACCAACTGAGCTATTCCCGCATTATCAAGTTATTTGCTAATTACTTGATTTTGTTATCGTCTGGAAGACTGTGCTGCCGTTCGATGCGTTGCATTCTACTTATCTCTCGCGGTGAGTCAACGGTATTTTTCGCAACTTTGCATCGTTTGCTGAAAATAACGGCGAAACGATCACTGATCAAGCAAATCGCCGCGCGCTGCGTTCAGATACTGCAGCATCGACCACAGCGTCAGCACCGCCGCCACGAGGAAAAGCGCGATCCCGGCCCACTCAACCCACGGATAAGGACGCCACAGCATCCATACCAGGGCGGCCATCTGTGCGGTCGTTTTGACTTTGCCAATCCACGAGACCGCCACGCTGCTGCGTTTCCCCAGCTCAGCCATCCATTCGCGCAGTGCCGAAATAATAATTTCACGGGCAATCATGGTCGCCGCCGGCAGCGTGACCCACCAGGTGTGATAGTGCTCGGCAACCAGCACCATGGCGATAGCCACCATGACTTTATCCGCCACCGGATCCAGGAAGGCGCCAAACCGGGTGCTCTGATTCCAGCGACGGGCCAGAAAACCATCAAACCAGTCGGTCACGGCGGCGACAAAGAAAATCAGCGCGCAGGCAAACGGCGCCCAGCTAAAGGGGAGATAAAACGCCAGCACAAAGAACGGGATCAGGATGACGCGAAACAGAGTAAGCAACGTAGGGATATTAAATTGCATAGTGACGGGTAACTATCTGTTGTAAGTAAAAATTAGCCCTATGTTGCTACAGAGCCCCTAATGTTTCAACGAGTAGAAGATCTTTTCTGCCAGACCGTGAGAGATGCCCGGTACTTTGGCAATTTCCTCGACGCTGGCCTGCTGCAGCCCCTGCAGCCCTCCCATATACTTCAGCAGCATCTGGCGACGCTTCGGCCCCACTCCCTCGATAGTCTCAAGCGAGCTGGTGCTCTTCACTTTCGCCCGTTTTTTACGATGTCCGGAAATCGCATGATCGTGCGATTCATCGCGGATGTGCTGGATTACGTGCAGGGCGGGCGAATCCGGCGGCAGGCTAAACCCCTCACCTTCCGGTTCAAAGAATAACGTTTCCAGGCCGGCTTTACGATCGCTGCCTTTCGCCACGCCCAGCAGCAGCGGATGATGTTTATCCCAGGGAACGTCCAGTTCGGCAAACACCGCTTTCGCCTGTGCCAGCTGCCCCTTTCCGCCGTCGATCAGGATCACATCCGGAATTTTGTTGTCATCAATCACTTTACCATAGCGTCGACGCAGGACCTGATTCATCGCCGCATAGTCATCCCCAGGGGTGATGCCGGTGATATTGTAGCGTCGGTACTCCGCACGCAGTGGGCCATTGCTGTCAAACACCACGCAGGACGCCACGGTCTGCTCGCCCATAGTGTGGCTGATATCAAAGCACTCCATCCGCTTCACGGCCGGCAGCTCCAGCACGGTGGCCAGCGCCTGCAGACGCTGATGAATGGTCGACTGCTGAGACAACTTGGTGGTTAACGCCGTCGCGGCATTGGTGCGCGCCAGCTTAAGGTAACGCGCCCGGTCGCCGCGCGGTTTAGTCTGCACATTGATTCGGCGCCCCGCCAGCTCCGACAGCGAATCGGCCAGCAGCGTCTTATCGCCGAGGTTGAAGTCGAGCAAAATCTCGCCCGGCAGGGTGCGCATCTGGCTACCCTGCAGGTAGAACTGACCGACAAACGTCTCCACGACCTCTCCCAGCTCAGTGCCGCCCGGGACTTTCGGGAAGTAGCTCCGGCTGCCCAGCACTTTGCCCTGGCGGATAAACAGCACATGGACGCAGGCCATTCCGGACTCAAAGGCGACGCCGATAACGTCGAGATCGTCGCCGGTGTTAGAAACAAACTGTTTCTCCGTCACCCGGCGCACGGCCTGAATCTGGTCGCGAATGCGCGCGGCCTCTTCAAACTCCAGACTTTGGCTCGCTTTCTCCATTCTGGCGATGAGCTGGGTCAGGACCTGATCGTCCTTGCCGGCAAGGAACAGCCGTACATATTCAACCTGCTGAGCATACTCTTCTTCGCTGACCAGCCCCGCCACGCACGGCCCCAGACAGCGGCCAATCTGATACTGCAGGCAGGGACGCGAGCGGTTGCGATAGACGCTATTTTCACACTGGCGAACAGGGAAAATTTTCTGCAGCAGCGCCAGGGTCTCCCGCACGGCATAGCCGTTGGGGAAAGGACCAAAGTACTCGCCTTTCGCATGTTTGGCGCCGCGATGCATCGCCAGACGTGGATGAGTATCACCGCTGAGGAAAATAAAAGGATAAGACTTATCATCGCGCAACAGCACGTTGTAACGTGGCTGGTACAGCTTGATATAGTTGTGCTCCAGCAGTAGCGCTTCCGTCTCGGTGTGGGTGACGGTCACGTCAATCTGCGCAATCAGCGCCACCAGCGCTTCGGTTTTACGCGACGCGAGATTGCTGCGGAAATAGCTGCTGAGCCGCTTTTTCAGATCTTTGGCTTTGCCAACATAGATGACGGTCCCGCCAGCATCATACATCCGATACACACCGGGCTGGCTGGTCACCGTTTTCAGGAAAGCTTTTGCGTCAAAAACATCACTCACTGGCTTGCTAACGACTCCGCATTACACAGGCCATGGCGAATTGCCAGGTGGGTCAGCTCCACATCGCCATGAATGTTTAATTTGCTGAACATTCGGTAGCGATAGCTGTTAACCGTTTTGGGACTCAGATTGAGCTGCTCTGAGATCTCATTCACCTTCTGACCTTTGGTGATCATCAGCATAATCTGCAATTCGCGTTCAGACAAACTGGCAAACGGCGATTCCGTTTTTTCCGGTTCAATCTGACTTAGCGCCATTTGCTGAGCAATATCGGAAGCAATGTAACGTTGTCCGGACGCCACGCAACGGATCGCATTCACCACTTCCTGCGGCGCTGCCCCCTTACTGAGATAGCCCGCCGCCCCCGCCTGCATGACCTTGGCAGGTAGAGGATTCTCGGTATGCACGGTGAGCATGATCACTTTCGTGCCCGCCACGGAGCGCGCGATTTTGCGCGTGGCTTCAAGACCACCGATCCCGGGCATGTTCATGTCCATCAGGACGACATCTGCGGAATTAGCCCGGCACCACTTCACGGCGTCCTCGCCGCAACAGGCTTCGCCAGCGACTTTAATCCCTTTTATATCTTCCAGAATGCGTCGTATCCCTGCGCGCACCAGTTCGTGGTCATCAACAAGAAGAACGTTGATCAAAGGAATAATCTCCAGAATGAGGGATAACGCTACTGATACTTTATCTCCCACATATTACCGGGTTTTATTGCTAATTTAAAAGGCAAAAAAATGCCCTCGCCTCGATTTGACTCTCATTTATGGCAATGTCTGTGCACACACAGTGGAAAGTCATTGAGAACAGTCAGTTGCCATGGTCTTATTTTTTAACAATCCTCATACAGAAAGCACAAAAAACACAACAGATTACGTAGCGCATAAATAGGAGGCAAAATATGTAACAAATATTAACGTGCTAAATAAATGGAATAAATTAATGGCAGTCTGGCGGCTATTACGTATTATCCGAAGCACGGAATCATTCACAGCTCAGATGAGAGAACAGAAATTAAGCACTCCTTTTTTTTCCGTCGCTTGTGGTATACTGCGCGGCCTTCACATTGGGTAAGGCGCATTAGCGCAGCGAGTAAACGAGGATATCGATGAGCACACCAGATTTTTCCACTGCAGAAAATAATCAAGAACTGGCGCAGGAAGTCTCCTGCATGAAAGCGCTGATAACGCTGATGCTGCAGGCGATGGGCCAGGCGGATGCGGGTCGCGTGATTATTAAAATGGAAAAGCAGATCGCGCAGATGGAAGATGAGGCTCAGGCCGCCGTATTCTCCAGCACCGTTAAGCAAATTAAACAAGCTTACCGTCAGTAATCCTGTGCCGGCTGAAAGTATCCCTGACAGCCGGTGTCACGTCTGGCACGCAGAACGACAGGCGCTCTCAGATTAACCCTGTCGCCACCGCATAACAGGCTATCTGCGTTTTGTTCGGCGCATTGAATTTCCGTTGCATATTCTTCTGGTGGAAATTCACCGTATTTTCCGAAATAGAAAGAATCATCGCCACCTCCGCCGAGGTCTTCCCTTCCGCGGTCCATTTCAGAATTTCCAGTTCACGGCGGCTGAACTTCATTTCCGGCGGCATCACCATCTCATCTTCCAGACGCAGGAGCGTCAACAAGCTTAGCTCTGTCAGCATGCGCAGGCGCATCTCCAGTTCATCTTCAGGATAAGCGTCCGGCAAACGGTTATTCGCGGAGACGGAGAGAAAACCCTGCGCATGGTTGGGCAAGGTCAGGCACTGGGTCACCCCTTTTTTCAGACCATGATCGCGGGCGCCGTCCCATAATGCCGCCGCATCGCGAAACAGCCCATCCTCCCATGGCAGATGACCGCGCATAAAATTCTCCGGGCGTAATACCGGATCTATCGCGAAATAGTTCTCGGCCTGGTAGTGCGACATCCATGCGCGGGGATAGGTCGACTGGAAGGTGACGCGGGGGCGAGTGAAAGGCACCGGGTGGCGTACACAAAGCGTGTAGTAATCATATTCCAGCGCTTCGGTTTCTCGTTGCAGGAGATTATAAACCTCCTCACCAGCGGCCACGGACTGAAATTGATGCAGCATATCCCGCCGCCAGCTGAAAAAATCATTGTCCCTCATAGCTGTGCAAATAACTCCTGATTGATAATCATTATTATAAATACAGAAAACTAACACATAAATCTTATTTATATGTATAAAATATTGTCGCCGTCGCATTTATTAGTCTGAAGGCTTGCCTTTTTCCCGTTCTCAGCGCAGAACCTCGTGCCCACTTTCTTGTCATTTTCTACACCCTACAAAGGGGGGATGGGAAGCGGTGTATACGGCCACAGGGAGAAATCGCACAAAGAGGTGACGACGAGCGTGGCGCGCCGCAGGGAAGACAGGCTGTACGCGGCGGCCCTCCCCAGGAAAGCCGCCGCGCCAGCGCATAGTTTACTGCATCAGAAATTTTTCGAGGAACTGGCGAGTGCGCGGCTGCTGCGGGGAGGCGAACAACGCTTTCGCCTCTCCCTGCTCGACAATGCGCCCTTGATCCATAAAGATGGCCCGGTCGGCAACGTCACGAGCGAAACTCATCTCATGGGTCACAATGACCATGGTGCGTTTCTCCTGCGCCAGTTGCCGGATAGTGTTGAGCACCTCCCCCACCAGCTCAGGATCGAGGGCTGAGGTCGGTTCATCAAACAGGATCACGTCCGGACGCATGGCCAGCGCGCGAGCAATAGCCACCCGCTGTTGTTGACCGCCGGAGAGGCGACGCGGATAGCTATTCTCTTTACCGCTGAGACCCACTTTCGCCAGCAGATCGCGCGCCCGCACAATCGACTCCTGCTTATCTTCACCTTTTACGATGACCGGCCCCTCAATAATATTCTCCAGCACCGTACGGTGGGGAAACAGATTAAAGTTCTGGAAGACAAAGCCAACATGCTGGCGTAGTCGGCGGATGAGTCCTTTCTGTGACCCCATGCTGCGGCCGGCGTCGATGGTCACATCGCCAACGCGGATGGTGCCGCTCTCCGGTTGCTCCAGCAGGTTGATGCTGCGCAACAGCGTGGTTTTACCCGAGCCGCTGGGGCCGATGATCGCCACCACTTCCCCTTTCTGTACCTCCAGGTCGATACCGTGGAGCACCGTCTGGCCATGGAATTTCTTCACCAGGCTTTTCACTTCTATCGCACTCATTTCGGATCACGCTCCTGGCGGTTCAGCTGGTTTTCAAAATAGTTCTGCAGCGAGGAGAGGACGGTCGCCATCACCCAGTAAATCAGAGAGGCCGCCAGATACATGGTGAAGACCTCCAGGGTTCGGGAAGTGATAAGCTGCGCCTGACGGAACAGCTCCGGCACCTGGATCGTCGCCGCCAGCGAGGTATCTTTTACCAGGCTGATAAAACTGTTGGACAGCGGCGGCAAAGCGACCCGCGCCGCCTGGGGTAAGATGGCCCGGCGCATTGTCTGCCACGGCGTCATGCCGATACTGGCCGCCGCTTCCCATTGCCCTTTGTCGATCGAAGCGATGGCCGCGCGCAGGGTTTCCGCCGCGTAGGCCGCCGTATTGAGCGACAGGCCGATCATCGCCGCCGGAATCGGGTCAAGCTCGATGCCAAACTGCGGCAAGCCGTAGTAGATCATAAACAGCTGGGCGATAAGCGGCGTGCCGCGAAAAATGGAGATATACATGCGCGCCAGCCATTTTACCGGCCAGAGGGGCGACATGCGCATCAGCGCCAGGATAAAGCCCAGCACCAGGCCGAAAAACATCCCGCCAATGCTCAGCTGCAGCGTAAAGACGGCCCCTTTGAGCAGAAAAGGAGCGGAATCGATGACCAGTTGGATACTTTCTTGCATGCTGTCGTTTCTGTATTAGAGGTGAGGATGATAGGCAAACAGCGCCGGCGCCCCGCCGGTATGGACGAACAAAATCGGTCCTTCATCCTTAAAACGCTTCTGCGTAATGCCGTCGATAAGCCCGGCCATCGCTTTGCCGGTATAGACCGGATCGAGCAAAATACCTTCCAGCTCCGCCAGTAGCTTCACGGCGGCCATGCCTTCCTCGTTCGGCGTACCGTAGCCTGGGGCAAAGTAATCATCCCACAGGGTGATGTCGGCTTTCGCCTGCAGCTCGAGGCTGCTGGCCACGGCCTGCTGCAGCGCCACCACTTTTGGCAGCTGGTCAGCAACAGAGCGCGATACCGTCACCCCAATCAGTTCCGCCTGCGGCATCAACTGTTCGAGCCCCACAGCCAGCCCGGCATGCGTACCGGCGCTGCCGGAAGCCACCACCACCGATGAGATCTCCACCGCGCCTTCGCACTGCTGGGCAATTTCCAGCGCGCTTTCCACATAGCCTAACGCCCCGAGCGCATTGGATCCGCCGACCGGGATGACGTAGGGGCGATATCCCTGCGCCTCGATGCGGGTCGCCAGCTCGTCGAGCTGAGCGGCAGGATTGGAAAGGGCATCGCACATCTCAACCTGGGTGTTAAACAGATCCAGCAGCAGGCGGTTGCCATTGCTCAGATAGTTCTCCGCCCGAGTGCCGATGGGGTTTTCCAGTAGCGCCACGCAGTGCAGCCCCAGTTTCGCGGCGACCGCCGCCGTCTGACGCACATGGTTGGACTGGATCGCGCCGGCGGTAATTAAGGTATCCGCCCCTTCACGCAGCGCATCGGCGGCGAGAAACTCCAGCTTGCGCAGTTTGTTGCCCCCCATTGCCAGCGGCGTTGTATCATCGCGTTTGATAAAAATCTCGCGCCCAAGGTGATCGGACAAACGCGGCAGATACTCCAGCGGCGTCGGTGCGCCAATTAATTCCAGACGCGGAAAGCGGGTTAAATTTTGCAGTGACATGGCCCCTCCTGACTCAGTTATGCTTCATTATGCACACAGTTACGCGCTAAATAAAAAAAGGCGCTTCCAGGAGCGCCTTTTTTCACCACTGACCGTTATTTCGTCACGTCAGCGCCAAACCATTTCTCTGACAACGCCTTCAGGGAGCCATCTTTCTGCATATCCGCAATCGCGGCGTCTACCGCTTTCAGCAGATCGTCGTTGCCTTTGCGCAGCGCCACGCCAGCCTCCTGACGGGAGAACGCATCACCGGTTACCGCCAGCGTATTGTTGGTTTTCTTCACCAGATCCAGCGCGGCCAGACGGTCAACCAGAATGGCGTCAATACGGCCTACGCGCAGATCCTGGTATTTCGTCGGGTCATCATCATAGGTGCGGACATCAACGCCCTGGACGTTCTGACGCAGCCACTCTTCATAGTTAGTGCCCAGTCCGACGCCGACTTTCTTGCCTTTCAGATCCGCCGCGGTTTTAATCGCGCCTTCGTTACCTTTCTTCACCAGCGCCTGCACGCCAGAGATGGTGTACGGGGTTGAGAAATCGTATTTCTTCTTACGCTCATCGGAGATAGTGACCTGGTTAATCACTACGTCGATACGTTTGGAGTCCAGCGAAGCCAGCATACCGTCCCATTTGGTCGGTTTGAGATCGGCTTTCACACCAAGATGTTTCGCCAGCTCGTTGGCAAACTCCACTTCAAATCCGGTCAGCTTGCCGTCATCACCCTGGAAGCTAAAAGGAGGATAGGTGCCTTCGAGGCCCACACGCAGGGTACCGCGCTCTTTAACCTGATTGAGCAGGTTCTCCGCTGCAAAAGTTTTCACGCTAACGCCAGCCATCAAAACAACGGCCATCGCGCCCATCAGCGCCTGACGACCCAGAAGTGCTAATTTCATAGATACCCCGAAGGTTAGGATTTTCCTGTAGTGTAAGGCGCTTAACAGCCTCACACCAACATCGTTACGCTACATCTTATGCCAATTTATTATATATGATCCCTGTTAGGGTATAGCGAAAATCAGGGCTTTCCTCACCCGTTTTGCGGGATATCTCCCATACTGCAAAGGTCAGCCTGTTGACGTCTGGAGCATGGAAGATGAAAAACCCCACTTTGTTGCAATGTTTTCACTGGTACTACCCCGCCGGCGGCGAATTGTGGCGTGAAGTCGAAGCGCTGGCCCCCAGTCTGAATGAAATCGGCATCAATATGGTCTGGTTGCCGCCCGCCTATAAAGGCGCCTCGGGCGGTTATTCCGTCGGCTATGACACCTACGATCTCTTCGACCTCGGTGAGTTTGATCAAAAGGGCTCAGTCGCCACCAAATATGGCGATAAAGCGCAGCTGCTGGCGGCGATGAAGGCTCTGAAAGAGCATGATATCGCCGTGCTTCTGGATGTGGTGGTGAACCACAAAATGGGCGCCGATGAAAAAGAAACCCTGCAGGTGCAGCGCGTCGATGAGCAGGATCGCACCCAGATTGCCGAGGAGATCATTGAATGCGAGGCATGGACTCGCTATACCTTTCCGGTGCGAGCCGGGCAGTATTCGCAATTTGTCTGGGACTACAAATGCTTTAGCGGCATCGATCACATTGAGAACCCGACGGAAGATGGCGTGTTTAAAATCGTCAACGATTACACCGGCGAAGGCTGGAACGAGCAGGTCGACGATGAGCTTGGCAACTTCGACTACCTGATGGGTGCCAACATTGATTTTCGTAATCACGCCGTTACCGAGGAGATCAAATACTGGGCGCGCTGGGTCATGGAGCAGACCGGCTGCGATGGTTTTCGTCTTGACGCCGTGAAGCATATCCCCGCCTGGTTTTACAAAGTGTGGATCGAGCACGTCCAGGAGGTGGCGCCGCAGCCGCTGTTTATTGTCGCGGAATACTGGTCCCATGAGGTGGAAAAGCTCCAGCAGTATATCGACCTGGTCGAGGGCAAGACGATGCTGTTCGATGCCCCGCTGCAGATGAAATTTCATGAAGCCTCACGCCAGGGACGCGACTATGACATGAGCCAGATCTTCAGCGGCACGCTGGTGGAAGCCGACCCTTTTCACGCTGTGACGCTGGTGACAAACCATGATACGCAGCCGCTGCAGGCCCTTGAGGCGCCGGTTGAACCCTGGTTCAAGCCCCTTGCCTATGCGCTGATCCTGCTGCGTGAAAATGGCGTGCCGTCGGTCTTTTATGCCGATCTTTTCGGCGCATCCTATGAAGATACCGGCGGCGATGGACAAACCTACGCCATTGAGATGCCCGTTATCGAACAACTGCATGAACTGATCGACGCCCGTCAGCGCTTTGCTCACGGCGTGCAAACGCTGTGGTTCGATCACCCCAACTGTATTGCCTTCAGCCGTAGCGGCACCGACGAGGATCCCGGCTGCGTGGTAGTGATGTCCAATGGTGATGAGGGAGAAAAAAACCTGACGCTGGGTGAGAACTATGGCAATAAACGCTGGCGGGATTTTCTCGGCAACCGGGAAGAGATTGTCGAAACCGACGACGACGGTAGCGCGACCTTTACCTGCAACGGGGGCAGCGTGAGCGTGTGGGTGATGGAAGCCGTGCTGTAGTCAGCGGGCGATGTACCTGGCGGGCCGAACGGGCCCGCCGGAACCTCAGCGCGCGGAAGCCGGCGCGCTGACGGTCCCTGTCGTACGCGCTTTGGCCCACGCCTTTTCGCACTCGGGGGTGAGGCGTTCAACGCGGGTCAACGTCATACGGTCGTAGGAGAGGGTATTGCCCTCACGCTCGATCGGATAGATATCCAGGGAAGCCGTAACATTATAGATCTGGTTATCGCGGTTCATCAGTTTACCCGGCTGCGCGATTACGCGCTGCCACTGGCGGCAGTCGAAGGTATCCCCTGCTTTGGTGACGATCAGGCTGGCGATCGCGTCAGGGCTCATCATTTCACTCTGCGGCCCTTTCGATTGCCAGTAGCCCTCAAGGCCAGCCGGCGCCGGCGCTTTAACGACGTCATCGTAATGATCAACCTGCACACATCCGGCCAGCGCCAACACCATGCCAGCAAAAACTAACTGTTTCATCATTCATCCCACAAGCCGATAAAAAAGTATTGTGGCATTAAAGCGTTAAGCCTTCCACCCCCGCCCCCGGCGGAAAAACCGGGCAAGACAGAAGCCGGCAATCCGACCTTCATTTGAAATAAGGAAATTCCGAAAATAAAATATTGTTTGGGGCCTAACCATAGCATCTGTGGGCACTTTTTGTTTTTAATCCGCTCACACTACCGGTTCTCGACTTTACTTTAAGAGTTTTCCTGGCAAATTATATGCATAGATGCGGAATAGTTTAATGGAACTAATGGGTTCTTTCTTAAACCTACTATATACCGCTCGCAAGGACTGCTTCACAAAGTGAGTGTGAAGTGAATATCGTTACGTGTTGATTGAGGATGGGTCATGTCAACGATGATTATGGATTTGTGCAGCTATACCCGGTTAGGCTTAACGGGTTATCTGACCAGTCGGGGAATTAAAAAACAGGAAATCGTTGAGGTCCATTGCGCGGCAGATCTGCAAAAACATTGCGCCTCGTGCTGTCCGGCAGTGGTGTTTCTTAATGAAGACTGCTTCGTGCATGATGATGAAAGTAATGGCATTATTCGCCAGATCATTACGCAAAACCCGGCGACGCTGTTTGTTATCTTTATGTCGCTGGCAAACATTCATTTTGACCGCTATTTGCGGGTACGGAAAAACCTGCTGATCAGTTCGAAATCGATAACGCCAAAAGACCTTGATGTTATTCTGGTTAATTATCTTAAATACAAAAACAGCAGTCTGGGGCAATTAAATTTACCGACTTTATCGCTGAGTAAGACTGAATCCAATATGCTGCAAATGTGGATGGCCGGGCATGGCACGTCGCAAATTTCAACGCAAATGAACATCAAAGCGAAGACGGTATCGTCACATAAAGGCAATATTAAAAAGAAAATACAGACGCACAATAAACAGGTGATTTACCATATCGTTCGGCTTACCGAAAACGTCACTTCAGGTATTCAGGTGAACCTGCGCTGAAACAAACTGGCGGTGGTTCCGCCAGTCCCGTTTTATGAGGTTTCTTTTTCGACGAAGATCCCATCCGGGTGCCCCACTTCATTGAAAAACCAGATCCCCAAAGGATAGTCTTCCAGCGAAACCAGATACATCGTCCCTTCACTAAACGACTCAATTGCCAGCACTACCCCCGATCGACGTGGGCCACCGTCGGTCTTCACCGTGACACGATCGTTCACCTGCATATTCAATCTCCTCTATTTTTCAGCCAGTGTAGAACAAAACCACGCAACTCGCAGCGTTGCGGCCCATGACTGTTGTTTTTTTAGACTGACTATACTTAAAGAGGCTTGAGCGACGCTCAGCGAGGGGGTAATGATGAAGAATCGATTGACAGGCCAGGCCGGGAACGACGTTGATATCAATGTTGATGCTCTGCTGGCAGCGATTAATGAGATTAGCGAAAGCGAGGTCCATCGCACACTGGATGACCCGCATCGTGCCAGTATTGATGGTCGAGGAGCCCATACCTGGCGCGAACTGGCGGAGGCCTTCGAGCTCGATATTCACGATTTCAGCGCCAGTGAAGTCAACCGCTAACGGTGGGCGAAAAAAATCCCGACTCGCAGGAGTCGGGATCAAACTTGCTAATGCAAGAAGCACTTGAAAATTCGTTACACCGGGAAATCCGATGCGTTAAAACATTATCCTCAATTATTTTGCATGACAAGAGATATTCATGGCGCAAATTATTGAGAATGTTGGCGCTTTGCAAGGAACGGGGCTACAGGGCTGATGCGAGAAGGCTTCGCCGCAAACCGGTTTCATTCGATAGCGAGATCCCTGTCGAACACTTTAAGAAAAATCTCATTTTAGCTGATTCGGGCGAAACGTTTTGCTCACGCTTCGCTGTCGAAACAGACCTGATTGCGGCCGTTCTGCTTTGCCTGATAGAGACGACGATCGGCTACCGACTGCAAGGCTTCAAACTGATACTCCCCCTGCTCTTCACTGGCACTGACCCCCAGCGACGCACTGACCCGCAGCGTCACATTGTTATGCAAAAAGACCTCCCGGCGCTGGATACGCAGGCGTAGCCGCTCTGCCACCACCGCCGCTTCCTGAAGCGTGGTATCCGGCAGCACGACACAAAACTCCTCCCCACCCACGCGGCCCAGCAAATCGCCCTCACGAACGGTGCTGGCAAGGGTACTGGCCACCGTCGATAGCACTCTGTCGCCCGCCTGATGACCATAGCGATCGTTAATGCGTTTGAAGTGATCCAGATCGAGCTGGATCACCGCCAGCGGTCGTCCACTGCGCTGGCAGGCGCTGGCTACCACCATCGCCTGTTCAAACAGCGCCCCGCGATTGAGCAGACGGGTTAAGGCATCGTGCCATGCCTGCCATTCGAGGGAGGTTTGCAGGACGCTCATATTGCGGACCATGCGGCGGATCACCAGCCAGGAGAGCAATAGCATCAAGGTGAAGAGAACCCACATCAGGGTCAGAGCGATGGTGATGGTGCCAAAATTGCCCCGCACGCCTTCCCGCAGAGTGTGGATCCGCAGCAGCACGCCGTCAAAATTGCGCAGTTTGGCCCAGCTGATATAGCGCGTCAGCAAGCGCAGTCCCCCCTGGTTATAATGGACAAACGCGCGGCTGAGCAACTCCTGTTCACGGGGGGACAAAAGCGTCAGGACATTCCCCGGCGCGGAAGAGGCCAGCAGGTTCAAATGGCTATCATAAAGCTGGTACTCCCCCTCCTGCCCCCCCTGCATGGCGCTGACCAAAAATGCTTTTATTTCACTGACCGAGAAGTCCATCGCCAGCACCCCGCGCCAGTAGCCGGCGAAATCCAGCGGTATCGAGGCGGTGACCACTTGCTCTTCCAGCTGTGGATCGTCGTCAGGAAAGGTTTGCCAGATAACGCCCCGCCCCGGATTATTCCGCTGGCTCTGTCGGGTAAACCAGAGGGCGCCGATGGCTTGCGAATAGTGGGTCATCACCTGCGACTCGTCCCGCAGCGGCAGGGTCGAAGTGAAAAAGCCACTGCGGGAGATATACTGCATTCGCTCAGCGAAATCGCGGTTATGTTGCGTCAGATTCAACAGATACCCCAGCTCCAGCGTCGCCATCAGTTCATCAGCCGCGAGCGGATCGTCCTTCAGCAGCATAGGGTTGTTGCCAACGACGCTGCCCGAGACGCCAAACACCGGCAGCGTACGACGGTTCGGCAGCGCCACACGCCAGGCTTCCTGATGGCGCTGGCTCAGATAGCGCTGGCTGGCACTACGCAATACGTCGATATCGAGCGGCTGTTCAAGCGCAGACTGCATACCATGGCGAAAAAACATCATCCGGTCGATGTTGAACTGCAGCAGTCCATCCATTTCATGGGCGACATTAGCCAGATTATTACGCTGGTTGGCCACGTAGGCCTCTTCCAGGACGTTGATTTCACGCCAGATCAGTAACGTGGAGAAAAAAAGCACCACGATAAAACAAACGTTAACCACATGCGCCGGGCGAGTCAGGTGGCGGAGCTTTTTCATCTTCAACCGAAGTGGCTTATCCATCATTCTCTCGCAGTACGTAGCGCAAACCTGACGACGTCAGCGCCCCGGTTCTGTCGATGCCGGGCGCGCTTTTAGCGTAGACGACGCAGCGCCGTCGCGCTGTGTGCAACCACACTACTTCACCGACCGGCGCAGGCTGCTCACCACTTTCACGCCCGCCAGCACCACTGCACCAATGATAAAACCCAGCACCAGGTTGGCAATGACCGGCAGCAGGGAAGCCAATATCCCGCCCAGCCCCGCGCTCCAGTGCTCAATGGCATGATGCAGTGGCGCAATGCCGTGAACCACAATTCCGCCACCAACAAGGAACATGGCCAGTGTCCCGACGATGGAGAGCACTTTCATCAGCCAGGGGGCTACCACTAACAATCCTTTGCCCAGCCATTGCGCCAGCGCAGCGCGTTTCTCCGCCAGCCAGTAACCCATGTCGTCCAGCTTAACGATCACGCCCACCAGGCCATAGACCCCGATAGTGACCAGAATCGCGATCCCGGAGAGGATCAGGATCTGATTGAGCAGCGGCGCTTCCGCCACAATGCCGAGGGTGATGGCGACAATTTCCGCGGACAAAATAAAATCGGTGCGAATCGCCCCTTTCACTTTGTCACGCTCAAAGGCCAGCGGATCACGTTCCGCCAGCGCCTGAAGACGCTGCTGCCGTTGCGCAGGATCCTCTTTGTGCTTGCGCGCCTCCAGGCTGTGAAGCACCTTCTCCATCCCTTCAAAACAGAGGAACGCGCCTCCCAGCATCAACAGCGGCGTAATCGCCCAGGGAATAAAAGCGCTGATCAATAGCGCCAGCGGCACGAGGATCACTTTATTAACGAACGAACCTTTCGCCACGCCCCAGACGACCGGCAGTTCACGATTCGCTCGCACGCCGGTCACCTGCTGAGCATTGAGCGACAGATCGTCCCCCAATACCCCGGCTGTTTTTTTCGCCGCCAGCTTGCCCATCACGGAAATATCATCCAGTAGCGTGGCGATATCATCGAGTAACGTTAAAAGACTACTTCCTGCCAAAATAATTTCCTTCTCTTTTCATCAATGTCTCCCTCGAGTATGCGTTAAAAAACGGCCGGTGCCCAAGGTACAATTAGTCAATATAAATTTAACAAACTCGCGCAAATTAAGCGCTCGCCAGCACGATAGTTTTCACGTTTACTATATGTCCCCTTTCTATCTCTGCACCGTCGTGAGGAAGTATGTCTACCCGTCAGCTGTTACCGCTTATCGGGGCGCTGTTTGCGCTGTATATCATTTGGGGCTCTACCTATTTTGCCATCGCCGTCGGCGTCGCCAGCTGGCCGCCGCTGATGATGGCCGGTATTCGCTTTCTCTCTGCCGGCGTGCTACTGCTGGGCTGGCTGCTGGCCACCGGCCATAAGCTGCCAGCGCGCCGGCCGTTGCTTAACGCCGCGCTGATCGGGATTTTGTTGCTTGCCGTCGGCAACGGCTTCGTCACCCTCGCCGAACATCAGCACGTCCCGTCAGGGATCGCGGCGGTGATGGTTGCCACTGTTCCGCTGTTCACCCTGTGCTTCAGCCGCTTTTTCGGCATCGCCACCCGTAAACTGGAATGGCTGGGCATTGCCATTGGCCTGGCGGGTATCGTGATGCTCAATAGCGGTGGCAATTTAAACGGTAATCCGTGGGGCGCACTGCTGATCCTGGTGGGTTCGCTAAGCTGGGCGTTCGGTTCGGTTTACGGGTCGCGGATTGAGCTGCCAACCGGCATGATGGCGGGGGCTATCGAGATGCTCGCCGCCGGGATCGTCCTGCTGGTCGCGTCATGGCTGACCGGTGAGACGTTAACCCATGTCCCCTCATGGTCCGGGATCGCCGCCCTGGCCTACCTGGCTATCTTTGGCTCGCTAATCGCCATCAACGCCTACATGTTTTTGATCCGCAACGTCACCCCGGCGGTAGCCACCAGCTATGCCTACGTTAACCCGGTGGTGGCCGTCTTGCTCGGCACCGGGTTTGGCGGTGAAAGCCTGTCGCTCATTGAATGGTTGGCGCTGGCAGTGATTATTTTCGCCGTAGTGCTGGTGACGCTGGGAAAATATCTCTTCCCCGCTCGCAGCGAGGCTACTCCTTGTAAGGCGTCGAAGTAAACGCCAGCTCGCGGATCCCTTGCGTATCGATCTGCGCGTCGTGCCCGGCGCCGCAGATCCACTCTTCCAGACGCTCGGTGAGCGCCTCATCATTTAGTTTCAGCCGGCCGCGCAGGGCGCATTCCCAGATGATAAGCATCCGCCAGCCCTGCTCAGCCAGCTGTTGCCGGTCGCGGGCATCGCGCGCCACATTGCCGGCGATTTTATCCAGCCAAAACGCCGTCCGTGTGGCCGGTACCTTAAACAGATAACAGTCATGGTGATGCCAGAAACAGCCGTGAGTAAAGATAACGCAACGGTAGTCGGGCAAGGCGAAATCGGGGCGTCCCGGCAGCGCGCGATCCTGGGCGACAAAGGTGAATCCCGCCCCGGCCAGCAGCGCCGCTATCCGCTTTTCAATCGCCGTATCGCGCGTAGCGATAGCCCGCATATTTTTACTGCGCGTGGCTTTATCGTGAACATCCGCCATCGTTATCATCCGCTTCGCGACGCGCCACCGCCTGGGCGATACGCGGCGCCAGGAGCTTCGCCACCGCGGCGAAGACCGGAACCACCACCGAGTTGCCGAACTGACGATAGGCCTGGGTATCCGACACCGGAATGCGGAAACGCGAACCCTGGGGCGATTCAAAGCCCATCAGCCGGGCGCATTCGCGCGGTGTCAACCGGCGAGGCCGCCGCTGTTGGTTCTGCGGATCGTCAAAATGCTGCTCGCCCAACGGCCGGTCCCAGCCGCGATCGACGAGAATTTCGGCACCGTCTTTATAGTAGCGGGCAGACAGCGTTCGAGCCACGCTGTGGGGATTACCGGGGTCTACCAGGCCATAACCAAAGCCATTACCCCGCGCCTGATGCTTGCGGGCATAACGATAGAGATATTTCCACAGCACCGGCGTAAGGATAAATTTGGCATCCACTGTCGGCTCCAGCAGCTCGCCAAATGTCGGCCGCACCGCCGGATAGAGCGCAGCGATATCGCGCAGCGTAAATCCTTCATGCAGCTGCAGGTCGCGGCGGAAACCCACCAGCACGATGCGCTCCCGGTGCTGTGGTAAGAAATGGCGCCCGTCGATGACCTTAGGGTCATCCGGCCCGGTATGCCCGGCATCGGCCACCTCATACCCCAGCTCATCCAGCGTCTGCATGATGATGCGGAAGGTGCGCCCCTGATCGTGGCTTTTGAGGTTTTTGACATTCTCCAGCACAAAAATCGCCGGCTGACGCGCGGCGATGATTCTCACCACATCAAAAAACAGTGTCCCCTGGGTTTCGCAGGCAAAGCCGTGCGCGCGGCCCATGGCATTTTTTTTGGAGACGCCGGCAAGTGAAAAAGGCTGGCAGGGAAAGCCGGCCAGCAAGACATCATGCTGAGGAATAGTCTCGCGGATATGCTGCGCCGCTTCGTCATCGCTGACATCGGGGCGGTGGCTGAGCGTGACATCGCGGATATCTTCATTAAAACGATGCTGCTGCGGATCACAGTACCAGTTGGCCTTGTAGGTACGCACCGCGTGCTTGTTCCACTCGCTGGTAAAGACGCACTGCCCGCCAATGGCTTCAAAACCGTTGCGGATCCCGCCGATACCGGCAAACAGATCGACAAAGCGGAACGCATAATGCGGGTGATGAGCTGGCGGCGCCGGCAGCAGCGTCGCCAGATGGGTGACCTCCTGCGGACGCAAACGCCCCGCCGCGCGGGGGAGCGCCGCCACGCGCTTGAGGATCGCCGCGCTCCAGTGCTGTTCGCCGACGCTTACCAGTTCGGCGACCAGCGTTTTCACATCATAGATCGTCATCAGCTGACGCAGCAGCGCCTGAGCCTCTTCCCCGGCCTGCTCTGCCAGCGGCAACGACCTGTTTTCCTTAATTAACTTTTGCGGCATATCCTCAACCAGCGCGGACGATTTTTGCAGAGAGTACCATAAATCACTGGTCGGTTGACGCCTGCGGTGCAAAGCGGCGCAAAACCGCTTCATCCAGCGCCCGCGGCTCCCCCTGCAGCTCGGCGCTGAGCTTGGCCATAAATTCGACGAGGAAGCGGGCATTGTGCTGCGCCATCTCTTTTCCCCTGGCCGTCTGCATGGTCTCCGGCAGGCGCAGGAGTTTGCACTGGAAATGGTCAAGGGCATATCTGCGGTCATCCAGCGCCCGCCGGTCAGCAAACGGATCTTCAGCATCAAACAAGATGGTATTCAGGGCGCCGGCGACGGCGAAGACGCGCGCCAGACCAATCGCCCCCAGCGACTCAAGACGGTCGGCGTCCTGGACGATTTTCGCCTCCAGCGTGCGCGGGGGGATCGCCGCGCTGAAGCTGTGCGCCTCGATGGCATGGCTGACCGCCGCGTAACGCTCCACGGGAAAATCGGCAAAAGAGGATTGCAGGATCGCGAGGGTTTTCTCGGCGGCCATCATCGAGGAACGGCTACGCTCCGGATGATTCTTCGGCAAGCTGACGATGTCATGAAAATAGCAGGCTGTGAGGAGCACCAGTCGGTCGACTTCCTCCCCGGCGGCCAACTGGGTAGCCGTGGCCCAGACGCGACGAAAATGGGACAGATCGTGTGCGGCATCATCCTGCGCGTAATGCATCAGTATCCAGTGCTCAAATCGTTGCTGCCAGTCAACCAGGTCCATAGGCTTTCCTTTATGTGAAGGTCAGCCTCGAGCATAGCAACTTTACCGCTGATGATCCTGCTCGCCGCGAGACGGCCGGGTATACCAGACGACCGCCCCGAGGATCGCGCCAATGCCCGCAAGCACTAACATACCCAACAGCGCACCAAGCCACTTACCCGTCGTGGTTCCAAAATCGCCCTCCACGCTGGCGCCGGGAACGCTCTGAATTTTTCCGACCACCCACCAGTAACGCACAATGACCCAGACACAATATCCGCAAAAAGCATACAACGCCCATAACGCGAGCTTCCCTCCGGGGCTGCGTTTTGCCTGCTCTTCCATCTCATTCCTCTCCGTGACACAACACACTACCGCCACTCAAAACGTGACAAGCGTCACATTATACCGTCAACCTGCGCAGCAGGCAGCAGTTTCATCCCCATCTTCTGCGTCAACCTGCGACTTATGCTGCCGGTGAGCGCGCGCTGGAGTGCTTTATGTATTATTCGCCCCATGGACAAAGTTTATTTCGGCGCGGAAGGTCGGGTGTTGTATTGATAATTTTTTGATTATTTTCGCCGGTAGAAAATCAATTTTCGTGATGAATAATGTCTTGATGTTAATTCATACAATCCATTTCATTGAGTTAACAAAATCTATCAAATGACATCATATCCTATTGCTATATAACAAAATGATACCACACCCAAAATCATTCATAAAAAACATAAAGAACCAAATAGAAATAAATTGAAATATTTTACATTATTTATTTACATCTTTTATTTTAAATAAAAATGAACTTAGTCGTTAGTATCTGATAGTCATTCCGGAGGGATTGTCATAATTCATAGAAATTATCATTAAAAGGGAATATATAATGAAAAGAAAAGTACTGGCACTCATGGTACCGGCATTATTAATGGCCAATGCCGTTAATGCCGCGGAAATCTATAACAACAACGGCAACAAACTGGACCTTTACGGAAAAGTCGACGGCCTGCACTACTTCTCTGACGACGCTTCAGAGGATGGCGATCAGACCTATGCTCGCTTTGGTATAAAAGGCGAAACGCAGATCGCTTCCGAGTTAACTGGCTACGGTCAGTGGGAATACAACATTCAGGCAAATACCACTGAAAAAGAAGGCGCAAACTCCTGGACCCGTCTGGCCTTCGCTGGTCTGAAGTTTGCCGACTACGGCTCACTGGATTACGGTCGTAACTACGGCGTGGTGTACGACATTGAATCCTGGACCGATATGCTGCCGGAATTCGGCGGCGATACCTACACCCAGACCGACGTTTACATGACCGGCCGTACCAACGGCGTAGCGACTTACCGTAACAGCGATTTCTTCGGCCTCGTCGACGGTCTGCATTTCGCTCTGCAGTATCAGGGTAATAATGAAAACGCCGGTTCTGGCGAAGGCACTAATAACGGTGGTGAGCGTAAACTGGCGCGGGAAAATGGCGACGGTTTCGGTATCTCCAGCTACTACGATCTTGATATGGGGATCAGCGTGGGGGCAGCGTATTCGTCTTCGGACCGTACCCATAACCAACAGGCAGCGGCACACAGCAGTCAGCGCTATGCCAATGGCGATAAAGCCGATGCCTGGACCGTCGGCGCGAAATATGACGCCAACAACATCTATCTGGCCGCCATGTATGCAGAAACCCGCAACATGACCTTCTATGGCAGCGACAGTTTTGGCGGGATCGCCAACAAAACGCAGAACTTTGAAGTGGTCGCGCAGTACCAGTTCGACGACTACAATTTACCGCTGCGTCCGTCTATCGCCTATCTGCAGTCGAAGGGGAAAGATCTCTACACCTATTCTCGCTACGGCGACAAGGATCTGGTCAAGTATGTCGACGTGGGCATGACCTACTACTTCAACAAAAATATGTCCACCTATGTGGATTACAAAATCAACCTGCTGGATGAAGACGACCGCTTCTACAAAAACAGCGGTATCGCGACCGATGATATCGTCGCCCTCGGTCTGGTTTACCAGTTCTGATGCCCGTCAAAGCCCGCGTTCAGCGGGCTTTTTTATGTTCCCGCTCCGTTGAGATCACTCTTTTCGACATTGCCGCTTTCCAGGCGTACCTTCCCTCTTTATGATGCGTTTAAGCTCGTTCGGGCAAAAAGCAGCGATAAGGTCCTAAAAGGATAACGCGCGCTACCGCGTCTCTACGCTGAAACCAGGACGATGATGATGGCGATACCCCAGCGCAGGCGTTATACCTGAAGCTAACGGTGTGATCGAAGGGGAATGGTCATAAAGAGAAAAGTGGCGGAGAGAGGGGGATTTGAACCCCCGGTAGAGTTGCCCCTACTCCGGTTTTCGAGACCGGTCCGTTCAGCCGCTCCGGCATCTCTCCGCTGTTGTGGTTGCTATAATGCCAGGATCTTTGGCATTTTAATAGCTCCCGTTTCGGTAATCGTGTTCAAGTGACGACTTTGCGAGCGATATGATGTTTAAATGGCCCTGGAAAGCAGATGATGAGTCCGGCAACGCAGAGATGCCCTGGGAGCAAGCGCTTGCCATTCCGGTTTTAGCCCATCTTTCACCCACTGAGCAGCGCAAGCTTACTCAGATGGCTGCCCGTTTCTTACAGCAAAAACGTCTGGTGGCCCTCCAGGGGCTGGAGCTCACCCCGCTGCATCAGGCACGCATTGCCATGCTCTTTTGTTTGCCGGTGCTTGAGCTGGGAATAGAGTGGCTGGACGGTTTCCATGAAGTGCTGATCTACCCTGCCCCGTTCGTCGTGGATGATGAATGGGAGGATGATATTGGTCTGGTCCACAACCAGCGGGTGGTGCAATCAGGACAAAGCTGGCAGCAGGGGCCTGTGGTGCTGAACTGGCTGGATATTCAGGACTCCTTTGATGCGTCAGGCTTTAACCTCGTGGTGCACGAGGTGGCGCATAAACTGGATGCAAGGAATGGCGATCGGGCCAGCGGCGTGCCGCTTATCCCGCTACGCGAGGTCGCCGGCTGGGAACACGATCTCCATGCGGCAATGAACAATATTCAGGATGAGATAGACCTGGTGGGGGAAAGCGCTGCCAGCATTGACGCCTATGCCGCCACCGATCCTGCGGAGTGCTTTGCCGTCCTCTCGGAATATTTTTTCAGCGCGCCCGAGTTGTTCGCTCCCCGCTTCCCCGCCCTGTGGCAGCGTTTTTGCCACTTTTACCAGCAGGATCCGCTGAAGCGGATACGTGAGAATGGCCTGCAGGATGAAGACGATCGGCGCATTGTTCACTAAAACAACGCCTTGAGCTAAATTTAGCCATTTGAATCAGCAGGTTAATTTTAGTGTTGACACAAAAATACGAGGCCAGTAGTATGCGCCTCGTTCACACGATTCCTCTGTAGTTCAGTCGGTAGAACGGCGGACTGTTAATCCGTATGTCACTGGTTCGAGTCCAGTCAGAGGAGCCAAATTTAAAAAAGCCTGCTTTCGAGCAGGCTTTTTGCTTTTCGGTTTTCATGCCTCTTCACGAATCTTTATACGATGTAGATTCAACAAGTTAGCGTGAGAAGTTTTCCTGATGCATTTTCATTCCTTCCTCCGCATCAGGCAATATTCGGGGTCATTTCAGTTCGATTTTGCGGTGACCTATGTCTTTTTACGACACGAAATTCCGCAGTTTTAAGCCTACCGAAAAACTTTTTAAGTTTACTCAGCGGGACTGAGTTTCGCGCAGGCCGATGCAATGCGCCGCCCGGCTTCAGCTACCGTGGCGTTGTCTGTGGCAATCGATAATCGAAAATAGGGCGATAAGCCGTATGCGCTGCCGCCAACGCCGGACACGCCGCTTTCCAGCAGATAATCCAGCACGTCAGCTTCGTTTTCGATTTTCGCCCCGTCTGGCCGGTAACGTCCGATTAATCCGGCGCAGCGGCAAAAGACAAAGAAACCGCCCTGCGGCACCCGCAACTCCAGCCCGTCAATATTCGCCAGAATGTCGGTTATCACATCGCGCCGTTGCTGATAAGCCGCAACCTGTGGCGCAATAAAATCCAGCCCGCCGTTAAAGGCTGCCAGATTAACTTATTCTCAATAAGATAGATTGATTTTTGCTATAGCCGATAAACCCCTTGCATGCTGTGCTGGATCAAAGAAATGATAGTGTCAGTCAGGGCTAATTTAACGCAATGAAAACAGACGCATCTGGCATCTTTCCATACCTGATACGCCATTTCGATATCGTGTTTTTAATGACGATCTTAAAACAACGTTAATTATCCCTTATATAAGACGAGAGTATTATGTCCTCACATCCGATAGATTTTCTTTTACTTGGCAACAATTTTGGCACACCCGAAATGCGGGAAATCTGGTCAGAGCAAAATCGCCTGACACAGCAAATCAATGTCGAAGTTGCGCTGGCATTGGCCGAAGGTGAGCTGGGTGTGATTCCGCAACAGGCCGCGCTGAGCATTGCGGAGCTGGCCAATGCCAGCCAGCTGAATATTAAGGACATCGCCGCCTCCGGCGCGCAGATGAAACATTCTCTGATGCCGGTGCTCACCGCGTTGCAACAGCAATGCGGTGACGCAGGGGAATACATTCATTACGGCGCAACCACGCAGGATATCATCGATACCGCCACCGTTTTACAGCTGGCACAAACTCTGAAAGTGATCGTCCGTGACAGCACCGCCGTGGCGAATGAGCTGAAAGCGCTGGCGCGTGAGCATCAGTACACGCTGATGACAGGCCGCACCCACGGTATGCAGGCGTTGCCCACCACGTTTGGCTTTAAAGTCGCCGTCTGGCTGGATGAGTTTATCCGTCATCTCGACCGTCTTGCCGCCATCACGCCGCGTCTGCTGACCGGTAATATCAGCGGCGCGATCAGTACCTACGCTGCGCTTGGCGAAGTGGGTCCGGAGGTAGAACGCCGCACACTGGCGCGCCTGAACCTCAGTACGCCGAATATCGGCTGGCAGGCTGCGCGTGACCGCTTTTCAGAATACGCCTCGGTGGCGGTGCTGATCAGCGGCACTCTGGGCAAAATCGGCAACGAACTTTACAACCTGATGCGCACCGAAATTAATGAAGTCGAAGAGCCGTTCAGCAGCGGGAAAATCGGCTCCACCACCATGCCGCACAAACGCAATCCCGCTGCCCTCGAAGGTCTTGCCAGCCTGACACAGCCGCTGTTGCACAGCGCATCACTGATTTATCAGTCGATGCACGTGGAGCATGAACGTGATGCGATGAGCTGGCGCGCCGAGTGGATCGCCCTGCCGGAAATCTCGATTTATCTCTCTGCACAGCTGCAAAATGCTCAATCGATTCTCTCCGGCCTGACGGTCAATAAAGCACGCATGCTTGCGAATTTGCAAATGCAGGACGGCCTGCTACTGTCCGAAAAAGTGATGTTTGAGGTCGGTAAAAAACTCGGTAAACAAACCGCGCATCATCTGGTTTATGAATGCGCCATGCAGGCGTTTGAAAAACGACACGCTTTTAAAACCGTTCTGCTTGCGCATCCGGTGCTGGCGGCCTGTATTACTGAACGGGATCTTGACCACTGGTTAGATCCGGCTCATTACACCGGCTGCGCCGCGCAAAAAGTCGATGACGTCATCCGCTTTGCCGAGCAGTCCGGTCATCTGACTTCTCCTGAGGGATCTGGGTTATGACACAACATTTCAGGCGGCTGACGCTGGATGATAAACACGATTATCTGACACTGATGCTGGCCGCCTACGCGCCAATCAAAGCGCTCGGGATTCAGTTTGATGCTGCCACCGCCGATCTGGCACGCGTGACACAACACCTCGACGATCATGCGGTGTTTGCGCTCTTTGATGACCAGCGGATGGTGGCTTCGGTTACCCTGCGCTTCCCGTGGGGCGCAATGCCCGGCCCTTTGGGCCTGCCGCATATTGGCTGGTTTGGCACGCATCCAGATTACGCCGGTCAGAGCCTCGGCAAAAAACTGTTGGGCTGGCTGGAAGACAACATTCTGATCCGCGAACTGAAAGCCCCGGCTTACTCACTCGGCACCGCCACCAGCCATCCGTGGCTGCGCGATATGTACCTGAAACTGGGTTTTCAGCCGGTCTTTGAAAGAGACCTCGGCAAAGGACACATCACGCTGTACCTGAAAAAAATTCTCGATGAAAAAAGCCACGCCCGCTGGCTGGAACGTCAGCCACCTACAGGAGTTTAAATGTTAGATATCACGCAGGAACATCAGCCACTGGCGGCGTTTATTCAGGATTTTCGCCACCACCTGCACCGCCATCCGGAGCTGTCCAACGACGAATTTAACACCACCGCCAGTATCCGGGCGGTACTGGAGAAGTATCAAATCCGCGTGATAGATTTGCCGCTCAAAACTGGTCTGGTGGCAGAAATTGGCGGCATCAATCCCGGCGAACTGGTGGTGCTACGTTCTGATATCGATGCCCTGCCGATTGAAGAAAAATCCGCTGTGGATTACACCTCGCAAAATCCCGGAGTGATGCACGCCTGCGGCCACGATTTCCACACCTCGGCGGCACTTGGCGCGGCGATTTTGCTGAAAGCGCAGGAAGATTCGCTTTCCGGCACGGTGCGCATTCTGTTTCAGGCGGCGGAAGAAACCGGTCACGGTGCGTCGGCGCTGATTAGCACCGGCGCGCTCGATAACGCTGCCGTCATTTTCGGCATTCATAACGATCCCTCTTTGCCGGTTGGCGTTATCGGCAGCAAAGACGGCGCATTAACCGCCGGCGTGGATCGCTTTGCGATCGCCATCTCCGGTACCGGCAGCCACGCGGCGCGTCCACACGAAGGCAACGACCCGATTATTATCGCCGGACAGGTGATTTCCGCGCTGCAAACCCTGATCGCCCGCAACGTGCCGTCCGCACACAACGCGGTGGTTTCTATCACACAGGTTCACAGCGGGAGTACCTGGAACGTGATCCCGGATTCCGCCTGGCTGGAAGGTACCGTCCGCACCTTTAATCAGGACACACGGGAACTGATCGAACGCCGTTTGCGGCAGGTTCTTACGGGTATCGCTGCGGCATTTGATACCGACATCAGCCTCGACTGGCAGCCAGGCCCGCCGTCAGTGGTCAATACGGCTAAATGGGTGGATTTCGCGCTGGCGCACGGTGAAGGTTCCGGCTTTGAAGCCCGTCGCGTTGAAGCCAGCCCGATAGGGGAGGACTTCGCGTTCTATCAGCAAAAATTGCCCGGCGCATTCATCATGATCGGCTCCGGCGGTCCTTACGCGCTGCACCATCCACAATTTCGCGTTGACGATCGCGCCCTGTTTCCGACTGCACATTACCTGTCGCAACTGGCGGTACAAGCGCTGCGCACTCTCAGTGCGGAAATAAACAGCAAGGATAAAAGCGCATGAATCGACAAGCAGGCACCGACTTGCCAGGCATGGATTCTCATCGTTGACCCTTGCCGGGCGCCCGACTTCAGACGCCCTGCTGGTGCAACTGCATGCGCTCTGCGAGCGTGAACCTTTCGTTAATTTATTATCTCCGGTCGCTCAGGCCTGAAACGGGGAATACACCGATGACATTAACGCCATCGCTGGCGAAACTTATCGTCAGCTCGTCCCCTTCCCCCGCGGCTCATGAAGCAGCACGGGAAGGGTTGCTGGATTTTTTGGCGGTTACCCTGCCGGTTTTACGCGGCGACTTCCCCGATGCGGGACTGAACAGTTTGCATCAGGTTTACCGCGCTGACGATCCGCCGACCCGCGCGTTGCTGCTCGGGTATGTCGGGCACGCGCTGGATTTTGACGATTTCCATCCCGATTTTCGCGGTCACCCCAGCGTGGTGATTTTGCCCGCGCTTCTGGCGCTGGCCTCACAAAGACCCGATATCAATGGCGCACATTTTCTCGATGCGTACGTGACCGGAGTGGAAATGTCCGGACGCCTCGGGCTGGCCGTCGGTTCTCAGCATTACACCCTCGGTTTTCACAATACCGCTACGCTCGGCACGATTGCCGCCGCCGCTGCCTGCGCGCGGCTGGTGCATGCCACGGAACGGCAAACGGCAGTGATTGTGGGTATCGCGGCGACGCAGTCTGCGGGTTTACGTGCGCAGTTCGGCAGTGATGTCAAACCGTTGCACGCGGGCCTGGCGGCGCAGACCGCCGTCGTTGCCACACAGCTCACGCTGGCAGGCTTTCACGGCCAGCCGGACAACGTGCTGGACAGCTTTTTATCGACTTATTGCGCCGGTCAGCAGCAGCCCGAAAAACTTATCTCAGGCTGGGGCGCGCCGTGGCGGATTATCTCGCCCGGTCTGGAATTCAAACCCTATCCGACCTGCGGAGGCACGCATAGCGCTGCCGATGCCGCACGAGCTCTCCGCCAGGAGTGGCTGCAAACGGGCAACGGCGTGGATGTACTGATCGCAGCTATCGAACGCATTGAAGTGTCTTTTCCGCCGGGCGGTGATATTGCGGCGTCGGTGCGAAAACCCAACACCGGCGTTGAAGCCAGGTTCAGTCTGGAATACGTGATTGCGGCATGTTTGCTGCGTGGAGAACTACGCTTAGAGGATTTCTCATCGGCGCCGGTGGCGACAGATATTGCCGCGCTGGCAGAAAGTGTGGCGCGTTGCCCGGATTTCTCCGCACCGCCGGACGAGCGGAACCCGGCCGCGCGTTTTCATCAGGTGACGGTGTTTTTGCGTGACGGCAGCGTGCTGCAACAGCGCTTCACGCGGCAGCAAAGCCTGGCGATCCCGTTTGATTTACCGGCAAAACTGCGTGCCTGTTTGCCCGACCTCACAGACGCAAAGCGGGTGGAGCTGGTGGCGCTGAGCAGGCTGGAAAACCGCGACAGTCTGCCGCGGCTGGTTGATATGTTATTTGCGAAACAAATTAACGCAGCGTCATTATAAAACCGTCGACAGGAAATTACGGACACGGACGTTCTCCGTTTCATCGAGTACACTTTTCGTTGGCCCCGACGCCACAATCTTGCCACCCTCCATAAAGATGACGTTATCTGCCACTTCTCGTGCAAAGCCGATTTCGTGGGTGACAATCACCATCGTTATCCCGGAGTGCGCCAGCTTTTTGATCACCTGCAACACTTCGCCCACCAGTTCAGGATCCAGCGCGGAAGTGGGTTCATCGAACAACATCACTTCAGGATCCATCGCCAGCGCACGGGCAATGGCTACACGCTGCTGCTGCCCACCGGAAAGCTGCTGCGGCCAGTCATCTTCACGACTGGCTAACCCAACCTGCCGGAGCAACGCGCGGGCTTTACTGAGTACCTGCTCACGGTTTTGCTTCTTCACCCGCAAAGGCGCATCGGTAATATTTTGCAAAACGGTGCGGTGCGGAAACAGGTTAAATTGCTGAAATACCATGCCGGTACGGCTGCGCTGTGCGGCGATTCTGCGGCTGCTCAGTTCATACAATGCCTGCCCTTTCTGCTGATAACCCACCAGTTCGCCACCGATACGGATCGTGCCGCCATCCAGTTTTTCAAGATGATTAATGCAACGCAGCAAGGTGGATTTCCCTGAACCGGAAGGCCCGAGGATCACCGTGACCGAACCGGCCGGAATATCGAGGCTGATTTCATCCAGAATGGTATTACCGGAGAAACGCTTAGTGACTTTGCGAAATTCAATGGCTTCACCCATGGCTGGTTTCTCCTGCGCTGATACTGGGGGTACTTACCGCGCCGGATGCCGACGCTTTCCCGGCTTTGCGTTTTACCTTGCGGTGACTACTGCGGCTGAAATGTCGCTCAACGTAATACTGAATCACTGAAAGCAATGATGTCAGCAGCAGGTACCACAACGTGGCGACCAGCAGTAGCGGGATCACTTCATAGGTGCGCTGATAAATAATCTGCGCGGAGAACAGCACATCCTGTAATGAAATCACCGAGACAACCGCTGTGGTTTTCAACTGACCGATCACTTCATTCCCGGCCGGAGGCAGAATGGCGCGCATCGCCTGCGGCAAAATGGTGTGGAGGAATATTTGTGCCGGGCGATAACCCAGAGCACGTGCAGCCTCGACTTGTCCGGTGCCGACGCTCTGGATCCCAGCGCGGATAATCTCTGCGGCATAGGCAGACTGATGCATGACTAATGCAATCACGGCAGCACTGAACGGGCTAATCAGTGAGTTCGCAGAAGCGCTCCAGATTTCACCAACCCACGGCAGCGAAATCGAAATAGTCGGGTAAAGCGCGGCAATGTTGTACCAGAGAAATAACTGAACCAGCATCGGCACCCCGCGGAAAAACCAGGTATACCCCCAGCTGACAGCGACCAGCACCGGATTGGATGACAGGCGCATCAGCGCCAGGATCGTGCCGCCTGCAAAGCCAAAAATCACGGAAATTGCGGTCAGTTGCAATGTCATCAGTACGCCCTGAATGATCGACGGACCGGTAAAGTTTTCGGCAATCACCGACCATTCAAAACGCGGATTGCTGAGCATGGAGTTCCCCATAGCCAGCAATATCAGCAATACGATCAGGGCGCTTATCCAGCGCCCGATATATTTTTTACCGATGATCCGCAGTTCTTCCGGCTGCTGATCGTGTGTTTCACTGCTCATCCGAAAATCTCTTCATTACGTTTTGACTCTTTGACTGCGCCAAAACCGATGGACCATTTATCGAGGATTTTCTGGTAAGTCCCGTCCTTGATCAGCGAGTTCAGGGATGCCTGCACCGCCTCTTCCAGCCCCGACTGTTTAGGGAACGCCACGGAGACAGGCGCATCATCAACATGAATAGTGCCGGTCAGCGTCAGCGGTTTGACCTGGCTAACCTGATAGGTCAGACCTTCATACGGGCCGAAGAACATCGGTACGCGACCGCTGACCACGGCCTGTACGCCTGAAGGGCGATCCGGGAATACGGCAATCTTGATCGGCGGCTTACCCGCATCAGTACAAATTTTGCTTGCAGCTTCAAGACGCCCTATCTGCGTAGTGCCCGCGCCGGCGCCCACTTCCTGCCCGCACACAGCCTCAAAAGAGGTAAATGGCGCAATATTGGCGTCTTTACGCGAGATGACCCCCAGGCGCGACGCATCGTAGTAACTGACGAAATCGACCTGCTCGAGACGTTTTTTGGTGGCGTTGATATTGGATAGTGCGACGTCATAGCGACCCGATTTCAACCCCGGAATAATATTGTCGAAACCGCCGGTATCCTGCCAGCGCACTTCCACACCGAGCCTTGCCGCCACGGCATTCATCACATCAATCTCACGCCCGGCGAGCGTTTTATTGTCTTCCTGGAAAAAAGTGGTTGGGGGCGTATTCGGATTGGTGCCTGCAACGATATATCCGCGTTTGGCGATATCCGGCGGAAGCTTACTTTTCAGCGCCTCATCAGCGGTGACATGAAAGGTGGTAGAGGACGGAACAACCTGCCCGGCAGCCCACGCAGAAGAGAGATTCCCGGCAATCAGCAAAGGAAGCAGTAATTTAGATAACGTCATAAAGAAGCCTTTTCCTGGTTAAAACCTGTAAAAACCACAAAAGAGGTGTGGTAAAAGAGGCAAGGCCATCAGAGGGGTTTTATCATTGATAGTGCAACACCCGCCCTGCCTTAGACATGATTCTGCGGGCATATGCCTTTTACTGACAAATGAGAAAAAGAGATAAAGATTTCGAAAAAATGGGAAAGTCAGGGGCGGGCTAAAGAACGCTTTTCATTCAAACTCAAGGTCAGCGCCGCGGGCTCGCAGCACTCGCTGGCTCAAAAGAATGTTAAACCACTCCCTTTGATATTCTGCGGTTTTAACCGTGCGCTCACGCCTGCTATGCGTCAGGTAAATCGCCTTGATACCAGATGCAAGTCATTAGCCTGGCGCACGCGTACTGGTCAAACGCACCTCATGGCTTCATCACGACGCGGCCAAGCGGTTTCGCTGTCTCAGCGAATTCGTGGGCCGCAGCAGCGTTAGCCAAGGGGAAGATACGGTCAATGACCACCTTGATACGCCCTGCTGCTACAGCCTGCAACAGGTCGTCCACACTGGCCCGCACTCCAGGCCTTGCCAAAAGGGGGCCCATGAAGACTCCCATGAGTGTCTGGTTAGACTGCATTGGCGACCACAAGTCGACAGTCAGATTCCCCCCGCCCGCATTACCGACGAAGACGAGACGTCCTTCCGGGGCAAGTGCAGAAAGCGAAGCAGGCAGCGTCGTCCCCACCGGATCGATGACGAGGTCCACACCGGTACCCTGGGTGTACTGTCGGACACGGTCTACGATGTTGTGCTCGGCACGATCCACGACATGATCGGCACCCAGTTCAAGTAACCGGCTCCTGCGCTGCGTTCCGCTTGCCACGGCGATGACCGTTGCGCCGGCTTGCGAGGCAAGCTGAACGGCCGCGAGCCCCACGCCACCCGCCGCGGCCTGAATAAGGACGGCTTCTCCGTGTCGGAGCATGCCTCGGGTGAAAAGACAATGATGCGCGGTTGCAAAAGAAATCGGTACCACCGCCGCTTCAGGCATCTCCACGCCATCGGGGATAAGCCAGGTATGTTCCGCGGGTACCGCCCAACGTTCCGCATGTGATCCCTGCAGGTGAAAAGCAGCGACTCTGTCCCCAACCTTACGGCTACGGACATTCGATCCGACGGCAACCACTGTGCCCGCGGCCGCGTAGCCCACGACCCATGAAGGAAGCGGCGGCGGAGTTGAACGGCGGTTGATCAGATCGCCTCCTTCAATGGAGATTGCCTCGACAGCAATCAGGATATCGTCAGGCCCGGTGATCGGATCGGGGATATCGACATATTTCAGGACGCCGGGAGCGCCTGCCACGTCATAAACCGCTGCTTTCATAAATTGTCCTCTGTCCCCTCCGTTAATCCGCACCCGTCTGGCGCACTCTCCCGATCCGGCATAGACCCCCACAGGCAGCGCAGGCTGCCCTATTGAATTTTCGACTGGCGGAAAGACTCATAACGCTTAGGGCAGTCTGGCAATGACCTTTATCTCAAACGTGAATCCGTAAAGCCAGGTCACGCCGATCCCGGTCAACGTAGGGTAAGGCGCCTCCCCCCAATATTCTGGCAGAATACTCCAGATAGCGTCGAGATTTGACTCGGGATCGACGACAAAGAGGGTAACGTCTACCACGTCACCAAACGTGCAGCCCGCCGCCGCGAGCACAGCATTAAGATTATTGAACGCCAGCCTGACCTGAGCTTGCAGATCGTGCTCAGGCGAGCCGTCCTCGCGGCTACCAACCTGCCCCGAAACGAACAAAAAACCATCGGCTTTGATGGCCGGTGAATAGCGATTGCGCTCATAGAGCGTCTGCCGACCGAAGGGAAAAACGGCTTCGCGTGCTGTCATGTTTGTACCTTTATCGTGGGGCGAAATCAGCCCGGTGAATATAAAGACACTTTACAGCGGCGAGATCGGGCGGATAAACAAGCGACTTTGTCCCTCATTGTTTGTAATATCCAAACAATCGGTGAAAAGAGAGGATAAGGAATGGATCGTTTCGATGCGATGCGCGCCTTTGCTCGCGTGGTGGAGGCAGGTAGCTTCACGAAGGCTGCCCAAACGCTTCATATGAGCAAAACCACGGTGACGCAACTCATTCAGCAGCTGGAAGCGCGCCTGCGCGTCAAATTGCTCCATCGCACCACCCGCAAACTCGGTGTGACTCCTGATGGCGCGGTCTACTACGAACGCGTCATCCGTCTGCTGGCGGACATGGAGGATGCTGAAAACAGCCTGTCCAGTGCGTCGATGACGCCCAGGGGACGGCTACGGGTGGATGTACCCAGCCCGCTGGCCCGCCTTATTCTGGTGCCGGCGCTACCGGCTTTCCACGCCCGCTACCCTGATATCCAGTTCGACATGGGTGTGAGCGACCGGGTGGTGGATCTGATCGGCGACAACGTGGATTGCGTTCTGCGCGGTGGTGAAATCACCGACCAGTCCCTAATCGCACGCCATGTCGGCGATTTGCAAATCGGCGTCTACGTCGCCCCCCGTTATGTGGAACGCCTTGGCACCCCTGCGCACCCGCGAGAACTGCAAAACACCGACCATCGCATAGTAGGATTCGTCTCCTCACGCACCCGTAAGATTGATCCTCTGGTTCTGTGCAGTGAGAGTGAACAGATTGAAATTACGGGCAATTATGTGCTTGCCGTAGATGACGGCAATGCTTACCTCGAAGCTGGATTAGCCGGGTTAGGCATGATTGCGCTGCCAATCTATATGGCGGCAGCACATCAGGCTGTTGGCGCTTTGATTCCGTTATTTACACAATGGCGTATCAGCCCAATGCCCCTGCACCTGGCGTTTCCGCCGAACCGCCATGTCAACGGCAAACTGCGCGTTTTTATTGACTGGATCGTTGAATTGATGCAGCAGCATGTCCCCATTACCAACAATAAGTAACGACATCCCAGCTCCCTGATTCGCTTATCAACGACGATGGGGGTCATTCCCGTTGTTTTGAACGAAAGTGAATAATAGAAATCGTTTTCCCAATTTAAATATTTATAACGAATCCGAGAACTATAATGTGGGATTGCCGTCCTATTCGGGACTCGCTGGAAAAATTTCCCCTAACACTAGCCTGTTTGCCTAACTACAGTATTCATGGGATTCCCGATGAGGTACACTTTATCTTTAATATCGTCATTCCCGCATCATTCATTATAATTATAGAAAATTGCATTTAATAAAATAAGGATATTAATTTATGACAAAAGGTATAAAAATTATCATCACGGTAGTTTTCGTGATTCTGGCATTGCTGAGCGGCATGATGAGCTTCATGATCGTCGGGATGGGGGTCAGCGGTAGTGGCTGTGGTCAGGAGTGTTTTGATAATATGGATTCTGCAAAACTCATTAGTATTATATTCTGGATATTGGCTATCATAAGCGGTATCTTCGCTTTCATGGACAATGGCAGCCAAAAAAAAGATCCTCAGTAACAATATTAAGTCCATAGATATATTCGCAGATTTTATCATCTCCTCCTGAGCATCTCCTGGCACCCTCATTAAAACGCCATCACCGCCACTGCTGATAAGTTAAGGATCGGTTTCCCGATCCTTATCCCCAACAACGTTGAATGCATCGACAGCAAAAGAGCCTTCTTGCAATAACCGTTAATCAGGCTAAACGACCCGCTACAAACTCCCCTGCACCGCTGAGGCGCTGATATTCACCGGCATGCCGGAGCGGCGCTGCAGGGTTTGCTCGGCCTGCGAAGGACTCACTCCCGGCCCCTGAGTAAACTCGCGCAGCGCCGAGGTCATCGGTAGCGGGACCTTTCGGTCGGATTCAAATTCCGCCCGATTGCGCGACAGCGGCTCGTGCACCTCCAGCCAATGGCTGCCGTCCGGCTCCACGGTGTACTTCACCGGCTGATCGATCAGCTGGACGCGCGTCCCCACTGGTACGTTATCAAACAGGAATTTAATATCGTCATTGCGCAGGCGAATGCACCCCTGGCTGACGCGCAGCCCGATGCCAAAGTTAGCGTTGGTGCCGTGGATGGCATACAGCCTGCCGATGTAGATCGCATACAGCCCCATCGGATTATCAGGCCCGGGCGGCACCAGCGCCGGCAGGGTTTTGCCCTCTTTCGCATACTCGCGCCGGGTATTGGCGGTCGGAACCCAGGTGGGTCCCTCCTGCTTGCGCTCTACCGCCGTCACCCAGTTACGCGGGGTTTCGCGCCCGGCCTGGCCAATGCCTATCGGCAGCACTTCCACACTATTGCCCAGCGGCGGGTAATAATAGAGACGCATTTCGGCGACGTTGATGACGATCCCTTCGCGCACGGTGTCAGGCAGGATCAACTGTTGCGGAATAGTCAGCGTCGAACCGGAGTGCGGCAAATAGACATCGACGCCGGGATTGGCTTCCAGCATATTGCTCAACCCCTGGCCGTACTGGGCAGCAAAACTTTCCAGTGGTTGGGTGTTGTTCTCCGGGACGGCGATGGTAAATACGCTGCCCACCAGACGGCTTCCCTCCGGCGGCAGCGGGTAGCTGACGGCCAGTGCGCCGTGGCTGGCGAGCAGCATCAGCGCAGAACAAAGTAATTTCACACGCCGCATCGTCATTTTCCCTTCCTCAGTCGCGACTCTCGTGTGTGAATTATAGCGTTATTTCCTCGCCTCGATCCGCTGACCCACCATGACTTAAATCTGATAGTCGATAGCAGCCTCTTCCGGCTCCATCGCCTGACGCTTAATTTCATCCAGCGACAGTCCGGCATTGCACAGTTCGATAAAGCGCCAGACGTAGTTACGCTGGAGCTGGCCCCGCTTCAACCCCAGCCACACGGTATTGGCATCGAACAGATGGCGGGTATCGAGGCGCGTAAAGGTGTCCGCTTCCCGGGCATCCCCGGACTGCTCGGCGACCAGCCCGACGCCCAGCCCCAGCTCGACATAGGTCTTGATGACATCGGAATCCTGGGCGCTCAGCACAATATCCGGCATCAGCCCTTTGCGGTTGAAGGCCTCATCGATTCGCGAACGGCCAGTGATCCCCTGGCGATAGGTGATTAACGGCCAGCGGGCTATTGCCTCAAGCGTCAGAGGAGAAACCTGCGTCAAAGGATGATCCTTCGGCACCAGCAGGCTGTGATGCCAGCGGAACCAGGGGAAAGCCGCCAGCGTCGGGTCGTTGCTCAGGCGCTCGCTGGCGATACCGATATCCGCCCCGCCATTATGCAGCAGCGCTTCGATTTCCTGCGGGGTGCCCTGCACCAGCTCGACGCGAACATCTGAGAACAGCTCGCGGAAGGCTTTAATCACCGGCGGCAGGCTGTAGCGCGCCTGGGTGTGGGTGGTGGCGATGGTTAAGACGCCGGAGGCATCATTGGTAAAAAGATCCGCCAGCCGCCGGACGTTGCTGGCTTCATTGAGGATGCGCTCGGCAATGGATAACAGCGCTTTACCCGGCTCGGTCATGCCTAACAGGCGCTTACCGCGACGGATAAAGATCTCAATCCCCAGCTCCTCTTCCAGTTCCCGGATATGGCGGCTGACGCCTGACTGCGAGGTATAGAGCATATTCGCGACTTCCGTCAGGTTGTAATCCTGACGGGCCGCCTCACGGATAATTTTCAGTTGCTGGAAGTTCACCCTTTCCTCCGGGCCAATGGACTTAACGTATCTGCTATTGTTAAAGTCTGTTGTCCCAGGTAACAAATAATAAAAACCAGCAACTTATTCCTTAAGAGAATATAGCCTAACTAACCAGCTGCAGTTCACGGTTCTCCAGCGACGGGCGGCTCACCAGAGACAGCAGGATCTCTTTCACCGCTTGCGCCTGCGGCGACAGACTGCCGCGTGCCGACATATTCAGCGACAGCGACAGGCTCATCGACGGCGTGCTAATCCGCGCCATCCAGCCGTTTGCCGCGCCGCACAGGGAGCGGGCAGCGGATTCCGGCAGGACCGTCGCCCCCATGCCGCTGGCGATAGCCGCGGTCAGGGTGGTAATGGATTCGATCTCACCGATAATTTTCGCCGTCAGACGACGCAGGGTGAACGCCTCGGTGACCCGCGCCCGAACCGCGCTGTAATCCCGCGGCAGGAACAGGTTCATCTCCGCCACCGCCGTGAGATCCACGCTCTGTCCCGGGCAGTCGCGGGTACCCACCAGATAGAGATCCTCTTTTAGCAGCGGCTGGCTGACGATACCGGCCACTGGCGAACGCTCATACAGCACCGCCATATCCAGCTGACCCGCCAGCAGCTTGTCATTCAGCGCAGTGCCGCTGCTCTCCTGCAGATAGACCATCACCTCGGGCAACTCATTACGCACCGTCTGCAGCAACGGCATGGTAATGGCAGAAGCTGCCGTGCCCGGCGCCAGGCCAATCGAGACCTGACCACGCAGCGTCTGGCCGACATTATTGACCGCCAGCTGCGCCTGCTCACACTGGCGCAGGATGGTTCGCGCATGGGTGTAGAGAATTTTACCGGCTTCTGTTGGCGTGACCCCTCGCTTGGTGCGTATCAGCAACTGCTGGTCCATTTCACCTTCCAGGGTCGCGACCTGCTGGCTCAGGGCCGGTTGTGCGATGTGCAAGACTTCAGCGGCCTGGGTCAGACTGCCGATATCGACGATTTTCACAAAATATTTCAGTCGTCTTAAGTTCATTTTGCCTCCTGTAAGGAACGCCAGCGTCAACGCTGGAAGTATGATGTAACTGGTTCTGCAATTTGCTTGCCAGCTTTTCAATTGCGCTGCCGCTGCCCGCCAGAGGCCGTGTTATAAGGGATAGTGATAACAATCCAGCTTTTATTTGCCCGGTAAGCAGATTGTGGTATGCCCCATTAGGGGTATTTTTGCACCGCAACGGTGCGTATTGGTGAAAAAAGCGGCACCCAGCCAGGGGTTGTTGAAATTGTCAGCAGTTGAACGCAATTCTTTGAATCAGGCTTTGACAAGGCCGGATGGCATCGTTAATATGCGCCCCGTTCACACGATTCCTCTGTAGTTCAGTCGGTAGAACGGCGGACTGTTAATCCGTATGTCACTGGTTCGAGTCCAGTCAGAGGAGCCAAATTTAAAAAAGCCTGCTTTCGAGCAGGCTTTTTGCTTTTCGCTTTTCATGCGGGTTTACGGCGTCATTGCCGCGCGGCAAATCGGGCAACCTGTTCGGCGAGAAAATCAATTTCCTGCGGCGTGTTATAAAAAGCCAGCGAAGGCCGGACGGTACTCTCATAGCCCAAACGACGCAGGATCGGTTGCGCACAGTGATGCCCGGACCGCACAGCGATGCCAACCTGACTGAGATAGCGCCCCACGGCTTCATTTTCATGCCCCGCCAGCACAAAAGACAAGACGCTGGTTTTGTTCGCCGCGGTGCCGACCAGCGTCAGGCCCGGAATAGCCGACAGCTTCGCAATCCCATACTCCAGTAAGGCATGCTCATACTGCGCAATATTTTCGATCCCCAGTGAGGTCACATAGTCGATGGCCGCCCCCAGCCCGACGGCATCGGCAATATTGCCCGTTCCCGCTTCAAATTTATTCGGCGAAGGCTGATAGCGCGTCAGTTCAAAGGTCACGTCGGCAATCATGTTCCCGCCGCCCTGGTACGGGCGCGCCTCTTCCAGCACCTCCTGCTTGCCATAGACGACGCCGATCCCGGTAGGTCCAAAAATTTTATGCCCGGAGAAGACGAAGAAATCGGCATCCAGCGCCGTGACGTTAGTCGGAATATGCGAGATAGACTGCGCGCCGTCGATGGCGATACGCACGCCAAAACGATGGGCGATCTGCACCAGTTCCTGAACCGGCGTCACGGTCCCCAGGGCGTTGGAAACGTGAGTGGCGGACACAAAACGGGTTTTATCGTTGAATAACCGAATATACTCCTCGACGATCAACTGTCCGTGCTCATCAACCGGCGCAACGCGGATCGTCGCACCCGTCTCCTGCGCAATAAGTTGCCACGGCACAATGTTGGCGTGATGCTCAAGCTGCGTGAGAATAATTTCATCCCCAGGGCGTAGCAGCGGCTTCACGTAGCTGTGCGCGATAAGGTTGAGTCCCTCCGTGGTGCCGCGCACGAAGATGATATTCTCCGGGCCGCGGGCGCCAATAAAGCGCGATACTTTCTCCCGCGCGGCTTCATAAGCATCGGTGGAACGAGCGGCAAGCGTATGCGCCGCCCGATGAACGTTCGAGTTCTCGTGCAAATAATAATGGCTGATGCGATCGATAACCTGCTGCGGGCGCTGGGTCGTCGCGGCATTATCCAGCCACACCAGCGGATGCCCCTCCACCTGTTCGGCGAGGATCGGAAAATCCGCACGGATCCGCTCAACCGGGATCTGCCCAACCCGCGCCGCTGGCGCAGGCCGGGAGCCGAAAGCAGGCAATGACGCAAATCCGCGAGGGGCGATATCCGCCCTGCTCTCCTGGCCCAGTGGCACCACCCGCGGCGCGTAGGCCGCCTCCACTCCGCGCGGACGGGCGGGCGTATCGCCCAACAATCCTTGCAGATCCCGCGCGTCGGGCAGGCCATAATCGCGTGCAGAGGGGGCGTCACCCGCCTCGCCGGGCCATCCGCCCGGCGCATAGGGAAGCGTGAATAAATTACTCGTAGTCATAATATTCACCCACTTCAACATCTTCCAGCACGGCAATGGCGTCATCGGCCAGGATCGCGGCGGAGCAATAAAGTGAGAGTAAATAAGAGGCCACGCCGTTGTCATCGATCCCGCGGAAGCGCACCGACAGCCCGCGAGACTGCTCGTTTGGCAGCCCTTCCTGATAAAGTCCCAGCACGCCGCGTTTACTTTCCCCGGAGCGAATCAGCAGAATATTGGTTTTCCCGCCCTGGCTTTTTGGGTTCTTCAGTCCGTCGACAAACAGTTTATCGGAAGGGATCAGCGGAATACCGCGCCACAGAATAAAAGTCCCGCCATGCAGGTTCACGGTGACCGGCGGCACACCGCGACGCGTGGCCTCACGCTGAAAGGCGGCAATGGCCCGCGGATGGGCGAGGAAGAAGGAAGGCTCTTTCCACACTTTTGACAACAACTCATCCAGATCATCCGGCGTCGGACGGCCGTTGCGGGTCTGAATGCGCTGCGAGTCATCAATATTTTTCAGCAGTCCATATTCATCATTATTAATAAGCTGGCTTTCCTGACGTTCACGCAGGCTTTCGATCGCCAGCGCAATTTGCTCTGACGCCTGGTCATAGGGCGAACTGTAGAGATCGGCGATTTTGGTATCGACGTTAATAATGGTCGAGATCGAATCCAGCTGATATTCACGCGGTGTGGTCTGATACTCAATATAGCCCTGCGGTATCTCTACGCGCGAAGGATCCTGGCTGCATAATACGTCCAGCGGCGTCTCCCCCTCCACGACCTTGTTGACGCGATAAATTCCCGACTCCAGCCCTTTATAATCGAGAAAACGACTGACCCAGCGCGGAGTAATTGCCGCGAATTGCGGCGCCGTTTTGGTCACGTTCGCTAACTGATACGCGGCTTCACGCCCCAGTGCATTAATACTTTTTTGTTCTGCCATGTTAAGTCCTTAGTGTTTGAAAGAGTGGAGCTGAAGGTTAGTACTGCGGTAAACGGGTATCGACATCCCGCGCCCAGGCGTTTAGGCCATCTTTTAAATTCATCACGCGCCCCTGATAACCTGCGCGCTGGAGTGCCCGAATGGCGAAAATACTGCGCTGCCCTATCTTGCACAGAAACACCGCATCGACCGTCGGATCGAATTCATCGATACGTCTGACTATCTGGCCCAGCGGCATCACTTTGGCCTGCGGAAATTTTGCGATCGCTCTTTCGTGGGGCTCACGAATGTCGATCAGTTGCAGGGGTTTTCCCTCCTCTATCCAGGCGTGAAGCTCAAGCGCCGTGACGCTTTCAATGGGTACTTCTGACTCATCGGGTTTCAGCCCGCAAAACTCCTCATAGTCGATGAGTGCATGGATCGACGGATGCTCACCGCAGACCGGACAGCCGGGGTCCCTCTCCAGCCGCAGTTCACGTTGCTTCATCTGCCATACATCAAAGAGCAGCAGACGGCCGATCAGGCTCTCGCTGCCGCCGACGATAAGCTTGATGGCTTCCGCGGCCTGAATAGTGCCAATAATTCCCGGCAACACACCGACCACACCGCCTTCCGCGCAGGAGGGCACCAGACCCGGCGGCGGTGGCTCGGGATAAAGGCAGCGGTAGCAGGGTCCTTGCCCGGCATAAAAGACGCTGGCCTGTCCTTCAAACTGGAAGATGGAGCCGTAGACCAGCGGCTTACCCAGTAACACGCAGGCATCGTTGATCAGATACCGGGTGGGATAATTGTCCGTGCCGTCGACTACCAGGTCGTATTCGCGGATGATCTCGAGCGCGTTTTTACTGCTCAGGCTGGTGTTATAGGTTTCCACCTGAATCTCGGGGTTGATTGCTTTAATCTTGTCTTTCGCCGAAGCGACTTTGGGCCGGTTAATATCTTTGGTGCTGTGAATAATCTGCCTTTGCAGGTTGGAGACATCGACAAAATCAAAGTCGACAATCCCCAGCTTACCGACACCCGCCGCGGCCAGATAAAGCGCCACTGGCGCCCCCAACCCGCCGGTGCCAATAAGCAACACGCGGGCGGCCTTCAGACGCTTTTGCCCCTCAAGCCCGACTTCCGGCAGCAGCAAGTGGCGGCTGTAGCGGGCAATCTCAGCATGCGTCAGTTCCGTCAGACGGTCATCCGGGATAATGCTCGGTCTGCTCATATCGCCTTCCCGACGCCACCGGCAATGGCAGGAACCAGCAGCACTTCCGCCCCATCGCTAACCGGCGTCTCCAGCCCACCGGTAGTTTTAATATTGTGTTCTCCCACATACAGATTGATAAAGCTGCGCAACGCGCCTGCGTCGTCATACAGATGCGGCTGAATGTCCGGATATCGCGCCGCCAGCGCCGCGACCAGCTGCCCAACGGTGTGACCTTCGAGGGTCACCTTCCCCTGACCGTCGGTGAACGCGCGTAGCGCAGTGGGGATCAGTAATGTCGATGCCATAGTGATAATCTCTCCGTGTTTTGCTCTGGTTTCCGGCAACGTTGTGCCTGTTATTCACGTCATGAAACGATGTGCACTTCCTCCTGCAAAAAGCGCAGACGGTCCTGCGTGAGCCGCCAGCTGGTCAGCGCCCCCGCCTGCCGCTGCGCGACCGCCACGATGATGTAGGCGTAAAACGGCAGGGCATGTTCACGGTCAAATTCCGATGGAATGGCCGGATGATCGGGGTGCGAATGGTAATAGCCGATGACATCCACACCTTCCGCCAGCGCAGCACGCTCCGCCCGCAAGGCGTCGTCGGCGGTGATAACAAAACGGTGGTACTGCTCTTCCGATTCCCGCGCGTTGACGATGGGGAAAATGGCCGTCACGCGGCCATCGCCCTGCGCTGATAAATGGCCAAAAAGCGCACCACAGCATTCATTGGGATAGGTCTTTTCCCCTTCAGCGCCAATCTGTCTGGCGATTTCGCGAGTCAATTCAATCATGAGTTTCATTCCAGAAAGGGTCGGTCAAATAGCGGGAACCCACATCGCACAGCAGCGTGACCACCACCGAACCAGCCGGCAGGGTGCGGGCCAGTCGTGCGGCGGCGGCAACATTGGCGCCAGATGAAATACCGACAAAAATGCCGTCCCGCCGGGCGAGGCGTCGCGCGCTCGCATAGGCCTCCTCGGTGGTGACGGAAATCACATCATCAAACAGGGTTTCGTCGAGAATGCCGGGTTTAATGCTGCTGCCCATATGCTTAGTCCCTTCAATGCCATGGAATGGCGAAGCGGGCTGCACGGCGAGGGTTTTCACCCGCGGATCCTCGAACTTCAGCCGTCGGGCGGTGCCGACAAAACTGCCTGACGTACCCATCCCGGCGACAAAATGGGTGACTTGCTTTCCGCTCTGCTCCCAGATCTCTTTCCCGGTGGTCGCGAAATGCGTTTGCGGATTAACGGGATTGTTATACTGGTCGGGATAAAAATAGCGCTCCGGGTGTGCGGCGACCTGGGCCTGAACTTCAAGATAAGCGCCATCGGAACCTTCAAGCGGATCAGTCTCCACAATCGTGGCGCCATACTGACGAATTATTTTTTTACGCTCCGGGCTGGTATTCTGCGGGAGATACAGCCGAACGTGATACCCCAGCGCGGCGCCGATCATCGCGTAAGCAATTCCGGTATTACCGCTGGTCGCATCAATAATAGTTTTATCCGGCGTCAATAACCCCCGCGCAATTCCGTCCAGTACCATCGCTTTTGCCGCGCGGTCTTTCACCGAGCCGCTGGGATTCATAAATTCAGCTTTCGCCAGCAGGGTGACACCCGATAATTCTGCAGTAAAAGAGGGCAAGGCTATTAAAGGCGTCCCGCCAATCGTTTCAAGTAAATTCATAATAATGATCACGCTGCTATTTTAATGGTACAAGAACGATAGGTTTATTTATTCTTGTAATGATTAAATGCCGTCGCCGTCGCTGAAATGCCTCTGCTGAATTCGCGCCTGTTGGACATTACTGTCCGGTGGCACATCACGGGTTAGCCAGATATTTCCTCCGATGCTGGAGCGCGCCCCGATGGTAATTCTCCCAAGTATTGTCGCACCGGCATAAATCACAACGTCATCTTCAATAATAGGATGGCGAGGATAATTTTTTTGCAATTGTCCATCCTCACCGACGAGAAAACGTTTGGCTCCCAGGGTGACGGCTTGATAAATACGCACTCGTTTACCGACGATGGCGGTTTCACCAATGACCACGCCGGTTCCGTGATCGATAAAGAATCCATCATCAATCTGCGCACCGGGATGAATATCGATACCGGTCTGGCTATGCGCCTTTTCGGTGATGATGCGCGCCAGCAGCGGAAGGTCGAGCTGATGCAGCTCATGGGCCAGCCGATAGTGCATCACCGCATGAATTCCCGGGTAGCACAGCAGCACATCATCCATACTGCGTGCGGAGGGATCGCCCTGATAAGCGGCGAGGATATCACCGTCAAGACGCTGACGAATCACCGGTAAACGGTTGGCAAACTGCTGAACGCGTCTGACCGCCTCCTGCAACAGGACCTCATTTTCCGCCTGCTCATCCGACTGATAATAGAGTTCCAGAAGCGCTTCTTCGGTGAGTCTGTCCAGCGCCGTGCCGAGCAAATGGCCGACGTAATAATCTTCCCCCTCTTTGCGTAAGTCCACGTCGCCTAAGCGCATCGGATAAAGCACTTTTATCAATGTATCCGCGACGGAATTAACGCTTTCCCGGGAAGGTAAACTCCGTTTATTACGATAATTATTCTTCGCGTGCTCATCGCGCCACGCCTGGCGAACGCGACGCAATTCATTGACGACATTATTTAAATGCCAGTTATTTTCTCTTTTCGGCAAGAGATACAATTCACCCGCTTCCGGCATAATAATATCCTTCATAAAAGCACTTCGATAAAATTCTTTTTGGCGTTACCTCACTTTTATGCATTACCCACATTAAAAACAAATAACCTTATTGACTTTCAATAGCTGAAAAGAATAAATAGTTAAAAATCAAGGCATTCTCTCCCCCTCACCTCACTCAGTCGTGACATCGCGTCCCGCCAGGTCAAGCATTGCAGGTGTCACACCTCAGTAAGACGGGCGAAAAGCGGCTTCCCCGGATAGATGGAGCCTAGGGTTTGCTTTCAGAGCAACTCACCCCATCCGCCACTGTTCGCCAGTCCAGGCCGCCAACATAAAAAAGCCTGCTTCCCAGCAGGCTTTGTTTTATACGGCGGCAGAACACCGCTTCCGGAAGGCGAACCAGCCCCTTTCCAGTGCTTACGCCCGGGGCCACAGGCCATGTTTGTTAGCGCAAGCTTTCTTCCTTCAGATCTATCTCCCGCAGCACTTCATAAAAGGTCGTATCACTGATGTTATGGGCGCGCCGCAGTCGGAACAGCTCCTGGCGCTGGGCGATAATGACCTCTCTTTGCATATACTTCTCCAGCCTGGCGCGCTTCGCCAGCTCCAGCCCGACATCCTGCTCCTCGTCACTGTCGTTATAGTGCAGCCGCCGCTGGTACGTTTCCAGCAGCATATTGCCCGCATCGACCCGCAAAGCCTGCTCATTCGGATCGTCTACCGGCTCGTCCAGCAGCGCATTCAGGCGGTTAATCGCCACTTCGGTCATCACCGCACCGATATTGTCCTTCCCGGTGTCATGGGGTAAATCATCGGCAAGATACTGGGTCATGTACGGCAGGCCGACAGCCGCCACGATGAGCGACATCAGGATCACCGCCATTGAGAGAAAGATCAGCAGTTCCCGCCCCGGAAACGGCGAGCCATCCGCCAGCATCACCGGTAACGTCAGGATACCGGCCAGGGTGACGGAGCCTTTTACTCCCGCCAGCGCCATGACGGCCATGATGCTGAATCGCGGACGAATAGTGATAGCCTTGCCCCGGCGCTTGCGGCGGAAAATCGTCAGGGTCATCGACAGCCATACCCAGGCAAAGCGCATCAGGCCAAGCGCCAGCGTGATGGCCACCGCGTACAGCAGCAGATACCAGGGAGACGAGACGCCGGCCTGACTGGCCACCGCAGGAAGCGTATTCAGCATGCGCGGCAGCTGCTCGCCCAGCATGAGAAAAATCATGCCGTTGAGGGTCGTCTGCAGCATGGTCCACACCGCGCTGCTTTTCATACGCGTCGCCGGTAGTCGGGGACCCGACAGCTGCTCATAGTGCATCGCAATGCCGGCGGCCACCGCAGCAAGAATGCCTGAGACATGGAACGCCTCGGCCAGCAGGTAGGCGGCAAAGGGGATAAGCAGGCTTATCAGGATCTGAATTGCCGGCTCCTCGCGGGTGCGGCGCACGAGAAAGTTATTACATTTGCCGGTGACCCACACCACCACGAGGCCACTGAGGATCCCCCCAAACGCCATCAGGAAAAACTTCACCACCGCGTCTCCCGGGGAGAAGCTGCCGGTCAGCACCGCGGCGATGGCGAAGTTAAAGGCGACAAGGCCTGAAGCATCGTTTAACAGCGACTCCCCTTCGAGAATATGCGCCATCCTTGAGGGAAGCGGCGAGCTGGCAGTCATCGCCGATACCGCCACCGGATCGGTGGGTGACAGAATAGCCGCGAGGGCGAACCCCGCCGCCACGGTGATAGCCGGGATCAGCCAGTGTATAAACAGGCCAATGCCGAGGATCGTCACCATCACCAGGCCTATCGCCAGCGACAGAATCGGCTTCATATCCCTGAAAAAGGCGTCTTTGGGGATCCGCCAGCCATCGAGGAAAAGCAGCGGCGGGATAAACAGCAGCAAAAAGATATGCGGATCGAAATCGACCTGAAATCCGCCGGCGGCCAGCGCGGCACCTGCGGCGATCTGGATCAGCGGCAGCGGCACCTTGACGGGCAGAAGATGAGACACGAACACGGTCACGACGATGGCCATCATAAAGACCAACACAATAGTAATTAGCGACATTCGCCCCCTCCTCTGACGGCAATACTCATTCTGTACATCACGCTTTTATTCCTTTCCTTGCAGGTGTTGTTTCATCGCCGGTTTATTGCTTCAGACGCCGATAATAGAGGTCAGCAATCTCGGTATGATGGCGATGTTATTTAAACTACGGTGGCGCCTCCTGCCGAACCAGGGGTGACAATGTGTTTTATCGTACCGCCTTTGTCAATCCGCCATCGTCTGCAAATAATTGACAATCCGCGTCTGCGGCAGCGTAATGAAGGCATCTCTGGCGCTTGTCTATCCCATCTCATAGTGAACACGGATCAATATATTCTTTATATTATTAGTTCTTCTTATCGTATTTCGAATACGGATATTACCAGGCAACCTAATAGAATTCGCAGAGTAATATTTCTCTGCCGAAAACAACGGTGATAACCGTACAGTGCCAGAAAATGCTCATGCCAGGCCGCCTTCCTGACCCAGGTTGTTCGACATCCCTCTCCTCCGCCACGCTGCGCTTGCCCCATCCCGGGTTTGGGCGTACCCTGACCGACAATTAAACCACACGGTCTAAATGATGAATCCCGATACCTCCGCCATCCTGAAGCCCCGCCGCGGCCGTCCACCCAAGGTCGATCGCCAGTTTGACGATACGCGCCAGGCGCTGATTCGCTCAGGCCTTGAAGTGCTGACCGAAACGGGCTATCTCGCGGCGGGTATCGAGGCCGTTATCAGGAATATCGATGTGCCCAAGGGATCGTTTTATCACTGCTTTAAAAGCAAAGAGGCCTTTGGCCTGGCCGTGCTTAGCGCCTATGGCGACTTTTTTGCGCATAAATTAGATAAATTCCTGCTGGACGACGCCGTGCCGCCGCTGGAACGGATGGCGGCTTTTGTGCGTCATGCCGGCAAGGGGATGGAGAAATACCAGTTTCGCCGCGGCTGCCTTGTGGGCAACCTGCTGCAGGAGGCCCCGCTGTTACCCGACACCTTTCCCGGGCGATTAAAAGCGATCCTGACGGCATGGGAGTCGCGCGTGGCCCGCTGCCTGCACGAGGCGCAGGCTGCCGGAGCGATTGCCCGCGACGCCTCACCGGACGCGCTGGCCCAGGTGTTCTGGATCGGCTGGGAAGGCGCGGTGATGCGCGCCAGGCTGTGCCAGTCCGCCGCACCGCTTCACCAGTACTGGGAATTTTTTGCGCACAGTATGACAACAAAAACACCTGCACAGGACGGCGTTAGCGCCGATAACCCCCTTCCGACGAGGAATACTCTGTCATGAAAGCATTAGTTCTGGACCAGATCGACAACCGCACCGTCGCCGCCGTCAAAGCGATCGACCTGCCCGCCCTTGCCGAAGGCGACGTTCGGGTCGCTATCGACTGGTCGAGTCTCAACTATAAAGATGCCCTGGCGATCACCGGCAAAGGCAAAATCATCCGTCAGTTCCCAATGGTGCCTGGCATCGATTTTGCGGGACGGGTGAGTGAAAGCCGCGATCCGCGCTTTGTTCCCGGTCAGGACGTGATCCTCACCGGCTGGGGCGTAGGCGAAAACCACTGGGGTGGCCTGGCCACCGAAGCCTGCGTCAAAGGCGACTGGCTGGTTGCCCAGCCGGCGGCGCTCAGCGCGCGCCAGGCGATGATCATCGGCACCGCCGGCTTTACCGCAATGCTGTGCGTTGATGCCCTCGTCAGTGCGGGCGTCACTCCGGAAAGCGGGGATATCCTGGTCACCGGCGCCAGCGGCGGCGTCGGCAGCACCGCCGTGGTGTTGCTGAAAGCGCTGGGCTACCGGGTGACGGCGGTATCGGGCCGGGAATCGACGCACGATTACCTGCGTCAGCTGGGCGCCGATGCGATCCTGCCGCGCAGCGACTTCGCGGAGACCCGTCCGCTGGAGAAACAGCTGTGGGCGGGCGCGGTGGATACCGTAGGCGGCACGATGCTGGCCAAAGTGCTGGCGCAGACGCAATACCGCGGCTGCGTCGCCGCCTGCGGTCTGGCCGGGGGCTTCGATCTGCCGACCACCGTGATGCCGTTTATTCTGCGCAACGTGCGCCTGCAGGGGGTGGATTCGGTGATGGTGCCGACCGCTGAACGCGACGCCGTCTGGCAGCGTCTGGCCCAGCTCCTGCCGGAGAGCTACTACCAGCAGGCGGCCACCGAAATCACGCTGGAGCAGGCGCCAGAGTATGCCGCAGATTTTCTCAGCAACACGATTCGCGGCCGCACTCTGGTCAGCATCGGCCAGTAATCCTCTTCTCCCGGCGCCCGTGCGGCGCCGGATCCCGAGAGGATCAAGGCATATCATTTCCTTCCCCACGGGATTATGATGACGCGAACCGATGCCTTTGCGAGTGGTAAAAAAGTAAATGGATGTCATAAGCATCATTATGGCGGCGGGTAAATCATCCGTTGACGTTGCGCTGTATACGCTGTTGCCGATTATGGTGATCATGCTGATCATCATGAAATATCTGGAGGTCCGCGGCATCCTCGATGTGATTGTTCGCTGGGTTGCCCCGCTGCTGAAGCCCTTCGGCTTAACCGGGATGAGCGCCTTCGCCCTGATCCAGATTAACTTTGTCAGCTTCGCCGCCCCGCTTGCGACGCTGTCGATTATGGACAAACGCGGCGTCTCGGACCGGCAAATGACCGCCACGCTGGCCATGGTGTTCGCCATGGGGCAAGGCAACGTCTTTTATCCCCTCACCCCTTTTGGTCTGCACTGGCTGGCCTCGATCGTTATCTCGGTGGTCGGCGGGCTGTGCGCGGCCGCCGTCGCCTGGCACGTCACCGGACGGCGCTTATCGGTCGCCGAGAATCCCCGCGCGGAAGCGTTACCTAACGCCGAGCAAAACAGCCAGGGCATACTGGCGGTGATCAACAGCGCCGGCTCCGACGCCATCCGCCTGGCGCTCGGCGCAGTCCCGATGCTGATCCTGTCGTTAACCATTGTCGGACTGCTGCAGGGCGCCGGGGCCATTGACCTGCTACAGCAGGCGCTGAAGCCGGTACTTGGCTGGCTGCATATCCCGCAGAACTTTGTTCTGCCGGCGCTGGTGAAGTGCGTCGCCGGGGGCACCGCCTACTTTGGCGTTATTTCTGAGCTGATCCAGCAGGGCAAAGTGACCGTCAGCCAGGTCAACGCCTCGGCAGGCCTGCTGATCCAGACCTTTGACCTCCCCGGTATCGGTATTTTTCTCGGCATCAGCTCACGGTTCGTCCGCCTGTTTCGCTTTGTCGTTCCCGCGGCGATCGTCGGCATCCTGCTGCGTACCGTTCTGCACCTGATCCTGTTTTAACGCCTCTGCTCTGGCCTGCGCTTTCAGGCAGGCCGTCACCGCCGCCTGCTCGCCGCAGGTGATGTGCTCATCGACGCGCGCCAGCATCCACGGAAAGAAAGGATTGGAGGTGACGCGCATTAACGTCTCCAGCCCCACGCTCAGCGTTCCGGTTTCCCCACGCAGTGAAATGGTGCCCAGGCTGATGCCGTAGCGGTTCTTCTCGTCCGGCTCGCGACCATACAGCGAGTCGCTCAGGGGAAACGGCACCGCCACATGCGACAGAGAGTACATATCCGCCGGCCAGGCGAGATGCAATGGATAACGATGCTCATCCTGCTCCTGCGCCAGCGTGGTACGGGCGATGGTCTGCAGCGTGTGCGCCGTCGCGTTGGTCACCACCGTGGTGGTATAGGCCCGCGGCGCCGGGGGCAGCAGCGTATTGACTGCCGCATAGAGCGCGGGACGAAACAGGACCCGGAGATCCGCCGCCTGGTTAATATCGAACACCACCAGCTCGCTGCCGTTGTCCGGCAGGTAGCGATACAGGGACTCCACCACCGCGCGGGTGCTGACCGTGGAATCCATCACCGACTGAAAGGTCAGGACTGGCGGCAGCGCTTTCAGCTCGCCCTGACGGGACGCGCGGATAATCTGCTGCTGCAGCGCCTGGCTCAATAACCAGGACTGTCTTGCCGCCTTGACCGGAAAGGAGTTGTACTTGAAGGGATTAAACTCAGGCGCCACGTTCAGCCAGGCCGCGCGGGCGAACGCCGGGAAGATGGACGGCAGCCCGGCGAGGCCAGCGAAACGGGCAAACGCGGTCACGCCGATCATCGGCGACAGCAGGATAATCTGCTGCGGCTGACGCAGGTGGCTGTCTTCCAGGCTATCGAGGGCATACTTGAGCGCCAGCGCGCCGCCGTTAGAGTAGCCGACCAGATGCAGCGGCACGTCCTCCCCGGCCAGGCGCGTCGCTTCGCGCACCGCCAGACGCATCGCTGCCAGCCAGGTCTCCCAGTCCACCGCCGTTAACGCCCCCGGCGCGGTGCCGTGCCCCGGCAAACGCGGCACCACCGCCACATAACCCCGCTGCTGCCAGAGTTGCGCCAGATAGCGCACGCTGTAGGGCGAATCGGTCAGGCCATGGAGCAACACCACGCTGCCGCGCGGCTTGCCCTGCGGCAACAGCACAAAAGAACGATTCCAGTCCTGCTTAAACTGCCCCGGCCAGACCCGGCTGTGACGATAAAAGCGGTTGACCGGGGTTTTATCTTCTTCCGGCAAAGCCTCTGTCACCTCGCGCTGGAGATCGGCGAAAATCGTCTTCTCCCGCGCCAGATACTGGGCAAAGGTCGCCTGGTCGATCGCTTCGGCCGACATCTCGTTGGCGCTCCAGGTATGCCAGCGATGCAGGGCCGGGCCACGCTGGGACTCATAGATCCGCCCGGCGAGAAAGACCACCAGCAGCACCAGTAGCGCAATGATCCCTTTTTTTAGCAGTGAGCCAATCACGGCACCCGACGTTCGCCAGTGGCGTAAAACATGCTTCATGACGCTCCCTCTTATATTTTTCGCGTAGCCGGACTCATCTGCCCTATTCCTGACAGGCTATTTTCACTGTCTGTTTCTCAGCATAGTCATCGGTTCCGGGAAATTAAACCCGGCAGATCATTCATGTTTGGCGAAAAAAAACCTACCGATGAGATCAACGTTCGGTCGCGTATTTTTAAACACTGTATAAACCAAGGGGATAATCTTATTGTCAGACCTTGAGGAAACATGAATTATCGGCAGGGACACAAACAGGACAGGGAGATATAGATGGAGTGGTGGGTAAAAAAAGTACGAAAAAATTCAATGACCAGCCCCTGCTGCGTCGTGCTGCAGAGCGGTGCGCTGGAGATGATTGCGGAAATTGAAGCCTGTCGCCTCCTCCTGCAGGAAGGCGATAAACTCACTCCGCTGGCCAATGCTCGTTATTGCCTGAATAATAACCCGGCGCAGACGTTGAAGATCCTCAAAGCCACTCATTATAGCAGTGAGCGCTGGGCCAACCTCGGCGGATAAAGAGCACGCCAGGCCCTTAGCCAGTTTTGGTCTCAGTATCTTCGCATCCAATATATAAATTCCCCTTCGTCCTTTTCGCGCTGTGACATACTATCGGGAATGTCAGCAGACCTGAAACAAGGAGCGAATAATGAATCACAAGGCCGCCAGTCTGACCCCGGAACAAGCGCTTGCCGAGCTGGAAGCGCGCTATGAAGCCTCGGTCACGGCGTTACGCAAGGCCATCGGCGACTATATCGACCATAATACGCTCCCTGATACCGAAGCCCGTGCGGAAGGCCTTTTTGTCTACCCGCAGCTGTCGGTCTCCTGGGACGGCGCCGACCATAAGGCCCTCAAAACGCGCGCCTGGGGGCGTTTTACCCATGCCGGTTGCTATACCACCACCATTACGAATCCGAAACTGTTCCGCAGCTATTTGCTGGAACAGCTGACCCTGCTGTATCAGGACTATGGCGCGCATATCAGCGTCGAGCTGTCGCAGCATGAGATCCCCTATCCTTATGTGATAGATGGCTCCACCCTGACCCTCGACCGCTCGATGAGCGCTGGTCTGACGCGCTATTTTCCCACCACCGAGCTGTCACAGATTGGCGATGAGACCGCGGATGGCCTGTTCCACCCTACCGAGTTCTATCCGCTGTCACACTTTGACGCCCGCCGCGTCGATTTTTCGCTGGCGCGTCTGCGACACTACACCGGCACGCCGGCGGAACATTTCCAGCCCTACGTGCTGTTCACCAACTATACCCGCTATGTGGATGAGTTCGTCAGCTGGGGCTGCAGCCAGATCCTCGATCCCGACAGCCCCTATATCGCCCTCTCCTGCGCCGGCGGGATCTGGATCACCGCGGAAACGGAAGCGCCTGAGCAGGCCATTTCCGATCTGGCGTGGAAAAAGCATCAGATGCCGGCCTGGCATTTGATCACCCACGACGGCAAGGGGATCACGCTGATTAACATTGGCGTCGGCCCGGCTAACGCCAAAACCATCTGCGATCATCTGGCGGTACTGCGGCCGGACGTCTGGTTAATGATCGGCCACTGCGGCGGCCTGCGCGAAAGCCAGACTATCGGCGACTATGTGCTGGCCCACGCCTATCTGCGTGACGATCATGTGCTGGATGCCGTACTGCCGCCGGATATTCCGATCCCCAGCATTGCCGAAGTGCAGCGTGCGCTGTATGACGCCACCAAGCAGGTGAGCGGAATGCCCGGCGAGGAAGTGAAGCAGCGGCTGCGTACCGGAACGGTGGTGACCACCGACGACCGTAACTGGGAGCTGCGCTATTCCGCTTCGGCGCTGCGCTTTAATCTCAGCCGCGCGGTGGCTATCGATATGGAGAGCGCGACCATCGCCGCCCAGGGGTATCGCTTCCGCGTGCCTTACGGCACGCTGCTCTGCGTCTCGGACAAACCGCTGCACGGTGAAATCAAGCTACCGGGCCAGGCCAACCGCTTCTACGAGGGCGCCATCTCCGAGCATCTGCAGATAGGCATCCGGGCGATCGACCTGCTGCGCGCCGAGGGAGATCACATGCACTCGCGTAAGCTGCGCACCTTCAACGAGCCACCGTTCCGTTAACCGGTGACGCAGGGATAAAAAGGAAACACGCTGGCGTTCCCCGCAGGGGATCGTCAGTGTGTAGCGATATCCCCACCGGCGAGCAGAGTCATTTGGCGCTGAAGATGCCCACTTTTATTTTGTAAGCCATAAACCGGACAATATCATTCTGGGCCTTTTCAAGGCTATCTGCGGAAGAAGACTCGGTCGATTCATAGCCAATAATGTCCTGGTTTTTGAGTATGGTGCGACCATTCATACTCATCATTATTTTTCCCTTCAGGGTGGTCGTATATTCTGTTCCGCTGTAAACGGCATTTTCAGTATAAGTATAGGTGCTATTGACACAGCGGGTTTTCGTTTCACCGGTTTTCATTTTTTTCCCTTTGCCGTCGCGACTGAAAACAGGGACATCGTAACACTGCTGTGTGACGCCCTCTCTTTCTTCCGGCGCGGTCCTTCTGTAACTTCCGGATTCACGTTCGGCTTTGGTTAAGCGCAATGTAATAACAAAATTTGTACCGGTTTTTTGTGGGGCACTGGGATAGTCGAAGACATAGTGACACATACAGCTGACTTCCAGAGGGTAAGGAAGCACTTTATTCCTGTCGCTGGCTTCTTTTTTGCGTTCATCGAGTGATTTTGCCGCGTAATAGTGACGAAGTCCGGGAATAACACCTTCCCTCAATACATCTTTACCCGCGATAGCCCGGTCTCCGGCAATTTTTATAATGATATGATTGGTTGCATTGTCATAAGCCGTTTGCAGATCGTGATTAAGACCTTTACGCCATGGGCTGTAACGATAAGTTGCAAGCAGGTCATGGAGCTTCACTGTTTTATTTTTTTCTTTTTGCGCCAGTTGATAAAAAGCCTCTCCCGCCAGATCCCTTCCTTTTTGCTCGTTAGCCGTGGATGGGTAAGATTCAGGATGAATCTGCGCTTTCATTTCTGCCGTCATTAAGGGCATGACGCGGCGCATCTCCGGCATCCAGCAGGCATAGCTTTCGCCTTTTTGCCAAAGATCATTAATACTAGATTGTGCATGAATATATTTAAGATTAATTATAATTTTATTATAATTATCGACATAGGCCTGCAATACTTTGGCTTGCAGACCGGCACTCCCCTTAGCCTGCGCGATTGTCAGGGCTCCCTTCAGGTAATCAAGGCTGTCACAATAGGAAGAAGAATATGAATTCTTATTTGCCAGATAGGAAGCGCTCTCCAGGTTACGGTTGATTTTACCTCGCGAAGTCCATGCACAGGCGCTTAATAAGAGTGTAGATATCAATACTATAATAAAGCATTTACTTTTCATCGTTATTTCCATTAACAAAAAAGAGTGTAGTGAATAATCAGCTCGCAGTTCCATTCGCATCTGATTATACGAGCCCGTGCGGCAATGGAAACGGTATTTTATAGAAGTGACTGTGTGATCCGCATTGATGTGATTTCCCCCATGCAACAAATGGCCCTCGGGGTTGCTCTTACGCTTCATGACATGTAAAAAGCGGCCTGATTCCAGGCTGATCGTCCCGTTACCGACAATACCTTTGAAAATGTCGGGCTGCGTTGCAGCTAAGGTCACTCTTCACACTGCATCAATCCCTGATCTGGTTTCTCGGCACAGCTCGTAAAACTGTGAACACCTTGCATGTTATGCACAGAAATACCCGAATGCGTCTTCAGCATTGCAGTAACAACGCATGAATCCTTCATTCCATCGCTTCATTATTACCCTTATAGCTTTACATCTATATAGTATTTAACCTATATTAACCTGGAGGTCCCGTGTGGACGATTAAAACAACGGATATGTTTGATCGCTGGTTTACCTCGCTCAATGATATCGATCGGGCCAGCGTGCTGGCAGCGCTGTTGGTCTTGCGGGAAAAGGGGCCGGGTTTGTCCAGACCTTATGCCGATACGATCAGAGGTTCCCGCTACAGCAACATGAAAGAGTTGCGTGTTCAGAGCCGGGGCGATCCAATACGGGCGTTTTTTGCTTTTGACCCGGCCCGTACCGGCATTGTGCTTTGTGCCGGAAATAAGGTCGGCAATGAAAAACGGTTTTACCATGAGATGCTCGCGGTCGCAGATCGGGAATTCACGAACTGGCTTAACAGATTGAAAGAGAAGGAGTAACGCGATGGGCAGAACGCTGGAACAGCTTCTTATAGATGAAAAACCGGATGTCGTTGCCGAAGCTCAGGCTATTGCTAAGGATATCCTGCTTAATATTCATCTTGCCGAACTACGTGAGAAGGTGCAGAAGACCCAGGTAGAAATGGCTCAGGATTTAGGCATAAAACAGCCTACCGTTGCAGGAATGGAAAAACCGGGCCGCGACCTGAAGCTCTCTACCCTTAAGCGTTATGTTGAAGCGGCGGGTGGTAAGCTGCGGCTTGATGTTGAGCTCCCGGACGGGTCGCACTATGAGTTTGTTTTGTAGCGTAGGGTATCGAGAGTGGATCGATGCGCCTGCGGTGGGTAAGGAGAACCTGTAGATAGACAGATATTGTGAATGAAGTGCTGACCCGACTGGAAGCCATTATGAGCTGATACTTTTTATACGGCCAAAAGATGTTGAAAAGCAAAAAGCCTGCTCGAAAGCAGGCTTCTTAAATGTGGCTCCTCTGACTGGACTCGAACCAGTGACATACGGATTAACAGTCCGCCGTTCTACCGACTGAACTACAGAGGAATCGTGTGAACGGGGCGCATATTATCGATGACGCCCGGCGCTGTCAAAGCCTGTTTTCAATAAAATGAATCGTTTGCCGAATTATTCTTCACTTTGCGCAAAAAATGGCGTTCATCCCCGCAAACGGCTCAGGTTTTCTCCGACGTGGCCTTCACGCGCGGGTACTTCCACAGCCAGCGACCGCTCACCATGCGGAAGTAAAACAGCACACCGCGCACCGCCCAGTCGAGCACCATCCCCAACCACACGCCAATCACGCCCATCCCCAGCACGATACCCAGCGTATAGCCCGCCACCACCCGGCAGCCCCACATCCCCAGCATCGACACCCACATGGTATAGCGTACGTCGCGGGCCCCCTTAAACGCGCAGGGTAAGGTCCACGACAGCGACCAGATTGGCATAAACAGGGCGTTGAGCCACAGCAACTGCTTCACCACCTCTTTCACGTCGTCTTCATGGGTATAGAACGAGGCAATAAGACCGGCAAACGGGGCGCTACCCCAGGCGATCAGCGTCAGAATGATCGTCGACAGCCAGAACACGTGCCAGGCCTGGAATTCAGCCTGACCAATCTGCCCTTTCCCCAGTCGCTTGCCGGTGATGATCGTCGAGGCGGAGCCGAGGGCGTTGCCCGGCAGGTTAATCAGCGAGGCCACTGAAAAAGCGATAAAGTTGCCGGCGATAACGTTGGTACCCATCCCGGCGACAAACATCTGGGTCAGCAGCTTGCCGCCATTGAACAGGACCGATTCGATACTGGCCGGGATGCCGATCCCCATCACCTCCCAGATAATGGCGAAGTTAAAGGGTTTGAAGTAGCTCTTCAGCGACAACCGCAGCGCCGGATTGAGGCCCACCATCAGCACCCATATAGTCGCCACGGCGCCAATATAGCGGGCAATGGTCAGCCCGAGACCGGCGCCGACAAACCCCAGCCCCGGCCAGGAGAAGATGCCATAGATGAGCACGCTGCTGATTAAGATGTTGAGGATATTCATCCCGCCGTTGATCAGCAGCGGGATTTTGGTGGTTCCGGCGCCGCGCAGTGCACCGCTACCGATCAGCGCAATCGCCGCCGCCGGATAGCTCAGCGCCGTCAGCTCCAGATAGGTCAGCGCGAGTTCCTTGACCTGCGCAGTGGCGTCACCGGCAACAAAATCAATAATCTCCTGACCAAAGGCATGGATCACTCCCGCCAGTAAAATGGAAAACAGCGTCATAATGGCCAGCGACTGACGCGCGGCCGCTCTCGCCCGCCGCCGATCGCGCTTGCCAAGGCTAAAAGCCACCACCACCGTGGTACCAAGATCGATGGCGGCAAAGAACGACATGATCACCATGTTAAAGCTATCGGCCAGCCCCACCCCGGCCATGGCCTCTTTTCCCAGCCAGCTGACAAGGAAGGTGCTCAACACCCCCATCAACAGCACACAGGCATTTTCCAGCAGAATGGGGACAGCGAGAGGGCTGATTTCGCGCCAGTACAGCACACGATAACGCTGACGTTTTTTAAACCAGGATGTCCGTTCGACGGCCTGGCGTACGGCGGAGGTGACGTTCAAGAGAGACCTTAGTGAGAGATGTTGAAACAACATTTCAAATGATGATTGAGAAATGGATATCCTGCAAAGTATTTTTCCTGAATAATTGTCGGAAATGACAACAAATTGTTGATGGAAGCGGCAGTTGCACCTGAACAGGCGAATTGATGTTTGACAAAAGATTTTTCGCCGCTAAGATACGACTCCACACGATTCCTCTGTAGTTCAGTCGGTAGAACGGCGGACTGTTAATCCGTATGTCACTGGTTCGAGTCCAGTCAGAGGAGCCACATTTAAAAAGCCTGCTTTCGAGCAGGCTTTTTGCTTTTTTGCGTCGCTGACGTTAACTGAGAATCGCATCCAGCCTGGCAAGCACCTCATTGACAACGGCGTCAGGTATGCGTTCCAGACGCTTGCCGTTCCGGGCCGCCATATCGATAGTTCTGGGCTGGTCGCAGCGAATAACGCCTGTTGTTTTGGTCCCCGCCTCTTCCAGTGAAACAGTGAAACCTGCTGTACGTGCAAAGTGTCCGCCGCTGGTGACGGGAACCACGACCGGTAGTCGGGTCAGCTTGTTAAACGATGCCTCCAGCCGCCAGAACCCGCCGAGACTCACTGCGCCCTTCCCTGCCGCCGCCCTACGCCCCGAGTATCCTCCGTGAACGCACCCCAGCTCAGCCTGAAAAAGCCCCCGCCAGTAGGATGAATTCACTGCCGCTTGCGGGTGAGATAGCGTGGATTATCCACGCTGTCTAACGTTACACCCGGAGGCACCATGAACCTCAGACAACAGCAGGCGTTCGATCGCAGCGGAGAACCCCTTATCGTCGGCGACGTCAGCCACTGCCCGCTGCCACCAGAAACCCTCGCTGCGCTGGGCCCCGATTCACCCTATGTAGTGCAGGTATACGGCTCGGGACTGACCGGCGAGGTTTACCGGCTGCGCATCGCCGGCAAGGAGTACAATTTAAAAAAACGACGCGCCGTCGCCGGCGTCGCCAACCTCAACGGCCAGCTGTCGTTTTTAAATGAAGTGCAGCGCCGGCAAGCGTTGCAACGGCTGAAGGATAACCCGGTCACCGCCCCGCGCTTCACCCACATCGTCCCAACGCTGTATGCCGATTATCGCCTCGGCATCCTGCTCTCGCCGTGGATCGATGGCGAGCTGATTCACCATCTGACCCCGCCGCTGATCGCCCAGCTATTTACTACCCTGGAAGCCTGTGAGGAACAGGGGCTGATGGAGTGGGATCTCTGTCGTGGAAATCTGCTGGTGGACCATCAGGAGCAGCTGTGGCTGTTCGATTTTGGCTACATGTATCCCTTCGATCCGCTCAGGGAATTCAACAGCAACGGTCTGGCCGATCCGCTGTTCCACTTTGTCGAGCGCTTTGAGACCCGCTTCTTTTTTAGCTGGCTGATGACCCAGGTTCCCGGCGCGGAGCAGCAGCTGGCGCACTATCGCGATCTGAAGCGGCTGGCGGTCGAAAGCTACCGGCGCAAGCTCGCCTGGCTCCGCGCCCGACAGGCCGCCCCGCAGGTGCAGGCCCATTTTCAGCAGATAACGGCGCGCTGGGCGTCGGCGCTGGCGGACCCAGCCGCGCTGAGCCGGTTATTTGCTGTGGAGGCTTTCCGCTCCCACGTGCTGGATATCGAAGACGATCTGCATGGCCAGTCGTGTACCTTACTCACCCTGCAACGTATCGACTGGGTGATAGGCCAGCTGGAACAGCATTATCGCTTTATCGCCGACGAAGGCGGTCTGTTTTACGATAACGAAGGCAAATCACAGCAGGCGCTGCTCAGCAGCTATGCGCAGAAGCGGCAGCTGGCGCAGCGGTACCTGCAGAACGCCTCCACGCCAGGTTAGCGACGCTCGCGACCCTGCTTCTGCTTCGCCTGGTACATCAGCCGGTCAGCGGTGGCCACCAGCGCGTTGAGACTGGGATGGCTGGCGGGATCGTACTCGACGCAGCCCCAGGAGAACGCCAGCTGCCAGGGGTGAGCCGCCTGCTGGTTGAAACGGGCCACGTTGTGACTGAGCGTCTCCATCGCTGTCGCGGCATCGTGGCGACTGGTATTGGCGAACAGAATGATAAATTCGTCCCCACCCTGCCTGGCGAGGATATCGGACTCACGGAAGGCCGCTTTCATCAAATCGGCGATGGCGATCAGCGCGCGGTCGCCCTCTTCATGCCCCCAGGTATCATTGATGTGCTTGAAGCGGTCGAGGTCGACAAAGGCGAGGCTTACCGGCTCCTGGCGGCGCTGGGCCGTCAGCAGGGCATACTCCGCCAGGGTAAGGAATCCCCGGCGATTAAACAGTCCCGTCAGCTCATCAGAGGTTGCTGCATCCAGCACCTTGAACTCATCCTCCACGATCGCCGCCAGATCGCTTAAGATCTGCATTTCATGGGCGGAAAATGAACGCGGCTGGTGATCCATCAGACAGAACGATCCAACGGTCGCGCCATCCGGCAGTTGCACCGGATACCCGGCGTAAAAGCGGATATACGGCGCCGCAATGACCAGCGGGTTATCGTGAAAGCGCTCGTCCTGCTGCATGTCGTTGACGATAAGCGGGTCGGTTTGCAGGATGGTATGGGCGCAAAATGAAATATCTCTCGGCACCGTGTCCACATCGAGACCGGCACAGGACTTAATATGCAGGAGATCTTCCCCCACCAGACTGATGGACGCCACCGGCAGGTTATACAGCGAACGGGCAAGCCTGGTCAGGCGATCGAAGCGTTCTTCTTTTCCGCTATTCAACAGCCCGGAAGAGCGTAGCGATTGCAGGCGACGCTGCTCGTCGGGATGAAGTCCGGCTAATTTCATTGTCTCTCTCTTGTCTCTTGCGCAGAATTCTGCCGGGTTTCTACAGAGAAACCCGGCGTTTTATCCTGCCAGGGGGAAAATAGTCGTCAGGTATCCCATGAGTTAAGCAGATTTCCCCTGCTCGTCAACCAGCGTGCCCCGGCGACGGGCGGCCAGGGCACTGGCGGAATGCCATTAACGGCATTCTGTCCGGCAAAGGGGGAAGATCAGGCGCGGATAAACGCCAGCAGATCGGCGTTGATGGTATCGGCGTGGGTGGTGTGCATCCCGTGCGGGAAGCCAGGATAAATGATCAGCTGGCTGTTTGGCAGCAGCTTGTCCTGCAGGATGGCCGCATTTTTATAGGGAACCACCTGGTCGTCATCCCCCTGCAACACCAGCACCGGCAAGGTGATCGACTTAAGGTCTTCCGTCTGGTCGGTCTCTGAAAACGCCTTGATGCCTTCATAATGGGCCTTGGCGCTGCCGATCATTCCCTGTCGCCACCAGTTCTGGATCGTCCCCTGCGACACTTCAGCTCCGTCACGATTGAAGCCATAGAACGGGCCAGAGGCGACGTCGAGATAGAACTGGGCGCGGTTCGCCGCCAGCGCTTTGCGGAAACCGTCAAACACCTCGATCGGCGTACCGCCCGGATTCTGCTCGGTTTTCACCATCAGCGGCGGGACGGCGCTGATCAATACCGCTTTTGCCACCCGGCCCTGCGGCTGGCCGTAGCGGGCGACGTAGCGGGCGACCTGGCCGCCGCCGGTGGAGTGCCCGACGTGGACCGCATTGTGCAGATCCAGATGTTCCACTACCGCCGAAACGTCCGCCGCGTAATGGTCCATATCGTGCCCCTCGCTAACCTGATCGGAGCGGCCATGACCCCGACGGTCGATAGCGATGACCCGGAAACCTTCGGCAAGGAAAAACAACATCTGGTTATCCCAGTCGTCGGCGCTCAGGGGCCAGCCGTGATGAAAGACAATCGGCTGAGCTTCCTTTGGACCCCAGTCTTTGAAGTAAATGTTGACGCCGTCTTGGGTGGTGACAAATGCCATATTACAGACTCCTCTTTCAGGATAACCAGCCTGCAGGCCCGTGCCTGGGCTGAATGCCGACGGCGGCCGGCAGGAGTGCCGACCGCACAGGAATGTGATGCCTGTAACAGTGTAGAAGAAATTTGTCACCACGCCGGGTGACTTACCCCGTCTCGTTTCATTTGCCTCCCGGACTCACTTACGCCGCACTCTCCTGCTGCCTGATACGCACGATCAGCGCGCCGAGCAGCGACAGGTCCAGCAGCACGGCGAAGGCGAAGCACACGCCGCTGCGCCCGGCCCCGGTAGTGTGTTGGGCCAATAGCGTCGCCACGATGACAACGACCACGCTCAGCAGCGTTGCGCCACCGACTCTGGGCCCACACTGCACCGACCGTCCCGCCGCAATCCGCCAGGCGACAACCGCCCCCGCCCCGCCGCACGCCACGCCCGGCAGCATGGCGGGCCAGTCCTGCCCGCCATACCAGGCCACCAGCGCCAGCAGCCAGCCGGCCGCCGACAGCAGAAAGGCCCAGCGCGTCGCAACCAGGGGCGAGCGATAAAGCCAGGAATGCCCGCGTGTGGATCCCCACCCGGCGCCGCAGGCGGCGCTCAGTGCCGTCAGCAGACTCAGCGTGCCGGTCACTCCGATAACGGGAACCATGTTTAACAGCAAGGCTCCGGCGGCAAAAGCCACGCTCAGGGCGATGGCGCGGCCACGCGGCTCGATCATCCCCGCCGCGTCCGCGGCGGTGTAGCGGCTTACAACGTGCATAATTGACTCCTGACAGGTGAAGAAGCATGAATTTAATTCATGTTGTTGTCTTTACATGCTCGTAGCCTATCGCCACTATATTGCCTTACACAAACGCATAGTTTTCAGCAATAGATGAGAAAAACTCAGCCATGAGAACACCCCGTCTACCGCCGCTGGGGGCGCTGCGCGCCTTTCATGCCGTCGCCCGCCACCGCAGTTTTAAACAGGCCGCCGGGGCGCTCGGCGTCAGCGCGACGGCGGTCAGCCATCAGATTAAACTGCTGGAGTCGGTGCTGGAGTGCCGGGTGTGCGAACGCAGCGCACAGGGCGTTAGTCTGACTGCGGATGGCGAGATCCTCTACGCCGCCACGCAGCGCGCTTTTAGCGCCCTGGAACAGGCCGTCGTCCAGATCGCTCATGCCCGTCAGCCACCATCCTTAACTGTCACCACCACCTCCAATTTTCTCACCCACTGGCTGGTGCCACGGCTGGCGGACTTTACCGCCCGCTTTCCGGCTATCGACCTGCGTCTGCACACCAGCGTCGAACGGGTGGATCTGCAACTGGGTACCGTGGACGCCGCGATTCGCTATCGTGAAACGCCGGAGCCGGACCTGTGCTGCACGCTGCTGTATGAAGATCGTTTTATCGTGGTCGCCAGCCCGTCCCTGGGCCTCGCCCGGCCTGAAGATCTGCAGCGGGTGACGCTGTTTCACGTCGCCAACCGCCGCGTGCCGGCCGACTCGCCAAACTGGGAGAACTGGCGCCGCCGCTATGGGCCGTCGACGCTGAATATTGATACGGGGTTAACCTTTAGCGATGAGACCCATGCCCTGCAGGCGGCGGTGGCCGGCCAGGGAGTGGTGATCGCCAGCGAACTGCTGGCGCGGGATCTGCTGCAGCGTGGGGTGTTGTCCGCGCCGTTTAGCTGTGCATTACCGGGCGCCTGCTACTACCTGGTCACCACCGAGGCAGCGGCGCAGCGCGCGGATATTATCGCTCTGCGGGAGTGGCTGGTCGGCCAGATGGTATTAGGTGACGGTCGCCATCCGGCGGAAGAGTAGCGGGCTTACCAGCCGCAAACGTTGGTCTCTTCATCGGACTCGTAGCCGCGAACGATATTGATCAGATCCTTCACCGCATCAGCGGCGGTGAGCGGGTCGCGCAGCGCCGCCAGCGAGGAAAAGGTTTTATCAACCGAGACGCCGTTATTATTATTGGTGACGGTTAACACCCACTCCCCTTCTTCATTACCACCCGGCAGGTCATCCAGCAGACTATTTACCGCCTCCACCGCGTGCTGAGGAATATAAAGCGCCATCGGTTTGAGATATATTTTTTCGCGTTTTTCGTGAAGCTGGCCGTTCTCTACCGCCAAGGCATAGCCTTTATTTTCACTGTTCATCTCTGGTTATCCCTCGATGAGAATTTTCGGATCAACGTAAAAGTCGACATTAAAAACCGTGTCCTCGCTGAGCGCCTCAATACAGTGCCATTTCTCCGGCGGAAAAACGCCAAACTGCCCGGCTTCAATGGTCAGGGTTTCAACAGGATCGGGGCTGGTTTCATCGGCATAGCCGAGATAGCGGATAGCCCCCTGCATCACCGAGAGACGAGGATAGACGCCCTGCCGGGTGCCAGCATCCAGATGGCGTCGCCAGATAGAGGCCGGGGCGGTCTCTTTGGTCCACAGCGGCGTGCTGCGGGTGTGAACGTAATGGGTGGGAATAATGATTCGCTGCATGATTGTGCCTCACTTTACCGTCTCAAATGCGACGGTCAGAAATAGCCTTTATGATGCATATCATATACCCCTTTTAAACGCTAAGGATATTATTTTATTGCTGATTATACCGTCTACTCCTTTTTATACCTCTCAGGGATTAGCGGCGCGATAAAATAAAAAAGGCGATTTCAGGATCCTGAAATCGCCCGGGAGAATAAAAATAAACGCGTTAAAAATTTGTTAGCGCAGCGGACTCGGCTTGCCGATTAAATACCCCTGGACCAGGTCGCACCCCAGCGCCTGCAGCGAGGTCAACTGCTCTTCGGTTTCCACGCCTTCCGCCACAATACGCATATGCAGGCTCTTTCCCATACTGATAATCAGGCGAACGATATCCAAATCGTCTTTTTGCTCCGGAATATTGATAACAAACGAGCGGTCGATTTTGATTTTATCGAACGGGAAGTAGCTTAAACGCGACAGAGAAGAATAGCCGGTACCAAAGTCATCAATGGAAATCTGAATGCCCTGCTCGCGCAGCTGGCTGAGAATTTCCAGCGAACGGGTATTCTCATTGAACACGTCCGACTCGGTGATCTCCAGATCCAGACGTCGCGGATCGAGGCCGGTCTGCTGCAGCACGCCGATAATGGTATCGGTCAACGACGTGTTCATCAGTTGAATCGGCGAAACGTTGACCGAGACTTTTAGCGGCGTCGCCCAACTGGCCGCTTCGGCGCAGGCGGTTTTCAGCACCCACTCGCCGAGGGTATTGATCAGGCCGATTTTCTCCGCGACGGGAATAAACACCGTCGGCGGCACGGCGCCGCGCACGGGATGGAACCAGCGAACCAGCGCTTCATAGCCGTAGATTTCACGCGTAACGGTATCGGCGATCGGCTGGTAGTAGACTTTAAATTCGTCATGGGCCAGCGCCTGCAGCAGGTCATCTTCGAACGATTTATTCTCCTGCAGGCGCTGCAGCATGCCCGGCCGGAAAATTTGCACATGACCGCTACCCTCTTTTTTTGCCTCGTACAGCGCAAGGTCGGCACACTTGTACAGATAATCGGTCCGGCTTTCGCCGTCAGAGATAACGATCCCGATGCAGGCGTCGATATTAATCTGCGCATCGTAGATCTGATAGGGCTGGCTGATCTTCTCCCGAATAACATTGGCGCGCTCGAGAGCCATCTCTTCAGTCAGATCGTAAGAGAGCATCGCGAACTCATCGCCGCCAAGGCGATACAGCGTCTCGGAGGTTTTGCGGAAAAAAGAGAGACGGCTGGCCAGATCCTGCAGCAGCTTATCGCCAGCATCATGGCCGAGGGTATCGTTCACATCCTTAAAGCTGTCGAGGTCGAACAGCATCACCACCGCGCACCCCTGATAGGGACGCACCTGGTTGACAATCTCCTGCAGCCGCTGCCAGAAAGAGAGACGATTCGGCATACCGGTCAGCGAATCATGGTAGGCATCGTACTGCAGTCGGCGGTTCTGCACCTGCAGCTTCTCTTTCGAGGCCTGCAGATCGTTGGCCAGCGTCTTCATGCGCACATGGGCGCGACGCAGGTTATTATTCTGCCGGAGCATCAGCAGACCGAGAGTAATACACATGGCGATCAGCAGAATGGAGATCACCGAATAGATATAATAAAGATGCTGGATTTTATCATGCGTGATATTAACAATATTAATATCTTGCGTCAGGGTGGCGGCGGCCATTGAGGTCAGGGGGCCATCCAGTTCACTCAACACCGGAAGGATCTGTTTGACCTGCTCCGGCGTCATGGTATCAACTTGTTTATCAAGCAGATGAAGATTACGAATCAGCGTCGCGACCACCGTCTTCCGCTGTTCGCTTTTATTAATAAATTTACCCAGATCGCCCTGCTGCAGGAGTTCGATCTGGCTCATCATGATCTCCAGGCGCAGGCGCACCTCATCGTGGTCCGCCCCTTCGGCCCCGATCGCCATTCCCGCCAGACGAGACTCCAGTCGCATATATTCCGACACCATCTGCGACATTGACCACGAGTCTGTATAGCGGGTAAATTTTTGCAACTCACTCTGTCGCTCATGCACCAGATAAGTAATATATCCGGTAACAATAAATAACGACAAAATAATAGCCGTGAGTATTCGATTCAAGATCCAACCCTTACTCTATAATAATCTTAGAAACTTGCCAGGCCGATCGGGAATAATAGATCTGGTTTTGTAATTCAGCACTGCTATCGTAAGGGTAGACGATAAATAATGGACCTTTATCGCGAACACGCATATATTCGCCGTTCATTTTTAACGCCATAATGACCGGGAATTTATAAAAATCATCAATCGGAATAATGGTGGTGTAGTCGTTAAGCGCCAACACGCGGGCGGATTTGCCCTTAGCACCGACTAAATCCATGAGTTTATTAAGGGGAATACCCTCAAAACGAACCTTACCGGTGTACCAGGGGGTGGTGGTTTCCACCGTCTTCATCCCCAGTTTTTCCAGCGCCGCGAGGTCAAAAACGGCCTTGTCACCGACGTTCGTATTCCCGATTTTTCCGGAAATGGTCAGTACAGGTTTTCCTGTCGGCGCAGGCAGTTTTTCAGCATAAGCAGAAGGCAACATGACAGAACAAAATAACACTGCAAGAAGTAGACGCATTTAACTCACCATTCCAGAGAAGGAGACATGTTAAGTGTAAACCATTTACGTCAATTCTTAAAAGGTGTCCCTCTTTGTTATCCGTTGATTTAATTAAAAGTATAAGCTGGCTGGCAAATTGCCAGAATGTTTAGTACAGGGTGTGATTTAGCCCGCCTTTCCCGTCGCTTCTTTTTTGCACCATCTCCCCGCTTAGCAGGCAAACTACTTTCCTCCTGGGCCGCTGCGCGGTAGTCTCAGAGCAGACGCAATAGTAAAAGCGTCTCATTCCAATAACGACAAATTACGTGACTGACAGGACAGGGTATGGATTCAACAATAAGCGTGCAGCCCGTCGAGGCGCCAGATTCATTGCTTCGCGCCCGGCGGGCGGCATGGGGTAGTTTTGCCGGCGCGGTGGTCGACTGGTACGATTTTCTTCTCTACGGCATTACCGCCGCGCTGGTGTTCAACCGCGAATTTTTCCCGCAGATCGGCCCGGCGATGGGAACCCTTGCCGCCTTTGCCACTTTCGGCGTCGGGTTTCTTTTTCGCCCGCTCGGCGGGATTATCTTTGGCCACTTTGGCGACCGCCTCGGGCGCAAACGGATGCTGATGATGACCGTCTGGATGATGGGTATCGCCACCGCCTGCATCGGCCTGCTCCCCTCGTTCAGCCAGATCGGCTGGTGGGCGCCGGCGCTGCTGGTGTTCCTGCGGGCGGTTCAGGGGTTTGCCGTCGGCGGGGAATGGGGCGGCGCGGCACTGCTTTCGGTGGAGAACGCCCCGCAGGGAAAAAAAGCCTTTTACAGCAGCGGGGTGCAGGTGGGCTACGGCGTCGGCCTGCTGCTCTCGACCGGGCTGGTATCGCTGATCAGCAGCCTGACCACCGACGAGCAGTTCCTCAGCTGGGGCTGGCGCGTACCGTTCCTGTTCAGCGTGGTGCTGGTCCTTATTGCGCTGTGGATCCGTAACGGCATGGCGGAATCGCAGGAATTTGAAGCACAGCAGAGCCAGGCCAACCTTCAGCCAGAGAAGAAGCGATTACCGGTGGTGGAAGCGCTGCTCCGCCATCCGGGGGCGTTTTTATTGATTATTGCGCTGCGGCTGTGCGAGCTGCTGACGATGTATATCGTCACCGCCTTCGCCCTCAGTTACTCCACGCAAAACCTCGGTCTGCCGCGCGAACTGTTTCTCAACATCGGCCTGCTGGTGGGCGGGCTTAGCTGCCTGACTATCCCCTGCTTCGCCTGGCTGGCTGACCGCTATGGCCGTCGGCGGATCTATATCACCGGGGCGCTGATCGGTACCCTGAGCGGGTTTCCTTTCTTTATGGCGATGGAGAGTCAGTCCGTCTTCTGGATCCTGTTCTTCGCCCTGATGCTGGCCAATATCGCCCATGATATGGTGGTCTGCGTCCAGCAACCGATGTTTACCGAGCTGTTCGGCGCCAGCTATCGCTATAGCGGCGCCGGCGTCGGCTACCAGGTGGCGAGCGTGGTCGGCGGCGGCTTTACGCCGTTTATCGCCGCGGCACTGGTCACCTTCTCCGGCGGTTCATGGCACAGCGTGGCCCTCTATCTGACCGCGGGATGCCTGCTGTCGGCGCTCACCGCCCTGCTGATGAAAAAACAGACCGTCCACTGACCCACCTGCGGGGGGCGTGACCCGCGCCCTCCGGTAAGGAGAATGCATGTCTCTGTTGTCCCTGGCCAACTGCTGGCCTCGCCGTTTTACCCCCTCCTCGCTGGCGCTGCAGTTTTGCGAGGACCCCACCCAGGCGGAACAGCCGCTGTTTGCCAAAGCCAGCGCCGGGGAGGCCGTCGCCCAACTCTGGCAGGCGCCGCAGGGATTTGTGGTGCCCGGGAGCTATCGTCAGTTTGCGGACCTGCCAGCGGTCAGCGCGCATTTTGCCGCGCGCGGTTGGCCGGTATGGCTTCGCCGCTCCGGGGGCGGTCTGGTGCCCCAGGGGCCGGGCATTATCAACCTTAGTCTCGCCTGGCCGGTGCAGCAGCCGCTCGGCGAGGTCGCCGAACCCATCTACCTCTCGCTGTGCGCGGTGCTGCAGCGTACCCTGGCGCACTTCGGCGTTGCCAGCCACGCCCGGGCAGTAAACGGTTCCTTTTGCGATGGCCGGTATAACCTCGCCTGCGGGGAGGGCGAGGAGGCGCGCAAGATTGTCGGTACCGCCCAGTACTGGCGGCCGCTGGCGGCAGGCCGCGGCCACGTGGTGCTGGCCCATGCGGTGATCCTGATTGACGCTGACCTTACCGCCGCACATCAGGCGGCGAACGCCTTTGAAGCGCAGCTCGGCAGCGAGCGGGTCTATTGCGCCGACAAAACCGTCACCCTCGCGCAGCGGCTTCCCGGCGAGCGCCATCTGCTGCCCCGCTTTAGCGAGGCGCTGGCGCGGGAGCTGGACGCGGCTCGCTGAAGGTCGCTTTCAGGTAGCGGCTGAAGGTTTCCACCGCGCGCGACACGCGCGGGGTATAGGGCCGGATGACATACAGCCGATCGGCGAACACCTCCACCGGCTGCCACGCGGGCAGCAGCTCCTGCACCAGCCCGCGGCCAATGGCCTCCCGGGCGCTGAAATCCGGCAGCAGCGCCACCCCCAGTCCCGCCAGCACGGCATCGCGTAGCGACTCGCTGTTATTCGTGGCGAAGGGCCCCTGCACGTTGATGGTCACCCGTTCATCGGGCGCCTGGCGGGAGGCGAACGTCCACTGCGGGCGCTGTGGCCCACGGGGATAGGTCAGGCACTGGTGGTGGCGCAGATCGTCGGGGGTCTCCGGGCGGCCATGGCGGCGAATATAGTCAGCGGACGCGGCGATCAGCGTCGCGGTGTGACACAGCGGCCAGGCGACGTGGGTGTCCGGCAGCGCCTCGCGCCGACAATGGCGGATGGCGAGGTCGAACCCTTCGCTGGCCAGAGAGACCAGCCGGTCGGTCACCTCAAGCTGCAAATGCAGCTGGGGATGCTGATGCAAAAACGGCGCGATCGCCGGGACCAGCTGCTGGCGGGAAAAGGCCACCGGCGCGGTCAGGCGCAGCGTTCCCCGCAGCGGCCCGCCCTCATCACAGGCGCCGGTGAAAATATCCCGCAACTGACCAAACGGCTCGTTGAGCTCCGCCACCAGCCGCAGTCCGTCGTCGCTGAGGCTGACGCTGCGGGTAGTGCGATGGACCAGGGTTTTGCCGGTCACCCGCTCCAGCTCGCTGATTTTCTGGCTGATAGCCGACTTGCTGATCCCCAGCTTTTCCGCGGCCCGGGTATAGCTTTTTTGCTCTTCCAGCACCGTCAGCCAGTACAGATGGGCCCAGTAACTCTCTGGACGACTCTCGCTCATGTGATTGTTCACCAGTAAAAACAATGTATTCAACTATAGCGGTTTTTGCCCGCGACGGCATCGGCTAGCATCCTGTTCAGCCCGTCATTATTCCCTAACGATAAGGAACACCTGCATGCCATTACTGACATTTGACCTGATTGAAGGCCGTACGGAACAGGAGATCAGAACCCTGCTGGATGCCGCCCATCGCGCCGTGCTGCGTGCCTTCGAGGTACCGGAACGCGACCGCTACCAGATTGTTCACGAAAACAAAGCCCACCATATGGTGATTGACGATACCGGCCTCGGACTGACCCGCACGCGGGATCTGGTAGTGGTGCGGGTCTATACCAGCCCGCGCAGCGAGGCGCAGAAGCAACGCTTCTTCGCCCTGTTGCAGGAGGAGCTGGCGGAGCACTGCGGCCTGAGCGGCGATGATGTGATGGTGTCGATTATCAGTAATCAGAAAGGTGACTGGAGCTTTGGCCGCGGGGTCGCGCAGTATCTTACCGGCGATCTGTAACCCGCAGCCCGAAGCGCGCCCTTAGCGGCGGGCTGCCGTCGCGATGCGCTGGCGCGCCTGCTGCTCAATATTCTCCAGCAGTTCCTGGACATCGTCTTCATCAATGTCGAGGAACTGGCCTTCCAGCAGCGCGGCGTGAATATCCTCCCGGGTGACCGAGATGCCCAGCGGGACTGCCCGGGGCTTGACCTCCTCCGCCGCCAGCGGATGGGGGTAGCGGCGGCCAACCAGGTTATTAAACACGATGGCCAGCAGCGCCAGCATCAGCGAGTTGAGCAGCACCGGCGTCAGCACAAAGTGATAGCCTTCGCTGTGCACCCCGGCGCCGCCGAGGATCGCCGTCAGGGCCACCGCGCCGCCGGGGGGATGCAGACAGCGCAGAAAATACATCCCGGCGATCGCCAGCGCTGCCGCCAGGCCACAGGCCAGCGCCGGATGGGGAACCAGCATACCCACCGTGACGCCGATCAGCGCCGACAGCACATTACCGCCGACAATCGACCACGGCTGCGCCAGCGGGCTGCTCGGCACGCCAAATAACAGCACCGCCGACGCGCCCATGGGGGCAATAAACCACAGATTGACTTCGCCGAGAAGCCAGTGGCTGAACATGCTGGTTACCGCCAGCCCGGTGCCGGCGCCAATGGATCCCAGCACGATATGCCGGCGGGCCACCGGCAGCGCGTGCGGCTTCAGGCGCCCAAGGAAAATCCGCAGCCGTGAAAACAGCCCCGCAGAAATGACACTCAACATCGCTTTATCGCTTAGGTCATAGGAATTACTTATATTTTATTTTCTTTTTTTAACCTTACATTAACAACCATGTATTTCGCAGGGAATAGCGCGGGCAATCTCGTCCTGAGGGCACAGGGCTGTGAATTCTCGCGTGGGCTGATAGAATCCCTTTTCTGTCAGGGGGATACCCCTTTTGCGAACTGAAGGTCATAACCCAGTGAATAATAAAATCTCTTTAGCGAAAGAAGTGGCATGGGCCAGCCAGAATATGCCGCGTACCCTGCGTCAGGTCGCCGCCCTGCCCGACCTCAGCGGCGTGCGCCTGGCCTGCTGTATGCACCTCGACATGAAAATGATCCCGCTGGTGCAGGGGATCCTCGACAAGGGCGCTCAGGTCTTTTTAACCACCTGTAACCCCACCACCGTGCAAGACGACGTGGTGGCCTGGCTGGTGGAGCGCGGCGCCGAGGCCTGTGCGTGGCGCAATATGAGCGATGCCGACTGGCAACAGTCATGGGAAAAAGCGATTGCCTGGCAGCCCACTCACCTGTGCGAGATGGGCGCCGATATCACCACCCTGCTCCATCAGCGCGGCGAGTTCGGTAACATCGTGGCGGGTCTGGAAGCCACTGGCTCGGGCGTCAATCGGCTGGGCGATATTCAGCCAGGCTATCCGATCTTTAACTGGGACGATCTGCCGGTCAAAGAGGGGCTGCACAACCGCCATATGGTCGGTCTCACCGCCTGGCACACCTTCTTCCAGACCACTCATCTCACCCTGCATGAGAAAAAAGTGCTGGTGATCGGCTACGGCCTGGTCGGCCAGGGCGTCGCGGCGGCGGCAAAAGCCTTTGGCGGTCAGGTGATGGTGGCGGAGATCGATCCTGCCCGTCGTCTGCAAGCGGCCTACGACGGCTGGCACGTGGTGGATCTGCAGGAGGCTATCGCCTCGGCGGACGTGGTGGCCACGGCGACAGGCGGGAAAAACGTGGTTAATCGCCAGGCGCTGGACCGTGCGAAAGCGGGAGTCTTTATCCTTAACGTCGGCCACGTGGCGGAAGAGATCGACGGCGAGTACCTGCGCCAGTACCCTCAGGAAGAGGTGATGTCGTATATCAACGCCTACCGCATGGCTGACAAAACCATCTATCTTCTGGCCAATGGTTCGATGCTCAACCTGACCGCGGGCTTCGGCGACAGCCTGAACGCTTTTGACGTCACCCTGGCGGTGATGGCCAGCGGCATTCGCCATATTGTCACCGACGGCATGCGCGCCCCGGCGCAGGTTTACCTCCTGCCCCAGGCGGTCTGGCAGCAGGCGCTGTAAACGCAGCGCATCGTCCCCCCATCGTGGAGACGATGCGCTTTACCATCAGGACGAGGGCGCGGTATCGGGCAGTACAATGTTGCTCTGCGCCAGCGTTCCCATCTGGTTGTACATCACGCTGGCGGCATCCAGCAGGTGCATCGCCAGCGCGGCGCCGCTGCCCTCTCCCAGGCGCATGTCCATATCGAGATACGGCCGCAGACCCAGCGCGTCCAGGGCGATCTGCGCCCCTTTCTCCGCCGATAAGTGCGAAGGGACAAGATAAGGATGCGCCGCCGGAGCCATGCGACACGCCGCCAGGGCAGAGGCATAGGAGAGGAAGCCATCCAGCACCACCGGCAGACCACAGGAGGCCGTCCCGAGGATCACCCCGGTCATGCCCACCAGATCGTAACCGCCCACCTTCGCCAGGACATCCAGCCCCTCTTCCGGGTTCGGCTGGTTAAGGGCTATCGACTGGCGCACCACCGCCACCTTATGGCCCCGCTGCGCCAGCGGCAGATTGGCCCCACAGCCCACCACGGCGTCAGGATCGCTGCCCGTCAGGACACTGATCACCGCTGCGGCCGGGGTGGTATTGGCCATTCCCAGTTCGCCGACGCCAAAAACTTTCACCCCGTCGGCGGCGAGCTGGCGGGTGAGATGCATGCTGGCCAGCAGCACCGTCTCCGCCTGCTGGCGACTCATCGCCGCCGTCCGGGCGATATTCCCGCTACCGCGGGCCACCTTGAGGTTAATCAGGCCCGGCAGCGGGTCGGCATCGATGCCGACATCCACCACCTGCACCCTGGCCCCGGCCTGCGCCGCCAGCACGCAGACGCCGGTGTTGCCCCGCACCATATTGCCGGCATGAATGGCCGTCACCACCTGCGGCGAAGGCGTCACGCCTTCATGCCAGACGCCATGGTCGGCGCACATGACCACTATCGCCTTCTCCGCCAGCGCCAGCTGCCCCTGCAGCCCCGGCAGACCAGCCAGTTGCACGGCCAGCGTCTCCAGACGGCCAAGGCTACCGGGCGGCTTTAACAGGCCATCAATATGCTGCTGAGCGCGCGCCATGCCCGCCACATCGGGCTGCGGAATGGCAGCCAGTAACGCAGAAAGTGTTTCCATTCTGTTCCTCATCGTTGGCGCCAGGCCTTACAGCAGCGCCAGTAAAAAGAGTAATTCACCCAGCTCAATCGCCGCCCCGAGAGTATCCCCGGTCTGCCCGCCGAGGGTTCGCTTCAGCGCCCATCCCAGACCCCAGATCAGCACCAGGGTGATCAGCGCGGCGCGCAGACCCTGCAGCCCCAGCAGGACGGTGGCCAGCGCTACCCCCATCGCCATCGTCACCAGCGTCTGCTGCAGGCTAACTTTGCCAATAAACAGATTGCCCAGCCCCTTTTCCCGCGCGTAGCGATGACGATACATCAGCAGCACCGCCATTCCGCGACCGACGGCGCAAGCCGCCGCCAGCGCTGCGATGGGGTGGATATCGCGCAGCAACAGCTCGCCGACCACCAGCACTTTCGCCACCAGCACGAAGATCAGCGCCAGTCCGCCGTGGGTGCCCAGCCGGCTGTCGCGCATGATCTCCAGCATCCGATCGCGGGTACGGGCCGAGAAGATGCCGTCGCAGGTATCAGCCAGCCCATCAAGGTGAAATCCGCCGGTGAGCAGCGCCAGCGCCAGCACACCGAACAGCGCCGCCAGCGGGACGCCGCACCACGGTTGCAGGAGGAGCACCACCGCGCCGGCGATGGCGCCGAGCAGTAAACCGACCAGCGGAAAGGTGACGATACTGCGCTGGTACTGTTCGATCTCCAGGCCCTGAGATAACCGCGCCGGGACCGGCAGGCGGCTGATAAACGAGAGTGCAGCAAAGAATGACTTAATCACGTGAGGTTGACTCCTGTCGGCGAAAGCAGCGGAAGAGTTCGGTCGCGCCCGGTCAGCACCTGAGTTTGTCTTCTGGCGAATCGATCGTCGGAGAGGTGAGAGGTGTTGAGATATCGCCCTGACGCCGCTGCGTCAGATGCCCGGCCAGGATGAGAGAAACCCTTCCGATATCAATACGTTTTCGCGGGGCAGTATAGCAAAGAGTCGGTGAGGAGAGGCAGTTGCCGGGACAAAGTTTTGCAGAAAAAGAGACGAATGGGGAGGGAGAGCAGAACAGCCCGGCGACGTCGATCGCCGCCGGACCGGCAGGGATTAGCCTTCGACTTTGGCTTCGCCCATCACTTTCAGTTTTTTGGAGATGTCGCGGCGCTCTTTGGACAGCTCGGCATTTTTGATGATGTAATCATCAACGCGATCTTCGTAATCGCTCTTCATGCTGGCGATGATGCCCTGGATAGCTTCCACGCTCATGCCCGGTTTGATGTAGTCGCTGAGGTTGTCCAGCAGCAGAACGCGCTTCTGGTTATCACGGATCTTTTTCTCAACGTCCTGAATTTCACGCTGCAGTTTGTTCTTACGACGGTACAGACGAACAAACTCCAGTACGTCCTGGAAAGAAGGCTTAGTTGTTTCCATTTTTACACCCCTAATAATTGAGATTCGGATTCGTAAAGCGACTGCGATATAGGGCTAACATAACTGCTAGCAGTCGCTGATGACAATGTTTTTTCCTTTGCGTTTATCATAACCCTAAACGCTGCTGAATCGAAACAACCCATGCAGTTACCCGGTGCATCTGGTGCTTATTTGCGCAACGCGCGGCAGATCAGATGCGACAGCAGCTCCAGCTGACGCGCCAGTTCAATCGAGAGCCAAACATAGCCATGAATTGGGGTTTCCGCCAGGCTGTCGTCACCCTGCTCTTTCATCAGCTGGCGCAGTTCGAGAACGATCTCATTCAGCTTTTCATTGTTGGCGCGCACAGGCTGAGGGTTCCCTTCATACAAGGCGTGGGCGATGGCCAACAGCGTCTGCTGGGTCATCTGCTGCGTCTCCCGCAGGGTGTGCGCATTGAGCATCACAAAATGACCAGGACGGGTGGCCCACCAGGCGTTGATCTGCAGCTCCAGCATGCAGACGAGGTTGCGGCTGACGGTCTGGATAGCCTCGAAGATCGCCTTCTGGATGTGCGTCTCTTTGCTGGCGGGGGTGATCAGCCCGCGCATTTTGACGACGTCGTTCAGCGCCTGTTGGAGATGCTTTTCCAGCCGCGGCCGATCCACCAGATTTGGCGAGAAGCCGGCCTGGTAGAGGCGGTTAAAGTTGGTGACATAGCTGGCCATCTGGATGCGCCAGTGGATGAACGCCCGCTGCGGCCAGATACCGGTAAACAGCATCGCCAGCAGCGAGCCGAAGATCACGTCGCCGCTTCGCCACAGCGCGGTATGCATATCGCCGGGCGGCGCCCCGACCACCACCGACAGGGTAATGCCGATCAGCAGTGCCTGATAGGGTTTCTTGCCCAGCGCCAGCCAGCCGCAGAGGAACATCGCCGCCGCGCACCAGAGGACCATCAGCGGCAGGGAGATGAGCTCAAGCTTCAGCGCCACCAGCCCCAGCGCCGAGCCGAGGATCGTGCCACCGATGCGCTGAAACGCCCGCGGCACGACGTTGCCCCAGAAGGAGATCGGACCCATCACCACCACCAGGGTGATGAGAGGCCAGGTCCCCTCAGGCACGTTCAGCAGCCGCACCAGCAAAAAAGTGAGCACAAAGGCCAGCGCAATCCGCACGCCATGCACTACCCGATAATGGCGATACAAGCGGATCTCAAATGGCTTGAGTGATTTATCAGCGCGCACAACCCTCTCCGGCAAAACGAAAAGGCCAATTGTAACTGCTTTTTCGCCCGGAGCGTGCCGGGAATGTAAAAATCCTTGTCCGGAACAGGGGTAAACCGCTACGACGCTACGCGCTCAACGGGGACATACATGTCGATATCCCAGTAGCCGTCGTGGTTGCCGTCGTTGAGATAGATCTCAAAACAGGGCCTGGGGGCCACGCGATACGTTGTGCTCTGCAGCAGGCTGTCGAAAAACTGCATCCACGGGGTGGCAAAATCGTAATCCACCACCCGCGCGCGGGCGCAGGCGTAATCCCCGCCGGCAACCGCCGCCAGTATCACCCCTTCGCTGTTGGCGGGAATGACGTAATCCTCGTCAACGGCGACCACGGTGGCGCAGCGCAGTTTTTCCGCCGGCACTTCCTCCGGGTTATCGTAGTAGACGGCAAGCCATTCACGGGCGGGCACCTGATGGTTCTCAACCCACATCATCAGTTGCTCAAACCCCTGCTTGACCGTTTGATCCCAGGGCCCGACCAGATGGAAACCGGCAATGGTTTTCTTGCCGAGGGTGGTGATGCTGTAGTTCATCTTGCCTCCTTTGGAGATAAATGACTGTATGAATATACAGTTAATTTAACAGGAGATCCCCCCTCAGTATGTGCGCGAATTCACAGAGTCGCCATCACACTACTGAAAAAAGAGACGCCCCGCCAGCAGGAGCGACAGACGAAAAAAAACCGCCTGCAAAGAGGCGGTTATCATGGTTACAGCTCGTGGTGCAGGTAATCGCTCATTCGCGAGAACACCCCGCCTTTATTGATGCTTTCGAGGGTGACCAGCGGATAGTGCCCCACCACCTTGTCGCCGTCATACAGCGAAATCTCGCCGACCCGCTGGTTGGCGGCGATCGGCGCCTCCAGATCCTTCTTATCCAGCACATATTTCGCTTTAATCCGCGACACTTCCGCCTTCGGCAGCGCTAACCAGAAATCCTGATCGGTGCCGAGCTTAATCTGCTCTTTATCGCCGTACCAGATGCGTTCGGTGCCGACCTTCTGGCCTTTCTGCAGCACCTGCACGGTGTCAAAGTTCTGCTGCCCCCAGTGCAGCAGTTTAGCGGCCTGCTGCTCGCGGCCTTTCGGACTGTCCGCCCCCATCACCACGGCGATCAGCCGGCGCTGGCCATCCACCGCCGAGGCGATCAGGTTGAACCCGGCGCCCGAGGTGTGGCCCGTTTTCAGGCCATCGACGTTCATGGTTTTATCCCACAGCAGACCGTTACGGTTTTGCTGGGTGATCCCGTTCCACGTCAGGCTTTTTTGACTGTACATGTGGTAGACGTCAGGCTCGCCATGAATAATCGCCCGCGACAGCACAGCGAGGTCATAGGCCGAACTGTGCTGGCCCGGGGCGTCGAGGCCGTGGACGGTTTCGAAATGGGTGTCCTGCAGGTGCAGTTTTTCGACATACTGATTCATCAGGGCGACAAACTGCGGCTGGCCACCGGCGACATAGTCGGCCAGCGCGACGCAGGCGTCGTTACCGGAGTCGACAATCAGCCCACGGCTGAGGTCGCGGACGCTGACGCGATCCCCAGGCTTTAAGAACATCAGGGATGACCCGTCGAACACCGGGTTGCCCTTCGCCCAGGCGTCTTTACCTACGGTGACGATGTCGTCAAAGGTGATACGATGGCTGTCGATGGCGCGATCGACCACGTAGCCGGTCATCAGTTTGGTCAGACTGGCAGGATTGCGCTGCTGATGTTCGTTACCCGCGGTCAGGACCTGACCGGTGGTGTAATCCATCAGCACCCAGGAACCAGCCTGAATAGCCGGTGGCGCGACCGTAGCAGGGAAGTCGACGGCAAATGCGCAGGAAACGCTCGAAGCGAGCAAAGATACAGCAATAAACAAACGGCCTTTCAACGGCATATCCTCTAGATTTACAGATCCGCCGTCCTTTTTACGGAACTTCGCGTTTCATATCAGGGTTTAATTGCAAGAAAATATGACACAGCAGAGGATGTTGCTTGCCGTTACCCTTCTGATGCCCGGGCAAATCGTTTACCATACCCGTCGCACGCCACCACGGATAATGAACAGACTATGCAAGATAGCGTCAACCAGCCCGGATTTTTATTCCACGATTATGAAACCTTCGGCACCAGCCCTTCCCTCGACCGGCCGGCGCAGTTCGCTGCCATCCGCACCGACGCGGAGCTGAACGTGCTGGGCGAGCCCGAGGTGTTTTACTGCAAGCCTGCTGACGATTACCTGCCACAGCCGCAGGCGGTGATGATCACCGGGATCACCCCGCAGGAAGCGCTGGCCAAAGGGGATAACGAGGCCGCGTTTGCCCGCCGCATCCACGATCTGTTCACAGTGCCGCAAACCTGTATCGTCGGCTATAACAACGTGCGCTTTGATGACGAAGTGACGCGGAATATCTTTTATCGCAACTTCTATGACCCTTATGCCTGGAGCTGGCAGCACGATAACTCGCGCTGGGATCTGCTCGACGTGATGCGCGCTTGCTATGCCCTGCGTCCGGAAGGGATCACCTGGCCGGAGAATGACGAGGGTTTGCCCAGCTTCCGGCTTGAACATCTGACCGTCGCCAACGGTATTGAACACCAGAACGCTCATGATGCGATGGCCGATGTGTACGCCACCATCGCCATGGCGAAGCTGGTGAAAACCCAGCAGCCGCGGCTGTTTGATTATCTCTACAGCCATCGCAATAAGCGCAAGCTGGCGACGCTCATCGACGTGCCGCAGATGAAACCGCTGGTGCATGTCTCCGGCATGTTTGGCGCCGCGCGCGGCAACACCAGCCTGGTGGCGCCCCTGGCCTGGCATCCGGAAAACCGCAATGCGGTGATTATGGTCGATCTGGCGGGCGATATGGCGCCGCTGCTGGAGCTCGATGCCGATGCCCTGCGCGAGCGGCTTTACACCCCGCGCGCCGAGCTTGGCGATCTGTCGGCGGCGCCGATTAAGCTGGTGCATCTCAATAAATGTCCGGTGCTGGCTCAGGCCAATACTCTGCGCCCGCAGGATGCCGACCGGCTGGGGATCTCTATTGAACGCTGTCTGGAGAATGCCCAGCTGCTGCGGGCGAATCCGCAGGTGCGCGAGAAAGTGGTGGCGGTCTATGCCGAAGCCGAACCGTTCGTGCCGTCCGAGAACGTCGACGCCCAGCTTTACAATGGGTTCTTTAGCGATGCCGACCGCGCGGCGATGAAAATCGTGCTGGAAACCGAACCGCGCAATCTGCCGGCGCTGGATATTACCTTCGCCGACAAGCGTATCGAACGCCTGCTGTTTAACTACCGGGCGCGCAACTTCCCCGGCACGCTCGATGAACATGAGCAGCAGCGCTGGTTAGAGCATCGTCGTCAGGTGTTTACGCCTGAGTTTTTGCAGGCCTATGCCGATGAGCTACAGATACTGTATCAGCAGTATGCGGATGATAAAGAGAAGCTGGCGCAGCTGAAGGCGCTGTGGCAGTACGCACAGGATATTGTCTGATTGGCTGAAATTCCCGGGTTGCGGCTAACGCCTTACCCGGGCTACAAACTGCAGATGCTGTATCAGCAGTATGCGGATGATAAAGAGAAGCTGGCGCAGTTGAAGGCGCTGTGGCAATACGCACAGGATATTGTCTGATTGGCTGAAATTCCCGGGTTGCGGCTAACGCCTTACCCGGGCTACAAACGATGGCTGGACTCGTAGCCCGGGTAAGACGCCTCGCGTCGCACCCGGGAACGTTGCTTAGCTTTTCGCGCGGCTGGCGATGATTTCATCCGCCACATTACGCGGCGCTTCCGCGTAATGGTGGAACTCCATGCTGTAGGTTGCCCGTCCCTGAGACATCGAGCGCAGCGTGGTGGAATAACCAAACATCTCCGCCAGCGGCACGTCGGCGCGGATGATCTGGCTGCCGAAGCGCTCTTCCATCCCCTGCACCATCCCGCGACGGGAAGAGAGATCGCCCATAATATTCCCGGCGTACTCTTCCGGCGTCTCCACCTCGACGTGCATCACCGGCTCAAGGATCACCGGATCCGCTTTGCGCGCGCCTTCCCGGAAGCCGAATATCGCCGCCATGCGGAACGCCATCTCCGAGGAGTCCACGTCGTGGTACGACCCAAAGGTCAGGGTCGCTTTCACGTCAACCACCGGATAGCCCGCCAGCACGCCGGTGCCCATCGCTTCGCGCAGCCCTTTCTCCACGGAAGGGATGTACTCGCGCGGCACCACGCCGCCTTTGGTGGCGTCCTCGAAGACGAAACCGCTGCCCGGCTCCAGCGGCTCCAGGGTCAGCACAACGTGCCCGTACTGCCCTTTGCCGCCGGACTGGCGCACAAATTTGCCTTCCACGTCCGTCACTTTCTTGCGCAGGGTTTCGCGATAGGTGACCTGCGGACGACCAATGTTGGCCTCAACGCCAAACTCGCGCTTCATCCGGTCGACAATGATCTCCAGATGCAGCTCGCCCATACCGGAGATAATCGTCTGGCCGGACTCTTCATCGGTATGCAGACGGAACGACGGATCTTCCGCCGCCAGCCGCTGCAGCGCGATGCCCATTTTCTCCTGATCCGCTTTGGTCTTCGGCTCGATGGCCAGCGAAATCACCGGCTCCGGAAACTCCATCCGTTCGAGGGTAATGATCGCATCCGGATCGCACAGCGTATCACCGGTGGTCACATCCTTCAGACCGACGCAGGCCGCGATATCCCCGGCGTGCAGTTCGTCAACTTCGTGGCGGTCGTTGGCGTGCATCAGCACGATACGCCCGATGCGCTCTTTCTTGCCCTTCACCGGGTTCCACACCGCATCGCCTTTCTTCAGCGTCCCGGAGTAGACGCGGATAAAGGTCAGCTGGCCGACGTAGGGGTCGGTCATCAGTTTGAACGCCAGCGCCGACAGCGGCTCATCGTCGCTCGGATGGCGTTCCGCCGGCTGGCCTTTCTCATCAACGCCCTGTATCGCCGGAATATCCAGCGGCGACGGCATCAGCTCCACCACCGCATCGAGCATGCGCTGCACGCCTTTGTTTTTAAAGGCGCTCCCGCAGAGCACCGCCTGGATTTCCCCCTTCACCGTGCGCTGGCGCAGACCGGCAACGATCTCCGCCTCGTCCAGCTCGCCGGTTTCCAGGTATTTATCCATCAGCGCGTCGCTGGCTTCCGCCGCCGCCGAGACCATTTTCTCCCGCCACTGCTGTGCCGTCGCCAGCAGATCGTCAGGGACAGGCCCATAGCTGAAGGTCATGCCCTGGGTGGCGTCATCCCACAGGATGGCGCGCATTTTCACCAGATCGACAACGCCGGTGAAATGCTCTTCGGCGCCAATGGGGATCACAATCGGCACCGGGTTAGCCTTCAGACGGTCGATCATCATCTGCACCACGCGGAAGAAGTCCGCGCCGGGGCGGTCCATCTTGTTGACGAAGGCCAGCCGCGGGACGTGGTATTTATTCGCCTGGCGCCAGACGGTTTCCGACTGGGGCTGCACCCCGCCGACGGAGTCATACACCATCACCGCGCCGTCGAGCACGCGCATGGAACGTTCCACCTCAATGGTGAAATCCACATGCCCCGGGGTGTCGATGATATTGATCCGGTGCGGCTCGAAGCTGCGGTCCATACCCGGCCAGAAGCAGCTTACCGCCGCCGAGGTAATGGTGATCCCGCGCTCCTGCTCCTGGGCCATCCAGTCGGTGGTTGCCGCGCCATCGTGTACTTCACCCAGCTTATGGCTCATCCCGGTGTAAAACAGGATGCGCTCGGTGGTGGTGGTTTTACCGGCATCGATATGCGCGGAGATACCGATGTTGCGATAACGTTCGAGGGGGATGGGTCGGGGCATGATGCGTCCTTAGTCATTTTGACTGTCAGTATGCGGTCGGAATGATCCGCAGTTAATTTAACTGCCGCCTATCATAGTACAACTGTACGAGTATATTCGAACTATTTTTGCTATTATTACGATTGGTCAGGTTGCGGCGGCGCGCGTGGCATCAGAACCCGAGTTTGGGTATAGTAGCCGCCAGCCGCCGATATGGGCTGCGGCTACCATGCGCCGCGCCACCGCCGACACAGGATTATTATGATCGCCAATCACCCCGAACGAGAACAAATTCGCCTGGAAAATGTCCTTTCCGCGCTCGGTAACCCACTGCGACTGGAGATCATCCGCACGCTGGCCGACGGCAGCGAGCTGAGCTGCAACGCTCTGCGCCAGGAAGAGGTGGCCAAGTCCACCATGACCCACCACTGGCGCGTCCTGCGCGACAGCGGTGTGATCTGGCAACGGCCTCAGGGACGGGAGAACATGATTTCGCTGCGCCGGGAAGATCTGGACGCCCGTTTTCCCGGCCTGCTGGATACGCTGCTGAACGTGATGCAGCAGCCGTGAATCGCTAACCGACAGCCTATTCCTCTCCCGCCAGCCGCTGATACTGTCTGAAACGCGCCCGGGCATCGTCCTCCGTTTGCCGGAACAGCGCGTCCGCCAGATCCGGCGTGGTTTTATGCAGCGCGGCGTAGCGCACCTCGCCGAGCAAAAAGTCGCGGAAACTCTCTTCCGGCTCTTCGGAGTCCAGTATAAACGGCGTTTTGCCCTCGGCTTCCCGCTGCGGATGATAGCGCCACAGGTGCCAGTATCCCGCCTCCACCGCTCGCTTCGCCTCGCGCTGACTGCAGCGCATCCCGGCTTTCAGGCCGTGGTTGATACAGGCGGCATAGGCGATCACCAGCGACGGTCCCGGCCAGGCCTCGGCCTCGGCGATGGCCCGCAAGGTCTGATCTTTATCGGCGCCCATGGCGATCTGGGCGACGTAAACATTGCCGTAGCTCATCGCCATCATGCCGAGATCTTTTTTACGCGTGCGTTTTCCCTGAGCGGCAAATTTGGCGATCGCCGCCACCGGGGTCGACTTGGACGACTGGCCGCCGGTGTTGGAGTAGACCTCGGTATCAAACACCAGAATATTGACGTCTTCCCCACTGGCCAGCACATGATCGAGGCCGCCAAAGCCGATATCGTAGGCCCAGCCGTCGCCGCCGAAGATCCACTGCGAACGCCGGACGAAATAGTCGCGGTTCTGCCAGAGCTGCTCCAGCAGCGGGACGCCCTCTTTTTCCTCCGCCAGCAACGCACTGAGGCGGTCCGCGCGCTCGCGGGTCCCCTCCCCCTCATCCTGCTGCGCCAGCCACTGCTGCATCGCGGCGTGAAGCGCGTCGCTGACCGGCAGCGCCAGCGCGGCGGTCAGCTCCTCGGCGATCTGTTGGCGGATCGCCTGGCCGCCAAGCATCATGCCGAGACCGAACTCCGCGTTATCCTCAAACAGCGAGTTTGCCCAGGCCGGCCCGTGGCCGCGATGGTTGGTGGTATAGGGCATCGAAGGCGCGCTGGCGCCCCAGATCGAAGAGCAGCCGGTGGCGTTGGCGATCAGCATCCGGTCGCCAAACAGCTGGGTAATAAGCCGGGCATAGGGCGTTTCTCCACAGCCCGCGCAGGCGCCGGAAAACTCCAGCAGCGGCGTTTCGAACTGGCTGCCTTTGACCGTCGTTTTACGAAACGGGTTATCTTTTGGCGCCAGTCCCAGGGCGTAATCCCAGACCGGAGCCATCGCACGCTGGCTGTCGAGGGAGACCATCTGCAGCGCCTTGCCGCGCGACGGGCAGCTCTCCACGCAGTTGCCGCAGCCGGAGCAGTCCAGCGGCGAGATAGCCAGATGATAGTGATAGTCTTTGGCCCCCTGAGCGGGTTTACTCAGCAGCCCGGCGGGAGCCGTGTCCTGCTCTTCAGCGCTCAGTAACGCCGGGCGGATCGCCGCATGCGGGCAGACAAAGGCGCACTGGTTACACTGGGTACAGCCGTCAGGCTGCCAGACCGGCACCTCCAGCGCGATGCCGCGCTTCTCCCAGGCGGCGGTGCCGGAGGGAAAGGTGCCGTCTTCCATCCCGGCGAAGGCGCTCACCGGCAGCAGGTCGCCACGCTGGCGGTTCATGGGCTGCAGGATATCGCGGATGAAATCCGGCATCAGGGCGCTCGCCTGCGGTGCCGGCGCCTCGAGGGTCGCCCAGTGAGCGGGAACCGTCACCCGGTGCAGCGCCGCCATCCCCAGCTCGATAGCCCGCTGGTTCATCTCAATGACGCTCGCCCCTTTGCTGCCATAGCTTTTCTCCACCGCCTGCTTGAGATAGTCCGCCGCCGTTTGCGGCTCGATAATCGCCGTCAGCTTAAAGAACGCCGCCTGCATCAGCATGTTAAAGCGCCCGCCGAGGCCCAGCTCACGGGCGATGTCCACCGCATTGAGGGTATAAAAGTCGATCTTTTCCTGCGCCAGATAGCGCCGGACGCTGACCGGCAGGTGCTGCTCCAGCTCCGCCTCGGACCAGCTGCAGTTGAGCAGAAAAGTGCCTCCCGGCTTCAGCCCCTCCAGCAGGTCGTAGCGGTCGACATAGGATTGCTGAGAGCAGGCGATAAAATCGGCCCGGTGGATCAGGTAGGGCGAGGTGATCGGCCGGTCGCCAAAGCGCAGGTGCGAAACGGTGATCCCCCCGGACTTTTTCGAGTCGTAGGAAAAGTAAGCCTGGGCGTAGAGTGGCGTGTTATCGCCGATGATCTTGATGGCGCTTTTGTTCGCCCCGACGGTGCCATCCGAGCCCATCCCCCAGAATTTGCAGGCGGTGATCCCGGCATGGGAGACCGCCAGCGGTTCCTGCCGGGCGGGCAGCGAGGTAAAAGTGACATCATCGACAATACCCAGAGTAAAGCCGTCCTTCGGCAGCGGCTGCCTGAGGTTGTCAAACACCGCGGCGATATCGTTGGGCAGCACGTCCTTACCGCCGAGCGCGTAGCGGCCGCCGACAATCAGCGGCGCATCGTCGCGTTGATAGAAGGCGTTCTTGACGTCGAGGCACAGCGGTTCCGCCTGCGCCCCCGGCTCTTTGGTACGGTCAAGGACGGCAATACGCTGCACGCTGGCGGGCAGTTGCGCGAAAAAGTGCGCCAGCGAGAACGGCCGATAGAGATGGACGCTGAGCAGCCCCACCTTCTCCCCCGCCGCATTCAGCGTCTCCACCACCTCCTGGACGGTGTCGCACACTGAGCCCATGGCGATAATCACCCGCTCGGCATCCGGCGCGCCGTGGTAATTAAACAGGTGATATTCCCGCCCGGTCAGCGCGGTGATCTTCGCCATATAGCTTTCCACCAGATCGGGCAGCGCGAGGTAGAAGCGGTTACCGGCCTCCCGCTCCTGGAAGTAGATATCCGGATTTTGCGCGGTGCCGCGGATCACCGGATGATCCGGGTGCAGCGCCTGCCGACGAAAGCGCTCCAGCGCCGGGCGGTCCAGCAGCGTCGCCAGTTGCTCATACGCCAGCACCTCAATCTTCTGTATTTCGTGCGAGGTGCGAAAGCCGTCGAAGAAATTGATAAACGGGATCCGCCCGGCGATCGCCGTCAGGTGCGCCACCGCCGACAGGTCCATCACCTGCTGAACGTTATTCTCCACCAGCATGGCGCAGCCGGTCTGGCGTACCGCCATCACGTCCTGGTGGTCGCCAAAAATATTCAGCGAATTGGTCGCCAGCGCCCGCGCGCTGACGTGAAAAACGCCTGGCAGCAGTTCACCGGCAATTTTGTACAAATTGGGGATCATCAGCAGCAGCCCCTGCGACGCGGTGTAGGTGGTGGTGAGCGCTCCCGCCTGCAGCGCGCCGTGCACCGCCCCGGCGGCACCGGCTTCGGATTGCATCTCCATCAGGCGCACCGGCTGGCCAAACAGATTCTTTTTCCCCTTAGCGGCCCATTCATCGACATTTTCCGCCATCGGCGTGGAGGGGGTGATGGGGTAGATGGCCGCCACGTCGGTAAAGGCGTAGGAGATCCAGGCCGCCGCCGTGTTGCCATCCATTGTTTTCATGTTTCCGGACATCGTTCAATCCTCAAAGGTGAGCGTTCTCTTTACCGCGGCAGCCCGCGGCAAACCCTGTCACCTCTCCAAGCACAGCCTGTGCCAGCTCGCAAATTGCCGCCTGTCACTCATCAATTCAACAGGTTAAGGGAAGAAACGCGCAGGCCCGTCCGGCGGGATTGCGGGGAATAAGACACTGTGCGCGACAAGCTGTTGAACAGGTGACAAAGCGCCGCGCCGGGCCCGTGGGGGGAAATTGTTCTGTTTCGCACATTTGGTGGCGTTATTGTGCCGTTTGCTCAGCCTCCCGGCGCGGCCGGTTTACAAAAAACATTTATTTATCAAATGGCTGAACAAAAATTCGCAGCTGGTACGTTCCCTGCACTTCTCTGCTGGCAAACACTCAACAACAGGAGAAGTCACCATGACCATGCGTCAATGCGCTATCTACGGTAAAGGCGGTATCGGTAAATCCACCACCACCCAGAATCTCGTCGCGGCCCTCGCCGAGATGGGTAAGAAAGTGATGATCGTCGGCTGCGATCCGAAAGCGGACTCCACCCGTCTGATCCTTCACGCTAAAGCCCAGAACACCATCATGGAGATGGCGGCGGAAGTGGGCTCGGTCGAGGATCTGGAGCTCGAAGACGTTCTGCAAATCGGCTATGGCGATGTCCGTTGCGCCGAATCCGGCGGCCCGGAGCCAGGCGTCGGCTGCGCCGGACGCGGGGTGATCACCGCCATCAACTTCCTCGAGGAAGAAGGCGCCTATGAAGAAGATTTGGATTTCGTCTTCTATGACGTCCTCGGCGACGTGGTCTGCGGCGGCTTCGCTATGCCGATCCGCGAAAACAAAGCTCAGGAGATCTACATCGTCTGCTCCGGCGAGATGATGGCGATGTATGCCGCCAACAATATCTCCAAAGGGATCGTGAAGTACGCCAAATCCGGCAAGGTGCGCCTCGGCGGCCTGATCTGTAACTCGCGCAAAACCGACCGGGAAGACGAACTGATCATCGCCCTGGCGGAGAAGCTTGGCACGCAGATGATCCACTTCGTTCCCCGCGACAACATTGTGCAGCGCGCGGAGATCCGCCGGATGACGGTGATCGAGTACGACCCGACCTGTCAGCAGGCCAACGAATATCGTCAACTGGCGCAGAAGATCGTCAATAACACCAAAAAAGTGGTGCCGACGCCGTGCACCATGGACGAGCTGGAATCGCTGCTGATGGAGTTCGGCATCATGGAAGAAGAAGACACCAGCATCATTGGTAAAACCGCCGCTGAAGAAAACGCGGCCTGAGCACAGGATCCTCACCATGACCAACGCAACAGGCGAACGTAACCTTGCGCTCATCCAGGAAGTCCTGGAGGTGTTTCCCGAAACCGCGCGCAAAGAGCGCAGAAAGCACATGATGATCAGCGATCCGCAGATGGAGAGCGTCGGCAAGTGCATTATCTCGAACCGTAAATCGCAGCCCGGGGTGATGACCGTGCGTGGCTGCGCCTATGCGGGCTCGAAAGGGGTGGTGTTTGGGCCAATCAAAGACATGGCCCATATCTCGCACGGCCCCATCGGCTGCGGCCAGTATTCGCGCGCCGGACGGCGCAACTACTATACCGGCGTCAGCGGCGTCGACAGCTTCGGCACCCTGAACTTCACCTCTGATTTTCAGGAGCGCGATATTGTTTTCGGCGGCGATAAAAAGCTGACCAAACTGATCGAAGAGATGGAGCTGCTGTTCCCGCTGACCAAAGGGATCACCATCCAGTCGGAGTGCCCGGTGGGCCTGATCGGCGATGACATCAGCGCCGTGGCCAACACCAGCAGCAAGGCGCTGGATAAACCGGTGATCCCGGTGCGCTGCGAAGGCTTTCGCGGCGTATCGCAATCGCTGGGCCACCATATCGCCAACGACGTGGTGCGCGACTGGGTGCTGAACAATCGCGAAGGGCAGCCGTTTGCCAGCACCCCGTACGATGTTGCCATCATTGGCGATTACAACATCGGCGGCGACGCCTGGGCCTCGCGCATTCTGCTGGAGGAGATGGGGCTGCGCGTAGTGGCGCAGTGGTCCGGCGACGGCACCCTGGTGGAGATGGAGAACACCCCGTTCGTTAAGCTCAACCTCGTCCACTGCTACCGTTCGATGAACTATATCGCCCGCCATATGGAGGAGAAACATCAGATCCCGTGGATGGAATATAACTTCTTCGGCCCGACCAAAATCGCCGAATCGCTGCGCAAGATCGCCGATCAATTTGATGACACCATTCGCGCCAATGCGGAAGCGGTGATCGCCAAATATGAGGGGCAGATGGCGGCCATCATCGCCAAATATCGCCCGCGGCTGGAGGGGCGCAAAGTGCTGCTGTACATGGGGGGGCTGCGGCCGCGCCACGTCATCGGCGCCTATGAGGATCTCGGGATGGAGATCATCGCCGCCGGCTACGAGTTTGCCCATAACGATGATTACGACCGCACCCTGCCGGACCTGAAAGAGGGCACCCTGCTGTTTGACGATGCCAGCAGCTATGAGCTGGAGGCCTTCGTCAAAGCGCTGAAACCTGACCTCATCGGCTCCGGGATCAAAGAGAAATATATCTTTCAGAAAATGGGGGTGCCGTTCCGCCAGATGCACTCCTGGGACTATTCCGGCCCCTATCACGGCTATGACGGCTTCGCCATCTTTGCCCGCGATATGGATATGACCCTGAACAATCCAGCGTGGAACGAACTGACTGCCCCGTGGCTGAAGTCTGCGTGATTGCCCCTTCACTGTCCCGTCAGTCCACCGATTTGTGGCGCGGGAGGAGAACACCATGAGCCAAACGATCGATAAAATTCACAGCTGTTATCCGCTGTTTGAACAGGATGAATACCAGACCCTGTTCCAGAATAAAAAGACCCTTGAAGAGGCGCACGACGCGCAGCGTGTACAGGAGGTTTTTGCCTGGACCACCACCGCCGAGTATGAAGCGCTGAACTTCCAGCGCGAGGCGCTGACCGTCGACCCGGCAAAAGCCTGCCAGCCGCTCGGCGCCGTACTCTGCGCGCTGGGGTTCGCCGGCACCCTGCCCTACGTGCACGGCTCCCAGGGCTGCGTCGCCTATTTTCGCACCTACTTTAACCGCCATTTTAAAGAACCGGTCGCCTGCGTCTCCGACTCCATGACCGAGGACGCGGCGGTGTTCGGCGGCAACAACAACATGAATCTGGGCCTGCAGAATGCCAGCGCGCTGTATAAACCCGAGATTATCGCCGTCTCCACCACCTGCATGGCCGAGGTGATCGGCGACGATCTGCAGGCGTTTATCGCCAACGCCAAAAAAGAGGGATTTGTTGACGACAGCATCGCCATTCCTTACGCCCATACCCCCAGCTTTATCGGCAGCCATGTCACCGGCTGGGACAATATGTTCGAAGGGTTCGCGAAGACCTTTACCGCTGACTACGCCGGGCAGCCGGGCAAACAGCAAAAGCTCAATCTGGTGACCGGATTTGAGACCTATCTCGGCAACTTCCGCGTGCTGAAGCGGATGATGGCGCAGATGGATGTCCCGTGCAGCCTGCTCTCCGACCCATCAGAGGTGCTCGACACCCCCGCCGACGGCCATTACCGGATGTACGCCGGCGGCACCAGCCAGCAGGAGATCAAAACCGCGCCGGACGCCATTGACACCCTGCTGCTGCAGCCGTGGCAGCTGGTGAAAAGCAAAAAGGTGGTTCAGGAGATGTGGAACCAGCCCGCCACCGAGGTGGCCGTTCCGCTGGGCCTGGCCGCCACCGACGCGCTGCTAATGACCGTCAGTCAGCTGACCGGCAAACCGATCGCCGACGCTCTGACCCTGGAGCGCGGCCGGCTGGTCGACATGATGCTGGATTCCCACACCTGGCTGCATGGCAAAAAATTCGGCCTCTACGGCGATCCGGATTTCGTGATGGGGCTGACGCGCTTCCTGCTGGAGCTGGGCTGCGAGCCGACGGTGATCCTCAGTCATAACGCCAATAAACGCTGGCAAAAAGCGATGAAGAAAATGCTCGATGCCTCGCCGTACGGTCAGGAAAGCGAAGTGTTCATCAACTGCGACCTGTGGCACTTCCGGTCGCTGATGTTCACCCGTCAGCCGGACTTTATGATCGGTAACTCCTACGGCAAGTTTATCCAGCGCGATACCCTGGCGAAAGGCAAAGCCTTCGAAGTGCCGCTGATCCGTCTGGGCTTTCCGCTGTTCGACCGCCATCATCTGCACCGCCAGACCACCTGGGGCTATGAAGGCGCAATGAACATCGTCACGACGCTGGTGAACGCCGTGCTGGAAAAACTGGACCACGACACCAGCCAGTTGGGCAAAACCGATTACAGCTTCGACCTCGTTCGTTAACCATCAGGCGCCCCGCCGCAGGCGGGGCCAGGAGGGAGTATGCCCATCGTGATTTTCCGTGAGCGCGGCGAGGCGTTGTATGCCTATATCGCCAAACAGGATCTGGAGGCCCGGGTGCTCCAGGTCGAACATGACGAGACGGACCGCTGGGGCGGCGCGATTGCCCTCGAGGGGGGACGTCGCTACTACGTCAATCCGCAGCCGGGGCGACCCGTCTTCCCGATAAGCCTGCGCGCCACCCGCAGCACGCTGCTATAAGGAGCTGGAAATGTCCGACAACGATACCCTTTTCTGGCGTCTGCTGGCGCTGTTCCAGACGCTGCCGGAGCTGCAGCCGGTGCAAGTCGTCGACTGGCTGGCGCAGGAGTGCGGCGAAACGTTGACCCCGGCACGGTTAACCACCCTGACGCAGCCTCAGCTGGCCGCCAGTTTTCCTTCGGCGACGGCGGTGATGTCCCCGGCCCGCTGGGCGCGGGTCATCGCCTGCCTGCAGGGGGTGCTGCCCGGCCATTTGCGCATCGCCCGCCATCCTCAGCGAACGCCGCAGCTGAGGGTCGCTTTTTGCTCGCAGGATGGCCTGGCCATCAATGGTCATTTTGGCCAGAACCGGCTGTTTTTTATCTATGCCTTCGATGACCAGGGCGGCTGGCTGGAGGATTTGCGCCGCTATGCCTCTTCTTCTGCCGCGTCTGACGCCAGTGAGATGCGCGCCAGGCTGCTGGAAGATTGCCATCTGCTGTTTTGTCAGGAGATTGGCGGGCCTGCTGCCGCGAGGTTGATCCGCCATCAAATCCATCCGATGAAAGCGCCGCCGGGCACGACGATTCAGGCTCAGTGCGACGCGGTAAGCGCGATGCTGGCCGGTCGGCTGCCGCCGTGGCTGGCGAAGCGCCTCAACCGGGATAACCCTCTGGAGGAACGTGTTTTTTAATCGTTGCGTTTTGCTTGTTGCCCGCCGACCCCGCGGGCTTTTTTTTCTGGCCAGATTATCGCAAACCACTGCCGCACGAAGGCAAAAAAATTCTGTTTAACAGAAGGTTCCGTTCACATTCACTCCTTAGTCATAAATAAACTTCTCAACAGGTGAACGGCATGGGGGGCGTTTCGCTCGCCCCCCATGACCCCCGGCATTGCGCTGAAAATTGCCGCTGCGCGGTACGCTCCACTCCGGCTTCATCTGGCGGGACGGGCGGCCAGCCCTTGATGTGCGCCTGCGTTCTCGCCAATTTTCTTTACGCGCCCCAACCCCCTCGCGGCGAGTCATTCGCCAATATGCGGCAATACTGTCGCGGTAAATCCAGTTATCAGCGCGATAAATCATGCCTTCCCCCTGTTTGATTGTTGCCTTTGTCGCAAAACCCACAACCCTTTTCCCTTAAAAATCAATCTCCCTCTCCCTGGAGCGCGAATTGCATCACCTCTCCGGTCTCCCACCGTCAACGAGGTCACTATGAAGGGAAAGGAAATTCTGGCGCTGCTGGACGAACCCGCCTGCGAGCACAACCAGAAGCAAAAATCCGGCTGCAGCGCTCCTAAGCCCGGCGCTACCGCCGGCGGCTGCGCCTTCGACGGCGCGCAGATAACGCTCCTGCCCATCGCCGACGTCGCGCACCTGGTGCACGGCCCCATCGGCTGCGCGGGCAGCTCGTGGGATAACCGCGGCAGCGTCAGCGCCGGCCCGGCCCTCAACCGGCTCGGCTTTACCACCGATCTTAACGAACAGGATGTGATTATGGGCCGCGGCGAACGCCGCCTGTTCCACGCCGTGCGTCACATCGTCGACCGCTATCATCCGGCGGCGGTCTTTATCTACAACACCTGCGTACCGGCGATGGAGGGCGATGACATCGAGGCGGTCTGCCAGGCCGCACAGACCGCCACCGGCGTCCCGGTCATCGCCATTGACGCCGCCGGTTTCTACGGCAGTAAAAATCTTGGCAACCGAATGGCGGGCGACGTGATGCTCAGGCAGGTGATTGGCCAGCGCGAACCGGCCCCGTGGCCGGACAACACGCCCTTTGCCCCGGCCCAGCGCCACGATATCGGCCTGATTGGCGAATTCAATATCGCCGGCGAGTTCTGGCAGGTCCAGCCGCTGCTCGACGAGCTGGGGATCCGCGTCCTCGGCAGCCTCTCCGGCGACGGCCGCTTTGCCGAGATCCAGACCCTGCACCGGGCGCAGGCCAATATGCTGGTGTGCTCGCGCGCGCTGATCAACGTCGCCCGGGGGCTGGAGCTGCGCTACGGCACGCCGTGGTTTGAAGGCAGCTTCTACGGGATCCGCGCCACCTCCGACGCCTTGCGCCAGCTGGCGACGCTGCTGGGGGATGACGACCTGCGCCGCCGCACCGACGCGCTAATCGCCCGCGAAGAGCAGGCGGCGGAGCAGGCCCTTGCGCCGTGGCGTGAGCAGCTCCGCGGGCGCAAAGTGCTGCTCTATACCGGCGGCGTGAAATCCTGGTCGGTGGTATCGGCCCTGCAGGATCTCGGCATGACCGTGGTGGCCACCGGCACGCGGAAATCCACCGAGGAGGACAAACAGCGGATCCGTGAGCTGATGGGCGACGAGGCGGTGATGCTTGAGGAGGGCAATGCCCGCACCCTGCTCGACGTGGTGTACCGCTATCAGGCGGACCTGATGATCGCCGGCGGGCGCAATATGTACACCGCCTGGAAAGCCCGGCTGCCGTTTCTCGATATCAATCAGGAGCGCGAGCACGCCTACGCCGGCTATCAGGGCATCATCACCCTCGCCCGCCAGCTCTGTCTGACCCTCGCCAGCCCCGTCTGGCCGCAAACGCATGCCCGCGCCCCGTGGCGCTAGGAGAACACCATGGCAGATATTATCCGCAGTGAAAAACCGCTGGCGGTGAGCCCGATTAAAACCGGGCAACCGCTCGGGGCAATCCTCGCCAGCCTCGGGCTGGCCCAGGCCATCCCGCTGGTCCACGGCGCCCAGGGCTGCAGCGCCTTCGCCAAAGTTTTCTTTATTCAGCATTTCCATGACCCGGTGCCGCTGCAGTCGACGGCTATGGATCCGACCGCCACGATCATGGGGGCCGACGGCAATATCTTCACCGCGCTCGACACCCTCTGCCAGCGCCACAGCCCGCAGGCCATCGTGCTGCTCAGCACCGGTCTGGCGGAAGCGCAGGGCAGCGATATCGCCCGGGTGGTGCGCCAGTTTCGCGAGGCGCATCCGCGCCATAACGGCGTGGCGATCCTCACCGTCAATACCCCGGATTTTTTTGGCTCTATGGAAAACGGCTACAGCGCGGTGATCGAGAGCGTGATCGAGCAGTGGGTCGCGCCGACACCGCGTCCAGGGCAGCGGCCCCGGCGGGTCAACCTGCTGGTCAGCCACCTCTGTTCGCCAGGGGACATCGAATGGCTGGGCCGCTGCGTGGAGGCCTTTGGCCTGCAGCCGGTGATCCTGCCGGACCTCTCGCAGTCAATGGATGGCCACCTCGGTGAAGGGGATTTTACGCCCCTGACCCAGGGCGGCGCCTCGCTGCGCCAGATTGCCCAGATGGGCCAGAGTCTGGGCAGCTTCGCCATTGGCGTGTCGCTCCAGCGGGCGGCATCGCTCCTGACCCAACGCAGCCGCGGCGACGTGATCGCCCTGCCGCATCTGATGACCCTCGACCATTGCGATACCTTTATCCATCAGCTGGCGAAGATGTCCGGACGCCGCGTACCGGCCTGGATTGAGCGCCAGCGCGGCCAGCTGCAGGATGCGATGATCGACTGCCATATGTGGCTTCAGGGCCAGCGCATGGCGATGGCGGCGGAGGGCGACCTGCTGGCGGCGTGGTGTGATTTCGCCCGCAGCCAGGGGATGCAGCCCGGCCCGCTGGTCGCCCCCACCAGCCACCCCAGCCTGCGCCAGCTGCCGGTCGATCAGGTCGTGCCGGGGGATCTTGAGGATCTGCAGCAGCTGCTGAGCCACCACCCCGCCGATCTGCTGGTGGCTAACTCTCACGCCCGCGATCTGGCGGAGCAGTTTGCCCTGCCGCTGATCCGCGTCGGTTTTCCCCTCTTCGACCGGCTCGGTGAGTTTCGTCGCGTCCGCCAGGGGTACGCCGGTATGCGAGATACGCTGTTTGAGCTGGCCAATCTGCTGCGCGACCGCCATCACCACACCGCCCTCTACCGCTCGCCGCTTCGCCAGGGCGCCGACCCCCAGCCGGCTTCAGGAGACGCTTATGCCGCCCATTAACCGTCAGTTTGATATGGTCCACGCCGACGAGTGGTCGATGAAAGTCGCCTTCGCCAGCTCCGATTACCGCCACGTCGATCAGCATTTCGGCGCCACGCCGCGGCTGGTGGTCTACGGCGTCAAAGCCGACCGGGTCACCCTGCTGCGGGTGGTGGAGTTCCCGGTCGCCAGCGGTCACCAGACCGAGAAGATAGCCGAGCGCATCCATGCCCTTGAGGATTGCGTCACCCTGTTCTGCGTGGCGATTGGCGAGGCGGTTTTTCGCCAGCTGCTGCAGGTGGGCGTCCGCGCCGAACGCGTCCCAGACCAGACCACCATCCTCGGCTTGCTGCAGGAGATCCAACTCTCCTGGTATGAAAAAGCGCAGCGCCGCAGCGCGCGGCAACGCGATCCGCAGCGCTTTAACCGCCTGCTGGAGGAGCAGGCGTGGCGGGAGGAGCCCGACCCGCTCCCCTGATCCTGTCGTTTATGTGACAAAGCCCACAAAACGCCACAACAGTGTCGGCCCTGTCGGGGGCGCTTAACCCGCCAGGTCATTAACAAATAAGGTTTTTATGCGTTGGTATCGCAATTGCTTGGGGGTCAGTACCACCGCCAGTCTGCGGTGTACCGCGCCCCGGCGTTTTCGTCATCATCCCTGGAGCTGACAGCATGTGGAACTACTCCGAGAAAGTGAAAGACCATTTTTTTCATCCCCGCAACGCGCGCGTGGTCGACAACGCCAACGCGGTGGGCGATGTGGGTTCATTAAGCTGCGGCGATGCGCTGCGCCTGATGCTGCGGGTTGATCCGCAGACCGAGATCATCGAGGAGGCGGGCTTCCAGACCTTCGGCTGCGGCAGCGCCATCGCCTCCTCTTCCGCGCTGACGGAGCTGATTATCGGCCACACCCTGACCGAAGCCGGGCAGATCACCAACCAGCAGATCGCCGACTACCTCGACGGTCTGCCGCCGGAAAAAATGCACTGCTCGGTGATGGGCCAGGAAGCGCTGCGTGCGGCCATCGCCCATTTTCGCGGCGAAAGCCTTGAGGAGGAGCATGAGGAGGGCAAGCTGATCTGTAAATGCTTCGGCGTCGACGAAGGGCATATTCGCCGGGCCGTGGTGAACAACGGCCTGACCACCCTCGAGGAAGTGATCAACTACACCAAAGCTGGCGGCGGCTGCACCGCCTGCCATGAAAAAATTGAGCTGGCGCTGGCGGCGATCCTCGCCCAACAGCCGCCAGCCCCCCTGCCAGCGGAGACGGCCCACGATGCGCACTGGCAAAGCGTGGTCGATACCATCAACGAACTGCGTCCGCACATTCAGGCCGACGGTGGCGACATGACGTTGCTCAACGTCACCCCGCGTCAGGTGACCGTCAGCCTCTCCGGCAGCTGCAGCGGCTGCATGATGACCGACATGACCCTCGCCTGGCTGCAGCAAAAGCTGATGGAGCGTACCGGAAGTTACATGGACGTGGTGGCGGCCCCGGCCGCGGTTAACTAACCCAAGGGGGATACGATGAAACCTGTTTATCTCGATAACAACGCCACCACCCGTCTCGACCCGATGGTTCTCGACGCGATGATGCCCTTTTTAACCGACTTTTACGGCAACCCTTCGTCGATACACGATTTTGGTCTGCCGGCGCAGGCGGCCCTTGAACGGGCGCACCAGCAGGTGGCCACCCTGCTCGGGGCCGACTACCCCAGCGAGATCATCTTTACCTCCTGCGCCACCGAGGCCACCACCACCGCTATCGCCTCGGCGGTGGCCCTGATGCCGGAGCGGCGCGAGATCATCACCAGCGCGGTCGAACATCCCGCCACTCTGGCGGTGTGCGAACAGCTGGAGCGCCAGGGATATCTGATCCACCGTATCGCCGTGGATCAGCAGGGCGCCCTGGATATGGCGCAGTTTCGGGCGGCGCTTAGCCCACGCGTGGCGCTGGTCAGCATCATGTGGGCCAATAACGAAACCGGCGTCATGTTCCCGGTGCCCGAACTGGCGGAGCTGGCTCATGAGCAGGGCGCGCTGTTTCACTGCGACGCGGTGCAGGTGGTGGGCAAAATCCCGATGGCGCTCAGCCAGACGCGGATCGATATGCTCTCCTGCTCGGCGCATAAATTCCACGGCCCCAAAGGGGTGGGCTGCCTCTGGCTACGCCGGGGAACGCGTTTTCGCCCGCTGCTGCGCGGCGGCCACCAGGCGCATGGCCGGCGGGCCGGTACGGAAAATATCAGCGGCATTGTCGGGATGGGCGCCGCCAGCGAGCTGGCGCAGGTTCATCTGCCGGGCATGGCGCAGATTAGCCAGCTGCGCGATCGTCTTGAACAGCATCTCCAGGCCACTATCCCTGCGGTGACGGTGATGGGCGGCAGCCAGCCGCGGGTGCCCGGCACCCTCAATCTGGCCTTCGAGTGTATCGAGGGCGAGGCAATCCTGCTGCTGATGAATCAGGCCGGGATCGCCGCCTCCAGCGGCAGCGCCTGCACCTCCGGCTCGCTGGAGCCGTCGCACGTCATGCGGGCAATGAATATCCCCTACACTGCGGCCCACGGTACCATCCGCTTCTCCCTCTCACGCTATACCCGGGAAAAAGAGATCGACTACGTCATCGCCACCCTGCCGTCGGTTATCGACCGGCTGCGCGCCCTGTCGCCTTACTGGCGACAGGGTCAGCCGCACCTGCAGGATGGCGCCTTCACGCCGGTCTACGGCTAAGGCGGGGGAGACAATGATGGGACGCGTACTGATTAACGACACCACCCTGCGCGATGGTGAACAGAGTCCCGGCGTGGCCTTTCAGGCCAGCGAAAAGATCGCTATCGCCGAGGCGCTGTACGCGGCGGGGATCGAAGCCATGGAGGTCGGCACCCCGGCGATGGGCGAGGAGGAGTGCGTCCGCATCCGGCAGGTGCGCCGACAGCTCCCGGGCGCCACGCTGATGACCTGGTGCCGGATGCAGGCGGGAGAAATTCGCCAGAGCGCCGACCTGGGCATGGACTGGGTGGATATCTCCATCCCCGCCTCCGACAAGCTGCGGCAGTACAAACTGCGCGAAGGCTTACCGCTGCTGCTGGAGCGGCTGGCGGCCCTGATCCACCTCGCCCACACCCTTGGCCTGAAGGTCTGCATTGGCTGTGAGGACGCCTCGCGAGCCAGCGACGCGACGCTGCAGGACATTGCCCGCCTGGCCCGGGAGGCGGGAGCCACCCGTCTGCGCTATGCCGATACCGTCGGTATCCTCGACCCGTTCACCACCGCGGCGCAGATCACCGCCCTGCGCCGCGTCTGGCCCGGCGAACTCGAAATGCACGCCCATAACGATCTGGGTCTGGCCACCGCCAACACCCTGGCGGCGGTGCGCGCCGGGGCCACCAGCGTCAACACCACCGTGCTGGGCCTGGGCGAACGCGCGGGCAACGCGGCGCTGGAAACCGTGGCGCTCGGGCTGGAGCGCTGCCTGGGCGTCGAGACCGGCGTGCGTTTCACCGCCCTGCCGGCGCTGTGCGAGCAGGTGGCCCTTGCCACCCGCCGCCCGGTGGATCCCCAGCAGCCGCTGGTGGGCGAGCTGGTTTTTACCCACGAATCCGGCGTGCATGTTGCGGCACTGCTGCGCGACAGCGAGAGCTATCAGGCGATCGACCCCGCCCTGCTGGGCCGCGGCTATCGGCTGGTGCTGGGGAAACACTCCGGTCGCCAGGCGGTTAACGGCGTCTTCGATCGGATGGGCTATCACCTGACGTCAGCGCAAATTGACCAGCTGCTGCCAGCGCTGCGTCGCTTTGCCGAAAACGGCAAACGCAGCCCGCGGGATGATGAGCTGGCGGCAATCTACCACGCGCTCTGCGGCGCCGAAACGCTGCAGGCCAGGGGGTGAGTATGGAGTGGTTTTATCAGATCCCCGGCGTGGGCGACCTGCGCTCCGCCGATGCATTCTTTCAGTTTTTCGCCGTTCCCTACCAGCCCGAGCGCCTGGCCCACTGCAGCCTGCCGGTGCTGGCCACCTTTCACCGCAAGCTGAAGGCGGAAGTGCCTCTGCTCAACCAGCTGGAGGAGAACCCGCGCGCGCACTGGCTGCTGGCGCGCCGACTGCTGGCGGAGAGTTATCAGCAACAGTTCGAGGAGAACACGCCATGAGACCCCAATTTACCTTTAGCGAAGCGGTCCGCGTCGTGCGCGCCATCCGTAACGATGGCACCTATGCGGGCCTGCCGTCCGGCGCCCTGCTGGTGCGCCGGGGCAGCATCGGCTATGTCCGCGACTGGGGGGTATTCTTGCAGGACCAGATCATCTACCAGATCCACTTCCCGGACTGCGACCGGGTGGTCGGCTGCCGCGAACAGGAGCTGATTGCCGGCGATCGACCCTGGCTGGCCGGCAATCTGCAGTATGGCGATAGCGTAATCTGTCAGACGGCGCTGGCGATGCAGGGCGAGATGGTGGTCAGCGTCGGGCAGTTGGGGCGCATCGAAGCCACCGACCGGGGCGAGCATGGCGACGGCTATATCGTCGACTTCGGCGGCCGCTGGTTCCAGGTCCCGGTAAGCGCGCTGGCGCTGGCAGAGGAGGAAGGATAATGGAGCCATGGCAACGATTTGGCCGACAGCGGCTGGCGCAGAGCCGCTGGAACTGCAAGCCGGCGGCCATCGACGCGGTCGACCGGCAGGCCTTCGAGGCGGCCTGGCAGCGCCAGGCCCAGATGGAGCAGCTCATCGTCGCCCAAATTGCGCCGGAGGCGATCCCCGCCGCGCTGCTGGAGGGCCTCGCCACTTCGCTGGGCGCCTGGCTGGATGAGGGAGGATTTACGCCAGCGGAGCGGGCGGCGATCGTTCTGCACCACGCCCGGCTGGAAACCGCCTTCGCCGGGATTGCCAGCCAGGCGCCGCGGCCGGATCCCGCCACGGTGCAGGCCTGGTATCTGCGGCATCAGGCGCAGTTTATACGCCCGGAACAGCGCCTGACCCGCCATCTGCTGCTCACCGTCGATGGCGACGACCAGGCGATTTACTCGCGCATACGGGAGCTTCATGGGCAAATCGAAGCCTCTCGTGAGGCGTTTGCGCCGCTGGCCCAGCGACACTCCCACTGCCCGAGCGCACTGGACGGCGGACTGCTGGGCTGGATCGGCCGGGGGCTGCTCTATCCGCAGCTGGAGGAGGCGCTGTTTGCGCTGGAGGAACATGCGCTGAGCGCGCCGGTGGCCAGTGAGCTCGGCTGGCATCTGATCTGGTGTGAGGCCATTCGCCCTGCCGCGCCGATGACGCCTGAGCAGGCGCTGGAAAGCGCCCGCGATTACCTCAGTCAACAGAGCCAGCGCCGCCACCAGCGCCAGTGGCTGGCCGAGATGTTAGCGCGCCAGCCGGGGCTGTGCGGGTAGCCGACAGGCTACCCGCCATCACCTACAGCAGATGCGGTTTAATCTCCTCAAGCCAGGTCGCCAGACGCGCGTCGGTCTCGTCGAACTGGTTATCCTGGTCCAGCACCAGCCCGACAAAGCGATCCCCCTCCAGCGCCGATGAGGCGCTGAACTCATACCCCTCGTTCGGCCAGCTGCCGATCATCGTCGCCCCGCGGGCAAGCAGGGCGTCGTACAGCGGCCGCAGCCCGCTGGCGAAGTTATCCGGATAGCCACGCTGATCGCCGAGGCCAAACAGCGCCACCGTTTTTCCCTGCAGACTGACGTCGCCGAGGTTGCGGATAAACTCGGCCCACGACTCGCTCTCGCCCCCGGCCTCAAGGCCCGGCAGCTGGCCGTCGCCCAGCGTCGGCGTCCCCAGCAGCAGGGCCGGGTAGGCCAGCAGGTCCGCCAGCGTGGCGCGGTTAATATTGACCGGGGCAGCGGCGGCCTCCCCCAGCTGCTTGTGGATCAGTTTCGCGATCTTGCGGGTTTTACCGGTGTCGGTACCAAAGAAAATGCCAATGTTCGCCATAGTACGCTCCTGTCGGAATGGTGTTGAAAAAAGGAATGACGACAGAGGTATTGCGAAGGCTGTGCCAGGTTGCCCTGCACCGCGACGGCCCATCCCTGCCCCATCAGGATCGCTTCGCCTCACGATGCCGTGCGCCAAAGGCGCCCCCGGCGGGGCGAAAGGTAAAAATCCGTGAATTTTCCCCCTGTCGGATCAATGTTTCGCGTGGTCGCTCCGATAAGGGCGCACACTTTGCATGGTTATCCGGGTTCGGCTTACCCCGCCGCGTTCCGCGCACGGTGTCGGACAATTTGTCATAACTGCGACACAGGAGTTTGCGATGACCCTGAACATGATGCTCGATAACGCCGCGCCGGAGGCCATCGCCGGCGCGCTGATTCAACAACATCCGGGGCTGTTTTTTACCATGGTGGAACAGGCCTCGGTGGCCATCTCCCTCACCGATGCCAGCGCCAGGATCATTTACGCCAACCCGGCGTTTTGCCGCCAGACTGGCTATTCGCTGGCGCAATTGTTAAACCAGAACCCGCGCCTGCTGGCCAGCAGCCAGACGCCGCGCGAGATCTATCAGGAGATGTGGCATACCCTGCTCCAGCGTCAGCCCTGGCGCGGTCAGCTGATTAATCAGCGTCGGGACGGCGGCCTGTACCTGGTGGAGATTGACATCACCCCGGTGCTTAGCCCGCAAGGGGAACTGGAGCATTATCTGGCGATGCAGCGGGATATCAGCGTCAACTACACCCTCGAACAGCGGCTGCGCAACCATATGACCCTGATGGAGGCGGTGCTGAATAATATCCCCGCCGCCGTGGTGGTGGTGGACGAGCAGGATCGGGTGGTGATGGACAACCTCGCCTATAAAACCTTCTGCGCTGACTGCGGCGGCCGGGAGCTGCTCACCGAGCTGCAGGTCTCCCCTGGCCGGATGACGCCCGGCGTGGAGGCGATCCTGCCGGTGGCGCTCCGCGGGGCCGCGCGCTGGCTGTCGGTGACCTGCTGGCCGTTGCCCGGCGTCAGTGAAGAGGCCAGCCGCTACTTTATCGACAGCGCGCTGGCGCGGACCCTGGTGGTGATCGCCGACTGTACCCAGCAGCGTCAGCAGCAGGAGCAAGGGCGCCTTGACCGGCTGAAGCAGCAAATGACCGCCGGCAAGCTGCTGGCGGCGATCCGCGAGTCGCTGGACGCCGCGCTGATCCAGTTGAACTGCCCGATTAACATGCTGGCGGCAGCCCGTCGGCTGAACGGCGAGGGAAGCGGGAATGTGGCGCTGGAGGCCGCCTGGCGTGAAGGAGAAGAGGCGATGGCGCGGCTCCAGCGTTGTCGCCCCTCGCTGGATCTCGAAAACCCCGCCGTCTGGCCGCTGCAGCCCTTTTTCGACGATCTGTGCGCCCTCTACCGTACCCGCTTCGATCCCGACGGGCTGCAGGTCGACATGGCCTCACCGCATCTGATCGGCTTTGGCCAGCGCACCCCGCTGCTGGCGTGCTTAAGCCTGTGGCTCGACCGCACCCTGGCCCTCGCCGCCGAATTGCCCTCTGTGCCGCTGGCGATGCAGCTCTATGCCGAGGAGAACGACGGCTGGCTGTCGCTGTACCTGACTGACAACGTGCCGCTGCTGCAGGTGCGCTACGCCCACTCCCCCGACGCGCTGAACTCGCCGGGCAAAGGCATGGAGTTGCGGCTGATCCAGACCCTGGTGGCGCACCATCGCGGGGCCATTGAGCTGGCTTCCCGACCGCAGGGCGGCACCTGCCTGACCCTGCGTTTCCCGCTGTTTAACACCCTGACCGGAGGTGAAGCATGATCCCTGAATCCGACCCGGACACCACCGTCAGACGCTTCGATCTCTCTCAGCAGTTCACCGCCATGCAGCGGATAAGCGTGGTGCTGAGCCGGGCCACCGAGGCCAGCAAAACGCTGCAGGAGGTGCTCAGCGTATTGCACAACGATGCTTTTATGCAGCACGGGATGATTTGCCTGTACGACAGCGAGCAGGAGATCCTCAGTATCGAAGCGCTGCAGCAAACCGGCCAGCAGCCCCTCCCCGGCAGCACGCAGATCCGCTATCGCCCCGGCGAGGGACTGGTGGGGACCGTGCTGGCCCAGGGGCAGTCGCTGGTGCTGCCCCGGGTCGCCGACGATCAGCGTTTTCTCGACCGCCTGAGCCTCTACGATTACGATCTGCCGTTTATCGCCGTACCGTTGATGGGGCCCAACGCCCGGCCAATAGGGGTGCTGGCGGCCCAACCGATGGCGCGCCAGGAAGAGCGACTGCCGGCCTGCACCCGTTTTCTCGAAACCGTCGCCAACCTCGTCGCCCAGACCATCCGGCTGATGATCCTTCCGGCCTCACCCGCCCTGTCGAGCCGCCAGCCGCCGAAGGTGGAACGGCCGCCGGCCTGCTCGTCGTCGCGCGGCGTGGGCCTTGACAATATGGTCGGCAAGAGCCCGGCGATGCGCCAGATCGTGGAGGTGATCCGTCAGGTTTCGCGCTGGGACACCACCGTGCTGGTGCGCGGCGAAAGCGGCACCGGGAAAGAGCTGATCGCTAATGCCATCCATCACCATTCGCCGCGGGCTGGCGCCGCCTTCGTCAAATTTAACTGCGCGGCGCTGCCGGACACCCTGCTGGAAAGCGAACTGTTCGGCCATGAGAAAGGCGCCTTTACCGGGGCGGTGCGTCAGCGTAAAGGACGTTTTGAGCTGGCGGATGGCGGCACCCTGTTCCTCGATGAGATTGGTGAAAGCAGCGCCTCGTTCCAGGCCAAGCTGCTGCGTATCCTCCAGGAGGGGGAGATGGAGCGGGTCGGCGGCGATGAGACCCTGCGGGTGAACGTCCGCATCATCGCCGCCACCAACCGTCACCTGGAGGAGGAGGTCCGGCTGGGCCATTTCCGTGAGGATCTCTACTATCGTCTGAACGTGATGCCCATCGCCCTGCCCCCGCTGCGCGAGCGTCAGGAGGACATCGCCGAGCTGGCGCACTTCCTGGTGCGCAAAATCGGCCAGCATCAGGGGCGCACGCTACGGATCAGCGAGGGCGCGATCCGCCTGCTGATGGAGTACAGCTGGCCGGGTAATGTTCGCGAACTGGAGAACTGCCTCGAACGATCGGCGGTGATGTCGGAGAGTGGCCTGATCGATCGCGACGTGATCCTCTTCACTCACCAGGATCGTCCCGCCAAAGCCCTGCCTGCCAGCGGGCCAGCGGAAGACAGCTGGCTGGACAACAGCCTGGACGAACGCCAGCGACTGATCGCCGCGCTGGAAAAAGCCGGCTGGGTGCAGGCCAAGGCGGCACGGCTGCTGGGGATGACGCCGCGCCAGGTCGCTTACCGGATCCAGATCATGGATATCACCCTGCCGCGTCTGTAGGCAGCGGTGTCAGGTTCAGGACATTGTCGTCAGTGCGGCAGGAACGCGACAATGTTGTGCCGCAGGGATGCGGGATAACGCTTTATTTTTCAGCCAGATAAAAAATTCGTCACTGGTACGTCGTTTGCAGCAGGAAGGTATCGCCCAACCATGAAGGTACGACCATGACTTCCTGCTCTTCTTTTTCCGGCGGTAACGCCTGTCAGTCGGCGGACGCCAGCGCGTTAGCGCCGCGGGTGGCCGACAAGGTCGCCGCGCACCCCTGCTACTCCCGCAGCGGGCACCACCGTTTCGCCCGGATGCATCTTCCGGTCGCCCCGGCCTGCAATCTGCAGTGCAACTACTGCAACCGTAAATTCGACTGCAGCAATGAGTCCCGTCCCGGGGTGTCATCGACGCTGCTGACCCCCGAGCAGGCGGTGTTGAAAGTGCGCCAGGTGGCCCAGGCCATCCCGCAGCTGTCGGTGGTCGGCATAGCCGGGCCCGGCGATCCGCTGGCCAATATGACCCGCACCTTCCGCACCCTGGAGCTGGTCCGCGACCAGCTTCCGGACCTCAAATTATGCCTGTCGACCAACGGGCTGATGCTGCCCGACGCGGTCGATCACCTGCTGGAGGTCGGCGTGGATCACGTCACGGTGACCATTAATACCCTGGATGCCGATATCGCCGGGCAAATCTATGCCTGGCTGTGGCTCGACGGCGAACGCTACCGCGGCCGGGAAGCTGGGGAGATCCTGATTGCCCGCCAGCTTGAAGGGGTCCGCAGGCTGACCGCCGCGGGGGTGCTGGTCAAGATAAACTCGGTGCTGATCCCGGGGATCAACGACGGCGGCATGGCCGAGGTCGGCCGTCGTTTGCGGGAAAGCGGCGCGTTTATTCACAATATTATGCCGCTGATTGCCAGACCGGAGCACGGCACGGTCTTTGGTCTCAACGGCCAGCCGGAGCCGGACGCCGGGATGCTCGCCGCGATCCGCAGCCAGTGCGGGGAGGTGATGCCGCAGATGACCCACTGCCACCAGTGCCGTGCCGACGCCATCGGCATGCTGGGCGAAGATCGCAGCCAGCAGTTCACCCGGCTGCCGGACCCGGACAGCCTCCCCGACTGGCTGCCCATCCTCCACCAGCGCGCCGAACTTCATGCCAGCCTCGCTACGCAGGGGGAGTCGGACGCGGATGACGCCTGTCTGGTGGCCGTGGCCTCCCGCCACGGCGAGGTCATTGACTGTCATTTTGGCCATGCCGACCGCTTCTCGATCTACAGCCTGTCGGCCGCCGGTATGGTGCTGGTGGGCGAGCGCTTTACGCCAAAATATTGCCGCGGCGAAGAGGAGTGTGAGCCACAGGAGAACGAGGCCAGACTGGCGGCGCTGCTGGCGCTGCTCGCCGACGTGAAAGCGGTGTTCTGCGTGCGTATCGGCCATACGCCATGGCAGCAGCTGGAATTGCAGGGTATTGAGCCGCAGGTGGACGGCGCGTGGCGTTCGGTCGCCGAGGTGCTGCCCGCCTGGTGGCAGCAGCGGCGCCAAAGCCTGGCGGCATCGCGCCTGCGTCAGGGAGTCGCCTGATGGCGCCGGTCGACTGGTTAACTCGCCTGTGGCGACTGTATCACGCCGGAAAAGGCTGCTTTCCGCTGCGGATGGGGCTGACTCCCGGAGCGTGGCGGTCACTGCAGCAGCGGCTGGGCGAGGTGGCGACGCCACTGGACAGCGCGACGCTGAGCCGCCGTCGGCTGATGACCGAGCTGAATGCCACCCGTGACGAAGAGCGTCGGCAGCTGGGACAGTGGCTGACGGAGTGGATGGCGCCGGGGGCTGAACCGATGGCGCAGATCGTTGCCGAGGTGTCGCTGGCGTTTAACCATCTGTGGGAGGATCTGGGACTCGATTCGCGGGCGGAACTGGGCCGGCTGATGAGCGACTGCTTTCCGCAGCTGGTGGTGCAGAACGTCCACCATATGCGCTGGAAAAAGTTCTTTTACCGCCAGCGCTGCCTGCAGTCGCAGGGGGAGATTGTCTGCCGATCGCCGAGCTGCGACGAATGCCTGGAGCGCAGCCTCTGCTTCGAACCGCCGCCGCTATAAACAAGCCGCAGCCCCCTGCGGCTGACCCAACCACACACGCGTTTTACCCCTTTACGCGGGTTTCTGCCGGGTGGCGCTTCGCTTACCCGGCCTACAACCCCAAATCACCACTGGATCAGGGGCTACTGAAACTGCCGGTGCTGGCGGCCTCAAAATCGCTGAGACGTTCCCGGCAGGCCGGGGCAGCCCGCATGGATGCGGGCTGAGGGCCGTGTTTTGCACGGACGCTGCCTCGGCCCGACCCGAAGCCTGCAGGGAAAAGTCGAAGGTACCACGAAGTGGCGATTTTGCTGGCCGGAGCCCGGGGGTACAGGGGGCGGCGGCGACTGGCCGCCCCCTGTGCGCTCCCTGCGCCATGAGAGACATAACGCAGAAGACTAACCGGGAGCGCAATGTGCGCTGGAGCCACAGATAACATAAATGACTGCACGACGGTGCTTTCCCTCACCCTAACCCTCTCCCGGAGGGAGAGGGAACCGTCCGGTCGTCGTTTCCGTAGCCAACATATTGCCGGGTGGCGGCTGCGCCTGACCCGGCCTACGGAGTCTGAGAACGTGGTAAACCGATAACAGTCTCCACCGCCGCCGGGCAATACATCAGGCTCCGTGCCCAACATGTTGCCGGGTAGCGCTTCGCTTACCCGGCCTACAAAGCCATTTATATATCAGAAGGTTACTCAACACCGTAGGCCCGGCAAGCGCAGCGCCGCCGGGCAATATATCAAGCTCCGAGCCCAGCATATTGCCGGGTGGCGCTTCGCTTACCCGGCCTACAAAGCCATTTATATATCACAAGGTTAACCATCACCGTAGGCCCGGCAAGCGCAGCGCCGCCGGGCAAGGACAGCGGGCGCGGAGCCGCTTTTGTGCCGGGTGGCGCTTCGCTTACCCGGCCTACGGGGTTCAGACCCAGTATGTGTATCGCCGCCGGACCTGGGGCCGCTGAAACTGCCGGTGCTGGCGGCCTCAAAATCGCTGAGACGTTCCCGGAAGGCCGGGGCAGCCCGCATGGATGCGGGCTGAGGGCCGTGTTTTGCACGGACGCTGCCTCGGCCCGACCCGAAGCCT
>NZ_PIBL01000006.1:0-320495 GCF_002806645.1 Klebsiella sp. H-Nf2
CTGGTCATGTTCCCGGCGAACTGAGAGCCAATGCTGCCCCCGGTGCTGATACCGCCGCCCTGATGCTGCGTCTTATAATCCGCCTGGTTGTGGATATCGCTGAAACCCAGCGTGCCGGTATCGAGGCCGTTTTTATCTGCGCTTCCTGTGGCAGCAATGACCCCGCCATTCAGCTGCGTGTGGCTGCCCACAGTGACATCAAAGCCGCCCTGACCGGCAAATATCCCGCTCTGCTCCTGCCCCGAGGACCAGTCACTGGTCATTTTGTCACGACTGGCATTCAGGCTTCCCGACCACGACCCGGCGCCGGAGGTGTAGCCCAGGCCACCGCTGAGGCTGCTCTGCGTGCTGTCGTAATTGACGGGTAAAAAAGATCCCGGCGCTGAAGTCGGGATCTTTTGCAGTTAATAAAAATCGGGATCAACCAGACCTTCAGCTTTCACGATTTCAAGGAAGCGTTTATAGGCCGTTTCATCCAGTTCAAGAAGATCGTCCAGTAACTTTTCTTTAATTAAGGCCCAGTGGTGGATACCTCTCGCATTATTCTCAAAGTATATTGCCTCAAAACTTATTTCTGGATTAATTACAGATACTTGAGTTGATCTATATGCCAGCAGCCCACCGTACCCCTTTAAAAAACCCAAAAAATAAGTTTCGTCACCAAACCAGTAAACACTAAAAACATCAACAACCCTACCTAAGGGATCTCTATGATCTCGTATCTTCATTTTTTTACCCCATCAGTTATTGAAGGACCTGGCTGCAGTGGATTCCGCTGTGGAGTAACAATTTTCATATCGTATGCTTTACCAGTATTAAAATTGTACTGATAATGTACTGATATCGATGATCCATCAGGCAGATAATGCGTCGCCTCCATTTTCTGGAATCCAGCAGAAGTAGGAAATCTGGGATCATTATTCATATCCGGCAACTTTCCACCTTGTGAAGGATTTGATTCAACCTGTTTCCAGAACGTTTGCTCATTCAAATCCCTCGGCGCTGTAAATTGTTTACCCGGCTTAGCCGTCGAGATCTTCTCCGCTGCACTAATCAGGATTTTGTTATCAATAATACCGGCTGCTTTACCCGCTAACGATAACGCTTTTTCTGCCGGGATTGACGTCAGCAGAGCCAGCGCATAATCCTTCGCCTCTTCCGCTGTCAGCAACGCCATTACCGTATCCGAGCCCGGGCTATTACTCAGAATGGCTTTGATAATATCCGCGCTTTCCGGCAAGTCGCCGCGCACGATATCCTTTAACCCGGCCTGTACCTGCTCCGGCGAAAGATTGTTGTCCTGCGCATACTTCACCCAGGATGTGGCTGCCTGTCCGGTTTCCGTCATCCCTTTTGGCAGACTCAGCGAGTTAGTCTCAACAACAATCCCAACCACAAAGGCTGGGATCTTTTCGACATAGATTAAAATCCCTTTACTTTAAAAAGGCGGAATAATGCGAGTCCAATGCCTCCAATGCTTCCACCATAAAGTCCTAATTTCGCTCCGTGCAAAACATCCTGCCAAGTTGTATTAAAACCATCGCCAAGCAGCCACAGTAACAACGAAAAAAAAATCTTTCCGCATACAGATAATGCGATCATGAATAAAATCGTAGCAACTAAGAGAAATAGAGACTGAACACATCTAACTCGGAGATCATTTTTCATTTTTATCTCCTATTTTTTTTATTACCTGTTCAGCTCCTTTACCGCCTCCCTCTGATATTACTGAAGCTCCAATATTACCCATATTGCCTGGAAGCTTACCAGGCAACATCTCCTTAGAGATCCCCAGTTGACCTTTAATTTCGGTATATTTCAGCAAGTCAGGATTAAACTTAGGATCCCAGCCGCCGGTTAGCCATTTACCAGCCGCATTTGTGCCTGAAGAGATTAGTTTGCCTCCCCAGTAACCGCTAGCAGAACCCAGACCATTAGTAATTGCTCCTGTTAAAGGATTGTCACCGTTGATCTGATTGGTTAGCACGCCACCGGCTGCATTCCAGCCCACTGTTCCCCATAAGCCATTCCCTATGCTTGCAACGTTTATCCAACCAGCAACAACAGAGTTAACCGGATTCACCTTGCCATCTTCAGCATACTGAGCACCTGCGTTTACCCCTGCGCCCAACCCCCACATCACCTGCGCGGTACCGGGTAATAACGCCACACCTCCTGTAGCCAGTGCTCCCGCATAGGCTTTGTTTTCCGCCAGGCCTCGCTGACAGGCTTCTCCAGAAGGATTGTCTGCACACGACAGCACATCCTTACCATGCTCCCTGGCTTTTTCTCCCTGCGTCCATTCATTTCCACCCAGAAGGTTATTCTCCACCGCGTTCTTCCCGCCCTGCGCGCCCGCCACCGCTGACGCCGTACTGTCCCCGGCCAGACCACCTGCCATCCCTGCTGAAATGGTGGCCAGCGTACTCACCATCTGCTTCTGTGCTTCCGTCAGCGTGGACAAGTCCGTCACGCCCGGATACAGCATACCAGCAATCGCCCTCGCGGCCAGTTCACCTGCTGCCGCACCTGCCGCGGCACTGTTGCCCTGCAGCGCCGCCACCGCACCGCCCAGGATGGCGTGCGCCACCACCGCGGCACCGTCACTCAGCCCTGAACCGTGACCGATAAGATTCGCCAGCTCCGGCGCCGATGCCCCTGCCAGCGCCCCGGCGATATCACCGCCCGCCAGTCCCTGAAGCGCTGCAGTCGCTGCCTGGATACCCCGCTGCAGGTCACTGCCGGTTCCGTATGCAGCCATCGCGGTACGACCCGCCTGGTCCGCAATCTGTTCTGCCGTCGGACTGCTGTTACCCTCTGCCTTCAGCTTCGCTTCCGCCGCCGTCAGGGCTGCAGGGTCTTTTATCGCCTTCTGTTTTGCTATCTCGCCCTGCGCGCGCGCAATATCTGCCGCCTGGCGGCCAATCTCCCCTGTCAGCTGCACTTCCTGCAGGCGCCGCTGCTCCTTCTCCTTGTCAAATATCGGCCCGATACTGCCGCTGGCGTGTTCCGTGTCGCGACTCAGGTCAGCCACGTCCTGCTTCTGATTACGATTTGACTGTAGATAAAAATATCCTGCCTCAAGAGGGCGGGATTTTAGTTATCTAATGACAGAGCTACTTTTTATTTTTATATCCGGTCTTATACGTATTTCAACCTTATTTATTAATTCTTTTGTAAGAATTTCGGCATAAATATAATCACCTAAATTATCATTCCTTATACTAAATGAACTAACACCATCGATAGAGTTATGTAAAATTTCATTTTCATGTAACCTCACCGTGTATTGAATCCAACCTTCAACAACACTAAATGAAAAGTCAACACTAAGGCCGCATTTATTTTTTGCAGTATATAAAAAACTGATATTATCTCGTTCAAACGAGACAGGTTCACTTTCAAAGAATGAAAGCAACTCAATTTCGTCTGGCTTATTTTCTATGAACATTACTTAGTTACTCCATTTTTCGGTATGGTCGTAATGAATCGATGAGAGCCGTCTTTCATAACTTCGAAAGTACTTTCAAACACTGTGGCCTTTCCTGAAGGGCCAATAAAGAAAGATTCCCTGATTTCAAAACTACCATATTGATCCGTATATTTTTTCACGATGTTATTTGAATCTTTTGTCGCTTGAGTGAAATGCTCAGCCAAAACCGCATGACCATTAATATCATCTGCCACACCTAATCGTTTCATTTCCAGAGCAAGTTGATTTGTACGATCCAGCGTATGGCTATTACCTGTTGCTTTACCAAAAAGATAATCAAATTTTTTCGCATCAACTACAGAATTTGCTATCGTCTGCGCTGTGGTAATTTCCGGCACTTTCTTCCCTGGCAGGATAATACCTGCCAGCATTCCCCCCGTGGCTTCCAGCGCCGCCTGATTTCCTCCGGCCGCTTGTTTGACCGTATCCACAACCGCTGACCAGGTTTCGCTTTTCATCAGAGCGGCGACACTGTCGGCCACGGCCTGATTCTTGCCTGACAGGTCGCTCAGCGCTTTATTACAGTAGCTGTCGCCGACCGCACAGGAGGCCAGCGCCATCACCGCATCAGCGGCGTAATCCGCTGAGCCTAATGCCGCATCGCCGGTATCCGCAAGGGCATTGATAATACCGTTCGCGATGGAAGAAGTTGTACCCTCGCCAAGCTTGTCCCTGACCTGATTTTTCAGGGATTCAGCAGCCTGTTTTACTGTTGCACGAGCCTGATCGCCCGCCAACGAGTTATTCTCAACCGCGTTCTTCCCGCCCTGCGCGCCCGCCACCGCTGACGCCGTACTGTTCCCGGCCAGACCACCTGCCATTCCCGCTGAAATAGTGGCCAGCGTACTGACCGTCTGCTTCTGTGCTTCCGTCAGCGTGGACAAGTCCGTCACGCCCGGATACAGCATACCGGCTATTGCCTTCGCGGCCAGTTCACCTGCTGCCGCGCCCGCTGCGCCCGCCGCCGCACTGTTGCCCTGCAGCGCCGCCACCGCACCGCCCAGGATGGCGTGCGCCACCACCGCGGCACCGTCACTCAGCCCTGAACCGTGACCGATAAGATTCGCCAGCTCCGGCGCCGATGCCCCTGCCAGCGCCCCGGCGATATCACCGCCCGCCAGCCCCTGCAGCGCTGCAGTCGCTGCCTGGATACCCCGCTGCAGGTCACTGCCGGTACCGTATGCAGCCATCGCGGTACGACCCGCCTGGTCCGCAATCTGTTCTGCCGTCGGACTGCTGTTACCCTCTGCCTTCAGCTTCGCTTCCGCCGCCGTCAGGGCTGCAGGGTCTTTTATCGCCTTCTGTTTTGCTATCTCGCCCTGCGTGCGCGCAATATCCGCCGCCTGGCTGCCAATCTCCCCTGTCAGCTGCACTTCCTGCAGGCGCCGCTGCTCCTTCTCCTTGTCAAATATCGGCCCGATACTGCCGCTGGCGTGTTCCGTGTCGCGACTCAGGTCAGCCACGTCCTGCTTCTGGCTGGCCTGGTCACGGATGATGATAGTGCCCTCGGATACCGCCGACTGCGTCGTACTTTCCGCATGGCCTTTGCTGCCGCCACCCGCCAGCAGGGCGCTGGTCATGTTCCCGGCGAACTGAGAGCCAATGCTGCCCCCGGTGCTGATACCGCCGCCCTGATGCTGCGTCTTATAATCCGCCTGGTTGTGGATATCGCTGAAACCCAGCGTGCCGGTATCGAGGCTGTTTTTATCTGCGCTTCCTGTGGCAGCAATCACCCCGCCATTCAGCTGCGTGTGGCTGCCCACAGTGACATCAAAGCCGCCCTGACCGGCAAATATCCCGCTCTGCTCCTGCACCGAGGACCAGTCACTGGTCATTTTGTCACGACTGGCATTCAGGCTTCCCGACCACGACCTGGCGCCGGAGGTGTAGCCCAGGCCACCGCTGAGGCTGCTCTGTGTGCTGTCATAGTGGTCGCTGTCCCGCAGGCTGGTTATCGTCAGGTCGCGGCCGACATCAGCGGTCACCTGGTGACCGCTGACCTGCGCGCCGGCCAGCGTGGTATCCCGTCCGCTACTGATGATGACCTGATGACCGGCATCCACCGTGGTTTCATTCTGCCAGGTGCCGTTACCGCTCTCGTGCCCTTTGCTGCTGCTGGCGTTTGCCGAGATGCTGATACCGGCTCCGCCGGAGCCCACCCCCACGCCGACGCCAATACTGCCGCCGCTGCTTTTGTTGCTGCCGGTAGTCTGCTGTGTATCCTGCGCCGCAATGAGGTTCACATCCCTCAACGCATCCAGCGTGACATCCTTACCGGCTTTCACCTGGCCGCCCGCGACCGTGATGTCGCCGCCCGTTGCCGTAACAGCGAGGTTATTTCCGGCATTCAGGGTGCTGCCGCTGGTCATCACCTGCTCCGAATGTGACCGGGAGGAAGAGGACTGCGAACCCAGCGACGCGCTGATACCAATCGTATTGTTATTGTCCTTATCGCTGCCGCCTCTGGCCCCATCCAGCGCGACGGCCTGGGCGGCCTGGACACCGGAAAGTGCCGCTTTTGTTCCCTGGAGCGCACTCAGGCGGCCATCACTGACCTCTTTCGCCTTCTGCGCGGCGGAAACCGTATTGTTCACCGCACCGCCTGCGCTGCCTGACAGGGCCACCGTCAGCCCGCTGGATTTCTGCTCAAACTTCTCGTCGACTGTCCGGGTGTCCTGCCCGGGGTCAATCACCACGCTGTCGCCGGTGATGCGGATATCCCGGCCCGCAACCACATCAGAACCACCGATATGCGCCTGCTTACCGGCAGAAATCACCACGCTACCGCCCGTACTTCCCGTCGTGGAAGCACTCTGGCTCTGGGTGGTACCCGCTTCACGCAGTTCGTGCGTGGTTTTACTGCTGCCGATAGAGAATCCGATCCCCCCGGTTCCCGTCAGGCCGGATTTTTTCTCTTCTTTAAATCGCCAGGCGGTATCGGTATTGGTCGCCGCCGTGATATCGACATTATTACCTGCGTGGAGCTGAACATCACCCTCACCCACCACCGCCGAACCCTGCAGCAGAAGATTATTCTCTGCCAACACCTGAACCTGATCTCCGCTTAACAGCGTACCGGCTTCACGGGTGGCGCTCTCCTCTTCGATGGTATGCGTGGTTTTCTTACTCAGGAACCCCTTTTTGGTCTTCGTCTCTTCCTTGTAGTGGTAATCGCTTTCCGTCGCCGTGGTCAGGTTCACATCGCGGCCCGCCGCCAGGCCGATATTCCCGCTGGCAGTCACCTGCGCCGCTTCGGCGTTGACGTCGCGTCCAGCAATAATCGTAGTGCTGCCGCCGCTGGCAATGTCGGTACCCTGCTGGCGCACGGATTCATCGATAACGGCTTTCTTACTGCTGTAATTGCTACTGCCTGCGGTGGTGGCTTCCGCCTGCAGGTTCACATCGCGTCCGGCCTGAATACCGACATTCCCTTCCGCTGCGATGCCTGCCGCCTGACTGGTCACATCCCGCCCGGCCACCAGCGTTACCTTATCGCCTGCGGTCACCGTGCTGCGCTCTGCGCCGCTCTGATGGCTTTCGCTGCCGCCCGTGCGGCTGCTCTGTTCGTTACCCGCCGCGTTCAGGTTCAGGTCATTGGCCGCCACCAGCTGCGCGGTGTGACCCGCATTGATGGCGCTGGCCGTCACGTTCAGATCGTTGCCCGCCCGCATTATCGCGTTACCGCCCGCCGTAATGCTGCTGCCCTGATACGTTGTGGATGATGAACGACTGTTTTTCTGGCCCCAGAAGCCAGACTGGCTGCGACTCTCGGTGAACTGGTTGGCGGCAATATTGATGTTACTCCCGGCTTCCATCACCAGATCGCCGCCGGCGCTCACCGTCGCTCCGGTTATGTTGATCGTGTTCGCCGCGGCCATATACAGGCCGTCGCTGGCAGTAATGGCAGCCGTTTGCTCGCTATCGGTACCGCTGAACTGGATATTGCCCCAGCGGCTGTCATCGCCAACACGCCACTGCTCAGTGCGGGTGACGTTATTGATGCTACCGCCGGTGCTTACCAGCTGCAGCGTTTTCGCAGATATCGTCGAACCAATGTTATTGATATCGCCAGACGCGCTCAGGTCAAGACGGCCATCCGCGCGGATAAGTCCGGCGTTAAGGTTGCTGAAGCTATTACTGCTGTCAATGGCAAGGCCGTCTCGCGCCAGCAACGTACTGCCGCTGTTGCTGATATTGCCCCCTGCCAGTTGCACGGTATTGCCGCTGATTACGCTACCGTTCCGGACGCTAACGTCCTTCGGCGACAGGTAAACTTTCGGCACCATCACGGTCCGACCATTAAGCGTTGCGGGCTCCCACCACAGAATGCTGCGATTGAGCGCCGCCACCTGTGCGGCGGTGAGCGCCACGCCAAACGTCAGGCCAAGCGAGGTCTGCACGTCGGCCGCGTTGTCCATCAGATAACGCATCTGATCGAGATCAGATCCGAGGCCATCAAGATAGCGTGACCCGGTCTGGTTCAGCACCACGTTGCTGACATACCGAGTATCAAACGCCGCATCGCCCAGAAAACGATAATCGCTGTCAGGGTTAAGCCCCAGGCGATCCAGCATATATGACGAGCCAAGGAACGAGTCGCCATCGGTGTACTGGCTGCCCGTCTCGCGTGGCGCGCTGCCTGGATTCATGCCAGCCAGCTTATACAGATCGCCAAACAGCGACGGATCGAGCTGGCCCAGGCCATTGAGCTTCGGATTGACCGTGATCAGATATGGGCTGTCCGGATCGTCGGAAATGACAAAATAGCCGTTGATGCCGGACGGCAGTGGATAGTTATCGCCCAGCGGTTCCTGAACGAGCGCCGTACCGTTGCCGATGGTCTGGCTGCCGCTACCGGTTGTGTCGTTCCAGTCCGGGCGAGTCATCGCGGCGGTATCAGCCCCGGCGAGGGACTGCAGACTCTCACTGTCGTCAGTGAGTTGCGCTGAAGGTGTGTTCAGGTCAGGCGCGACAAGCGTGTTGCTTATTTTATCCGCATTAGCGATGCTGTTGGTGTTGCTGATGTCGCTGGCGAAACTGGCGCTGACGTTGCCGCCAGCCTGGATCAACGAACGGTAAATCTCTCCCTGTTCGGCCGTGGATTCATACCCGGCCAGGGTAAAACCAATGGTAGAGCGTTCGGGCTGCGCATCCTCATAGTTATTGTCATCCGTGGGATAAGGCGCCCCCGGCGCAACGGCGTAGCCGGCGCCCTTGCCAAAGCCAATGTTGTAGCCATAGCGGTGCGGGTCGTACTGATAGATATACCAGTCAGTGACGGTACCGGCCTGCCAGCTCTGATTGTTGAGCGTATTTCCCGTTAACGCGATATCGCCATTTGCCAGAATATGGCTGGCAACGTTCTCCAGTGTGCTGGCGCTAATATGTAGATTATTCCCCGCGGCAAGGCGTGCTGCCCCGCCCCGGCTGGTGACCTCCGTCCGCGTCTGGCTGCCGATAAACTTCTGCTGTGCTGATTCGGCGTACATTGCATAATAGAGCTGGTTCCAGTTGTGATAGCTGCAGGCGCCATGACCGTTACATGCCCCTGACTCGCTTGATGCCAAATAGCTGCTCAGGCCGTACGTCCCGTCAGCCAGTTGGCTGATATCGACATCGATTATCGCCTCTCCGAGACCCGGAATGGCCTGCTCGCCGCTAGTCTGCGAGATCTTCACCTCCAGCCCATCACGCTGATTGAGCAAGTACCCGGTGCTGATGGTCATGTCACCCTGCGTGGTTTCAATCGTTCCCGAGGTGTTAATCACTTCAGTGTTGGCATCACCGCTGGCGTTTTTTTGCATCACCAGGTCATTACCCGCCAGTATGTCGCCGTGCAGGTTATGAATGCGGTTGGCAAACAGCGAGAGATTATGGCCCGCATACAGCAAGGCGGTGTTGAGGATCGTTCCGGTGGCCGTTAACACCAGGTTTCCTGCCGTACCGGTAAAGCCATCAAGCGTGATATGGCCAAGGCTGGTCAGGCTCACGTCCCCATCAGCCTGCAGAGAACCTTCCCCATTCATCGCAATCTGTTGCCCGGTCAATGCCGTCTTGCCGTTGCCAGCTACCAGTTGACCGTTATTGATGAGCTGCCCGGCGGCGGTCAGCGTTACGCCATTGCCCTGTAAGGCGCCAGCGTTGGTGATATCGCTCTGGCTGCTGATGACAAGCTGTTTGTTTGCGGCCACAGTTCCCTGAGCGATCCAGCTGTTGACCAGCGCCAGCGTCAGATTACCCAGGGCGACTATCTGACCCGCGCCGCTGAGGGAGGCGACGTTCGCCAGAAGATCGCCGCCGCTGAAGAGTTTGCCCGTGTCGTTGTTTACGCTGTCGCTGTAAAGCAACAGGTTCTGCTTGCCGAACAAGGTGCCGCTGTTGGCCAGTGTCCGGGTGTCGACACTTAACTGTGCGGCCTGAACGGTGCCGCTGTTTAATAGCGTGCTCCCCGTCAGCGTGGCCTGATTTTCCGCCAGCATCGTGCCTGCGTTGGCGATCTTCGCCGCGTCCAGAAGGAGATGGGTTGCCTGCAACCAGCCGCTGCCGCTGTAGTATGGGGTGGTAAGCGTCAGGTCTCCGCCAGAGACAATGTTGCCGGCGTTGCGGGCATATAAGGTACTGTTGAGGCTGGTTGCGCCATGGCTTTGGATCGTGCCGTCATTGCTGAACGCAGACGCCGTCAGCGTCAGCTCCCCCTGACTGAGGATGGCCCCGTTGGCCTGGTTGTTGAGCGCTTTTAGCAAGTTCAGCGTCAGATTGCGGTCCCCCTGCAGGCGTCCGCTGTTGCTGAGCGAAGCCACGCTAATCTGCGTATTCGCCCCCTGCAACTGACCGCTGTTGTTCAAGTCTTGCGCATGGAGGACAAGCGATCCCCCGGTCAGCAATTTGCCCTGCTGCTGCAGATCGCCATTCAGCAATACGTCAAGATGGCTTACCCCGCTAATCTCTCCGCTGTTGCTCAGCGAGTCGCCTTTCATCGTCAGCATACTGGCGTTCACCAGCCCCTCATTGCTGAGCGCGTGGCCGCTGATATGGACATCCCTCAGGGCAGTCATTTTACTGCCGTTAATCGCCTGCAGATCGCCGCTGAGCGTTAACGCCAGATCGACCGCGTTCTGGATCGCGCCGCTATTGATGAGGTTCGCGCCCTCAATAACGATGGTTTTCCCCTGCACCCGTCCGTGGTTAGCGATATCGCCAGCGGAGAGTGTCAGGTCGCCCTGGCTTAGCAGATCGCCGTGGTTATCCACGGTTCCGTTGCTGCTCAGCGTGAGCGCGTCAAGCCCGATAACGGTTCCTTGATTGCCGATCCTGTCTTGCGCCAGTGCGATCCGGTTTGCCTGCAGCGAACCATTGTTGTTGAACAGGGCTCCCGTAAACGACATATCGCCGGCGGCAAGGAGCTTGCCGCTGTTTGTCAGGGAGGGGGTTCGAAGGATGAAATCTCGCTGGCTCATGATGTCGCCATCATTGAGTAATGCGCCGCTGACGGTGACATACAGATTGCCTGTCGCCAGGAGAGAACCGCTTTGCCGCCAGTCCTGCGCATTAATACGCAGTTGCTGCCCTTGTATGGCGCCTGCGGCGTTTAGCGTCGTCGCGGTGAGCGACATATCCCCTGCGGTCAGCCAACGTCCTGTGGCCCCCTGAGTCAGCGAATCGCCGGTGAGCGTGAGTGCCTGATTACCCTGAAGCAGACCGTCATTGGATAAGGTGGCGGTCTTAACCGTTAACGTATCGGCGATGATGGCACCCGGATTGATCAGGGTCGTGCTGGCCAGGGTGAGCGCGTGGTCGCTGGTAATAAGCCCGCGATTGCGGATATCCGGGATATCGAGCGTCAGATTTGCCGCGCTATAGAGCGTACCGTCCTGCTGGTTATTCAACGTTTGGCTGGTAACAGAAAGTTGAGCCTCTCCCTGTAGCAAGCCATTGTTGGTGAGAGACTGGGACTGCGTGGTCAGCCTGGAGGCGATGGCCACACCGCTATTGCTGAGTTGCGGGGCTTGCAATGACAGGGTATCAGCACTGCTTTTACCACTGTGGGTCAGTTTTTCGCTGGCGTGCACGGTGAGAGCGGATTTAGCCGCCTGAGTCCCTTTTAAATCAACCTGTTTCGCCGCAATATGCAGGTGTTTTCCCTGGATTTGCGATGCCGCGCTGGTGGCGATTGTCTCCCCCGACACAGCGATAGCGCCGGTGGCGTTTATCGCGCCATTCAACGTCTGGCGGGCGGCATCAAGGGAGATGGCGTTGCCAGCGATCAGGGCGCCATGATGGGCCAGCGTCTTCGCGGTCACCGAAAGATCTTCAGTGGCCGTCATTCTTCCCTCATTCGTCACGCTATCGCCGGCCCGCAGCACGATCTGGCGACCCGCATCGATTTGGCTCTCGCTATCCTGGCGGATGGCGCTGGCCGTCAATGAGACATCCTGTCCGGCGGTCAGTTTTTCACGGCTTTGCGTGATTGAACCGCCCGCAGTCAGCCGCAGATCGGTATCGCTGGTCAGGGACCCTTTGCTCAATACCAGATCGCTCTGACTATGCAATGTGATTGCGCCCCCGGCCTTGTGATCGCCGGTGAGCATAATATGCTGGCCGCGAGCGGCGATCGCGCCGCTGGCCAGTGAGTGACGCAAAGCAAGCCTGCCATTCGCCTCAAGGGTGATATCGCCCTGGCGCGCATTCAGGTCGCCGAGGTTCACCCCCACGCCGTTTTCGCTCGACACCAGACGAATACGATTGGCGTACATGCCGCCCAGCGCCCCGGTATCCACCGCCAGCGTCGGGGTCTGATCTTCTCCACTCATTGGGGTGACAGTGCCATGGCTATCTACCCGGTTAGCCCCGGCAATCACCGATAAATCCCGGGCATGAATCGCCGCATTCACTTCCGTCGCACGGGAAATAATCGACAACGCATCGCTGCCGCTGGCGTCAATGCCTTTGCCTTCAATGGAGATGGTTCCCTTCACGACCTCCAGCGCCTGCAAATTTCCCGCCGCATCAAACACGGGTTTGCCAGTGGTCAAGGTTGCCTGGGGAGTGTTAATAAAGCCGCAGCCGTTACAGGTGATGCCATAGGGGTTGGCGACCATCACGTTCGCCGCCTTGCCTGCGACTTCGGTGTAACCGTTCAACTGCGATCGGTGACCACCGGTCACTTCGTTAATGATGCCCTTCGCTTCCCTCCCGGCCTGCAGATTCGGGTTGTTCTGGATAAACCCACCGAGCTGGGTCTGATTCAGCTTCCCGGTCGCATTGTTGAGGATTAAACCCTCCTGACCAACGTGGTAATCCTTAAACTGGTTATGCGAGATCCCGCTGCCGTTCGGGGTGGCAATATTAACGACCGGCACGCCATTTGCGGCACTATCCACACCAGTGGCGCCCTCGGGATTGATCGCTGCGCCAATGGCCGGCAGGAGCGGCTGCCCGGCCAGCAGGAGGCTAATCAGGTAACTTAGCAGACGCGATGACAGGCGAATGGGAGGCTGATGCATGACGATAATCCTTTAAAATGCCACGGCAACGCGGTAGTAGATATTGAGGCGATCGGGACCAAGCCAGTCCGGATACGCCAGCGGACCGGCCACGGTAAAAGAGGTGGATAACCAGCGATTCGTCGTGGTGAACCCTACCGCTGCGCCCCACAAGGTTCCGGCGGCGCTGGGATCGAGTCGGTCAGCATGCAACCAGCCGCCATCCAGTGCGGCCAGAGCACCGACCTGCCCAATGGCGGGGATCGTAAAAAGCGCGTAGTTCAGTTCATTACGCCAGTAGCCGCCGTTGTCCCCTGAAATGTACTGTTCTTTAAAACCACGTACTGAGCTTTCCCCGCCTAAGGTCAGGCGTTCGCTGCCGTATAAGCGGTCCGGAGACCACTGGCCGTAAAGGCTGCTAAGCCACCAGAGATCGTTGAGCAACGGGCGCTGAAAGCTGGCGCTCAGACTCCATTTTCTGAATTCCGCTTTTGGCAAATCGCCCGGTTTATTACCGTCACTTTCGGCACCAAACCACGGCATTCCGCGGGAAAACGTGGGGTTGAAGGTGGCAATCCCGGCAAACATTTTTTGCGTGTGGTTGAGGCCAAACAGCAGTGTCGTCAACTTATGGCTACTGCTCTGCAGCAAAACATCGTCGAGATAATTGTGGTTGGTCCGATAACTCAGTCCGGCGGAGAGGCCCGTTTTCAGGTCGCCGTTGCGAAAGAGAACCTGCGAGAAGTTTAGCCGGTGGGTTTCGGTGTCACCGCTGGTACGCCAGATCCAGCCGTGGTTATCGAGTGTACTCAGGTAGTTATTCCAGCTGTAGCTATAGTCAAACAGCGTATAACCGTTAGGAATGCTGACCCCTGCGGCAACATTCTGCGCATCTTTGGCATTCGAAAACGCGCTGCTGCGCCCGCCGCTGACAAACCAGCGATCGGCCAGCCCTAAAAGATTGTTGCCTGTTAAACCCGCGTTGATTTGTCCGCTACCTGTACTCTTCTGGCCGCTGTTGTCGACGCTCATCGACAACAAAAGTGGGCGCTCCGCTGTCGCCGTCAGGTTAACGATTGAACCGCCAGGTTTTTCGCCCGGCTGGATTTCAATTTGCACAGGCGTCGTGCGCGCGCGGTTAATCTGCTCCATCCCCTGTTCGATATCACGCAGGTTAAGAATATGGCCTTCCAGCCCTGGAAACGCCATTGTTAACTCACGTTTAGCCGCGCCTTCCATGGTGATTTTTTCGAGCTTTCCTTCAAGAATAGTCAGATGTAATACCCCGGAACGTAAATCCTGCTCGGTCAGAAAAGCGCGGCTGGTAATATATCCCCGACTGATATACCAGTCGGAAATAATATTTACGAGTTTAGTAATACGCGCAATATCCATGCACTGCCCAAGCCAGGGCCGGACTATTTTTTGCTGCTGACGCGGATCAATAAGCGTCGCGCCATCTAACGCGATGCGATGGATAGAAAAACAGGGGCCATCAGAGGCTTCAGGCTGCGCAGGCATCGCCGCGTGAAGGCTTGGCGTGGCGCGCTCCAGCGATTCACGTTGCTGCTGGTTCTGACGCAGTAATTGTTGCTGCTGTTGCTCAACGCTGTCGCGATCGGCTGGCGATAAAAAAGCGGCGTGGGTGGTCAGACTCAGCGTCATTAGTCCCAGAGCCAAATACAGAGATTTCATCCGTGTTCTCGTTATTACTTAACGTTCAGTGCAAAAACATATTCCATTATATGTTGCGCGGATTTAAGCATGAAACTTACGGTATGTGAACATGAAATAATGAACGAGGATCGTTTTTAGGATAATGACTTTTGCGCAGCAAAATAGACGGCAGGGGAAAATAACGAATGTATTAACACGTATTTGATATATGTTTTTCAACCGCAATAGCACAGCCAGGTTACAGGATAGGGAAAATGGTGTCCGGTACGAAAAAGCAGCAAGAGGATAAGAAGCTGATATTAAATGGCACGCCCTACAGGATTCGAACCTGTGACCTACGGCTTAGAAGGCCGTTGCTCTATCCAGCTGAGCTAAGGGCGCCCTGAGAAGCGAGTGCTTCGCGGAGTGAAACGCCTGGAATTATACGGTCCACGTCCGTTGAGTCAATCCATTTTGCCAGGAAACTGCGGGGCTTATACGATGCTGGCGAAATATCCCTCAGCAACTGTACAAGAAGCATACCACCGGGGCTCTTACGCGCGTAAATCGACTTAGTGGCCAGGCGCAACACACCAATACCCCTGCTCTGAACAGGGTCAAAACAGGCTAAATTCACCGCAGACAGGATAAAACCGCAAACGAGGACTGACAGCGAGGCCCGCTTCTGACAAAATATCCTCATCCCCCTTTCGTAAAGATACAGATGGAATCCTCTCTCTGATGGCAGCAAAAATTATTGACGGTAAAACGATTGCGCAGCAGGTACGCTCTGAGGTTGCGGAAAAAGTGAAGGCTCGCGTTGCGGCCGGAAAACGCGCCCCTGGGCTGGCCGTCGTGCTGGTCGGTAGCAACCCGGCCTCGCAGATTTATGTCGGCAGCAAGCGCAAAGCATGTGAAGAAGTGGGCTTCGTCTCCCGCTCTTACGATCTCCCGGAAACCACCAGCGAAGCCGAGCTGCTGGAGCTTATCGACACCCTGAATGCCGATAAGACCATCGACGGTATTCTGGTTCAGCTGCCCCTCCCCGCAGGGATCGACAACGTCAAAGTGCTCGAGCGCATCGCGCCGGATAAAGACGTCGACGGCTTCCATCCCTACAACGTTGGCCGCCTGTGCCAGCGGGCGCCGCGCCTGCGTCCGTGCACTCCGCGCGGTATCGTGACCTTGCTGGAACGCTACAATATCGACACCTACGGCCTCAATGCGGTGGTCATTGGCGCGTCCAATATCGTCGGTCGCCCGATGAGCATGGAGCTGCTGCTGGCCGGCTGCACCACCACCGTGACCCACCGTTTTACTAAAAACCTGCGCCATCACGTCGAAAACGCCGACCTGCTGATCGTCGCGGTAGGTAAACCGGGCTTTATTCCTGGCGAGTGGATTAAAGAAGGGGCGATTGTGGTCGATGTCGGCATTAACCGTCTGGAAAGCGGCAAAGTGGTCGGTGACGTGGTGTATGAAGACGCCGCCGAACGCGCATCCTACATCACCCCGGTTCCCGGCGGCGTTGGCCCGATGACCGTCGCCACCCTGATTCAGAACACGCTGCAGGCGTGCGAAGAGTATCACGACGTTGAGGAGGCCTGAGATGGCGACATTTTCCTTAGGTAAACACCCGCACGTAGAGCTGTGCGATCTGCTGAAGCTGGAAGGCTGGAGCGAAAGCGGCGCCCAGGCGAAGCTCGCTATCGCTGACGGGCTGGTGAAAGTTGACGGCGCGGTGGAAACCCGCAAACGCTGCAAAATCGTCGCCGGTCAGACGGTGAGCTTTGAAGGCCAGAGCGTCACCGTCACGGCCTGACAGCGAAAAGAAAAACGCCCGCTTTAGCGGGCGTTTTTTTATGGCTTACTTCCGGCGCCAGGTGGTGCCCTGCGGGCCATCTTCCAGCACAATACCCATCTCGTTGAGACGGTCGCGCGCCGCATCCGCCGCCGCCCAGTCTTTCGCTTTACGCGCGTCCAGACGCTGCTGGATGAGCGATTCGATCTCCGCCACTTCCGCGTCGTCGGCCTGCGCGCCGCTCTGCAGGAACGCGTCCGGCTCCTGCTCCAGCAGACCCAGCACAGAACCCAGCTTACGCAGGTGGGCCGCCATGCCATTTGCCGCTGCGGCGTCCTCGGTTTTCAGGCGGTTCACTTCACGCGCCATATCGAACAGCACCGAGTAGGCTTCCGGGGTGTTGAAGTCGTCGTCCATCGCCTCGATAAAGCGTGCTTCGAAGGCTTCGCCACCCGCCGCGTCGACGGATTTGTCCGTCCCGCGCAGCGCGGTGTACAGACGCTCCAGCGCCGAACGCGCCTGCTTGAGGTTCTCTTCGCTGTAGTTCAACTGGCTGCGATAGTGGCCGGACATCAGGAAGTAGCGAATCGTCTCCGCATCGTAATACTTCAGCACGTCGCGGACGGTAAAGAAGTTACCCAGCGATTTCGACATCTTCTCGCGGTCAACCATCACCATGCCGGAGTGCATCCAGTAGTTTACGTACTCGCCGTCATGGGCGCAGGTGGACTGGGCAATTTCGTTTTCATGATGCGGGAACATCAGATCCGAACCGCCGCCGTGAATATCGAAGTGGTTGCCAAGCTGCTTGCAGTTCATCGCCGAGCACTCGATATGCCAGCCCGGACGACCCGCGCCCCACGGCGACGGCCAGCTTGGCTCGCCCTCTTTCGACATCTTCCACAGGACGAAGTCCATCGGATTCCGCTTGACGTCAACCACGTCGACGCGAGCGCCCGCCTGCAGCTGATCGAGATCCTGGCGCGACAGCAAACCGTAGTTCGGGTCCGTCGGCACGTCGAACATTACGTCGCCGTTATCCGCCACATAGGCATGGCCTTTGGCGATCAGCTGTTCGGTGATCTCAATGATCTCCGCGATATGGTGCGTCGCGCGCGGCTCGCTGTCGGGACGCAGAATATTCAGCGCGTCAAAATCTTTGTGCATTTCGGCAATCATGCGATCGACCAGCGCGACAAAGCTTTCGCCGTTTTCATTAGCGCGCTTAATGATTTTGTCGTCGATATCGGTGATATTGCGCACGTACTTCAGCTTATAGCCAAGAAAACGCAGATAGCGCGCCACGACGTCAAAGGAGACGAAGGTACGGCCATGGCCGATATGACAGAGATCGTAAACGGTAATACCACACACGTACATGCCGACTTCCCCGGCATGGATAGGTTTAAATTCCTCTTTCTGGCGCGTCAGTGTATTAAAAATTTTTAACATCGAAGATTCCGTGTAGACGTGTGTGGGTAATGAAGTCTCTATAATACCCATAATTCAGACCGGACGCAGCACACATTGCAAGGTGCATCGACCCCCGCGGTTATGCTATAACACCCCCCTATATCTCACCCGACATCGGGTGCTGGCACCACACTCATCGGAACAGGATGCAAAAATGGTTACTTTCCACACCAATCATGGCGATATCGTAATCAAAACGTTTGACGACAAAGCGCCGGAAACAGTTAAAAACTTCCTGGACTACTGCCGCGAAGGTTTCTACGACAACACCATTTTCCACCGTGTTATCAACGGCTTTATGATTCAGGGCGGCGGTTTCGAACCGGGCATGAAACAAAAAGAGACCAAATCTCCGATTCAGAACGAAGCGAACAACGGCCTGAAAAACACCCGTGGTACGCTGGCAATGGCCCGTACTCAGGCGCCGCACTCCGCCACTGCCCAGTTCTTCATCAACGTGGCCGACAACGACTTCCTGAACTTCTCTGGCGAAAGCCTGCAGGGTTGGGGCTACTGCGTTTTCGCTGAAGTGGTTGAAGGCATGGACGTGGTAGACAAAATCAAAGCGGTTGCCACCGGCCGCAGCGGCATGCACCAGGATGTGCCGAAAGATGATGTGATCATCAAAAGCGTCACCGTCAGCGAGTAATTCGTGGCGACACTTTTTATTGCAGATTTGCACCTGCAAACAGAAGAACCGGCGATCACCGCCGGTTTTCTGCGTTTTTTACAGGGCGAAGCCCGCCAGGCGGACGCCCTGTATATCCTTGGCGATCTGTTTGAAGCGTGGATCGGCGATGACGATCCCAACCCGTTGCACCAGCAGATTGCCGCGGCAATCAAAGCCGTCGTCGACGCCGGCGTGCCCTGCTACTTCATCCACGGCAACCGCGATTTTCTCGTCGGCCAGCGCTTTGCCCGCCAGAGCGGGATGCTCCTGCTCGCCGAAGAAGAGCGACTGGACCTCTATGGCCGTGAAGTGTTGATTATGCATGGCGACACATTGTGCACCGATGACCCAGGCTATCTGGCGTTTCGCGCCAAAGTCCACACCCCGTGGATCCAGCGTCTGTTCCTCGCCCTGCCGCTGTTTATCCGCCGCCGCATCGCCGCTCGCATGCGCGCCGACAGCAAAGCCGCCAACAGCAGCAAATCAATGGACATTATGGATGTGAATCCACAGGCGGTGGTTGACGCGATGGAGCGGCATCACGTGCAGTGGCTGATTCATGGCCATACCCATCGCCCGGCGGTCCATGAACTGCAGGCCAACGGCCAACCCGCATGGCGCGTGGTACTCGGCGCCTGGCACAGCGAAGGTTCGATGGTCAAGGTGACGCCGGACGACGTCAAACTCATCCACTTCCCGTTCTAGTTCCTGCGCGAGCACAATTCCGAAAGCGCCTTTTGCCTGGGCGAAGGTGCGCGCTTCCCCGCGTCCTGCATGCTAGTCTCCCACGACATCACTCTCAAGGAATGAGCATGAACAGGAAAAAGTGGAGTCAGCCGCTGATGTGGGGAATGATCATCGCGATCCTCAATCCGTTAGGGGTTAGTTATATCGCCTTAATCGGCGTCGCTATCGGCAACACGCTGACGTTTGTCTGGTGTGCAATGCTGGCGTGGGCCATCTATTTCTATGCCATTTATTTGCTCTGTACCCGCCCTCACGATAGTCGGCTGGTACAAATCTATTTACTGATTATGGGCACCCTGATGCTCCCGTGGGGGTTAGTGCTGCTTATCACCTGTATCATGAATGAGATAAAGGCCAATAAGCCGCGATCGACGTCATCACTGAACGAGACAAAAGACGGCTAACCATGCGCACGCAACCGTTTTCCTTGCTGGCAGTTCATGCTATTCTCTGTGGCCTCTAAAGCAGTGTGAAACACACCCACAGGAGTTTTAAGACGCATGTCTTCCCGCAATAATTCGGCGCGTATCGCCATCGTGATGGGGTCCAAAAGCGACTGGGCTACCATGCAATTTACCGCAGAAATCCTTGATGCCCTGAACGTTCCGTACCATGTCGAGGTGGTCTCCGCCCATCGCACGCCCGATAAGCTGTTCAGCTTTGCTGAAAGCGCCGAGAGCCACGGTTATCAGGTGATTATTGCAGGGGCAGGCGGCGCGGCGCATCTGCCGGGCATGATTGCGGCGAAAACCCTGGTGCCGGTGCTCGGCGTACCGGTTCAGAGCGCAGCCTTAAGCGGTGTCGACAGCCTCTACTCCATTGTGCAAATGCCGCGCGGCATTCCGGTCGGTACGCTGGCTATCGGAAAAGCTGGCGCAGCGAATGCTGGCCTGCTCGCCGCGCAGATCCTCGCTCAGCATGATGCCGAACTTCACCAGCGCCTGAGCGCCTGGCGTCAGGCGCAAACCGATGAAGTGCTGGATAACCCGGATCCGCGGGGTGCGGCATGAAACAGGTATGCGTGCTCGGTAACGGTCAGTTAGGTCGCATGCTGCGCCAGGCCGGTGAGCCGCTGGGCATCGCCGTCTGGCCGGTGGGGCTGGAAGCCGACCCGGAAGCGGTGCCGTTCCAGCAGAGCGTCATCACGGCCGAAATTGAACGCTGGCCGGAAACCGCCCTCACCCGTGAGCTGGCCCGCCACCCGGCGTTCGTCAACCGCGATGTTTTCCCGATTATCGCCGACCGCCTGACGCAAAAGCAGCTGTTCGACAAGCTTGGCCTGGCCACTGCCCCGTGGCAGCTGCTGGCGGATAAAAGCGAATGGCCGGCGGTGTTTGCCCGTCTCGGCGAGCTGGCGATCGTTAAGCGTCGCGTCGGCGGCTACGATGGCCGCGGCCAGTGGCGTCTGCGCGCTGACGAAACCGCGCAACTCCCGGAGGATAACTACGGCGAGTGCATCGTCGAGCAAGGGATTAACTTCTCCGGCGAAGTGTCGCTGGTGGGCGCCCGCGCTCATGACGGTAGCACCGTCTTCTACCCGCTGACCCGCAACCTGCATCAGGACGGTATTCTGCGCGCCAGCGTGGCCTTCCCGCAGGCCAATGCCCGCCAGCAGGAACAAGCGGAAAGCATGCTGACGGCGATCATGAACGAGCTGAACTACGTCGGCGTGATGGCGATGGAATGCTTCGTCACCGCCGAGGGGCTGCTGATCAACGAGCTGGCGCCGCGCGTGCATAACAGCGGCCACTGGACGCAAAATGGCGCCTCCATCAGCCAGTTTGAACTGCATCTGCGAGCGATTACCGACCTGCCGCTGCCGCCGCCGGTGGTCAACAGCCCGTCGGTGATGATCAACCTGATCGGCACCGATCTCAACTACGACTGGCTGAAACTGCCGCTGGTGCACCTGCACTGGTACGATAAAGAGGTGCGTCCGGGTCGCAAAGTCGGCCACCTGAACCTCACCGACAGCGATACCGATCGCCTGAGCGCGACGCTGGAAGCGATCAAACCGCTGCTGCCGCCGGAGTACACCAGCGGCCTGTTCTGGGCGCAATCGCAGCTCAGCTAAGCCCTTCGTGCCGGGGATTTGATCTATCCCCTTCCCCGGCACACCTTGAGGCGCGTACAATCCCCCCCTTGCTGTAAAGCCCATTTCTGTTTTGACTTCAGAGGATAGCCCATGACCAATGGGACGGATTATCGCGCCATTCTCGCCAGCGATACGCCACTGATTGACGTACGCGCCCCGGTGGAGTTTAGCCAAAGCGCGATGCCGGCGGCGATCAACCTGCCGCTGATGAATGATGAAGAACGCGCCGCGGTCGGCACCTGCTACAAGCGTCAGGGGCCAGAGGCCGCGCTGGCGCTCGGCCATAAGCTGGTTGATGGCGACCTGCGCGCCAGCCGGATCCAGGCGTGGCTGGAAACCAGTGCCCGTTACCCGCACGGTTACCTGTGCTGCGCCCGCGGCGGCCAGCGGTCGCATATCGTCCAGCAGTGGCTGAAAGACGCTGGCGTGGATTACCCCTTGATCGTCGGCGGCTATAAAGCGCTACGCCAGGCGGCGATCCAGGCCACCGACGAACTGGTGCAGCGCCCAATCGTGCTGATTGGCGGCTGCACCGGCAATGGCAAAACTCAGCTGGTTTGCTCGCGCCCGGATGGTATCGATCTGGAAGGGCTTGCCCATCACCGCGGTTCATCATTCGGTCGAACCCTGCAGGATCAGCACCCGCAGGCCACCTTTGAAAACCATCTGGCGGTCAGCCTGCTTAAAAAAGCCGAACAGCAGGCCCGCTGGGTGCTGGAAGATGAAGGCCATATGATCGGCGCCAACCATCTGCCGGAGTGCCTGCGCCTCCGCATGGCGCAATCGCCGCTGGCGGTGGTGGAAGATCCGTTTGATGTTCGCCTCGAACGGCTGCGCGAAGAGTATTTCGATCGCATGTATCACGACTTTATCGCCGCGTATGGCGAAGAGAAAGGCTGGCAGGCATACGGCGAGTACCTCCATCATGGTCTGTTTGCCATCCGCCGTCGCCTGGGGCTGCAGCGTTTTGCTCAGCTGACTGAACGGCTCGATGAGGCGCTGGCGCAGCAGCAGCGCACCGCCAGCACCGAGGCGCACTTCGCCTGGCTGGTGCCGCTGCTGGAAGAATATTACGATCCAATGTATCGCTATCAGTTGGGGAAAAAAGCCGGGAAGATCCTGTTTCGCGGCAGCTGGCAGGAGGTCGCCGCCTGGCTGGCGAAGTAATCACATGCTCTATTGTCCCGGCTTGCGGCTTAAACGCCTTAGCCGGGCTACTGGTCGGCGCGATTTATAGCCCCGGTAGCGCAGCGCAACCGGGGAGTTGTGACCGCTTAGAAGTCGTAGCGCAGGCGCACCAGGTTCATATCCCCCAGGTTGTCGGTGCTGGAGGTAAACACGTGTTCGTAGTCAACGCGGAAACCGTAATCCAGCTGGAAGCTGATCCCCAGACCGTTATCGATACGCTGGTAGTTGCGGCCATTCACGTACTGCAGGCGGTCGCCCATAAAGTACGGCTGAATAGATTTAACAGCGTATTGATTGATCGGGAATTTATAGCCCGCGAAATATTCAATCCCCCAGGCGTCGCCGGCGAAGTAATTATGCACATCGGTTTTTTTGGTGGTGAGGAAGTTCTGATACCAGCCGCCGCCAAAGGAGAAGGTCCAGTTATCCGGGGTCCAGCTCAGCGCGGTACCGACGATGTTCTGGTCATAGGTTTTGTTGTCGGAACTTGACGGGTCGCGCATTTCGGCGCGAGTGTAGTTCCACGCAGTACCCCAGGTCAGGTCCTTCATGATGTGGTAGTCCGCACCAATAGAACCGCCGCCTTTACGCTTGTAACGCAGGCCGTTGCCAGGCAGATACTCACTGTCTTCGAACAGATAAGAGCCGTAAAGATCGACATCACCCACGGTTTTCTTATATTTCAGCATATTACGTGAACGATAAGAACCATCGTAATCGCCGTTAATACCGTTGCCAGGGGCCTGACCGATCATATCGTAGTCCCAAATATCGGTTTTCACGCCAACCACATCATAGTAAATGCTGTTCTGCTGCCCGTAGGTTAAGGTCCCCCAGGTATCGCTTTTTAGGCCGGTATACAGCATGCGGCGGGTGGTATTGTTTGCGCCTTCCGCGTAGTGGTTATCCCAGTCAAACAGTGCCGGAATGTTCACCCCCAGTTCGTAGTAGCTGATCCAGCTAATATCATCGAACAGGTAGTAATCCGCCGCGAAGCGGAAACGGGTGCCACCGTCGAAACCGTTACGCTTATAGGATCCTTTATCACCATCGCCACTCATCATGTTGAACTGCGGACGAATACTCCCGCCGACGGTAAAGTTAAGCCGACTTAACGGATCGCCCGCCTGCGGATCTTGTTTCAGCAGCGTGATCTCCGCGTGGGAAGCAAGTGACGTTAACGCTAATGCTGCGCCGATCGAGATCGCCAGCGCTTTTATTTTATGTGCCATAGTTTTTCCTTGATTAATAAGCAACCTTATATTTACCAGCTGAATATTAACCGCGAATCCACACAGCGTGTTGTCGGTTTTTTAATGTTTTGTGCGCTTAAAAATCAACTAGTTATCAATTTGTGCGCTTAAAATAAAAGCGCCGCCAAAAACGGCGGCGCATCATCGAAATGCAATAATCTTACTGGCTAAACTGGCGGAACAACGCTTTCCCTTTTAACAAACGCAGCCCCAGCCCGCCACCGCATAGGGATAACAACACCGCTCCCGTCAGCGGCAGCATCACCCACAAGCGCCAGTCCGGCGCCCAGGGGAAATCAAAGACTCGGGTCTGCAGCATCGCCAGCGCCACTTCCGCGCCTATCGCCGCCACCAGTCCGGAAACCAGCCCCAGCAGGGCAAACTCCGCCCACAGCGTGGCGCGTAGCAGTGATTTACCAGCCCCCAGCGTGCGCCAGACCACCAGCTCCTGATGCCGTTGGCGCATACCGACCTGGACCTGCGCCAGCAACAGCAGCACACCGCAGGCCGTGACCAGGCCCACCATCACCTCCAGCGCCCGGCTGACCTGGGAGAGCACCTGGCCGACCTGACGCAGGATGGCGCCGATGTCCAGCAGGCTAACGGTGGGAAACTCGCGGTTCAACTGGGTCAACATCGCGGGACCGTTATCCCAGCGGAAGCTGGTGAGCCAGCTCTGCGGCTGCCCGTCCAGCGCCCCGGAGGGGAAAATAAAGAAGAAGTTGGGCCGCAGGCTCTCCCAGTCAACTTTGCGCACGCTGCTGACCTTCGCGCTGAAGTCCTGAGTATCGCCGGTAAAGGTCACCGTATCGCCGATCTTCACCCCCAGCCGCTGCGCCAGTCCCTCTTCAATCGATACCTCGCCCGGCTTCGGCGGCCAGTTGCCGGCCACCAGCGGATTATGATCCGGACGATCGGCGCTCCAGGTCAGATTGAGTTCCCGGTTAAGCGCTTCATCTTTGTTCCCGTCCGTGGAGTGACCGTTGATCTGCGTCAGACGAGCCCGGACGATCGGATAAAATTCCGCCGCCCGGGTCTGGTGTTCGGCGAGGAAAGTCTTCACCGGCATTATCTGCTCAGGGGCGATATTGATCAGAAAGTAGTTCGGGCTTTCCGGGGGCAGCTGCTGCTGCCAGCGGTCAAGCAGATCGCCGCGCAGCACCAGCAGCAGCGCCAGCAGCATAAACGACAGGGAAAACGCCGCCAGCTGGCTGAGGGTCGACCACGGCTGGCGCAGCAGGCGGTTCACCGCCAGGCGCAGCGGCAAGGCTTTGAGCGTCAGGCGTTTGAGCAGCCACAGCAATCCCCAGCCCACCAGGCCGCACAGCAGCGCCAGTACCACTGCCCCGGCCAGTACCGACCACAGCAGCGGGCTGCCGCCCATCAGCCAGGCCAGCCCGCCGACCACAATCGCGCAGACCACAGGAATATAGTGTTTCAGCGGCCAGACGTTAGCCACGACATCCTGACGCAGCACCCGCAGCGGCAGGGTCGCCAGCAGCAGTCGATACGGCCGCAGGCCCACCAGCAGGGAAATGACGCCTGTCGCCCCGATAGCCCACAGCCACGGCCAACCACTGGCAGCGGGTAGTGCGGCGGGCAGCACCGGTTTGAGCATCAACAATAGCAGGCGCTCCAGCGCCAGGCCCACGACCCCACCGGTTATCACCGACAGCGTCAGCAGCAGCAGCCACTGACCGACGATAAGCTTGCGCAGCTGCGCCCGCCCCGCGCCCAGCGTCTTCAAAATCGCGACCAGATCGTAGCGGCTGCGACAGTAGTGGCTCATCGCCACGGCGATCGCGGCAACGGCCAGCAGCAACGTCAACAGCGCGGATAACAGCAGGAACTGCTGCGAGCGTTCGAGGGATTTGCCCAGCGCGCTGTCGTCCTGTTCGAGGCCAGTCCAGCGATGCTCCGCGCCGAGCTTCGGCAGCAGCCATTGTTCATAATCCGCCAGCTGTTGCGCGTTACCGGCGAACTTATAGCGCCATGCGACGCGACTGCCGGGCTGCACGGCCCCGGTTCTTGCCACGTCGGCCATATTCATCATCAGTCGCGGCGCCATCTGGAAGGGGTTAAACCCCGCGTCTGGCTCCTGAATCACTTCCCCGGCAATGCGCAGCGTGGCATCGCCCACGTCAATCGTATCGCCGGTTTTTAGGTTCAGGAGCGCCATCAGCCTTGGCGCCAGCAGCACGCTCCCCGCCTGCGGTTTCAGCCCCGGCGGTTGCGTTTCGAGGGTGCCATACAGCGGATAGCGATCGTCCACCGCCTTAACGTCCGCCAGCTGCGGCGTATCACCGGCGAACGTCATGGTGGCAAAGCTCAGCTGCTCGCCGACGGTCAGCCCTGACTTCCGCGCTTGCGCGATCCACTCGGCGGGTACCTCGCGGGAACTGCGCAGCGTACGGTCGCCGGCCATAAACTCCCGGCTTTGCTGGCTAAGGCCTTTCTCCATCCGATCGCTTATCGACCCCAGAGCCAGCACGCAGGCCACAGAGAGACTTAACGCCAGCCAGACGATCAGCAGCGACGGCGAGCGCCATTCGCGCCAGAACCAGCGGGCGATCATGCTTCCTCCCGCAGCTGGCCATCCACCAGGCGCAGACGGCGATCGCAGCGCGCCGCCAGCAGCGGATCGTGAGTGACGAGGATCAGGGTGGTACCGTGTTCGCGATTAAGCGAGAACAGCAGATCGGCAATTTTGTCCCCGGTCTGGCGATCGAGGTTGCCGGTGGGCTCATCGGCGAACAGGAGGGCCGGGCGACCGTTAAAGGCCCGGGCCAGCGCCACTCTCTGCTGTTCACCGCCGGAGAGTTGCGCCGGCAGGTGGTGCAGGCGTTTGCCAAGCCCCAGTTGCTCAAGCAGCGCGCGGGCATCGCCCTGACTCTCGCTGTCGCTGGCGCCGCGCAGCAGCGCCGGCAGCTCGACGTTCTCCAGGGCGTTGAGCGTTGGGATCAGCATAAAGGACTGAAAAACAAAGCCAACGTGCTGCGCCCGCAGCGCCGCCCGCGCCTCTTCATCCATTTGGTGCAGCGGTTTGCCCAGCATTGAGACTTCCCCGCTACTGCCATCGTCCAGGCCAGCGAGGATCGCCAGCAGGGTCGATTTGCCGGAACCCGACTCGCCAATCAAGGCGATGGTCTGCCGCGGTTTGACAACCAGCTCAACTCCGGTGAGGATGGAGAGCTGATGCTCTCCCTGACCGACGGATTTCTTAAGATGATGAACTTCAAGTATGTTTTCCGCTGGCATGTGCCTTTCCTGTTTTTGTTCCTGTTTACCTGCCGCGCGATGGCGGCGGACACGCTGCTAATACTCGGCGACAGCCTGAGCGCTGGCTATCGAATGGCGGCCAACGCCGCCTGGCCTGCGCTGCTCAATGAGAAGTGGCAGGCGAAAACGCCGGTAGTGAACGCCAGCATCAGCGGCGATACCTCGCAGCAGGGGCTGGCCCGCCTGCCTGCGCTGCTTAAGCAGCATCAGCCGCGCTGGGTGCTGGTTGAGCTCGGCGGCAATGACGGACTGCGAGGCTTTCCACCGCAGCAAACCGAGCAGACGCTGCGCACCATTATCAAGGATATCAAAGCGGCCAACGCCGAGCCGCTGCTGATGCAAATTCACCTGCCGGCGAACTATGGCCGCCGTTATAATGAAGCCTTCGGCGCGATTTACCCGGCCCTGGCCAGGGAGTTCAATATTCCTCTCCTGCCCTTTTTTATGGAAGAGGTGTATCTGAAACCACAATGGATGCAAGACGACGGTATTCACCCGAATCGCGACGCGCAGCCGTTTATCGCCGACTGGATGGCGAACCGGCTGGCTCCCTTAGTTAATCATGACTCCTGAACGCCAGGGGTCGCTGACAGGTAAAGTTATGCAAAAATCGGTTTTAGTGACAGGCTGTTCCAGCGGAATTGGTCTGGAAAGCGCGCTGGATTTAACCCGCCAGGGCTTTCGCGTGCTGGCGGCCTGCCGCAAAGCGGAGGACGTCGCGCGGATGCAGGAGCTGGGGCTAACCGGTATTTTGCTCGATCTGGATGACCCACAGAGCGTGGAGCGCGCGGCGGCGGAGGTGATTGCGCTGACCGATAATCGTCTCTATGGCCTGTTCAATAACGCCGGTTATGGCGTCTATGGCCCGCTGAACACCATCAGCCGCCAGCAGATGGAACAGCAGTTTTCCGCCAACTTTTTCGGCGCGCATCAGCTGACCATGCTGCTGCTGCCGGCGATGACGCCGCACGGCGAAGGGCGCATCGTGATGACCTCCTCGGTGATGGGGCTTATTGCCAGTCCCGGTCGCGGCGCCTATGCCGCCAGTAAATACGCCCTCGAGGCGTGGTCCGATGCGCTACGCATGGAACTGCGCCACAGTGGTATTCAGGTCAGCCTGATTGAACCGGGCCCGATCCGCACCCGCTTTACCGATAACGTCAACCAGACGCAAAGCGATAAACCCGTAGAAAATCCGGGCATTGCCGCCCGCTTTACCCTCGGACCGGAGGCGGTGGTGGAAAAAGTGCGCCACGCTTTTACCAGCGATAAGCCAAAGCTGCGCTATCCGGTCACCCTGGTCACCCATGCGGTGGCGCTGCTCAAACGCCTGCTGCCCGCCCGCGCGATGGACAAAATTATCCACGGCTGAGTTGAAGCGCGGAATGCCGCCCCCATGTAAAACAGAAATCGACTAACGAGAAATGCCCATGTCCGAACAGAATATTGTCAATATTAGCGAAGCGAACCTGCAGCAGACGCTACAGCAGTCCATGAACGCCCCGGTGCTGTTTTATTTCTGGTCTGCCCGCAGCCAGCACTGCGAACAGCTGACCCCAGTACTCGAGCGACTGGCCGCCCAGTACAACGGCCAGTTCACGCTGGCGAAGGTCGATTGCGACGCCGAGCAAATGCTCGCTTCACAGTTTGGTCTGCGCGCCATCCCTACGGTTTATCTGTTCCAGAACGGCCAGCCGGTGGACGGTTTTGAAGGCCCGCAGCCGGAAGAAGCGATTCGCGCCCTGCTGGATAAAGTCCTGCCGCGCGAAGAGGAGCTGAAAGCCCAGCAGGCGTTGGCCCTGATGCAGGAAGAAAAATACGCCGAGGCATTACCGCTGCTGAAGGAAGCCTGGCAGCTGTCGAATCAGGACAGCCAGATTGGTCTGCTGCTGGCGGAAACGCTGATTGCCCTGCACCGTTCCGATGAAGCGGAAAGCGTGCTGAAAACCATCCCGCTGCAGGATCAGGATACCCACTATCAGGGGCTGGTGGCGCAGATTGAGTTGCTCAAACAGGCCGCCGACACCCCGGAAATCCAGCAACTGCAGCAGCAGGTGGAACAGAATCCGGACGATGCGCAACTGGCCTCCCAGCTGGCGCTGCAGCTGCATCAGGTCGGGCGTAATGAAGAAGCGCTGGCGCTGCTGTTCAGCCATCTGCAGAAGGATTTAGGTGCCGGCGATGGCCAGGCGCGCAAGATGCTGCAGGAGATCCTCGCCGCCCTCGGTACTGGCGATGCGCTGGCCGCCAAATATCGTCGTCAGCTGTATTCGCTGCTGTACTAATCCGTTGCTCTTACCCGGATAGCGCTGCGCTTATCCGGGCTACAGATTACGCCGTGGTAGCCCGGGTAAGGCGTGAACGCCGCAACCCGGGATCGTTCACGGGCGCTTTTTCAGCTGCGTCACCACCAGCTGATGGCGGGCATTGAAGAACTTCCGGTAGGTCAGATAGCCGGCGATAATCGTCGACAGGCTGGCGGTCGACAGCAGCATAAAGGTCACCATGATCTGGTACTTAATCGCCTTCACCGGGTCAATACCGGCAAAAATTAGCCCCGACATCATCCCAGGCAAGCTCACCAGCCCGACCGTTTTCGCTGAATCGACGGTGGGAATCAATGACGCGCGAATGCTCTCGCGAATCAGCCGCGCCGCAGCCATCTTCGGCGTCGCGCCGAGGCTCAGCTTCTCCTGAATCTGCTGCTGCTCGCTGCTGAAGCGCTGGCCCATATTGTTGTAGCACAGCCCCACCGCCACCATGGCGTTACCGGCCACCATCCCGGCAATTGGAATAACCTGCATCGGCACAAAGGCGATCGACCCCGAAAAGACCAGTACCGCCAACGTTAGTCCGGCGCCGGTGGTAATAGCGATAAACGACGAGACAAAAGCTTTATCGATATATTTACTGCGCTTCTTCGCATTCCACGCCGCGTTAAAGCAGATAAACAGCACCATCAACAGCGTCAGAACCGCATGATTGACGTTAAAGATATATTTCAGCACATAGCCGACGATAATCAGCTGCACGATCGCCCGGCAAATGCTCCAGATAATATCTTTTTCCAGTGCCAGTTTTTCCCGATAGCTGACCAGAATAGCGATCAGCACCAGCACCATCGACAGCGCCAGTGATTCGTTCGTAATGTTATGCCCGTTCATGCTGTACCTCCTGCATGTTTCCGCCGGCAGGTTGCAGCGTAATCACTTCATCGGCATGCGAAATTTCGTTGCGATCGTGGGTGACCCACAGAACAGCGACCTGTTTTTCCGTCGCGTAGCCATGAATAATTTCATTCACATTCTGTTTATTACTTTCATCCAGCGCGCTGGTAATTTCGTCCAGCAGCAGCACGCGCGGCAGAAATTGTAAATTGCGGATCAGCGATACGCGCTGCTTTTCCCCGCCGGACAGTTCATTAATAGACTTTTCCAGCATATTTTCGCCAAGGCCAAAGCGCTGTAGGTCAGCCACCAGCGCCTGCGGATCGGGTTGTTTATTGCGGATCTGCCACGGAAAAACCAGGTTATCGTAGACTGAATCACCGAACAGCGCCGGCGTCTGCGCGCAGTAAGACACCTGCTGACGATAGGTTTCCGGCGACAGCGTCGCGATATCCACATCGTCAAAAAACAGGCGTCCGGAGGTTGGGCTGAGCAGCGAGGCGATAATCTTCAGCAAGGTGCTTTTCCCGCAGCCGGAAGGCCCGGTAATCAGCTTAAATTCTCCGGGTCTGAGCTGAAGAGTGATATTGTGTAAAATAACTGCGTCGTCGGTCTTAAACCCCACACCTTCGAGACGCAAAAGCGCGTTATTTTCCTTCATGAGTCTTCCTGATTATTTTCTGAAACACCGCTAGTTTACCCCACTTTCCTTTCTCCAGGATGAGGAGAAAGATATACTCAGTTTAAACAGGCGCTATTTCCTTGTAGCGCCCCACCAGGCAACAAGACAGGAGGTTTTTGATGCTGATTTTTATTCCTATCCTTATTTTCGTCGCGCTGGTCATTGTGGCCGCGTCGGTGAAAATTGTCCCGCAAGGCTATCAGTGGACGGTAGAGCGTTTTGGACGCTTTACCCAGACGCTGCAGCCGGGATTAAGCTTAGTCGTGCCGTTTATGGACCGAATCGGCCGCAAAGTGAACATGATGGAGCAGGTGCTCGACATCCCCTCGCAGGAGGTTATCTCCCGGGATAACGCCAACGTCACCATCGACGCGGTCTGCTTTATTCAGGTGATTGACGCGCCAAAGGCCGCCTACGAGGTCAGCAATCTTGAGCTGGCGATCGTCAACCTGACGATGACCAACATCCGTACCGTGCTCGGCTCGATGGAACTGGATGAAATGCTCTCCCAGCGCGACAGTATTAACACCCGACTACTGCATATCGTTGACGACGCAACTAACCCGTGGGGGGTGAAAATCACCCGCGTCGAAATTCGCGACGTTCGCCCACCGGCGGAGCTTATCGCCTCGATGAACGCCCAGATGAAAGCCGAACGTACCAAGCGTGCCTATATTCTGGAGGCGGAAGGGATCCGCCAGGCGGAAATTCTGAAAGCAGAAGGGGAAAAACAGTCGCAGATCCTCAAAGCCGAGGGCGAACGGCAGTCCGCGTTCCTGCAGGCGGAAGCTCGCGAACGTTCCGCCGAAGCGGAAGCCCGCGCCACCCAGATGGTGTCATCGGCGATCGCCTCGGGCGATATTCAGGCGATCAACTACTTCGTGGCGCAGAAATATACCGACGCACTGCTCCAGATTGGATCCGCTAACAACAGCAAAGTAGTGATGATGCCACTGGATGCCAGCAGCCTGATGGGATCGATCGCCGGGATCAGCGAGCTGATTAAAGAAGGCGCTGGCGATCGGAAAAAATCATGATCGACATGATCCTCGCCCACCCCCATCTGTTCTGGCTAAGCCTGGGTGGACTGCTGCTGGCGGCCGAGATGCTTGGCGGCAGCGGATACCTGCTGTGGAGCGGTGTCGCTGGCGTGGCGACCGGCGCTCTCACCTGGCTCCTGCCGCTGAGCTGGGAATGGCAAGGGACGCTGTTTGCCGTTCTCACCCTGCTGGCGGCGTGGCTGTGGTCGAAATGGCTGCGCAAGCGCGTCAAAACGCAGCGCCCGGCCGATGCTCAGCTTAACCAGCGCGGGCAGCAGCTGGTTGGCCGCCGCCTGACGCTGGATGCCCCGCTGGTAAATGGCCGCGGCCACGTGCGCGTGGGCGACAGCTCCTGGCCGGTAATTGCTGACGAAGACCTCGCGGCGGGCAGCAAGGTCGAAGTGGTCGCCGTGGAAGGGATTACGCTACGGATCAGGCCCGCTGTCCGTTAAGCCTGCGCCTTGCGATGACAGCAGCCGGAAAGATTATCGATAATCGGGCACTCCGCGCTGTCATCGCCGGGGCAGGATTCGGCCAGCGCCAGCAGGTGCGCGCGCATATTTTGCAGCTCGCGGATATGGTTCTCGATATCCGCCACTTTCTCCAGCGTGCGTTTTTTCACATCAGCGCTGTGGCGCGACGGATCGTTAAATAAGGCCACCAGCTCGCGGCACTCTTCCAGATTAAACCCCACCTGTCGCGCCTGGCGCAGTAACGTCAGCTCATCGAGATGCTGCTGACTGTAGGTGCGGTAGCCGTTTTCGCTCCGCAACGGCGGCGTCACCAGCCCCTTCTCTTCGTAAAAACGAATCGCTTTGCTGGTTAAACCGGTTTTTTTCGCCACATCGCTGATATTCATTTTTTCTCCTTGACCTTCCCCTTGCTGGAAGGTTTAACCTTCTTAATACTCGATGAAAGAGTGGGTCTGGTCAATCGTTGACCGGAAAATTATTCAGGAGTTTTTGTATGTCTAACACTATCGACCTAACGCTGGATGGCCTCTCCTGTGGGCATTGCGTCAAACGCGTGAAAGAGAGTCTGGAACAGCGTCCTGACGTTGAGCAAGCCGAGGTGACCCTCACTGAAGCCCATGTCACGGGTAGCGCCAGTGCGCAAGCGCTGATTGATACCGTGAAACAAGCCGGATACGGCGCGGAGCTCAGCCACCCAAAGGCTAAACCGCTGGCAGAATCATCAATCCCGTCGGAAGCACTGACAGCGGCCACTCCTGAGCTTCCGGCAGCCCATGACGAAGATGACAGTCAACAGCTGCTGATCAACGGCATGAGCTGCGCCAGCTGCGTCTCCCGGGTACAAAACGCGCTTGCCGCGGTGCCGGGCGTCTCACAGGCGCGGGTTAACCTGGCGGAACGCACGGCGCTGGTGATGGGCAGTGCGTCCGCCGCAGAATTAGTGCAGGCAGTGGAAAAAGCCGGCTATGGCGCGGAGGCGATCGAAGACGATCTGGAACGCCGCGAACGTCAGCAGGAAACCGCTATCGCTACGATGAAGCGTTTTCGCTGGCAGGCGATTGTCGCCCTGCTGGTCGGCGTGCCGGTGATGGTCTGGGGGATGATCGGCGATAACATGATGGTCAGCGACGACAACCGTTCGCTGTGGCTGGTCATCGGCCTTATCACCCTCGCCGTCATGGTCTTCGCCGGCGGCCACTTCTACCGCAGCGCGTGGAAAAGCCTGAAAAACGGCACCGCCACCATGGATACGCTGGTGGCGCTCGGCACCGGCGTCGCCTGGCTGTACTCCATGAGCGTCAACCTGTGGCCACAGTGGTTCCCGATGGAATCCCGGCATCTGTATTACGAAGCCAGCGCGATGATTATCGGCCTGATTAACCTCGGCCATATGCTGGAGGCCCGCGCTCGCCAGCGCTCCTCGAAAGCGCTGGAGAAACTGCTCGATCTGACGCCGCCTTCAGCCCGCGTGGTGACCCCTGAGGGGGAAAAGGATCTGCCGCTCGCGGAAGTTCAGGCCGGCATGACCCTGCGCCTGACCACCGGCGACCGCGTCCCGGTCGACGGCGTGATAAGCCAGGGCGAAGCCTGGTTTGATGAAGCGATGCTCACCGGCGAACCGGTGCCGCAGCAAAAAGGCGATGGCGATGCCATTCACGCCGGCACCGTGGTGCAGGACGGCAGCGTGCTGTTCACCGCCAGCGCCGTCGGCAGTCAGACCACTCTGGCAAGAATTATCCGTATGGTGCGCCAGGCGCAGAGCAGCAAGCCGGAGATCGGCCAGCTGGCGGATAAAATCTCTGCAGTATTTGTTCCGGCGGTAGTCGCCATTGCGCTGATCAGCGCCGCGATCTGGTACTTCTTCGGCCCGGCGCCGCAGATCGTCTATACCCTGGTCATTGCCACCACGGTACTGATTATCGCCTGTCCATGTGCCTTAGGCCTGGCGACGCCGATGTCGATTATTTCCGGTGTTGGCCGGGCGGCGGAATACGGCGTGCTGGTGCGCGATGCCGATGCCCTGCAGCGCGCCAGCGAACTCGACACCCTGGTGTTCGATAAAACCGGCACCCTGACCGAAGGCAAGCCGCAGGTGGTGGCGGTGAAAACTTTCTCAACCTTTGATGAATCCACCGTCGTGCGTCTTGCCGCCGCGCTGGAACAGGGCTCAAGCCATCCGCTGGCGCGAGCGATCCTTGATAAAGCCGCCGACAGTTCGTTTCCGGAAGTCAGTGGCTTCCGCACCCTGCGCGGCCTTGGCGTCAGCGGCGAAGCGGAAGGTCATCGCCTGCTGCTCGGCAACCAGGCGCTGCTCAACGAGCAGCATATCAATACCGCCGACATAGAAAGCGAGATGACGGCGCAGGCCTCGCGCGGCGCCACGCCGGTGCTGCTGGCGGTGGATGGCCAGGCCGCCGCGCTGTTCGCCATCCGCGACCCGTTACGTGAGGATAGCGTCGACGCGCTGGCGCGCCTGCATCGTCAGGGCTACCGTCTGGTGATGCTGACCGGGGATAACCCCACTACAGCGAATGCCATCGCCAAAGAAGCGGGCATTGATGAAGTGATCGCTGGCGTACTGCCGGACGGTAAAGCCGATGCCATTAAACGTCTGCAGAGCCAGGGACACAAAGTCGCGATGGTCGGCGACGGCATTAACGACGCTCCGGCACTGGCCCAGGCCGATGTCGGGATCGCCATGGGCGGCGGCAGCGATGTCGCCATTGAAACCGCGGCGATTACCCTGATGCGCCATAGCCTCAACGGCGTGGCCGATGCGCTGGCAATTTCGAAAGCAACGTTACGCAATATGAAGCAGAACCTGCTGGGCGCGTTTGTCTACAACTCGCTGGGTATCCCGATTGCCGCCGGGATCCTCTGGCCGCTGACCGGCACCCTGCTCAACCCGGTGGTCGCCGGTGCGGCGATGGCGCTGTCATCGATCACCGTGGTGAGTAACGCTAACCGCCTGCTGCGCTTTAAACCGAAAGAGTAAACGAAACGGGCACCGACGTTGTTCGGCGCCCGTTTTTTTGCTGAGACAAGAAAAGCCCGCCGGAAGGGTGACGTGTATCACCATATGCGCTAGCATGAAGTCCTCACACTTCGGAGCGCGTATGGGCCTGTTAAACCGGATAAAAATGCTGTGGCGAGCCGCCGTCGGCTCGTCTTATTCCTGGCCTGCAATGGATATCGTCCTGCCCGGCGAACGTTATTTGCATCTCGTCGGCAGCATCCATATGGGTACCCGCGACATGGCGCCGCCGCCAGCGAAGCTTCTGAAAAAAATACGCCAGGCCGATGCGTTAATCGTCGAGGCCGATATCAGCGGCAATGAAACCCCCTTTAGCAATCTCCCCACTTACCCACCGCTGGCGGAACGCCTGAGCGATGCGCAGTTGAGCGAGCTAGAGGCGCGAGCCGGCGAGCTGGGCCTGTCGGTCGGGCTGTTCGATAACCAGCCGCTGTGGCAGGTGGCGATGGTCCTGCAGGCCACCCAGGCGCAAAAGCTGGGACTGCGACCGGATTACGGCATCGATTATCAGTTGCTGATGGCCGCCCGCGAGAGCAACATAACGGTGATGGAACTGGAAGGCGCCGACAGCCAAATCGCGCTGCTGCGCGATCTGCCCGACGGGGGGATGGCCCTGCTGGAAGACACACTGAGCCACTGGCGGACCAATGCCCGCCTGCTACAGGTGATGATCGGCTGGTGGCTGGAACAACCGCCATCGCGCGGTGCGGTATCTCTGCCGACGACTTTCAGCCAGTCTTTATATGATGTGCTGATGCACCAGCGCAATCTCGCCTGGCGCGAGACGCTGCTGGCCTTGCCGCCGGGGCGCTACGTGGTTGCCGTCGGCGCGCTGCATCTGTATGGCGAAGGGAATCTGCCGGACATGCTGACATAAAAAAATGGCCAATATTGCTATTGGCCCGTCAAAGAGGAATTTCATCATTATTATTATCCCGGGATATACATCCCGGATCGTCTGATTGTCGCTCAAAGTGACCATCACTGCCAATACTATTGCGCAAGATGGTACTATTTTTTATACAACCTGCGGGCGTATTCTGACGTCACGCAAAACCGGTTGGTAAGAAGGATAGCTATGACTCCCGCCGTTAAATTACTCGAAAAAAACAAAATCCCCTTTCAAATCCACAGTTACGATCACGATCCCAATGAGACCAACTTCGGTGATGAAGTGGTGCGCAAGCTCGGCCTCAATGCCGACCAGGTTTACAAGACCCTGCTGGTCGCCGTTAACGGCGATATGAAGCATTTGGCGGTCGCCGTCACCCCGGTCGCCGGGCAGCTGGATTTGAAGAAAGTGGCTAAAGCGCTGGGCGCTAAGAAAGTCGACATGGCCGACCCGATGGTGGCGCAGCGTATCACCGGCTATCTGGTGGGCGGCATCAGCCCGCTGGGGCAGAAGAAGCGCCTGCCGACAGTGATTGACGCCCCGGCGCAGGAATTTGCCACCATCTATATTTCCGGCGGCAAACGCGGTCTGGATATTGAGCTGGCGGCCAGCGATCTGGCGCAGCTTCTGGACGCGAAGTTCGCCGATATCGCCCGCCGCGATTGATGGCACTATCCCGGATAGCGGCGCACGCGCCTTATCCGGGTTACCCAACTCGTAGCCCCGGTAAGCGCAGCGCCACCGGGGAAATCGCCAACCTGAAGCCCAGGCTTACTGCCAGCTCACCTCGCCTTTCGGCTCGTAGGCTGCCGCATCCAGCGGCGAGTTCTTCTCGATATACTCTTTCAGCACTTCGGCATCGATAAAGCCGGTATTCACATATCCGGGTTTATCGGCGATGTTCGGATAGCCATCGCCGCCGGTGGCGTTAAAGCTCAGCGTCGCCATCCGGTAGGTCTTCGCCGGATCCACCGGTTCGCCTTTGATTTTCAGATCGTTCAGCTTGCCATCTTTGGCCACGAAGCTGACGTTAGCAAACTGCGGATAGGCGCCGGAATCCGGCTTCATCTGCGCGACGGCGGTCAGATAATCCACCACTTCCTTGCCGCTCATATCGACATAGGTCAGCACATTGCCGAACGGCTGGACCTTCATCACATCCTTGTAGGTGATATCGCCCGCCTCGATGGAGTCGCGGATCCCACCGCCGCTCATCACCGCGAAATCCGCGTTGCTGCGCGCCATTTGCGCCGCCAGCAGCAGGTGACCCATATTGGTCTGCACAAAGCGCACTTTACTGCGATCGCCCTCCAGATGACCATTCACACTGCCGATTTTGACCTGCAGTTGCGCTTTGCCTTTGTTCTGAAACGGCGTCAGTAGCGACATCATCTGCGGGTTCTCCGCGATCTGCGGCGTATACAGCACCCGCTCGCTTTGGCCGTTATCGTAAGTCACTTTTTTCTTCAGGTTCACCGGGATCAGCTGGTAGTGCACCAGCTTCATCTCGCCGTTGCGGAACTCAAAATCGGCGCGGCCGACGTATTTGCCCCACTCATGCGCCTGGACGATCCAGATGCCATTCTGACGATCCGGCGCGCACGGGGTGCCTGGCACATAATCGACCTGCTTTTTATTTTCCGACGCCATGCATACCGGATCCTGCGAGTGACCGCCGACGATCATCGCCAGCGATCCGGCAGGTAAACTCCGCGCCATTTCAACGTCGCCCGGCGCGTTGGAGCCGTGGTTACCATTGTCGTAATGACCCATGTGGGTGGTGGCCAGGATCACGTCCGGCTTTTCATTCTGCTGCAGCTCCTGGATAACCAGCTTCGCCTCTTCCGCCGGTTTGCGGAATTCGATATCGGTGAAATATTCCGGATTGCCGATCTTGGCCGTATCGTCGGTGGTTAGGCCAATCACCGCGATTTTCAGCCCACCGCGCTTAAACAGCGCCCAGGGTTTAAACAGCCGTTCACCCGTGCTTTTCTGATAAATATTGGCCGACAGGAACGGGAACTTAGCCCACTTTTCCTGCTGGCGCAGCACGCTCAGCGGATTATCAAATTCATGGTTACCCACCGCCATCGCGTCGTAGCCGATCAGGTTCATGCCGCGAAAATCGGGCTCTGCATCCTGTAAATCAGATTCTGGCACGCCGGTATTAATATCGCCGCCGGATAACAGCAGGACGCTCCCCCCTTCCGCCGCCACCTCTTTGCGGATGCCATCGACCAGCGTTTTCTGCGCCGCCAGACCATATTCGCCATAGTCATTGCGCCAGAAATGGCCGTGGTGATCGTTGGTGTGCAGGATGGTAATTTTATAGGTTTTATCCTGCTCATAGGCCTGCGCGGACAGGCTGCCCAGCGATAAGGCGGCAAATAACGCCAGCGCCACGCTGTGTTTGAAATAATGCATGCTTCACTCCCTGACTTAATCCCAAGTGCCGAAAGTATAGCGAGTTAGCCGCGTTGACAAATATGTTTTCAGAATTGCGACTTCCTTCAAACCTTATCAACAGGTATGTTAGTTGGATAATAATTCTACCCGTCATACTTCAAGTTGCATGTGCGTTGGCTTTCCTCGCTCACCCCAGTCACTTACTTGAGTAAGCTCCTGGGGATTCGCTGCGTCGCCGCCTTCCTGCAACTCGAATTATTTAGGGTATCAACCTGCATTCTCTACAACAAATAGAACTCGCTGAAGTGAACCTATGACAACCAACCAATCCGCTCAGACCTTACCCAGTACCGACGCGCCGCCGCAAAAAGCACGCACCTCGTTTGGCATCTTAGGCGCGATCAGCCTGTCCCATTTGCTTAACGATATGATCCAGTCGCTCATTCTGGCTATCTATCCGCTGCTGCAGGCTGAATTCTCCCTCTCCTTCGTGCAGATCGGGATGATCACTCTCACCTTCCAGCTGACCTCATCGCTATTCCAGCCGGTGATCGGCTACATCACCGATAAGCGCTCGATGCCGTGGTCCCTGCCGGTGGGCATGTGCTTCACCCTCTGCGGTTTGATTCTGCTGGCGCTGGCAGGGAGTTTCGGCATGGTGCTGCTGGCTGCCGCGCTGGTGGGTACCGGCTCCTCGGTTTTCCATCCGGAATCGTCCCGCGTGGCGCGGATGGCCTCCGGCGGCCGTCACGGCCTGGCCCAGTCGCTGTTCCAGGTCGGCGGTAACTTCGGCAGCTCGCTTGGCCCATTGCTGGCGGCGGTGATTATCGCCCCCTATGGCAAAGGCAATGTCGCCTGGTTCGTGCTGGCCGCCCTGCTGGCTATTGTGGTGCTATCGCAAATCAGCCGCTGGTATGCCGCGCAGCACCGGATGAATAAGGGCAAACCGAAGCCGGTCATCGTCAATCCGCTGCCGCGCAATAAGGTCATTCTGGCGGTAAGCATTCTGCTGATGCTGATTTTCTCGAAATATTTCTATATGGCGAGTATCAGTAGCTATTACACCTTTTATCTGATGCACAAGTTCGGATTATCGGTGCAAAACGCACAGCTTCATCTGTTTGCCTTCCTGTTCGCGGTTGCCGCCGGGACGGTGATCGGCGGGCCGGTTGGCGATAAGATTGGGCGAAAATATGTTATTTGGGGCTCTATCCTCGGCGTAGCGCCGTTTACCCTCGTTTTACCCTACGCCAGCCTTGAATGGACGGGGATTTTGACGGTGATTATTGGTTTTATCCTCGCCTCGGCCTTTTCGGCTATCCTGGTCTATGCGCAGGAGCTGCTGCCGGGCCGAATCGGCATGGTTTCTGGCCTGTTCTTCGGCTTCGCCTTTGGCATGGGTGGCCTTGGCGCCGCGGTGCTGGGCCTGCTCGCGGACCATACCAGTATCGATCTGGTGTATAAAATCTGTGCCTTCCTGCCGCTGCTGGGTTTCCTGACGATATTTCTTCCTGATAACCGGCAAAAAGCCTGATTATCCGGCGGCCAAAGTGCAACGCTGGCCGCCGTTATCCCTTGCGCCATCAGCCTGATGCGCGCATTCCCTCCGCGATTTTCCCTTCTGTGCCTTTTGGCCGGTTAATTCCATTTTTTTGCACAATTCAAGAATTATTCATAAACAAAGTGAACGTTTTTGTCATAAACTATTACCCGGATAGGGTAGCAAAATGGACCGATACACCACTGGAAAGGAGACGGAATGCACCACGCAACACCGCTTATCACCACCATTGTCGGCGGCCTCGTGCTCGCCTTTATTCTCGGCATGATTGCCAATAAGCTACGTATTTCTCCTCTGGTGGGATATCTCTTAGCGGGCGTGCTGGCCGGACCTTTCACCCCTGGCTTTGTTGCTGATACCAAACTGGCTCCTGAACTGGCAGAACTCGGCGTGATCCTGCTGATGTTCGGCGTCGGGCTGCATTTTTCGCTTAAAGACCTGATGGCGGTAAAGTCGATCGCCATTCCCGGGGCTATCGCCCAGATAGCCGTGGCGACACTGTTAGGTATGGCACTCTCCGCCGCCCTTGGCTGGTCGCTGATGACCGGCATCGTCTTTGGCCTGTGTCTCTCCACCGCCAGTACCGTGGTGCTACTGCGCGCGCTGGAGGAGCGACAGCTGATTGACAGTCAGCGCGGGCAGATTGCCATCGGCTGGCTGATTGTGGAAGACCTGGTGATGGTCCTGACGCTGGTCCTGCTGCCAGCAATTGCCGGGATGACGGAGAAAGGTGACGTTGGCTTCGCCTCTCTGGCCCTCGACCTCGGGATCACCATTGGTAAAGTGGTGGCCTTTATCGCCATCATGATGCTGGTCGGTCGCCGGCTGGTACCGTGGATCATGTCGCGCAGCGCCGCCACCGGCTCACGCGAGCTGTTCACCCTGTCAGTTCTGGCTCTGGCGCTGGGCATCGCCTTCGGCGCCGTGGAGCTGTTTGATGTTTCCTTCGCCCTTGGCGCCTTCTTCGCCGGCATGGTGCTTAACGAATCTGAGCTGAGCCACCGCGCCGCCCATGACACCCTGCCGCTGCGCGACGCCTTCGCGGTGCTGTTTTTTGTCTCCGTCGGCATGCTGTTTGACCCGATGGTGCTGGTCCAGCAGCCGCTGGCGGTGCTGGCAACGCTGGCGATTATTATCTTTGGTAAATCCGCCGCCGCCTTTTTCCTCGTGCGTATGTTTGGTCATTCGCCGCGTACCGCACTGACCATTGCCGCCAGCCTGGCGCAGATTGGTGAGTTTGCCTTTATTCTCGCCGGTCTGGGGATGGCGCTTAACCTGCTGCCGCAGGCCGGACAAAACCTGGTGCTGGCCGGGGCGATCATCTCGATTATGCTCAACCCGGTGCTGTTTACCCTGCTGGAAAAATATCTCGATAAAACCGAAACCCTCGACGAGCAGACGCTGGAAGAGGTGCTGGAAGATGAGAAGCAGGTGCCAGTCGATATCTGCAACCACGCGCTGCTGGTTGGCTTCGGTCGCGTCGGCAGCCTGCTGGGCGAGAAGCTGATGGCCCAGGGGATCCCGCTGGTGGTGGTTGAGACTTCGCGCACCCGCGTGGATGAGCTACGCGAGCGCGGGATCAGCGCGGTGCTGGGCAATGCCGCCAATGAAGAGATCATGGAGCTGGCGCATCTCGACTGCGCCCGCTGGCTGCTGCTGACTATCCCCAACGGCTACGAGGCCGGAGAGATTGTCGCTTCCGCACGGGAAAAATGCCCGAACATCGAGATCATTGCCCGCGCCCATTATGATGATGAAGTGGACTACATTATTGAACGCGGGGCCAATCAGGTGGTGATGGGCGAGCGGGAAATTGCCCGTGCCATGCTACAGCTTCTGGAAACGCCACCGGCCGGTGAAGTGGTCACCGGCTGATGCACGCCCCTCTCCCATCAGGAGAGGGGCTCGCTTAACGCTCCCAGTATGCCTCTTCCAGGCTGTCCTCACGTTCCGGCAGGCCGCGGGTTAAACGCGGCGAGTGCTGGTTCAGCACCTGATAGCTCACGCGGTTGGCATATTTACACACCTGCGCCAGCGACGAGTAGGTCAGCCATTTGCATTTGTGCTTGCTGGAGTTGGGCACATTATTACGATGGTAGTTATTGGCGGTGATGTCATGTAGCAGCGCCGCCAGCGCGCCGTCGCCTGCGCCGTTGGTATTCATGATTTTTTCAGGTCCGCCCATATACGGGGCGATATGGGAATAGATACGCAGCGGATTAACGCAATCCTGGTGACGCATCGCACGGCTGAATTCAAACTGGTTAAACTCCGGGATCGCCCCCGGCAGCAGCGGATGCTGGGTTTTACGCTTTGCTTCTTCTTCGGTAAAGCCCGCCATATACAGGCCCGCCGGCCCGGCGGTGCACAGCACCAGGTCGACCCAGTCCAGCGCTTTATCCGCCGCCGACAGTGGATCGGCAAAACCGGTCAGCGCTTCCCCTTCCTCTTCATTCATCGCCAGAATAGAGACATGCTCCTGCAGGAACTGCTGCCACCACGCCGGGTTATCGGCAATCACGTATTTGGTCCCGAGAGTTAACACCACCGGCACATCGTGCTTTTTGGCGTACTCGATGGCTTTCATCGTGGCGTCCGGCATTGGCTCGCCCGGCTTGCAGCGTACCAGGTAAGAGGTCAGCACCAGCGCCGAGGCGCCGGCGATCACCGCTTCCGGAATGCTTTCCGGGCGCAGCTTGTTCATATGGCCCGGGCTGATGGCGAAGGTGCGCTCGCCGCTGTCGCTGATCAGGGTAAAACAGCGGCCAATGGCGCCGTCGACGCCCTGCAGATAGTTCAGATCGGTGCGGCTGGAGGTATTGCACAGGTAGCGATAGGCATAGCCGCCGATTTCGATATTGCTGCACATCACGCCAAGCAGCACCGAGCGATCGTCCGCCAGCACCGAGTAGTTGTGCATGGTATTGCCGATGGTGCCGCCGGCAAACTGATGGGTAATGAGATTGTTGCGTACCAGCTCCTGGTACAGCGCCTCGGCGACATCATCTTCAATCACCAGAGAGTGGCCTGCACTCAGGCCATAGCGCACGATAAACGCTTCATCCACTTTCGCTTCGATATCCACCAGCGTCTGGTCGATACCCACCACCCAGGAGACGCTGGATTCATTCTCCGGCTGTATTTGCTGGAGCAGCGGGTCGCGGGCGTTAACGGGAAAATAGTGTTTGGATTTGCGTTTACCGGGAAATTTCATAGTGGCGCTTAAATAACAGGGAACAAGCGGGAAATAGTAGCATATTCCCCGCCCTGCGCGCGATCAGCGATAAGGTGCCGTCAGGTTGACCATCATCTCAATATGCGCCACATCCGCGTTTAGCGCCGGAATATATTCATACTGCTCGCCACCCGCTTCGAGGAAAACTTCCCGGTTCTGAACGGCAATCTCTTCCAGCGTCTCTAGACAGTCGGCGGAAAAACCCGGGCACAGCACCTGAATATGCTTCGTCCCCTTCTCGCCAAGCATTTTCAGCGTTTCATCGGTGTAGGGCGTCAGCCAGGGCTCGCGGCCAAAGCGCGACTGGAAGGTCATCATCACCTGCTCCGGCGGCAACCCCAGCGCGGAGACCAGTTCCCGCGTGGTATCGCGACAGCGCTGGGGATAATCGTCCCCCTGATTGGCATAGCGCTGCGGGATCCCATGATAGGAGAGCAGCAGCAGATCGGGTTCACCGTGCACGGCGAAGGAGGCGCGCACGCTGGCCGCCAGCGCATGGATATAGTCCGGATGTTCGGCATAGTCGCGAATAAACGAGATACCGGGAATGGCGCGCTTTTTCGCAAGGATCCGCGCCAGCTCATCCCAGACGGCAGCCACCGTCGAGCAGGAATACTGTGGGTACAGCGGCAGCACCACGATGTGTCCCACCCCCTGCGCCAGTAAATCATCCACCGCGCTGGCCAGCGACGGCGAACCATAGCTCATACCCAGCGCCACCGGCGTATCCGGCAGCCTGGCGGCCAGCGCCTGCTGCTGGCGACGGCTGTATACCATCAGCGGCGAACCCTCATCCATCCATACGGACTGATAGAGCTTCGCCACGCGCGGGGAGCGAATCGGCAGTATGACGCCACGCAGCAGCGGCCACCATAGCAGACGAGACGTATCCACCACCCGTTTGTCGCTGAGGAATTGTCGCAGATAGCGCTTCACCGCACCGGGGGTGGGCGCATCGGGAGTGCCTAAATTGGCCAGCAAGATACCTGTTTTCGTCTGATGCATTACCGCCTCTTAACCATTTGAATCGCAGCCAATTGTAGCTGAAATGGCGCTAAACGGAACCAATCATAGCAAAAGGTGGAAATGAGAGGAGTTCTCATCCTGCCGCAGCAGGATGAGAAAAGGCTTTATCAGCCGAGGATTTTTTCCAGTTCGGCGCGCACGTCAGCCACCGCTTTGGTGCCGTCGACTTTGGCGTATTTGGTGTTGCCCGCCTGCGCTTCTTTGGTGTAGTAGCCGATCAGCGGCGCTGTCATCTGATGGTATTCCACCAGGCGCTTACGCACGGTCTCTTCCTGGTCGTCTTTACGGGTGGTCAGCTCTTCGCCGGTCACGTCGTCTTTGCCTTCCACCTTCGGCGGATTGAATTTGATGTGGTATACGCGACCGGATGCCGCATGAACGCGACGGCCAACGATGCGGTCGACGATCAGTTCGTCCGGCACGTCGAATTCCAGCACGTAATCAACGGTAATACCCGCTTCTTTCATGGCGTCAGCCTGCGGAATGGTGCGCGGGAAGCCGTCCAGCAGGAAGCCGTTACGGCAATCTTCCTGGGCGATACGCTCTTTCACCAGCGCGATGACCAGCTCATCGGTCACCAGCTTGCCGGCGTCCATAATGTCTTTCGCTTGCTTACCGAGCTCAGAGCCGGATTTTACCGCCGCGCGCAGCATATCGCCGGTGGAGATTTGCGGAATACCGTATTTCTCCATGATGAACTGAGCCTGAGTTCCTTTACCCGCGCCCGGAGCGCCAAGCAGAATAATACGCATTACGAAAATCCCCTCAAAAGTCGATTCAATTTTTCAAAAACGCTAAACCATACCACCAGAACGGCGATGGCTCAAGGAAGGCGGTGTGGCTGAAACGGTTAATGGTGAGATATTTTATGCAATCCAATGTGAAATGCCCCACCGGAGCAAATTGCTCAGGCGGGGCATTTATCCCGTTCCCGGCGTCGCGTCGCTCGGCCGGGCTACTCGTTCAGGTTCGCGTCAGGAAGCCAGCAGCTGGTTCATACGGCGGATAAACTGGTTCGGATCTTCCAGCGTGCCACGCTCAGCCAGCAGCGCCTGATCCAGAAGCAGCTCTACCCATTCACCGAACTGCGCGTCATCCTGGGTATCGGCGGCACGTTTCACCAGCTGATGCGCCGGGTTCAGTTCGAAGATGTATTTCACTTCCGGCGCCGCCTGGCCCGCTGCCGCGAACAGCTTCGCCATCTGCGTGCTCATCTCGTCGGCATCGGTAGTGACAATCGCCGGGGTGTCGGTCAGACGATGGGTCAGACGCACCTCTTTCACCCGGTCGCCAAGCAGGTTTTTCACACGCTCAACGAACGGCTCCAGCGCTTTTTCAGCTTCTTTGGTGGACTCGTCCACTTCATCCGCCAGCTTATCCAGCGACTCGTCGGCTTTCGCCACCGACTGGAACGCTTTGCCGTCAAACTCGGTCAGGTAGCTCATCATCCACTCGTCGATGCGATCGGAGAGCAGCAGAACTTCAATCCCTTTCTTACGCAGCAGTTCGAGGTGCGGACTGCTCTTCGCCGCCGCATAGCTGTCGGCAGTGATGTAGTAGATCTTCTCCTGGCCTTCTTTCATGCGCGAGACATACTCTTCCAGCGACACGGTCTGTGCGGAGGAGTCGGTATGCGTCGTCGCGAAGCGCAGCAGTTTGGCGATCGCTTCCTGGTTGCTCGGATCTTCCGCCGGGCCCTCTTTCAGCACCAGGCCGAACTGTTTCCAGAAGGTTTGATATTTTTCAGCGTCATCTTTCGCCAGCTTATCCAGCATCTGCAGCGCGCGTTTGGTCAGCGCGGTGCGCAGGTTGCGGGTCACGCTGCTGTCCTGCAGGATTTCACGGGAGACGTTCAGCGGCAGATCGTTGGAGTCTATCAGGCCGCGCACGAAGCGCAGGTAGTTCGGCATAAACTGCTCGGCGTCGTCCATAATGAACACACGCTGCACGTACAGCTTCAGGCCGTGTTTATGATCGCGGTTCCACATATCCCACGGCGCCTGCGACGGGATATACAGCAGGCTGGTGTACTCCTGCTTACCTTCCACGCGGTTGTGGCTCCAGGTCAGCGGATCGCTGTAGTCGTGAGCGATATGCTTGTAAAACTCTTTGTATTCGTCGTCGTTAACTTCGGACTTGCTGCGGGTCCACAGGGCCTGCGCCTTGTTGATTTTTTCCCACGAAATCACGGTTTCGTCGTCTTTTTCTTCCTGCTTTTCAATCTCAACCGGCAGCGCGATATGGTCGGAATACTTGCTGATGATGGAGCGCACGCGCCAGTCGTTGAGGAAATCGTCTTCGCCTTCACGCAGATGCAGGGTGATTTCGGTGCCGCGATCGGCTTTGGTGATATCAGCAACGGTATATTCCCCTTCGCCGGCGGATTCCCAGAACACGCCGTTCTCAGGTTTATCGCCCGCCGCACGGGTACGCACGGTCACTTTATCCGCCACGATGAAAGCAGAGTAGAAGCCGACGCCGAACTGGCCGATCAGCTGGCTGTCTTTCGCCTGGTCGGAACCCATCGATTCCAGAAACGCTTTGGTACCGGATTTAGCGATGGTGCCGAGATGGTCGATAACCTCTTCCCGGTTCATGCCGATACCGTTATCGGCAATGGTCAGGGTGCGGTTGTCTTTATCAAACGAAACCCGTACGCGCAGCTCACCATCGCCCTCATACAAATCCGGCTGCGACAGCGCGCGGAAACGCAGCTTATCGGCCGCATCAGAGGCGTTGGAAATCAGCTCACGCAGAAAGATTTCTTTGTTGGAATAGAGGGAATGGATCATCAGGTGCAGAAGTTGCTTTACCTCTGACTGAAAACCACGAGTTTCTTGTCCTTTCATCTGATTCAACCTCAACAATGCCATTTTAAATGGGGTAAAAAAACCGTTGAGTGGGAGATGGGGACTGCGGGGAAATTTTTCAAGCGGAGACGGCGCTGGCCGCCTCCATTTGTTCAGAAAGTAATCTTGTGACGACCGGCCAGCGAGTGGGACAGCGTGGTGCCGTCAACCATCTCCAGCTCACCACCCACCGGCACGCCGTGGGCGATTCGGCTGGCATCAACGCCATACTGCGCGCACAGCTCCGCGATGTAGTTGGCCGTCGCCTCGCCCTCAACGGTCGGGTTGGTGGCAAGGATCACCTCGGTGATCGACTCCGCTTCCAGCCGTTGTTCAAGGCGATCGAGCCCGATGTCATCTGGCCCGATGCCGTCGAGCGGCGACAGGTGCCCCATCAGCACGAAGTAGCGGCCGGAATACTGCCCGGTCTGCTCAATGGCATGGATGTCCGCCGGACTCTCCACCACGCAGATCTGGCCGTTTTCCTGGCGACGCGGGTTGCTGCAGATATTGCACACCTCCTGCTCGGTGAAGGTGCGGCAATCGGCGCAGTGGCCGATTTCCGACATCGCACGCGTCAGCGCCTGCGCCAGGCGCATACCACCGCTGCGATCGCGCTGCAGCAGGGTAAACGCCATGCGCTGCGCCGACTTCGGGCCAACGCCCGGCAGACAGCGCAGCGCTTCCATAAGCTGAGTTAACAGCGGGCTGGTTTGCATCAGAACGGCATCTTGAAGCCTGGCGGCAGCTGCATACCGGCAGAAACGGAAGCCATCTTCTCTTTCTGGGTCTCTTCAATGCGGCGCGCGGCGTCGTTAAACGCGGCAGCCACCAGATCTTCCAGCATGTCTTTGTCGTCTTCCAGCAGGCTTGGGTCGATTTCCACACGGCGGCAGTTGTGCGCGCCGTTAATGGTCACTTTCACCAGACCCGCGCCGGATTCGCCGGTCACTTCCAGCTGAGCGATCTCTTCCTGCATCTTCTGCATTTTGTCTTGCATCTGCTGGGCCTGTTTCATCAGGTTACCCAGGCCGCCTTTTCCACCAAACATAGGCTTCTCTCTCAGTCAGTCATTGTTAAAGGTACTGAATGCCAGTCAGACTGGCGTTCAAATGGGGCGGATACTCTCTTCATCCAGATCGGCGTCGAAGAAACGACGCAGGGTCTGAATGTTATTATCCGCAATAATAGCTTCGCGCGCCTGCGCGAGCTTCTCTTCATAAATTGCCTGCCGCCACTCCAGCGGCGTACGCATCGCGGGATTATCGTCTTCCACGATGGTCAATTCAACCGGCGTACCGTACAACACCCCCAGCGCTTCAGCCAGCTTTTGCTGCGCGCCGGCGGAATTGAGGTGACGCTGGCTGGGGCGCAGATGCAGACAGATGCGACTGCCCTCCTGCTCTTTCCACGCGTTGAGCGCCACCTGCTCGACCAGCTTTGGCACCGCCAGTTGGCTCACTTCCGCCGCCCAGCTGTCGCGCTCGACCGCTTCTTCGGCGAGCTTGGCCGCCAGCTCCGGCGTCTTCTCATGCTCCAGTGCCTTTTTCAGCGCTTTTGGCGTGGCGACTTCGACTTTGGTCTCTTCAACCACTGTCGTCGCCTTCCAGCGATAGGCCTCTTTCTTCGCCGGGGCCTGCTCAAGCGCAGCCGCCGCCGGACGAGCCTGTACGCGCTCGCTAATTGAACTCAGTCGTTCCAGCGCAGCGTTATTCACCGGCCGCGCGCGGGAAGCGGCTGCCGGTTCACTCTTTTTTGGGGTGGTTGCTCCCTGGCTGCGCTGCAGATGGCTGCGGGCCGCCAGCACCTGGCTGGTGGTCGGCGGCAAACTCTGCGGCGGCTGTTGCGGTGGCGCAGCGGGAGCAACGGGCTGACGCGGCGTGGGTGCGGCGGTCTGTGCCGGCTGCACTTCCGGCTCTGGCAGCGGCTTACGCGGATGAAACGCCAGCGCGCGCAGCAGCGTCATTTCGACGCCCATCCGCCGGTCCGGCGCATAAGGCAGCTCTTTGCGGCCCATCAGCAACGTTTGGTAGTAAAGCTGAACGTCGCCCGGCGGTACGGTTCGCGCCAGTTCGCGCATCCGCACTTCGACCGTGGCCATATCGGCGCCCAGCGCCGAAGGCGACAACTGAACCATGGCGATGCGGTGCAGCAGGCTCTGCATCTCGACCAGCAGTGCCTCCCACTCGACACCGCGTGCGGCGGCATCATTGACACCCTCCATGACCCGCTCGCCGTCGGCAGCGACCAGCGCTTCAATCAGCGACAGCGCCTGATCGTCATCAAGGGTGCCGAGCATAGTGCTCACCGATGCGGCCGTCAGTTGCCCTTCTCCACTGGCAATCGCCTGATCGGTCAGGCTTAAAGCATCGCGCAGGCTGCCGTCGGCTGCCCGCGACAGCAGCTGCAGCGCGCGGGGCTCAAAGGCAATCTGCTCTTCGCCAAGAATATGCTCCAGCTGATGGCGGATCTGTTCAACATCCAGGGCTTTGAGATGGAACTGCAGGCAGCGGGATAAGATCGTCACCGGCAGCTTCTGCGGATCCGTCGTCGCCAGCAGGAATTTGACGTGCGCCGGCGGCTCCTCCAGCGTTTTTAATAACGCGTTGAAGCTGTGGCGCGACAACATATGGACTTCGTCGATGAGATAGACCTTAAAGCGGCCGCGGGCCGGCGCATACTGGACGTTATCCAGCAGGTCGCGGGTATCTTCGACTTTGGTTCGCGAGGCGGCGTCAATCTCAATCAGATCGACAAAACGCCCCTGTTCAATTTCCCGGCAGTTATCGCACACGCCGCAGGGGGTGGCGGTGATGCCGGTTTCACAGTTTAACCCTTTCGCCAGCAGGCGGGCGATAGAGGTCTTACCGACCCCGCGGGTACCGGAAAAGAGATAAGCGTGATGAATGCGCCCTAACGACAAGCCGTTCGCCAGTGCGGTCAGCACATGTTCCTGGCCGACGACGTCAGCAAAGGTTTGTGGGCGCCATTTACGGGCTAAGACCTGATAACTCATGGGCTGGCTCTGAAACGCTGGAAGGTGAAATCACGAAGGGGTCATGCTATCACAGCCCCGCCCGATCGGCGAGGCTATGTGGAGGGATTTGCTTAGTGGCCCGGGAACGGCACCAGGCTGTAGCAGTGGATCCCCAGCTTCTCCAGGCGCTGTTCGCCGCCCAGATCGAACAGGTTGATAATGAAAGCGGCATCGTGCACTTCGCCACCGAGACGACGGATCAGTTTGACCGTCGCGTCGATGGTGCCGCCGGTCGCCAGCAGATCGTCAACCACCAGCACTTTGTCACCCGGTTTGATTGCGTCAACGTGGATCTCCAGCTGATCGGTGCCATACTCCAGCTCATAGCTCTCGGCAATGGTTTCACGCGGCAACTTACGCGGCTTGCGAACCGGAACAAAGCCCACGCCCAGCGCCAGCGCGACCGGGGCGCCGAACAGGAAGCCACGCGCTTCGGTCCCTACCACTTTGGTAATACCCGCGTCTTTGTAGCGCTCGGTCAGCAGTTCAATGCTAAGCGCGTAGGCCTTCGGGTCTTCCAGTAAGCTGGTGACATCGCGGAAAAGAATGCCAGGTTTTGGATAATCCTCGATACTCTGGATGCTGTTCTTCAGATATTCAAGCTGCTGTGCAGTTGCGGTCATAAGTGTATGCCTGATTGAAACGGTGTTACCCACGGGCGTGCAAAAGGGGCCAAAGAAACATTTGTTTAACCTTTGACCAGGCTTACCCGCGCTCGAAAACGCCAGAATTTACTGGCTGTCAGCAACAATTGCAACAGGCATTATTGCGCATCAGTGCTTTTGTTGCTTTGCGTCAACCACCGGAATGCGCCACATAAAGATCAGCAGACAGGCCAGAATGACCAACAGCATGATGCGCACCCACGTAAGCTTAACCAGCCACAGCGAAATAGCAAAAGTCACCACGATCATCGCAATGGCGCGCGGTTTGGCGCCGCGAGGCATTGCACGGTACTGCTGCCAGTGGCGAAGATAGCCGCCAAACCAGGAGCGATACAGCAGCCATTGGTGAAAGCGCGGCGATGAGCGAGCAAAGCACCAGGCGGCGAGCAGAATAAACGGCGTCGTCGGCAGCAACGGTAAGAAGATGCCCAGCGTACCCAGCGCTACCGCCAGCCAGCCGATAATGGTTAGAATAACAGGTGGCATAATGCGAATCGTTATCAAACAGATGAGGCTACTGTAGCACAGTTGGCTGAAAGGGAATGGAGGGGTTTGGTGAAAACAGCTCAACTTTTACAAACGCTGAACGATCAGCTCAGCGAGCTGGCCGCGCTGGTTGCGCCGATGGCGGAGCACGCGACCCTGAGCCCGCGCTTTGACCGTCAGCTCTTTCACACCCGCAGCACGCTGATGCAGGCCTATCTGGCGGAAGCCCAGCAAAATTTTACCCAACTGAGCCAGGCCGTCGAGCGTCAGCAGCTGCCGCAGGTGGTCTGGATTGCCGAGCGTCTGGCGGCGCAAATCGCCGCGCTACGTCGTGAAACCGCGACCTGGTCGTTGCGCAGTTGGGACCACGCCTCGCCGGCGCTGAGCCGCTGGCAGCGCCGTCGCCTGCAACATCAGGAGTATGAGCGCCGCCTGCTGGCGATGCGCGACCAACGCCAGCGCCAGCTGACGCAGGCGACCAGCCTTGACGAACAGCAGCGACTGGCCAGAGAAGTTGAGGCCTACAGCGGCCGGCTAGCCCGCTGCAGGCAGGCACTGGACAAAATTGAAAACGTACTGGCGCGGCTGACGCGCTAACAGGAGAGCCCATTGTCACTGGAAAATGCATCCGATGAGGTCAAACTGGCCGTCGATTTAATCATGTTGCTGGAATCGCATCAGATCCCGGCGCAAACCGTGCTGGGCGCGCTGGAAATTGTCCGGCGGGATTATGCAAACAAGTTAAAAAACGCGGAAAGCGGGTCGCAAAACCCAGAGAAGTAGGATGTTGTCTCCGGCAGTATGCTGGCAGTCTGGTCCTCTGCGCATGACGCCACTGGAGACAATATTCATGGAGAAAGTCAGTCAAACCCCACACGACGCGGTGTTTCGTCAGATGCTCATGCATCAGGCGGTCGCGAAGGATTTTTTGCAGTTGTACCTCCCCGCGCCGTTTCTGGCGATCTGCGAACTGGATTCGCTGCAGCTGGTCTCCGGTAGCTTTGTTGAAGAGGACCTGCGCGCCAGCTATTCCGATATCCTTTACTCACTGCGCACGCGTCACGGACCCGGCTATGTTTACGCGCTGATTGAGCACCAGAGTACCCCGGACAAGCTGATGGCGTTTCGCCTGCTGCGCTATGCGCTGGCCGCCATGCAGCGTCATCTGGACGCCGGCCACGACACGCTGCCGCTGGTGGTGCCCATTCTCTTTTATCACGGCAAAGTGAGCCCCTGGCCCTGGGCCCGTAACTGGCAACAGCTATTCGCCGATCCGGCGCTGGCGAAGACGCTCTATAGCAATGATTTTCCGCTGGTGGACCTCACCGTTATGCCAGATAATCAGATCGCCCGTCATCGGCGGATGGCCATGCTGGAGCTGCTGCAAAAGCATATCCGCCATCGCGATCTGGCCGAGCTGCAGGTGCCGCTGATTGCGCTGATGACGCAAGGCTATCTGACCGAAGCGCAGCTGAATACGCTGCTGCGCTATATGTTGCAGGCGGGAACTACGGAACATCCGGGGGCGCTGATCCGCACGCTGGCGGCGCAGTCGCCCAGGCATAAGGAGCTGATGATGACCATTGCCGAATGGCTGGAAGAAAAAGGCCGTAAACAGGGACAGCAAGAGGGTGAGCAGGAAGCCACTCGCAGCATCGCCGCCAGAATGCTGGCGCGCGGCCTCGAACGTCAAACCGTGCAGGAACTCACCGGGCTCAGCGATGAAGAACTCGCCGCACTGGTGCCTTGATGCAGCAGGGGCGGCTTTGCGCCGCCCCTCTTCGATCAGGACGCGGTGGTGGGCGCCAGATCGTCCCCCTTCCCGTCCCGCTTCACTTCGGTGACTTCATCGCCTTTTTCATTGCGCAGATGAACTTCCAGCTGGTTAAAGGCAATGTTGATGTCATTCTCCCGGCACAGGCGGTCGATGGCGCGGTTGAGCTCATCCACCGTGTAGCTGCGATCGCGCAGTTCACGAACATACAGACGCAGTTCATGATCCAGCGTACTGGCCCCGAAGGTGGTGAAGAAGACCGACGGCGCCGGCTCCTGCATTACTTTCGGATGATCGTGCGCGGCCTTCAGCAGCACCTCTTTCACTTTATCCAGGTCTGAACCATAGGCAACGCCGAGGCGGATCACCACGCGAGTCACGGTGTCGGAGAGCGACCAGTTGATCAAGCGCTCGGTAACGAACGCCTTGTTCGGGATAATCACCTCTTTGCGATCGAAGTCGGTGATGGTGGTGGCGCGAATACGGATTTTGCTTACCGTACCGGAGAAAGTACCGATGGTTACCGTATCCCCAATGCGCACCGGACGCTCGAACAGAATGATCAGGCCGGAGACGAAGTTACCGAAGATCTCCTGCAGGCCAAAACCTAAACCAACCGACAGCGCGGCCGCCAGCCATTGCAGTTTATCCCATGAGACGCCCAGCGACCCGAACACCGTCATCGCACCGATAGCGATAATCGCATAGTTAAGAATGGTGGTGATGGCGTAGGAGGTTCCCTGACGCATATTGAGACGCGAGAGAACCAGCACCTCCAGCAGACCCGGCAGGTTGCGTATTAGCGCCCAGGCGACCATCGACGCCACAATGGCAAACAGCAGACTGCCCATCGTGACGCTGCGCACCACGCTGGCCCCCGCTTCGGTACCGTTGTAGTGCCAGAGGGTAATGCTGTCGAGATAGGCGAAAACGGTGATCAGATCAGACCAAATCGCCCAGAACATGACGGCAAAAAGCGCGATCATCACTAACATGGTGATACGCAGCGTCTGCTGGTTGACTTGCTCAAGAGCAATGGCCGGCTCTTCCTGTGGCTCGGCGCCTTCCGCGCCCTCCTTCACCAGATGCTGACGGCGCGCCAGTGCGCGACGCCAGGCGATACGCCGCGCCGCCACGCTCAGACCGCGCAGCACGGTCTGGTACAGCAGGTTCCAGATCATCACCAGATACACGGTCTCGATCCAGCGTCCCGCCAGGCGCAGCGTGGTGTAGAAGTAACCCGTTGCCGTCAGCACCATCAGGGCTACCGGGACAATAGACAGCACGGTGATCGTCAGCAGGCGCAGGCTGTGCGACTCTTTATCGCGCCAGCTTTCCCGGCACATCGGCCAGACCAGCACGGCAATCAGCAGCAGATTGAAGAAAATCACAAACTGCCCCAGCACGTCGTCCATCAGGTTCAGTGGCGACAGCTCGGAAATCACCGACCAGAAATTCAGCGGCAGCAGCGCGAGGCTGACGCGAACAATTTGTCGCCGCCAGTGGCTGGTCAACTGTGCGGGCATATTGAAGTGGCTGACCGCCACGCCGTTCTTTTCCAGCACTTTCCAGCACAGGCCAAAGACCAGCCAGAACATGGCCAGCTTTTTACTGTACGCCCACAGCAGTCCGCTGATATTAAGCTGCATGGTGAGTAAGATCAGGCCAATCGCCAAAATTACCAGCACCACCGGCAAGGCACGAATCAGGTCGATCAGGATCGCCTTTGGCGTATGCAGCTGGGTATCGTTGCGCAGCTGCCCCACCTGGGAAGCAAGCTTAGCCTGATAATCCTTCAGCCACTGCAGACGCCAGCGGATCAGGCCGGCAATCAGCAGCAATGGTAAACCGGCCAGGAAAGCGATAAACACCGCGGGCCACGCTTTTTCCCAGTTCACGGTGATTTTCATCGCCTTAAACTGACCTTTCAGCGCTTCCGGGAAGGCCTTAATCCACTCCCAGTCCATCGGTTTATTGCTGTTCACCCAGAAAATTTGCTGGGTCAAAATTTCCCTCAGGCTGCTTGAGACACTCATCAGCTGTTGCTGATTGATCTGCAGATTGATGGCCATCATCAGCTGGTTCCCCAGCTGTTTATTAAACTGGTCAAGCAGCTCGCGGCGCATGTCGATCACTTCCAGCAGCGCGGCGTGCACTTCATCGTTCACTTCGCTGCTGTGTCCCTCTTCCAGTTTGGCGACAAAGGCGTCGCTCTGGAACAGCGCGTCGCGCTGCTGGTTCACCTCAAACTGTTCGAGCCGCAGGTCGGCGATGCGGTTGGTCATATCCTGCAGTTCGTCCGCCGACGGCAGCGTCTGCTGTTGCTGATAAAGAATGCGCGACAGCAGCAGACTGCCTCTGAGCACGGAGATTTGCTCTTTTATATCCCGCTCAGACTGCAGAGCGCGGTCGAGCCAGTTCTTCACCTGGATATTGCGCTGTACCAGCTGGTTGCCGTTCTCCGTCGCCTGGATCAGCTTCTCGCTCAGCTGGTGGTTGATATCCAGCTCTTGTTTGACCAGCGGATTGGCCTGAATTCGCGTGGTTTCATCCGGGGTGACCGCCTCCTGGGCGGTTTTCTCCGTCAGCGTCAGCCGTTTGCTGTTCACCGCCTCCTGCAGCAGCTGCAGCTGATGCTCCAGGCGGTTGCTCCAGGCGGTGACGTAGTCACGCTGCTTCTGCAGGGTATCCTGCAGGACGGTGTTGCCTTCGAGGCTCTTGCGCTGCTGCTCGATCTGCGCGTTGAGCAATGCCTGTTGCGCTTGCAACAGCACCTGCTGGGTCGGGCGCAGGGTCTCGTCGCCCACCGAAGTGCCATTCAGCCGATTGCGGATCTGCTGCAGCTGCTGGGAGGCGTTATACATGGCGTTCTGCACACGTTCCGGCTGCGTTTGCAGGGAAACCAGCTGGCTGTTGTAAGTCGCCAGATCGTTTTGCGCATTCTGCAGGTCGTCCAGCGTCTGGGTGACGCGTGACTCCAGTTGACGCAGAGAGAGTGTACTGAGCGTTTTGCGGGTGGCGGCGTCGTCGGGGACGTCGCTCAAGTTGTTAAGACTATCCACCGCCTGGCGCAGCTTCGCCGGGGCTTGCTCGACCTGCTGGCGGAGCTGCGTCGTCTCGCTTTTGATGCGCTCGATTTTATCCAGCGTTTCCAGCGTCTGGGTCAAATCCTGCTGGACCAGTTTGTCCTGCGGAGTCAGTTCTTTTTGCTTGTTTAATGTATTGAGCTGGCTCTGCACCTCTGCCCGGTCAGGGAGATCCGCGGCGCGGCCCTGAACTGGGCTGAAAAGGCCAATAAAGCAGAGCAGCGTAATAAGAAAGATAAACGTGGCGCGTTGCCTGGAGATCGTGTGCAGCATAGTAATATGAATGATTGCAAATGCCGGAGAATACCGGGGGTCGTCGCAAGCGCGCAGAATAGCACTTCTCTTCGCTGGCGAATAGCGGCGGACGGCGCTAAAAATTCACGTTCATCCGCGCGCTACGTTAAGCTGTCAGGCTCTCCGGGCCGCGTAGCGTGGGACAGAACTGATACATCTCCAGCAGGATGGCGACGTAGTCTCGCGCTTCCGCATGCAGGTCGAATGAATCAGGGGCAAACAGCCAGTTTTCCATCAGTCCGGAAAGGTAGCTGCGCATTAACACGGCCGCCCGCCGGGTGAGTAAATTGGCGGGCAATAGCTTCGCAGCGATGCACTCTTTTAAGGTCTGCTCGATACGCTCGTAGCTCGCCAGGGAGAGCTGCCGCTGGGCCTGCTGCACCACAGTCATCTCACCGACAAACTCACACTTATGGTAGATAATCTCCATCATTAATCGTCGACGTTCCTCTGTCACTGTCGCTTCAAGAACATAGACTAATATCTCCCTGATAACTGAGAGTGGATCGTTAGGGAATTTTGCCCGATACTCAACTTCGAGATCGCTAATACTGGCGTCTGACAGCTCCCAAATTTCATTGAATAAATCTGATTTATTCTTGAAATGCCAGTAGATAGCCCCCCTCGTTACACCCGCAGCTTTTGCAATTGTTGCCAACGAGGTAGATGATACGCCTTGCTGCGAAAACAGACGCAGAGCAACATCCAGAATCAGTTGCCGGGTTTCACGTGCCTGTTGTTTGGTTTTTCGTGCCATAGGTTAATGACTTTACAGAGGTTACGTTTACATACATTTGTGAATGTATGTACCATAGCATGACCATAATAGAAAGACTGTAGTGGGTTTGTGGTTGTTTGAGCCACTGAACATTTTGAAATTGGACACTCGAGGTTTACATATGAACAAAAACAGAGGGTTAACGCCTCTGGCGGTCGTTCTGATGCTCTCAGGCAGCTTAGCGCTAACAGGATGTGACGACAAACCGGCTCAACAGGGAGGCCAGCACATGCCGGAAGTCGGTATTGTGACGCTCCAATCCGCACCTCTACAAATAACCACCGAACTGCCAGGCCGCACCAGCGCCTATCGCATTGCGGAAGTCCGTCCTCAGGTCAGTGGCATTATTTTAAAACGTAACTTCGTGGAAGGTAGCGACATCCAGGCCGGCGTCTCCCTGTATCAGATCGATCCCGCCACCTATCAGGCCAGCTATGACAGCGCCAAAGGCGACCTGGCAAAAGCCCAGGCGGCGGCAAACATGGATCAACTGACGGTCAAGCGTTATCAGAAACTGTTAGGCACCAAATATATTAGTCAACAAGACTACGATACCGCCGTCGCAACGGCGCAGCAAAGCAATGCGGCCGTGGTCGCGGCGAAAGCGGCCGTTGAAACCGCGCGCATCAATCTGGCCTACACCAAAGTCACCTCGCCCATTAGCGGCCGGATTGGTAAATCCGCGGTGACCGAAGGGGCGCTGGTGCAGAATGGTCAATCGACCGCGCTGGCAACTGTTCAGCAGCTGGATCCGATCTATGTTGACGTCACCCAGTCGAGCAATGATTTCCTGCGCCTGAAACAGGAGCTGGCCGATGGCCGCCTGAAACAGGAAAATGGCAAAGCGAAAGTAGAGCTGGTCACCAATGACGGTCTTAAGTATCCGCAGTCCGGTACGCTGGAATTCTCGGATGTGACAGTCGATCAGACCACCGGCTCTATCACGCTGCGCGCGATTTTCCCGAACCCGGATCACAGCCTGTTACCAGGGATGTTCGTCCGTGCGCGTCTGGAAGAAGGGGTCAACCCTGACGCCCTGCTGGTACCGCAACAAGGCGTTACCCGTACGCCGCGCGGCGACGCCAGCGTCATGGTGGTCGGTGAAGGCGATAAAGTCGAAGTCCGCCAGGTCACAGCGTCTCAGGCGATCGGCGATAAATGGCTGGTGACTGACGGTCTGAAAACGGGCGATCGCGTTATCGTCACCGGCCTGCAAAAAATCAAACCAGGCGTGCAGGTAAAAGCGCAGGAAGTAGCTTCTGATGATAAACAGCAAGCCGCAGGCAACGCGCCATCAGAACAAACCAAGTCTTAACTTAAACAGGAGCCGTTAAGACATGCCTAATTTCTTTATCGATCGCCCCATATTTGCATGGGTGATCGCCATCATCATCATGCTGGCTGGGGGATTATCGATCCTCAAATTGCCGGTAGCGCAATATCCGACGATTGCGCCGCCAGCAATTTCCATTACCGCCATGTACCCCGGTGCTGACGCCGAAACCGTGCAGAACACCGTGACTCAGGTTATCGAACAGAATATGAACGGTATCGACCACCTGATGTACATGTCCTCCAATGGCGACTCCACCGGTACGGCGACCATCACCCTGACCTTCGAATCCGGTACCGATCCGGATATTGCCCAGGTTCAGGTTCAGAACAAGCTGGCGCTGGCGACGCCTCTGCTGCCGCAAGAAGTACAGCAGCAAGGGATTAGCGTTGAGAAAGCGTCCAGCAGCTTCCTGATGGTTGTCGGCGTTATTAACACCAACGGCACCATGAACCAGGACGATATTTCGGACTACGTGGCGGCCAACATGAAGGACCCGATCAGTCGTACCAGCGGCGTCGGTGACGTTCAGCTGTTCGGTTCCCAGTACGCCATGCGTATCTGGATGGATCCGAACAAACTGAACAACTTCCAGCTGACGCCGGTAGACGTGATCAGCGCCCTGAAAGCGCAGAACGCCCAGGTGGCCGCGGGTCAGTTAGGGGGTACGCCGCCGGTGAAAGGCCAGCAGCTTAACGCCTCTATCATCGCGCAAACCCGTCTGACCAATACCGAAGAGTTTGGCAACATTCTGCTGAAGGTGAACCAGGACGGTTCCCAGGTTCGTCTGCGCGATGTCGCCAAAATTGAACTGGGTGGCGAAAGCTATGACGTGGTGGCGAAGTTTAACGGCCAGCCGGCATCCGGTCTGGGTATTAAACTGGCTACCGGCGCGAACGCGCTGGATACTGCCAACGCTATCCGCGCAGAACTGGCGAAGATGGAGCCGTTTTTCCCGTCGGGCCTGAAAATCGTTTACCCGTATGACACCACCCCGTTCGTGAAAATCTCTATTCACGAAGTGGTTAAAACGCTGGTTGAAGCGATCATCCTGGTGTTCCTGGTCATGTATCTGTTCCTGCAGAACTTCCGCGCCACGCTGATCCCGACCATCGCCGTACCGGTGGTACTGTTAGGCACCTTTGCGGTACTGGCAGCATTCGGCTTCTCGATAAACACCCTGACGATGTTCGGGATGGTGCTCGCCATCGGCCTGTTGGTGGATGACGCCATCGTCGTGGTCGAGAACGTCGAGCGCGTGATGGCGGAAGAGGGTCTACCGCCGAAAGAAGCGACGCGTAAATCGATGGGACAGATCCAGGGCGCGCTGGTCGGTATCGCCATGGTGCTGTCGGCGGTATTTATCCCGATGGCGTTCTTCGGCGGTTCAACCGGGGCCATCTATCGCCAGTTCTCCATCACCATCGTTTCTGCGATGGCGCTGTCGGTACTGGTGGCGTTGATCCTGACGCCAGCGCTGTGCGCCACCATGCTGAAGCCTATTCAGAAAGGCAGCCATGGCGCGACCACCGGTTTCTTCGGCTGGTTTAACCGCATGTTCGATAAGAGCACGCACCACTACACCGACAGCGTAGGCAACATTCTGCGCAGCACCGGTCGTTATCTGGTGCTGTATCTGATCATCGTGGTGGGCATGGCGTGGCTGTTCGTCCGTCTGCCGAGCTCGTTCCTGCCGGACGAGGACCAGGGGGTATTCCTGAGCATGGCGCAGCTGCCTGCTGGTGCCACCCAGGAGCGTACGCAGAAAGTGCTGGATGAGATGACGGACTACTATCTCACCAAAGAGAAGAACAACGTGGAATCCGTGTTTGCGGTTAACGGCTTCGGTTTCGCCGGTCGTGGCCAGAACACCGGCATCGCGTTCGTCTCGCTGAAAGACTGGAGCCAGCGTCCGGGTGAGGAAAACAAAGTTGAAGCGATCACCGGCCGGGCGATGGGCTACTTCTCGCAGATTAAAGATGCGATGGTGTTCGCCTTTAACCTGCCAGCTATCGTTGAACTGGGTACCGCGACCGGCTTTGACTTCCAGCTCATTGACCAGGGCAGTCTGGGACACGAAAAACTGACGCAAGCGCGAAATCAGCTGTTTGGCATGGTGGCGCAGCATCCTGACGTGTTAACCGGCGTGCGTCCTAACGGTCTGGAAGATACACCGCAGTTCAAAGTCGATATCGATCAGGAAAAAGCCCAGGCGCTGGGTGTCTCCATCAGCGACATTAACACCACGCTGGGCGCAGCCTGGGGCGGGAGCTATGTCAACGACTTTATTGACCGTGGCCGCGTGAAGAAAGTGTACATCATGTCTGAAGCGAAATACCGTATGCTGCCGGAAGACATTGGCAAGTGGTATGTTCGCGGCAGCGATGGTCAGATGGTGCCATTCTCCGCCTTCTCTACCTCGCGCTGGGAATACGGTTCACCGCGTCTGGAACGCTACAACGGTCTGCCGTCGCTGGAAATTCTCGGCCAGGCAGCGCCAGGCAAGAGTACGGGTGAGGCGATGAGCCTGATGGAAGAGCTGGCGGGTAAACTGCCTTCTGGTATCGGCTACGACTGGACCGGGATGTCTTATCAGGAACGACTGTCCGGCAACCAGGCCCCTGCCCTGTACGCCATCTCCCTGATTGTCGTCTTCCTGTGTCTGGCGGCGCTGTATGAGAGCTGGTCGATACCGTTCTCGGTCATGCTGGTCGTCCCGTTGGGTGTGGTCGGTGCGCTGTTAGCCGCCACCTTCCGCGGTTTAACCAACGACGTTTACTTCCAGGTGGGTCTGTTGACCACCATCGGCCTGTCGGCGAAGAACGCCATATTGATCGTTGAATTCGCCAAAGATCTGATGGAGAAAGAGGGCAAAGGGCTGATTGAGGCGACGCTTGAAGCAGTACGTATGCGTCTGCGTCCGATCCTGATGACCTCCCTGGCGTTTATCCTCGGCGTTATGCCGCTGGTTATCAGCTCGGGTGCCGGCTCCGGCGCACAGAACGCAGTAGGTACTGGCGTAATGGGCGGGATGGTGACGGCGACGATTCTGGCGATCTTCTTCGTGCCGGTGTTCTTCGTGGTGGTTCGCCGCCGCTTTAGCAAGAAAACGGAAGATATTGAGCACAGCCATCAGGTTGAGCATCATTAATCGTTACACCTGAACAAAGGGCCGCATTCGCGGCCCTTTTTTTGTCCCTCGCCGCAGGGCACATATTGCCATTGTTTATTTTTCGTGCTGCATTTAATATATATTGATATGGCCCTGGCTATTTTTTCACATTGCCTTGCGCTCATGATCTTTACACACTCATTGACCAGGAATAATCCTAATACCAGTGCCCTCGGCCGGCGGTTTCTGAACGCGACTGCTGCCTGCCTTAAGCCAATGATTGATAAGACTTCTCTATTTCTCAGGCTGTGCGCCAGGGCCAAAGAAATTAATTTGTCTATTTTTAAGATAATTTCTCTCTGATAATTGTAATTTTTCGTAATAGCACGATGAAATCTGTTGGAGAGTGGATTATAGTTAAATCAGCAGGATTACTCAGTTAGTGTCAGGTCGGTTAGTCGTGTTCATCCCACAACGGTGTTTGTTAGTCGTCGTTTAAACCACTCAAAAGGGGATGCGTTATGGACGAATACTCGCCAAAAAGACATGATATTGCACAGCTACGCTTTCTCTGCGAAACGCTGTATCATGACTGCCTTGCAAACCTGGAAGAGAGCAACCATGGCTGGGTCAACGACCCGACTTCGGCTGTCAATCTTCAGTTAAATGAATTGATCGAGCACATTGCCACGTTCGCGCTTAATTATAAAATTAAGTACACTGAGGATAATAAGCTGGTCGCCCAGGTTGACGAATATCTGGACGATACTTTTACCTTGTTCAGTAACTACGGCATTAACTCAGCGGATTTGCAAAAGTGGAAAAAATCAGGTAATCGGCTATTTCGTTGCTTTGTCAACGCCAGTCGGGAAAACCCGGCCAGTCTCTCGTGTTAGAATTATTACAATCAAAAGGTGGAATTATGTCTGATAAGCCATTAACTAAAACAGACTATTTGATGCGCTTACGTCGTTGCCAGACAATTGACACGCTGGAGCGCGTCATTGAAAAAAATAAATATGAACTGTCTGATAATGAGCTGGCGGTATTTTACTCAGCCGCTGACCATCGTCTGGCTGAACTGACCATGAATAAGCTGTACGATAAGATCCCCACATCAGTCTGGAAGTTTATCCGCTAATTACTGCGCACGTAATGGTTTGCCGACCGGACGCTAACCGCCGGCATTGCAGGGTATCTTTGTGACACGATTCACAGCATTCATTCAACAGCAACCCTGTAACCGGTTTCTTTTTTATACTGCTGCGACCATTAAAAGTCAGGTATAAGGAAGACCCATGAGTGAAGAAAAACGCAAAATGATCGCCGGTGAGCTTTATCTATCTGGCGACCCGACCCTTCGCGCCGATCGCCTGCGCGCCAGACAGTTGTTGCATCGTTATAATCATTCCTCCCCGGATGCGCAGGAAGAGCGTCAGCATATTCTGGCCGAGCTGTTCGGTCGCGCCGGCGATGCGTATATCGAGCCAAGCTTTCGCTGCGACTACGGCTACAATATCTTTCTCGGCAACGCTTTTTACGCCAATTTTGACTGCGTGATGCTGGACGTCTGCCCTATTCATATTGGCGATAATTGCATGCTGGCGCCGGGTGTCCATATTTATACCGCCACCCATCCGCTGGATGCTGAGGCGCGTAACAGCGGCCAGGAATATGGCAAACCGGTGACCATTGGCCACAATGTGTGGATTGGCGGCCGGGCGGTGATCAATCCCGGGGTGACCATTGGCGATAATGCGGTCATTGCATCTGGAGCGGTAGTGACCAAAGATGTCCCGGCCTGGGCTGTCGTCGGCGGCAACCCGGCGCAGATCATCAAGCGCCTTCCGGTACCAAATCCGTAACTGTTATGCTTTTCTGTAACTGATCTGTTACTTTCGCCTCGGAATATTGCAACATAAAATAGCCTTCAGGCTGAGCCTGCTACGCCTGGTCCGCCGGGCGCACGCGGTTGGCTCATTGCAGAATTCGGGGACCAAGATGACAGAAATACAACGCCTGCTAACTCACACTATTGACGAACTCAACGTTCAGGAAAAACGCGATAATCGCCCGCGTTTTAGCATCAGTTTTATTCGCAACCATCCGGGGCTGTTTGTTGCCATGTATGCCGCGTTTCTGGCGACGCTGGTGGTCATGTTGCGCTCTGAAACGCTGGTAGACTCGGTCTGGTTACTGGTGGTGCTGTTCATCCTGTTCAACGCTTTTTTCTTCTTTGACGTCTATCCACGCTATCGTTATGAAGATATCGATGTCCTCGACTTTCGGGTGTGCTACAACGGGGAATGGTACAACACCCGCTTTGTTCCCCGGCAGCTGATCGAGCGTATTCTTCAGTCGCCGGATGTCGATGGCGAGCAGAAGGCGCAGCTCAAAAAGATGGTCGCCACCAAAGGCGAGCTCTCCTTCTACGACGTCTTTACACTGACCCGCGCCGGTGCTGCACAATAAGACGATTTAGCGTCCGCAGCGCCAACGGATAGCGGGAAGCAGAAGTATTACCATATCCCAGCACCAGCCCGCTCCGCGCTCGCTGCGGGTCGAGATAGAAATGACTTAACGCGGCAGGCGCCAGTTGAAACTGACGCGCCTGCTGTACAATCGCCTGGTCATCAATCCCTTCCATTGCCACCGTCAGATGGAGCCCCCCTTCCCCGCCAAGGACGTCGCATGGCACGGTTATCTCTTGCGCCAGTGCCTCACGCAGCTGTTGTTGACGCTTGCGGTACAGGCGACGCATGGCCGCCAGATGGCGAGCATAGTGCCCCTTCTCAATAAACCTGGCCAGCGCCCGCTGTTCAGTGCGGTGTCCCCCACGCAGCAACGTGCCAATCGCACCCTGCGCGGCATCCGCCAGCGCAGGCGGCATCACCATGAAGCCAATACGCAGCGCCGGAAAGAGCGTTTTGCTGAAGGTACCGAGATACACCACCGGGGCATCAGGCACCATTCCCAGCATCGCCGGGATCGGCTCTCCGCTATGGCGAAACTCGCTGTCGTAGTCATCCTCCACAATCCACGCCCCGTGCAGGCGGGCATACTCCACCAGCGCCAGACGTCGCGCAGCGCTCATGACGCTCCCGAGGGGATACTGATGAGAGGGAGAGGTGAAGATAAGCCGGGGCGGCTCCGCGACGCCGTTGGCGATACCCATCCCTTCATCATCGACCGCCATCCCGCTGACCCGCAGCCCTGCCCGCTGGAAGCTGCTCCTGGCCCCCAGGTAACCCGGCTCTTCCCCCCACACGCTGTCGCCAGGATCCGTCAGTAGCGAAGCGCATAAGTTCACCCCTTCCAGCGCCCCCTCGGTAATGACAATCTGCCGAATATCGCAACGGATCCCCCGGGACAGCGCCAGATGGCGAGCGATAGCCTCACGCAGCAGAGAGTCGCCTGCCGCCTCACCATAGCCCAGCAGCGCGCTGCCCTCGTCACGTAAGACGTTATCCATCAGCCGCCGCCACAGCGGCAACGGAAAATAGTTCACCGCCGGCATGCCAGGGGTAAACAGCAGCGCCGGAGAGTCGCGACGCATCGCGGCTGGCAGCCCTTGCAGCCGCTCAGGCAGCACAACGGGCGGCACCTTCACAGCCTCTTCGCGGCAGGCGGCGAGCGGTACCACCTGCGTCCCCTGACGGCTCCGCGTCAGGTACCCCTCCAGCGCCAGCTGCTCCAGTGCAGCATTGACCGTATTCCGCGACAGCTGCAGCCGTCCGGCAATCACTCGCGATCCGGGCAAACGGCAGCTGGCCGCCAGGGTTCCCTGCAGGATGGCATGGCGCAATGTGTGGTAAAGGGCCCGCTGCAGGGTCTCGTCCATTCGGTCACGCATCCCCTGCGTCACCAGCGTAAAAAACCCATCGTCCGGTATGTTCATTTCACCTCCTCGTGGCCCTATAAAAACATACTCCTGTGGCACTTTTTATGGAACCAGTGAACGAGTACGCTGCCTGAAATACCCCGCTAAGGAAACCGCAATGTGTGAATACAATCAGTTTGGACAAGCGCTCGGCGCCGCGTTGCCTGACTGGCAACCGCGTCCATGGCCAGCACGGCAGGTATTACAGGGCAGCCGCTGCCAGCTCGAACCGCTGACTCTTGCTCATGCCAGCGATCTGTTTGCTGCTCACCAGCTGGCGCCAGACGCCCGGAGCTGGACGTGGCTGCTGCGTGAACCTGAGAGCAACCTTGCAGAATTCAGTGCCTGGGTGGAGCAGGTCGCCACGCTGGCAGACCCGATCCATTTTGCCGTCGTTGACCAGCGGCAAGGGAAAGCGGTTGGCTCGCTGGCGTTAATGCGCATCGACGCCACCCACGGTGTGGTAGAGGTGGGACATGTGCATTTTTCACCGTTGCTGAGCCGAACGGCTATGGCCACCGAAGCGCACTGGCTGTTGATGCAGTATGTGTTTGATACGCTCGGCTATCGTCGCTATGAATGGAAATGTAATAGTCTCAATACGCCGTCGGGCCGGGCGGCAAGACGGCTGGGTTTTCAGTACGAAGGACGTTTTCGCCAGGCGCTGGTGAGCAAAGGACATAACCGGGATACGGACTGGTTTTCGGTGATAGACGGCGAATGGCCGCCGCTGGATAACGCCATGCGGCAATGGCTGGCCGCCGACAATTTTACCGCCGACGGTCAGCAGCGCCGCACCCTGGAGAGTTTCCGTTAACGACGTTTTTTGCGCCCCTGCACCGCTTTAAAGCGGGGGTTGCTCTTACAGATAACGTACAGCCGCCCTTTGCGCTTGACCAGCTGACAATCCGGGTGGCGCTGTTTGGCGCTGCGTAATGAGTTAACGACCTGCATCATGCCTTCCTTTTCGCATCAATAAAGCTGCCGAAGCGCTGACGGAACCGGGCCGCGCTGCCCTCGCTGGCGAAGGTTTTTTGTTTGCCGGTGTAGTACGGATGCGATTTCGAGGAGACCTCGATCGTCACATATGGAAAAGTTTCGCCGTCGAGTTCAATTACGCGATCGGTGCGGATGGTTGAACCGACTTTAAAATACTCATTAACGCTGGTGTCGTGAAACACCACCGTGCGATAGGGGGGATGGATATGGGCTTTCATGATGACCTCGTCATTATGTTATAACATAACATTTAAGTTACGCCGTTCCACGACAAAGATCAACCATGTTCAAATTAAGGGTAATGGGCCTAAGGCGAGTTTCCCCGCCTTAGGTTTCAGGGCGCCAGACGGTGGGCGATGGCGCGTAGCTGTTCCGCGATGGCCTGCAGATCTTTGCCTTGCTCAGTTCTGGCGCCGCTGGAATGACGTATCACCAGGCGCGCCGGCAGGATGGATGAAGTATGTGGCGCACCGCTGGTGCTGGCGAGGATCCGCCGCACCGCTTCTTTCCCCTGCAGATCGAGGTCCAGCGACACCGTACTCAGCGCCGGATAGAAAAAGGAGCTTTCGTAGGTATCGTCATAGCCAATGACGGACTTCTCCCCCGGCACCGCCACCTGGTGCTGATGGAAGGCGCTGAGCACCCCCAGCGCCATCTGGTCATTACCCACCAGCACGGCGCTGAAATTGGGCGTTTCGCGCAGCATCTGCAGCGCGCCGGCATAGCCGCTTTGCGCATCCCAGTTGCCGTGCAGAACGGTCACCGGCTTCAGGCCGTAGCCCTCGAGAGTCTCCAGCCAGCTTTTCAGCCGGAGTTTGGCCGAGACGGAGCTGTCCGGCCCCGCCAGCAGCGCGATCTCCCGATGCCCCATCTCATAAAGATATTTGACGCTGGCCCGGGTGCCATCTGCCGGATTAAACGAAACGTTAAACACGGAACTGTAGGGGTCGACATCGAGAAAAAGGCAGACGATATCATCGTTGTCAGCGGCGATTTTCTGTGCCTGCTCGGTCTCCAGCGGCACGTTGATAATGACTTTATCCACCCGCTGAGATTTCAGCTCATTGATGGAATCCTGGATACTTTGGTTGACGCTCTCATCGATCATCGAAATCAGCACCTGGTAACCTTCCAGATTGGCATAGCGTTTTACCGCCGCCGCCACCTGGGAAGGCGCATGCCAGGCCAGCGAAATCGTCACCAGCCCGACCGTCTGGCTCTCCTTCCCCACCAGCTGCTGCGCCAGCCGGTTTGGCACATACCGTAAGGCCTCTATCGATTTCTCCACCTTGCGGCGCGTCGCTTCGGATACATTGGCAGATTTATTGAGTACCCTGGACACGGTCTGGTAAGAGACGCCCGCATGGCGTGCGACGTCTTCCAGAGTAGCGCTTTTAGACTTCATGGTCCGGTTCCTTATGTTGTTATCCCATGATTGTAACAGGGGCCATTTGAAAAAACGCTCACCGCCACCTTTCATCGCAAAATTACACCTCAAAAAGTATTACGTTCACAATACAGTTAATTGTGAATCACCTCACCCATCACAACAAAAACCAGCATGATTATTTGCACTCAATCACACAATAATCATATCTCATTTGCCTGAAGTTACATTTAGGCATTTTATGACATCAGTTATGTGAACGTAATACAAAACAATAAGAGGATAGAGATGAATACGACACTGCGCGCCCTTTCCGCCGCGTTAGCCGCTGCGCTAATCGCCCCTTCCGCGCTTGCGGCTACCGCCGCGATCCCGAGTATCGATTTCCATGGCTATATGCGCGCCGGGGTTGGGGTCTCCGGCGACGGTAGCGAAGCGGAATGGCAAAAGAACAAGCTGGGCCGTTTGGGTAACGAATCGGATACCTATGGTGAGTTAGAGCTGGGCTCCGAGGTCTACAAGAAAGATGACGTCAGCTTCTATCTCGACAGCATGGTCAGCATGGTATCCGACGGCTCTAACGATAATGAAACCACGCTGAATGATGATGCGCAGTTCGGCTTACGTCAGTTGAACCTGCAGATCAAAGGGCTGATCCCGGGCGATCCGAATGCGGTGATTTGGGGCGGAAAGCGTTACTATCAGCGTCACGATCTGCACATCATCGATACTAAATACTGGAATATTTCCGGCTCAGGAGCCGGGGTGGAAAACTACACCCTTGGCCCGGGCGCCGTCTCGCTGGCCTGGATCCGCGGCGATGCCAACGACGTCGACTATCGCGTCGATGGCGACAGCAACGTCAATATTAACTATATCGATTTACGCTACGCAGGCTGGAAGCCGTGGTCGGGTTCGTGGACCGAATTCGGCATCGACTACGCCATGCCGAACACCACCAAAAAACAGGACAGCTACGGCGGGCTGTACGATGCCGATAATGGCGTGATGCTAACCGGTGAAATCAGTCAGGATATGCTGGGCGGCTATAACAAAACCGTGCTGCAGTATGCCAACAAAGGGCTGGCGCAGAACATGGTCTCCCAGGGCGGCGGCTGGTACGATATGTGGAACTACGTGAACGATGCCACCGGCTATCGCGTGATTAACACCGGCCTGATCCCGATTACCGAAAAGTTCTCCATCAACCACGTCCTGACCTGGGGCTCGGCGGATGATATTACCGACTACACCGACAAAACGCGGATGCTGTCGCTGGTTGCCCGTGGGCAGTATCAGTTCACTGACTACGTCCGCCTGATTGGCGAAGTCGGCGGTTTCTATCAGAAAGACAGCTATAACAATGGCACCAGCTACAAACAGGCCGGTGAGAAATATACCATTGCGCTGGGCCTCGCGGACGGGCCGGACTTTATGTCACGCCCGGAATTACGCATTTTTGCTTCATACCTGAATGATTCCGAAGATGGTAAACCGTTTGAAGACCAGACGGCGAATAATACCTGGAATTTCGGCGTGCAGGTTGAGGCCTGGTGGTAATATCGCGCCGGTAAGACAAGTACATTATTTTTATCTCCAACTGTAAGGTCGTTAATTACCCCTCCGGTAATCATTATTGCCACTGCTGTTTTTGTCTTATTTTCGGGATAACCTGTTTCCAGGTTATCCCGTTTTATTTATTTCCGGGTAGCAAAATGCTCATCCAGCAATTGACGCAGCGCATCGGACTGCTTACCGAAAATAGCATGAACCTGCTGACCGAGAATAATGACGCCCAGCGCGCCCTGCTGCTGTAATGCGTCAGTATCCACGGCCGCAAGATGACGAACCGTCACCCGCAGACGAGTAATACAGGCATCCACTTGCATAATATTCGCTTCGCCACCAAAGGCCTGAATAAGCGCCTCGATTTGCTGTTTTTCCGCCTCGCTTAATGGCTGTGCCGGACGCGCAGGGGAGAAATAGTGCAGGAAAGATTTTAAACTCACCATCATAAACTCCAGGTTTAAGATAAAAAAAAGCCTGCTCAGCAGAGCAGGCGTGGAGAAAAAAGGATTAGGCGTGACGACGAAGAATACGGCAATCCCATGCTGTCAGGGTCAGCGGGTCCGACATCGCCGCGTCGGTCAGGCAATCCCGATACCCAGGCGGCAGAGTCAGGGTATGACTTTGCGCGCTGTAGTTCTGCAGGAAGACAAACGTACTCTCACCGTCGGTGCGCGCGGTAGCCACCACTCCGGGTGGTAAATCCGCCGCTATCGCCCGCGGCAGAGCCAGCTCCCTGCTCAGGGCGGCAAAGAAGTCGCGCTGGAAGGCTAAATCGTTGCGGGAAGCCACATGCCAGGCTTTACCTCTCCCGAAGCCGTTCACCGTCACCGCCGGCCGTCCGGCATAGAAATCATCCCGGTAGGTGGCCAGCGTCTGAGCGCTCTCGGTATGGATTAGTTCACAGAGATGGCGCACCTGATAGGGGCCCTGCAGACCGCACTGATTCCCGGCAAGCCCCTGCACAAGATTAAACTCGCCGTCATTCAGGCAGTCGATCTCTTCCGCCCAGATCCCCAGCAGATTGCGCAGCGGGCCCGGGAAGCCACCGAGATAGCAGAGATCGGACTCATTGACGATGCCGGTCCAGTAGGTGGTCACCAGGTGGCCGCCGCTGGCGACAAACGCCTCTGCCCGCCCGGCAAAGCCATCGCGCACCATATATAACATCGGAGCAATCACTAACCGGTACGGCGTTAAATCGACATCAGCGTCAATCACATCGACGGCAATGCCCTGCTCCCAGAACGGGCGGTAGTGCTCGTTGACCGTCTTCTCATACTCCATACCCAGATTGCGCGGCCCCTGGGCGTCATCAAGCGCCCAGCGGTTTTGCTGGTCGAAGATAATCGCTACTTTCGCCTCGGTGCGACAGCCCCGGACCTCCGGCAGCTTGCTCAGTATCTCACCGAGCTGGCTGACTTCACGGCCAATACGGGTATCGATGTGCCCGACGTGGTCGACCACCGCGCCGTGAAATTTCTCAACCGAACCGCGACTTTTCCGCCACTGGAAATACTGCACCGAGTCGGCGCCATGCGCCACCGCCTGCAGCGAGGAGAGAATATGCATTCCCGGCTTCTTCAGTTTGCTGGTCGGCTGCCAGTTGGTGGCGCCCGGTGTGGACTCCATCAGCACAAACGGTTTGCCGCCCTTCAGACTGCGCATCATGTCGTGATACATCGCGGTGTAGCAGGCCAGCGCGGTTTCATCTTTATCGCGGTGCCACATCGGATAGCTGTCCCACGAGATAAAGTCCAGCGCCTCCGCCAGCTGCCAGTAGTCGTAATCGTAGAAATACTCCATAAAGTTGGTGGTCACCGGCAGGGAGGCGTTCGCCGCCTTCAGCGGGGCAATTTCATGGCGGCAGAAATCGGTCACCTGAGCGGTGTTAAAGCGATGCCAGTCAAGATTGAGTCCGTGGATTGACACCTCGCCCTGCGGCGCAGGTGATTCAATTTGCGACCAGTCGGTATAGGTATGACTCCAGAAGGTGCTCCACCAGGCCTGGTTGAGGTTCTCAAGGGTCTGGTAACGCGCCTTCAGCCAGTCGCGAAAACGGTTCTGGCAGAGATCGCAATGGCATTCGCCGCCATATTCGTTGGAAATATGCCAGCCCAGCACCGCCGGGTGCGCGGAATAACGCTCCGCCAGCAGGGTATTGATTTTCAGGGTCTTCTCGCGATAGACCGGTGACGACATACAGTGGTTATGACGGCCACCGTGCAGGGCCGGTACCCGATCGCGTCCCACCCGCAGAACCTGCGGATAACGCTGAGACATCCACGCCGGACGCGCGCCGCTCGGCGTGGCCAGAAAAACATGAATGCCGGCGGCATACAGTTTATCGAGGATAGTATCCAGCCAGGCGAAATCAAATACCCCTTCGCGTGGCTCCAGTTTCGCCCAGCTAAATATTCCCACCGACATCACATTGCATTTTGCCTGCTGCATCATGGCAATGTCTTTATCAATAATATCGGGGTCATTCTCCCATTGCTCCGGATTATAATCCGCGCCATGCAGCAGCGTACTAACCTTCGGATGTAAAGGTGCAAATTTATTCATAATAAACTTCCTGAAAAAGACGACAAAAAATTAATTAAAAACTTTTACCGACGGCAATACTTTTCCCTGGCAATCAAATAGCGCCTGATTTTCACGTGCATTGCCTTCTTTCCACTCGTCGTGGATATATTTCATCCCCGCCGGGGTAGCCCAGGTATTTCCCGGCACGGCAATCCACGTGGGCTCCCAGTAAAAAATACCTTTGCCGCGCTGGTCGGGAACATCTATTACGGCCTGCATCAGATCGTGAATATAGTGATATTGCCCCTGCACGGTGGCGGGATAACCCCCGTCCTTTTCCTCTTTCGCCTGGAAACTATTTTCCGCGTTGTCGCAGTTGGCCAGGGTATAGGCATAGGCCGCCTCGACGACGATAACGTCTTTGTTATAGCGTTTGCTGATGTCATCCATGTTAGCCTTCAGAGCGCTGATCGGGCCATTCCAGTAGGTGTACATCGACAGACCAATCACGTCATACGGCACATGGCGTTTATCAATCTCATCAAACCACCAGCGGAAGGTATCGTTCTTGGTCCCTTCGGCCAGATGCAGCATGATTTTCACCTGCTCGCCGTGATGCAGGTTTTCCTTCAGGCCATCAATAGCCGCGTTCAGCAGCCCGGCTAGACGGTCGAACTCTCCGCCGCCCTGCCCCCAGCTTTTCCCTTCCGGCCACAGGATGCCACCGTTGATTTCGTTGCCGATCTGCACCATATCCGGCAGGACGCCCGCCTGCTTAAAGCGGGCGATGGTATCGCGGGTATAGTCATGAATCGCCGTTTTCAGCTGCGGATAATCCATCTTTTCCCAGGCTTTCGGTTTGAACTGCTTGCCGGGATCGGTCCAGAAATCGCTGTAATGAAAATCGAGCAGCAGTTTCATCCCCTGGGCTTTCGCCCGTTTCGCCAGGGTCAGGGTGGTGGCCAGGTCGTTATTTCCGCCGCCATAGTCCTCGCCGCTCGCCGATTTCGGATCCACCCACAGACGGAGGCGAACATAGTTGACGCCGTTCTCTTTCAGAATCGCGATCGGATCCTTGCGCTGATTATTCTGGTCGTAGAACGTCGCCCCGTGCTTTTCGGCATCCAGCAGCGTGGAGATATCCGCGCCTTTGATAAAGTCCGCCGGCATGCCCTGAAACGCGCGGGTTTCAAGTGCGTCCGCGGCCAGAGAAGGGGTGGAGAAACTGCATGCCAGACAAACCGCAAGCCATGCGGGTGTGAATCTTTTCATGTGCTTATCCTTTAGTACTGCCCGAGGTCAGGCCGGAGACAAAGTATTTTTGTAACGCCAGGTAGAGGATCGCCACCGGTACGGCAATCAACACCGCCCCCGCCGCGTAGGTGGTGTAGCTGGCACCCATTTTTTGTGCCACCAGGTTATACAGACCAATAGGCAGCGTGTATTTATCCGGGGTGCGCAGGATGGTGCTGGAGAGGATGAAATCCCCCAGCGGACCGGTGAAAGAGAACAGCGCCACCACCGCGAGGATAGGCCTCGACAACGGCATGATGATCTCGATAAAGATGCGAAAGCTGCTGGCGCCATCCATGCGGGCGGACTCATCCAGATCTTTGGGGATCGCGTCGAGATACCCCTTCATCAGCCAGGTATTCATCGGGATCATCCCCCCGACGTAGATCAGTACCAGCGCCAGATGGCTGTTAATCAGGCCAAGCAGTTGCGACAGCACAAAGATCGCAATCAGCGCGGAAAACTGCGGGATCATCTGCAGCAGCAGGAACAGCATCAGCCCGTTCTGCCGCCCTTTAAAGCGGAAGCGGGAGAAGGCGTAAGCGGTAAAGCTGACGCTAATCAGGGTCAGCACCATGGTCAGGAAGCTGATTTTCATTGAGTTCCAGTACCAGGTGAGGTAATTCACATTGCCATTGAACAGATCGGCATAGTGCTGGAACGACAGGTTTTCCGGAATGATCGAGGTACTGAGCAGGCTATTGCCGGCGTTCAGCGATGCCCCGACCGTCCAGACCAGCGGATAGATAATCACCACCGAGACCAGAATAACCACCAGCCAGGTAAGAGAGAGTCGGATCCACTTTTCGCGTTTAATACTGGGTGATTGAGCCATGTTGCTTCCCTTACGCCATATCGTCATTTTTGAAGGATTTGGTGGCGCGGAACTGCCACAGCGCCAGGCCGACGACGAAGATCGACAGCAGGATCGTGATGGTCGCCGCGATGGCGTACTGCGACGAGGACATCGTCAGCTTATAGATCCACGACACCAGAATATCCGTCCCACCGGCGTTGGAGCCCGCCACCGCAGGACCGCCGTTGTTAAACAGATAAATGATGTTGAAGTTATTAAAGTTGAAGGTGTACTGGGTGATAATGATCGGCGCGATCGCGTACAGCACCAGCGGCAGGGTGATGGTGCGCAGACGAGTAAAGGCGCTGGCGCCGTCCATCGTCGCCGCTTCATACAGATCGTCCGGGATCGCCTGCAGCACGCCGGTGGTCATAGCAAAGACAAACGGGAAGCCAAGCCAGGTCTGCATCATGATCAGCGCCGTTTTGGTCCAGAATGGGTCGGTCAACCATGCCTTCGGGCTGATGCCGAAGAACGACAGGATCGCGTTGTTGATGACCCCGAATGAATCGTTAAACATCCCGGCAAAGACGAGGATGGTGACAAACCCCGGCACCGCCCACGGCAAAATAAAGATGGTGCGGATCAGCGGCTTAAAGCGCAGATCTTTTTGGTTCACCAGAATCGCCAGCAGCACGCCCACCGTACACTGCAGGGTGGTCGCCAGCAGCGTCCACACCACGGTCCACTGCAGCACATCCAGGAAGGTGGAGCGCCAAATGGAGAGGGTGAAAATATTGACGAAGTTTTTCAGGCCCACCCAGTCCACCAGCTTCGCCGGCGGCGTGTGGTACAGGTTGTAGTTGGTGAAGGCGATGGCGAAACCGAACAGAATCGGAAAGATCACTACAAACACCAGCAGAATAAAGCCCGGGGTGATCATCAGATACGGAAATCCGTCGCTCAGCAGCATCTGGTACTGCTTACGCACGCTGTTCAGGGCGATCCCCTCATCGCGTTTTTTGCCATTCAGCCACGCATCCCGCAGCGAGAGAAAATAGATCAGCACGCCGAAGGCGACAATCAGCACGCTGATAATCCCCTCCGCTAGCAGGAAGATAGAGTTATCCCGGGGCACCTCTTCGCCCAGGGTATATAACCCCCACAGCCCCTCGCGCAGGAAATCATAAAAAATGCCCAGAAAGCTGCTCAGCAGCACCAGGAAGACCAGCCCTTTCAGCCACTGGCGATGATAAAACTGACCGAAACCCGGCACGATTGCCAGCAGCAGGCCGCACCACGCATGACGCCCGGGCCCGCGCGCGTCGCTAAAATTTTCGCTGGAATGGATGCTCACACTCAACTCCTTCTACAAACGGGAGGTCCCCCTCCCGCTCGGTGACTTCATGTAACGGTGAATTACTGATTGCTGGCCTGCATTGCTTCGATCTGCATCGTGATCTGTTTCACCGCATTATCGAGTGCGGCCTGCGGCGCCTGCTTACCGGTGAGGCTCAGTTCAAGCGCGGCGTTGGCCGGCCCCCACACTTCCCCCATCTCCGGAATGCCCGGCATCGCCACCGCCCGCGCCGACTGGATGGCAACGGCGCTGGCCTTTTGGTCGTTTTTAATCACCGGATCGTCAATCATCGCCTTCAGCGGCGGAATTTCGCCGGTGGCGACATAGCGGGCTTTCACATACTGCGGCTGGTTGATGAACTCGATAAACTGTTGCGCCAGCGCTTTGTCTTTACTCCAGGTCGATACCACATAGCCTTTGACGCCCAGGAAGGAGCTCATCGGCTTGCCGTCCGGCAGGGTCGGCAGCGGCGCCACGCCATAGTTAATGCCAGCGGCTTCATACGGCTGGAAGGCCCAGGGGCCGTTGATCACCGCCGCCGCTTTTTTCTCGGTAAACAGCGAGTCGATGGCATTCAGCCCGTTATCGCCGAGGATCCCCGCCGGAAAGACCTTCTCGGTATAGAATTTTTTCAGGAAGGTGACGGCTTCCACGGCGCCAGGGGTATTGAGACCCACCTGCTGCGGGTTAAAGCCGCCGCTGTCGTTTTTAGCAAAGATATAGCCGCCCATCGGGCCAATCGCCCCCCAGCTGTAATAGATCTGGTCAAACTTGGCGAGCAGGCCGTATTTGTTCTGCTCGCGCTGGGTTTTCGAGTAGTCCAGCCAGGCCTGCAGGCTGTCCAGCGGCTTGTCGATCAGGTCTTTGTTGTAGATAAGCACCAGGGTTTCCACCGCCTTCGGGATCCCGTACAACGCGTTATCCATGCGGAAGGCATTGATGGAGGCTGGCGTAAAGGCATCCTGTTTCGCCTGATCGACGCTGAGCGGCGAGAGAAGTCCCTGAACCACGGCGCCGCCGAGCTGGTCATTCGGGATCACCAGCACGTCCGGCCCAATGCCCGCCGGGCCGTCGAGGCGCAGTTTTTCCAGCTGCTGGGCATAAGGCATCTCCTGGAGATTAACCTTCACGTTGTACTGCTTTTCAAAATCGCTAACCGCGGTTTTGATGCCGGCGGATTTTTTAATGTCTTCCCAGACGTTGAGCTGCCCGGCGGCGTGCGCCTGCAGGCTGGTGAGTTGCCCCGCCGCCAGGGTGGTAAGGATCAGTGCAGCAAGCGTGTTCTTTTTCATTATCAACCTCATGTGAAGGTATAACAATTTAATGGTTTTTATTGGACTTATCTCTGCCAGTCAGAAAAATAAATCACTTCAAACTGCCGAGTTATATGAGAAAAAGGTTCCAGCTCTCTTTTGTTATACGCTACCCGTAGATTGCTGACAAAACTACCATAAGCTGCCAGTTGTGTGATCATCCTTGCAGAAATGAAACGCCGCTGTATGGCGCTAAAACCGCGGAAGTTATAGTCAGGACATGATTTTACTGCTGTTGAACATCGCCACGCTGAATTGTTACACGTAATACAATTCATACTAAACACAGCGGCATACCAACGGCAAACAACAGCTACTCACTTCGGGGAATGTGGATGTCCAATATACGACTGAGGAATGTCACCAAAAGGTTCGGCAGCACGGTGACGCTGCACCAGGTCAATCTCGATATTGAAGATGGCGAGTTTGCCGTCTTCGTCGGTCCTTCCGGCTGTGGAAAATCGACGCTGCTGCGCATGATTGCCGGTCTGGAAGAGGTCAGCGAGGGTGAAGTGCTGATCGGCGATGAGGTGATGAATGATGTGGTGCCCGCTCGCCGCGGCGTGGCGATGGTCTTCCAGTCCTATGCGCTCTACCCGCACATGACGGTGGCAGAGAACATGGGCTACGGGCTGAAGGTTAACAAAGTACCGAAAATGGAGATCCGCCGCCAGGTGGAAATGGTAGCCAAAACGCTGCAGCTCTCGCACCTGCTGGATCGTAAACCGAAGCAGCTCTCCGGCGGCCAGCGGCAGCGCGTGGCTATTGGCCGCGCGATCGTACGGAATCCCCGGGTGTTTATGTTCGATGAGCCGCTCTCTAACCTCGATGCGGAGCTGCGCGTCGATATGCGCCTGCATATTGCCCGTCTGCACCAGGAGCTGAAGACCACCATGGTGTATGTCACGCACGATCAGGTAGAGGCGATGACGCTGGCCGATAAAATCGTGGTCATGAACTACGGGAAGGTCGAACAAATGGGTTCGCCGATGGCGCTGTATTACAATCCGGTCAACAAATTCGTCGCCGGCTTTATCGGCTCACCGAAGATGAACTTTTTGCCGGCCATCATCAGCGACTGGCAGCCGGAACGCTTAACGGTCACCCTCGCGCAGGACCATCAGTTGGCCCTCAATATCGCTACCCAGCCGCTGAAGCCCGGCGCCGCGGTGACGCTGGGGATCCGGCCAGAGCATCTCACGCCCGACGTCACTACCGGTACCGTGGTGGAGTTTCAATGTGAAGTGGTGGAGCGTCTGGGTAACAATACCTATCTGTTCGGCCAGTGCTACGGCCACGATAACGTCAAGGTCCTGCTGCCAGGCGACGTCCATTTCCGCCCGTGGCAGAAAATAAATCTGGCCTTCGATGAGCGCTTCTGCATGGTATTTGATGAGAACGACCTGCGTATCAGCGCCGATATCCCGGCTCCAGATGCGCACTAGCTAACATATTGCTGTCATCTGCGCAGCGTATGCTGCGACTGAATGCCGGAACACACCCTGCCCGGCATTCACACCCTCATTTTTTATTCTGCTGCATCGGAATCATCCTTCTCTCCCGGCATCGCAGCCTCTCGCGATGCCGGTTTTTTCGCGACCTCGGGTCACTTCTCTCGCTGCGCCCGGTTTATCTTTCGCATATACTGATGACACCCGGCGAACGATAAGGACACAGGCATGAGGACCCGGCATCTGGTGGCGCTGTTTACAGGGGTGCTGATACTGGCCATCATCCTGCCCATCTCACTCAGCATCTGGCAGGCAGCGCGACAGGCCAAAATGCAGTTTTATCGTGAACTGGATGATTATTCCAATCGTATCGTCGTCCGCACGCTGCAGGTCGCCGATCAGGCGCGGGAAGCGCTGCGCGAGGCCGACTCACACACTGCCGCCTCCTGTAGCCCTGAGCATCTGCTCACGCTCCGTCGCATCGCCTATACCCATCGCTACGTGCAGGAAGTGCTCTGGCTGCGTGATTCCGTGCCGCAATGTTCCTCGCTGGAAGATCATAGCGTCGCGGTCACTTTTCCCCCGCCGGATCACATTGCCGCCGACGGCTATCGCACCTGGCTGACCTCGATTAACGATCTCGGCCTCGATCACCAGATGACGGCCATGGGCAGTCAACAGCATATGGTAATGATCGATCCCATCTCTTTTATCGATGTGGTTCCTGCCAGCGAGGAGAAGATCCATACCATGCTGTTTGGTTTGGACCACCTGAAAATGGTGATCAGCAGCCAACCGCTGCCGGACACGGTCTGGCAACGCATTAAAGATCCGCATGTTAATATGCTGACGCTGGATAACACGGTCTATCGGATCCAGCGCATTCCCGAGCTAGGCTCCGGCATCGTGACCTGGTCGTCCACACTGCCGCTGCAGCAGCGCATTCGACAACAGCTGATCTTTTGGCTCCCTGTCGGCATCTTCACCAGCCTGCTTGCCACCTGGTTGCTGCTGCGCCTGCTCAGGCATCTGCGCTCACCGCGTAACAGCATGCTGGACGCACTCAACTCCGAAGCGATTCAGGTTTACTATCAGCCGATAATCTCGTTGCAGGATGGGAAAATCGCCGGGGCCGAGGCGCTGGCGCGCTGGCAGCAACCCGACGGCACCTTTTTATCACCGGATATTTTTATTCCCCTGGCCGAGCAGACCGGGCTGATTACGCAGTTGACGGAAGATATCGTCAGGAAAATTTTTACCGACCTGGGCCCCTGGCTGCGGCAGCGGCCGGAAGTGCATATCTCCATCAATCTCTCAGTAGATGATTTACGTTCCTCCACCCTGCCCACGCTGTTGCGGGATCAGCTTCAGCATTGGGGAATCGCCGCCGAACAGATCATCCTTGAAATTACCGAGCGCGGGTTTGTCGACCCGGAGACCACCATGCCGGTGATCGCTCACTACCGCCAGGCCGGGCACCGCATCTCGATTGACGATTTTGGTACCGGTTACTCCAGCCTCAGCTATCTGCAGAAGCTGGACGTCGACACGCTGAAAATCGATAAATCCTTTGTCGATACCCTCGAATACCGGCCACTGACGCCGCACATTATTGAAATGGCCAAAGCGCTCAATCTGGCCACCGTCGCCGAAGGGGTGGAAACTGAAAGCCAGCGCGACTGGCTGCGACAGCATGGCGTCCAGTACGCCCAGGGGTGGCTGTACAGCAAGGCGCTGCCGAAAGAGAAGTTCATTCTGTGGGCGGAAAATAACCTCCATGCCCATTAAGCGACAGGAGCGTTGAGCGGAACACCAGCGGGAGCGGCCTCTTGGCCGCCCGCTGCCAGGTGCTACTTCAGATAGGATTTAATGACCTGCATCACCGTTTCCAGATCCGCTTCACGCTGCGTCTCGTCTGGCTCTTTCACCACATGGTCGGTCAGATGCCCCTGAATAACCTGCAGCATCATGCCGTTGACCGCGCCGCGGATCGCCGCCAGCTGCTGTAGCACCTCAGCGCACTCATGCTCGCGATTAAGCATTTTCTCTAACGCGGAACTCTGCCCCTGAATTTTCTTCAGCCGGGTCAGTAACATCTTCTTGTGTCGAACTGTATGTGACATTGCACGATCCACCGTTTCATTCTGTCCGTCATTGCCCGGCCCTCGTCGCCGGCAACGCCTGCCAGCATAGCATGATCCTTTTTGCCCGCCGCTTTTTCTACTGGGGGGTAGTATTTCACTACTGGGGGGGAGTAGGATGAACGCACTTTTGGCAAGGATCCCGATATGAACGATTTCACTTCCCTTCTGCAGCAGGGCAATGCCTGGCTGTTTATACCCAGCGCAATACTGCTCGGCGCGCTGCATGGCCTTGAACCCGGGCACTCAAAAACAATGATGGCCGCCTTTATCGTGGCGGTGCGGGGAACCTTAAAGCAGGCGGTACTGCTGGGGCTGGCGGCGACGGTTTCGCATACGGCGGTGGTCTGGCTGATCGCCATGGCCGGCCTGTGGTTTGGCCGCGGCTGGAACGCGCAGACGTCAGAGCCCTGGTTTCAACTGTTCTCGGGGATAGCGATTGTACTGATTGCCTGCTGGATGCTCTGGCGCACCTGGCGAGAATCGCAGCCCCACACACACCATGATCACCACCATGAACATGAGCATCACCACGAACATGAGCACCACCATGACCATGAGCATCACCATGACCATCACCATACGCCCTCATCCGCTGCGCCGCTGGTGGTGGCGGAGTGGCAGGACGCGCACCAGCGAGCTCATGCGCTGGAGATCAACCGGCGCTTTGATGGTCGCCAGGTGACAACCGGGCAGATCGTGCTGTTTGGCCTGACCGGCGGGCTGATCCCCTGCCCGGCGTCCATTACCGTGCTGCTTATTTGTTTACAGCTGAAGAAATTCTCCCTTGGCGCCACGCTGGTGCTGGGTTTTAGCGTTGGTCTGGCGCTGACGCTGGTGGCTTCCGGAGCCATCGCCGCGTTGAGTCTTAAACAGGCCACCCGCCGCTGGCCCTGGCTTAACGATGTCTCGCGCAAGGCGCCCTGGTTCTCAGGTTTACTGATTATCGTGGTGGGGATCTACATGATGCTTCACGGCCTGAGCGGCCTGTAAGCGGCGGCTCGCCCTCTTCACGACGCAGAGGGCGAGTCGTTAATTCAGGAAACTATCTCCTGCGGAGTGCTGACCGCTTTGCGGCTGACGGGCTGGCGAAACCACGGCAGGCACAGCTGGATCAGCGGCCCAATCGACAGCGCGTAAATCACGGTGCCGACGCCAAACTTACCGCCCAGCAGCCAGCCAATCACCAGCACGGTGAGCTCAATAGCCGTACGGATACCGCGTAATGACCAGCCGGTACGAGCGTGCAGACCAGTCATCAGGCCATCGCGCGGCCCGGGGCCAAAGCCCGCGCCGATATACATCCCGGTGGCGATAGCATTCAGCACAATCGCCCCCACCAGCAGCACACTGCGGGCCACCAGCGACTCCAGCGGCGGCAGGACGGCCAGCGTGGCATCCGCCGCCAGCCCCAGCACGATGACGTTGCTCACCGTGCCGAGCCCCGGCATTTGCCGGATCGGGATCCACAGCAGCAGCACCGCCGCGCCGGTCAGGATAATCACCGTACCGAAACTGATACCCAGCTGTTTAGCCACCCCGAGATGGAAAACATCCCACGGATCGGCGCCAAGATTGGCATGCACGAAGAGCGCCGTGGATACCCCATAAAGCACCAGACCAATATATAACTGCAGCAGGCGACGAAGCATATTTTTTCCTCTACATCATTGCGAATGCCCTCATCATCAGTAAAAATGGACTGATAATTAATGGCCAGTTTTGGAAAAGTGGATCGCTATGTCAACCCGACGCTTTGGGACGCAATCGCTGGTACGCCTGCTCGGCAACTGGCAGGAGTCCACTTCACGCACGCCGCTATGGCGTCAGTTGGCGGAAGCGCTCCGCCTGCTGATCCTCGATGGTCGACTGACGCTGCAAACGCGCCTGCCCGGCGAGCGCGAGCTGGCGACGGCGCTGAACGTCAGCCGGACGACCATCGCCAGCGCGCTCGGTCAGCTGCGGGAGGAAGGTTTTCTCTACAGCCGTCAGGGAAGCGGTTCGCGCATTGTCTTGCCAGAGCGCCCCGCCGACCTACCGCCCCCCTCAGGCATCCCCTCCACGCTGAATCTCTCTACCGCCGCCCTCAGCGCCGGACCGGAAGTCCATCAGGCCTTCCAGCATGCCATGACGCTGCTACCCCCCTACCTGACGCAAACTGGCTACGATCAGCATGGATTGCCGGTGCTACGGGAGGCCATTGCCCTGCGCTACAGCGAACGCGGCCTGCCGACGCGACCCGATGAGGTGATGGTGGTCAACGGCGCCCTTAGCGCCTTCGCATTGATCCTGCGCCTGTTTACCGGCCCGGGTGATCGGGTGGTCATTGACGCCCCCACCTATCCGATGGCGATTAGCGCCATTCAGGGTGCCTCCTGCCGCCCGGTCGGCGTTGCGCTTCCGCAGCAGGGATGGGACTGTGATGGACTCGCAGCGACTATTGCGCAGACCGCACCGCGTCTGGCGTGGCTGATGCCGGATTTTCACAATCCCACCGGGCGCTGTATGGATGCTCCCACCCGCCAACGGGTCGCGGACATCGCCGCCAGGACGCGAACGACGCTGGTGATCGACGAGACCATGGTTGATCTCTGGTATAACGCGCCACCGCCCCCGCCGCTGGCCTGCTTTAATCCCGATGCCGCGGTGATCACCATTGGTTCAGCCGGGAAAAGTTTCTGGGGAGGACTACGCATCGGCTGGATCCGCGCCAGTTCGCGAACCATCGCCTCCCTTATTCAGGCACGCGATTCCCTGGATTTAGGTACGCCGTTGCTGGAGCAACTGGCCTGCAGCTGGCTGCTGGCCAATGCCGCCACGCTGCTGCCGCCGCGGCGGGAAATGCTGAAGGCGCGCCGGGACATGTGCGAAACGCTAATGGCGGAGTATTTTCCCCGCTGGCGATTTTCACCGCCGGAAGGTGGCCTCTCTTTTTGGGTGGAACTTCCTGACATGCTGGCCACGCTGTTCTCTGCGCGCGCGGAAAGTCAGGGGATCCATATCGGCACCGGTACACGTTTTGGTCTTGAGGGAGCATTTGATCGCTATTTGCGTCTGCCATTTACACTGCCAGACGAAGCATTGCGCCAGGCCTTCTCGACGCTACAACCGCTGTGGCAAAGCCTTGCAGAGCAGAAGGAAAATACGCGTTTGCGGAAAATAATATAAGAAAATATCGACGGGCTGGCTTCAGCCCGTCAAATGACCATCATCCATGAGGTATATGAGATGTTTTTATAAAATTGCCTGCCTATCCTGCCCTCTGGTTATGGCAACCCGGTGACAGAAAAAAGGCAATTTCATTAATGCTGGCGCGGAATAGGAAACCCTTTCAGGGAAATAATAAAGCCATCTTCATCTTTTTTTATTTTTGCGCCGGTGTCACACCAGTCGGAGGCAATGCGAAAAAACTCATCACTACCGATATTCCAGTTCAGGCGCACGTGTTTTACGTATCCTGAGCGCAACATATCGCAAGCTTCGCTATAGTTGCTGGCTGTAGAGAATTGTTGTTTCATTTTTTCTTCTTCAGAAGTTTTCTTAATGCTTTGATTTCTTTAGGGGTTAATGGAGTCGCTTCCTCTTCGGTATGCTGGCTGTCAATGTCCTCTTCCGTCACCCCCGCCTCACCTGCTGACTCCTCCAGCTGAAAAGCCAGCTGCAGCAGCTTTTCCGTTGCTGTACCCAGGTTCTCGTTATTCACTTCCGCATAATGACGCAGCTTCTCTTTTAACTCGGCGTCAATTTTTACATTCAAAACCACTGTGGTCATAGCTACGCTTCCCGTGCAATAAAATCATCATAATTAATACACGAAGTTAACATGCTGATCCAGAGATATATTTTATAGCATGGCTCTGGCAACAAATTCCCATCAGTAAGATGCCCTTTATTTATGACATACAAATGACATTAATATTTCAGTAGTATTTCATATTTATGACAAGTGAATATTATGGAATAAAAAGGGGGTGTTTTAACAACTAAAAATAATATGTGACCTGTATCAGAAATTAATTATAGCAGAAGTAAAGACCGGACAAATATAAGGGAGACATCAGAAGGGCGAAATGGGTGGGGGCCCTGCCAGCTACATCCCGGCACACACGTCGTCTGCTCTGGCTGCTTCCTTCCGGACCTGACCTGGTAAACAGAGTAGCGTTGCGGGAGAACCAACAGAGCCCCCATTGAGAGCGCTAGTTACCTAACGCGCTGGCGCATTATCCCTGCTGACCTGGTGAATTGCAAGCTCGCCCCGCTCACCTGCCGGTTTATTGCACAATACGCCAATAAAACCAGCAACTCACGGTCAACCGGTAAGATTGCGAGCGCGCGCTCAGCACACAAGCGGGTTATCCACCATACTTAGCCACCTTGCGTCCCCTTTTATCATCAGCACTTTGTCTCTACGGTAATCGAATGACTGACTCATCACCACAGACCATCACTCTGCCTTTACCCGCTATTGAAGGGATGACCATCGCCTTTCATGGCGTGAACTATCTGCGCCCGGAAAAAATGCTCGACTTCGTGACCATCAGTCAGGCACCAGTGCGAGCAGTCACACCGCTGGCGCTGCTCTATTCCACCGTCGGCGTGCTGCGCCAGGTGGAACTGCGCAAGCTGCCCGTCTACATCAGCGGTCGGGTGGTTTACCCCATTTCGTCGCTGACCATGCCGGGCCTGCGCGCGAAGCTAATCATTAACGCCACCTCGCAGCGTTTGAAATTTCTTGAGAGCCTCATCGCCAGTTCACCGTCTGACAATGTCCATGGCATGCAGATCCTCGGCCTGGCCCTGACTTTCACCATCGAACAACCCGCCTGAACCGAGGCAGGCTGTACAGCCTGCGGCTCAGCGCTTATGCTGGCGTTTTCCGGTTAACAGGGCTGAACATGGATCCGCACGACACATTCCCCCAACGCGTCTGGCACATCGTGGCGTCGATACCGGAAGGCTATGTCGCCACCTACGGCGATATCGCTCGCCTGGCCGGTTCACCGCGCGCCGCGCGCCAGGTAGGCGGCGTACTGAAGCGCCTGCCGGAAGGGTCCACCCTGCCCTGGCATCGGGTGGTCAATCGCCATGGCGATATCTCCCTCACCGGGCCCGATCTTCAGCGACAGCGTCAGGCGTTGCTGGCCGAAGGGGTTCAGGTCTCCGGCAGCGGCCATATCGATCTTCAGCATTATCGCTGGGTTTACTGAAGGTAAAAAAAAGCCCCCGTCAGGGGGCTCGGCGAGCTTATTGCGCAACGGGAACGGCGGTCTGCGTGACCGGAACCAGCGTCAGGTCGGCATGCGTCCCCCCCTGGTTTATCACCGTCTGCACGGTATCGGTAATGAACATCAACTGGCCATTCACCGCGATCGCGGCACTCAGCAGAATACGGGCGTTCGGCTGAATGTCTGCCGGGTTATAAGGCAGTGCAAAGTTAAATGGCGCCTGCTTGCCTTCGGTACGCACCGCTTTTTGCGACAATACGCGGGCTGGCGCATCTGCCAGAGAAGCATCCGACAGGGTCACCGTCAGTACCGCATCCGGCGGTAAAGCGATTCTCTGGCGGATATTAATCGTCCCCGTAACGCTCGGCTGCTGCTGTGCCACGCTCAGCGTCGCGATGCCGTAAGGGTCGGGCGCGGCAGCCTGAGTCGAAGAACTGGCAGAGTGGTGATTAGCACAGGCGGTTAGCGTCGCGGCGACGGCTAAGGCACTAAACATATAGGCAAATTTCATGATGTTCTCCTTATCATCCCTTAATACCCAGGAGGATGTTCCGCCGCTTCGCCGGCAGGAACTTTCGTGTCGTCAATAAGTGTGGCACAGATCTCAGATTTGTTCCTGTTGACCGCTCGTTATTCAGATTATTACACCCATCGGACCACTTGCGATTCCAGGTTATACTTTGCCACATCACGCGCACAGCACCGCGCTGCGCCGCCATCATTAATTGAGGATAAGTATGAGTCAGGCACTCTCTAACCTGCTGGCATTATTAGATCTGGAAAAAATTGAGGAAGGGTTATTCCGCGGACAGAGCGAAGACCTGGGATTGCGCCAGGTTTTTGGCGGCCAGGTGGTGGGCCAGGCGCTGTATGCAGCAAAAGAGACCGTGCCCGTTGAACGTCTGGTGCATTCATTTCACAGCTATTTTCTGCGCCCCGGCGACAGCCAGAAACCGATCGTCTACGATGTGGAAGTGCTGCGCGATGGCAACAGCTTTAGCGCCCGGCGAGTGGCCGCCATTCAGAACGGGAAGCCGATCTTCTATATGACCGCCTCCTTCCAGGCACCAGAGCACGGCTATGAGCATCAGAAAGCGATGCCTCCCGCCCCCTCTCCTGACGGCCTGCACTCGGAAACCGATATCGCCCGCAAGCTGGCACACCTTCTGCCGCCGCAGGTGAAAGATAAATTCCTCTGTGATAAACCGCTGGAGATCCGCCCGGTTGAATTTCATAACCCGATGAAAGGCCATATCGCCGAACCGGTGCGCCAGGTGTGGCTGCGCGCCAACGGCGCCGTTCCCGACGATCTACGTATTCATCAGTATCTGCTGGGCTATGCCTCGGACTTTAATTTCCTGCCAGTCGCGCTGCAGCCGCACGGCGTCGGCTTCCTTGAGCCAGGCATGCAGGTCGCCACCATCGACCACTCAATGTGGTTCCACCGGCCGTTTAATATCAATGAATGGCTGCTGTACAGTGTCGAAAGCACCTCGGCCTCCAGCGCCCGTGGCTTCGTCCGCGGCGAGTTCTACACTCAGGATGGAACGCTGGTAGCTTCAACGGTCCAGGAAGGGGTGATGCGCAACCGCAACGCATAAAAAAAGCCTCCCGGACGGGAGGCTTTTTGCTACAAGGAGAAGGGTTTTCTATCAGGCGTTGTAGGCGTTTTCGCCATGGCTGTTGACGTCCAGCCCTTCGCGCTCCTGCTCTTCCGGTACGCGCAGCCCTACGGTCATGTCAGCCACTTTGTAGCCAATGTAAGCCACGACGCCCGACCAGACGATGGTGATGGCGATACTTTCGAGTTGCACCAGCAACTGATGGCCCATGGTGACGCCTTCAGCATAACCCACGCCGCCCAGAGAGGTGGCCGCGAAGATACCGGTCAGGATACAGCCGACGATGCCGCAGACGCCGTGGACGCCGAAGACGTCGCAAGGGTCATCAACCCGCAGCCAGCGTTTCAGCGCTGTTACGCCCCAAATACCCGCCAGACCAGATGCGATACCCACAATCAACGCCCCACCGACACCGATATACCCGCACGCCGGGGTGACGCCAACCAGACCGGCAATTGCACCGGAGCAGGCGCCCAGCAGAGAAGGCTTACCGCGCAGGGCCCATTCGCCAAAGGTCCAGGCCAGGATGGCTGCCGCTGTGGCGACGACGGTGTTGACGAAAGCCAATGCGGCAATTTCGTTCGCTGCGCTGGCGGAGCCGGCGTTGAAGCCGAACCAGCCCACGTAGAGGATGGCAGTGCCGGTGAACACCATCGGCAGATTATGCGGTTTGAACGCTTCTTTGCCGAAGCCCACACGTTTGCCCATCATGTACGCACCCACCAGCCCGGCGACGGCGGCGTTGATGTGTACAACGGTACCGCCCGCGAAGTCCAGTGCGCCGTGGGTCGCCAGCAGACCGCCGCCCCAGACCATGTGCGCAATCGGAACATAAGAGAGTGTCATCCACACCACCACAAAAATCAGCACGGCGGAGAAACGAATACGTTCAGCCAGCGCCCCCACGATCAGCCCGACGGTGATACAGGCGAACGATCCCTGGAAGGCCACGTGGATGTACTGATAGAAGGTGCCCATCAGCGCTTTCAGTTCAATATTTTTCAGCATCACCCAGTCAAAGCTACCGAAGAAGCTGCCGCCGGTGCCGAAGGCCAGGGTATAGCCATAAATCACCCACAGTACACAGACCAGGCCAAAGGTCACAATCACCTGGGTCAGCATGGAAAGAACGTTTTTGCCGCGGATCAGGCCGCCGTAAAACAGCGCGATCCCCGGGATAGTCATAAACAGAACCAACGCGGTGCAAATCATCATAAACGCGTTATCGGCTTTGTCCGCCACTGCGGGCGCAGCCATTGCCAGTCCCGGAAGAAGGGCCAATGCCCCCAGACCCGATTTCATTGTTGCCATTTTCATTGTTTCGTTCCCCATCACTGTGTGGTCTGGAAATTACAGTGCCGCTTCGTCAGCTTCGCCGGTACGGATGCGAATGACGCGCTGCAATTCAGCGACGAAAATTTTGCCGTCGCCAATTTTTCCGGTGTAAGCCGCTTTGCTGATCACATCGATGACTTCATCCAGCTGATCGTCGGCAATCGCCACATCAATCTTCACTTTTGGCAGAAAGTTGACGCTATACTCGGCGCCGCGGTAGAGCTCCGCATGACCTTTCTGACGGCCAAAGCCCTTGACTTCAGTGACCGTCAGGCCCTGAATGCCGATGGAAGACAAGGCTTCACGCACGTCTTCCAGTTTGAATGGTTTGATTACCACGGTAACCAGCTTCATAAGTCCCCTCCAGTCAGTATTCGGTAATGGCCGCAGCTAACACGATGGATATAAAGCAAGGGCTATGCCAGAAATGAAAAAAGGCCGCAGAGCGGCCCTTTGATGGCAAAAAACAGGGTACAGGTCAGACAATTGCCTGCTGAAACGCGTTTGCAGCGCAAAAATGCACCACAACAGTGCATTTGATGTAACGTTTTTGCACCACGGCAGGCCACGCTTTCTTCGCTGCCTGCTGGTGGTGCATCAGGCGCTGAGCGATTCTTCTCTGGCGCTGGCCGCCAGCTCTTCGCCAGCCAGCTGCAGCTGATACATCTGCCAGTATCGCCCTTTCGCCGCCAGCAGCTGCTGATGATTACCTCGCTCGACAGCCTGTCCGCGATGCAGAACCAGGATGGTATCGGCCTCAACGATGGTTGACAGCCGATGGGCGATGACCACCAGGGTGGTATGCTGACGGACTTTCGCCAGCGCCAGTTGAATCGCCTGCTCGGTGCCGGAGTCGATGTTGGCCGTCGCCTCATCCAGAATCAACACCTGCGGAGTCTCCACCAGTACGCGCGCCAGCGCCAGCAGCTGCTTCTGCCCGACGGAGAGGTTATTGCCCTGCTCGCCCAACTGGGTGTACAGGCCATCGCTCATGCTGCGCGCCACCTCCGCCAGTTGCACCGCCTCCAGCGCTTCCCAGACCTGCGTCTCACTGATGTCCCGACCCAGCGCGACGTTGGCATAGAAGGTATCCGCCAGCACCACCGGATCCTGTTGCACCATCGCGATGCCCCGACGCAACGCGCTGTGGCTGAGGGAAGCGAGCGGCCGGCCATCGATGCGGATCTCCCCGTGGGTTAACGGGTAATAGCCCATCATCAGACTCGCGAGGGTACTCTTCCCGCTGCCGGTATGCCCGACCAGCGCCACGAAGCTGCGCGAGGGAATGTCCAGGCTGATATCCTGCAGGACCAGTCGATCACCCCGGTAGGCAAAAGAGAGATGGTCAATTTCCACCCGACCGCTGCGCAGCGGCGCGTCATCCGAGCCCCACGCCTGGCGCGGGCGATCCATCAGCTCAAAAACGCGTTCGCCGGCGACCACCGCCTGCTGCAGCATCGACTGCTGGGTGGTCAGCTCAATGAGTGGCTCATTGAGGCGTCCGAGATAGCTGATAAACGCGTACAGGACACCGACCTCGATCGTGCCCACCGCGCTAAAGCCAAACAGCATCAGCAGCCCGCACAGCACCAGCGAAGAAAAAAGGCTCAGCAGCGGGCGCAGCAGGAAACCGTCGAGGCGCAGCGTCTGCATTCGCGCCAGGTAGTGGGCGTAGCTGGCCTCGCGCATCCGCTCACCAAAGCGCGCCTGCTGGCGGAACTGCTGGATGACCCCCATGCCGTTGATCACTTCGTTGAAACCATCGTTGATATCAGCAAGCCAGGCGCGCACCCGGCGCACAATCGGCGTGCTATAGCGCTGATAGATAATCATCACGATCAGTACCGCCGGGAAAATCGCGATCGCCACCAGCGCCATTCGCCAGTCGAGGCTGAACATTGCCACCAGCATCGCGCCGATCAGCGCGGCGCTGCGCAGCACGGTTGCCACCACCGTCACGTACAGGTCACGAATGACTTCGGTATCGTTGGTCACCCGTGAGATAAGCTGCCCAACCGGCTGGGTATCAAACTCGCTGAGCGGCTGATGCAGGGCGGCATCCATCACGTCGCTGCGCAACTGCTGGACGACGCCGACCGCGGCGCGGTTAAACAGTAACGACTGGTTATAGTGCAGTAACGCCGCCAGCAGCTGCAGGCCGATATAGGCTACCGCCAGGCCTGCCACCAGCTTCAGCGGCAGCGTATGTTTCGCCACCATATTATCGATGAAATAGCTGATGAGCAGCGGACCGCTCACTTCCGCCGCCGCCGCGATCCACATCATCCCCACCGCGATGGCCAGCGGCTTACGCCACGGTGAACCATAGGCCAGCAGGCGTTTAAGCGTCGGCCAGAGTTCGGTAAAGCTACGCATCCAGGGCCTCCTCTTGCGCCTGCGGAACCTCGTCGAGCGCGGCTTCCAGTTGCTGATAACGATACATGTCGCGGTACCAGCCTGGCTGCACGGCCAGCGCCTCATGGCGGCCACGCTGGGCAATATGCCCATGTTGCAGCACCAGAATTTCACTGGCCTCGGTCAGCGCCGACAGCCGGTGGGCGCTGATAATCACCGTCCGCCCCTCTCCCCACTGGCGCAGGTTGTGCAGGATCTGGTGCTCCGTACGGCCATCCACCGCCGACAAAGCATCATCCAGGATCAAAATTTCGGCCTCCAGCAGCAGAGCGCGGGCAATCGAGATGCGCTGTTTCTGGCCGCCGGAGAGCATCACGCCGCGCTCGCCCACTTCGGTATCGTACCCCTGGGGCAGGCGCAGAATGTCGTCATGCACGCTGGCCAGCCGTGCCACGCGTTCAATCTGCGCTGGTGTCGCATCCGGTTTGCCCAGCGCGATATTATTGGCGACGGTGTCGGAGAATAAAAATGGCGTCTGATTGACCACCGCCAGCCGGGCGCGCCAGCTGTCGAGCTGCAGACGCGGCAGCGGCAGATCGTGAAAGCGGATCTCGCCGCTGGTGACGTCAAAATGACGTTGCAGCAGCGCCAGAATGGTACTTTTACCGGCGCCCGTCGGCCCGCAGATACCCAGCATTTGCCCCGGCTGGAGGGTAAAATTAACCTGCTCCAGCGAAGGTTTACTCGCCTGCGGATAGATGAAGTTGCGAATGGCAACCTGCAGGACACCGCGGCCTGCCGGCACGGCTTCAGTACCGTCGTCCACCGCTGGCGCCTCTTCGAGCATCGTGCGGATACGGCCATAGGCCGCGCTACCGCGCTCAACAATGTTAAACATCCACGCCAGCGCCAGCATCGGCCAAATCATCAGGCCAAGATACATCACAAAGCTGGTCAGCTGGCCCAGCGTCAGGCTGCCGTGGATCACCATCCAGCTGCCGCCGCCGATAGCCAGCAGGTTAGCGGCCCCAATGGCGATATAGATGGTGGGGTCGAAACGCGCGTCAATGCGTGCCACGCGCATATTTTTCGCGCCGGTATCGGCGGCATCGGCGGCAAACTGCGCCGACTGGCGATCCTCCAGCCCAAAAGCCTTAATCATGCGGATGCTGGTCAGGCTCTCCTGTGTGCGATCGTTAAGGCTGGAAAAGGCCGCCTGGGCCACGCGAAAACGTTCGTGAAGCGCATCGCCGTTGCGTTTAATCGCCAGCGCCATCAGCGGCATCGGCAACAGCGCCAGCAGGGTGAGCTGCCAGCTAATCTGCGTCGACATCACAATCAATACCGCACAGCCCATCACCATCGAATCCACCAGGGTTAACACCCCTTCACCGGCGGCAAATACCACCCGGTCAACATCGTTGGTGGCGCGGGCGATCAGATCGCCAGTGCGATGGCGCAAATAGAATGCCGGATGCTGGCGACTCAGTTGCCGGTAAAAATCTTCCCGCAGTTCGACCGCCAGCTGGTAAGAGGCGCCGAACAGCAGCACGCGCCAGACATAGCGCAGCAGGTAGACCATTACCGCGACCAGCACCAGCGCGCCGATCCACATCCACACCTTCTCGGCGGTGTAATGTTGTTGCGTCACTCCGTCCACCACAATGCCCACCACCTTCGGCGGAATAAGCTGCAGGACGGCAATAATGGCCAGCAGGGCAATCGCGCCAAGATAGCGGCGCCACTCCCGGCGGAAGTACCAGCTGAGTTGAGCAAATAATCGCAAGCAGTAAAATCCTGATTTGTAATGGGTTACGGCGCAATACCGTTATTCGACAGGCAAGGCGGTGGTATATTTTATCTGTTCCATGGCAAAACTCGAAGTGACATCCGACAGCCCCGGCACGCTGTTCACTAAACGTTTATAAAAATCGTCATAACGTTTCATATCAGCCACCTGTACCCGTAGCAGGTAGTCATACTCTCCCGCCATCCGCCAGAAGCCGAGCACTTCCGCCATCTGCGTCACTTCGCTCACAAAATGGCAATACCAGTCGCTGCTGTGATGCTGGGTCTTGATCAGGACAAACGCCGTCAGGCCCAGCCCCACCTTTTCCGCATCCAGTAAGGCGACGCGCCCGCGCAAAATACCTTCATCTTCGAGCCGTTTCAGGCGTTTCCAGCAGGGCGTGGTGGTCAGATTAACGGCATCGGCCAGCGCCTGCAAAGAGAGGGTGCAATCTTCCTGCAGCAGCGCCAGCAGCTTACGGTCAATTTTATCTAACATAGGGCATCCGAAGAGAAAATTTTGCTCCCATAATGGTAATCCAAAGGCTAAATGGCAACAATTTTTCCCGGACTTTCCGCTAAGCTAGGCACAAAATGACAAACAGGAAATCACGATGAATAGCGCCTGGGTTAAACATGCCATTAGCGAAATCAACGCCGACTATCAGCGCTCCGCTGACACGCATCTGATCCGGCTGGCGCTGCCTGCGTTTCCGGGCATCCAGCTGTATCTGAAAGATGAAAGTACCCACCCTACCGGCAGCCTTAAGCATCGCCTGGCACGGTCGCTGTTTCTCTATGGCCTGTGCAACGGCTGGATCAAAGAAGGTACGCCGATTATTGAATCCTCCTCGGGCTCAACCGCCGTTTCGGAGGCCTACTTCGCCCGCCTGCTGGGGCTGCCGTTTATCGCCGTGATGCCTTCCTGCACCGCCAAACGTAAAATCGAACAGATCGAGTTTTACGGCGGACGCTGCCATTTTGTGCAGAGCGCCTGCGAAATCTACGACGCTTCCGAAATGCTGGCCCGCGAGCTGAACGGCCATTATATGGATCAATTCACCTTTGCCGAGCGGGCCACCGACTGGCGCGGTAACAATAATATCGCCGACAGTATTTTCCGTCAGATGAGCCATGAACCGCACCCGCAGCCGTCATGGATCGTCATGAGCGCCGGCACCGGCGGCACCTCGGCAACCATTGGCCGCTATATCCGCAGCCAGGGCCATGAGACGCAGTTGATGGTCGTTGACCCGCAGAATTCGGTCTTCCTCGAGTACTGGCAGACCCGCGATGCCAGCCTGCGCAGCCCGGTCGGCAGCAAAATTGAAGGCATCGGTCGCCCACGCGTCGAACCGTCATTTATTCCCGACGTCGTCGACGAGATGCTGCGCGTGCCGGATGCGGCGAGCGTGGCCACCGCCCTGTGGCTGGAAACACAGCTTGGGCGCAAGGTCGGCGCTTCTACCGGCACCAATATGTGGGGCGTATTGCAGCTGGCCGCGCGGATGCGCGAGGAAGGGCGAACGGGTTCCATCGTCACGCTGTTGTGCGACAGCGGCGAGCGCTACCTGGAAACCTATTACAACCCGCAGTGGGTGACCGCCAATATCGGCGATATCGCACCCTGGCAGGCGGAGATCGCCAGGCTGGTCGGCAGGTCATAAAAAAAGCCAGATAGAAAACTATCTGGCTTGCCGGAAGGGTCTCTCTATTCGGGGGAATAAGGAAGATCAGGATTATCCAGCCAATGCGTTAAAAAGTGGGAGACCGCCTGATGTCGGCAGTCACCGATAACCGGAAGATGCGGCAGCTCGGCTTTCAGCTGCGGCATCGCGTTGCCCATGATAAATCCCCGCCCAACGCTGCCCAGCATCTCGCGGTCGTTCATCGCATCGCCAAACGCCATGCACTCCTGCAGGGTAAAGCCTAAGTGCTGGCTGAGCACCGCCAGCGCCGCACCTTTATTACACCCAACCGGCAGCACTTCCAGACAATCCATCGCCGAGAAACAGAGAAAGGCGCGATCGCCCAGCGTCTCAATCAGCTGGATCCGCAGGCGGCGGAGATCGTCATGATCGCCGCAGAAACAGATCTTGGTGACATGATGTGCCGGCATGCGTTTCGGATCGCACAGTTGATAGTGAAAGCCGCTAAAGGCATGCGCTTTCAGCAGCTCAGGTCTTGCCTGACCGGTAAACCAGCCGCCATCGTTAAACACATGCATGCTGGCCTGAGTATCCCATTTGCTGTGCAGCACCGCTTCCGCCGCCTCAGGAGCGAGATCCTGGCGATAAAGCTCCTCCCCTTCCAGCGAATGGATGCGCGTCCCGTTGCCAGTGATCAGAAATGCGTCCAGGGAAAATTCGCCAATCACATGGTGCATCTCCAGCACATGGCGACCGGTAGCGAACGTCAGGGTGATATTACGTTCCCGCAGCCGTTTCAGCGCGGTGAGCGTTTGCTCGCCGAGACGATGGTCCGGCATCAGCAGGGTGCCGTCCATATCAAATGCGGCCAGTTTTGCCATGATGTATTCCCCGATGTGTGATGGGCTTCGCTTGTGTTGAAGTATCACCTGGGATATACGGAAGTAATAGTGAATAGATATTATTAATTGTTCCGGGTTTACAGCAGCCCGGTGGACGACGGCTCCCATGCGACTCTTACACCGTTTAAATCAGTACCAGCGATTGTGGCAACCCTCAGCCGGGGCGCAGCAGCAGGTGACCGTCGGCGAACTGGCGGAGCGCTGTTTTTGCAGCGAACGCCACGTCCGCACTCTGCTGCGGCAGGCGCAGGAGGCGGGGTGGTTAAGCTGGCAGGCCAGCTCCGGGCGCGGCAAACGCGGGCAACTCTCATTTCACAAAACCCCGGAAAGTCTGCGCAACGAGATGATGGAGCACGCGCTGAACAACGGTCAGCAGCAAAACGCGCTGGAGCTGGCGCAGCTGGCCCCGGTGGAGCTGAAAGCCCTGCTCCATCCCTTCCTCGGCGGTCAGTGGCAAAACAATACTCCGACGCTGCGTATTCCTTACTATCGCCCACTGGAGCCGCTGCGCCCTGGCTTTCTGCCCGGACGCGCCGAGCAGCATCTGGCCGGGCAGATCTATGCCGGGCTAACGCGCTTCGACGAAGGCGACAATATGCCGATCGGCGATCTGGCGCATCACTGGCAGGTCTCACCGGACGGCCTGCGCTGGCATTTTTATATTCGCTCCACGCTGTACTGGCACAATGGCGATGCGGTGGAAACCGCGCAGCTGCGGCAGCGGTTACGGCTGCTGCTTGAGCTGCCCGCCTTGCGGACCCTCTTCGCCAGCCTTAGCCGTATCGATGTCACTCACGCCCAGTGCCTAACCATCACGCTGCATCGTCCTGACTACTGGCTGCCGTTCCGTCTCGCCAGCTACTGCAGCGTGCTGGCGCATCCTGACGATCCGGCCATCGGCTGCGGGCCATTCCGCCTGAAGCGGTTCAGTCCGGAACTCGTCCGGCTGGAGAACCATCCCCGTTACCACCTGCAGCATCCGCTGATCCAGGCGGTGGAGTACTGGATCACTCCTCAACTCTTTGACCGCGATCTCGGCACCAGCTGCCGCCATCCGGTGCAGATCACCATCGGCGATCGCGAAGAGCTCCACAATCTGCGCCAGGTCAGCAACCGTATCAGCCTTGGCTTCTGCTATCTCACCCTGCGCCACAGCCCGCGTCTTAGCAAAGCGCAGGCCCAGCGGCTGGTGTCGATAATCCATCACTCATCTCTGCTGGAAACGCTGCCGCTGGAGGAGGATCTGATTACGCCGAGCCATGAGGTGCTGCCAGGATGGTCCATCCCACAGGGGCCGGAAAACAACGCGGTACCGCTTCCGGCCAGACTTACCCTGCTCTATCATCTGCCGGTCGAGCTTCATGCGATGGCCGAACAGCTGAGGCAACGGCTGGCTCTGCTGGGCTGCGAGCTGACACTCATATTTCATGACGCCAAAAACTGGGAAGGCTGTCAGCATCTGGGGCAGGCCGATCTGATGATGGGCGACCGGCTAATCGGCGAAGCGCCGGAGTACGCCCTCGAACAGTGGCTGCGCTGCGATGTGCTGTGGCCTAATTTGCTGACCGGGGCGCAATATGCCCATCTGCAGGCGACATTAGACGCCGTGCAGGCGCAGCCCGACGCCCGCAGTCGCAACGATGCGCTGCGCAACGTGTTCAACAGTCTGATGGAAGACGCCATCATGACGCCGCTGTTCAAATATAACTATCGGATCAGCGCGCCACCGGGGGTCAATGGCCTGCGTCTTAACGCCCGGGGCTGGTTCGACTTCGCCAGCGCCTGGCTACCGGCGTCATCGTCGTGAGAGAGCTGGTCGCCGCGCGCGTCTGGCGCTACCATATCGCCTTTACTCATTTAGTCAGGAATTGCCATGAAACGCGCCGTAGTTGTCTTCAGCGGAGGACAAGATTCAACCACCTGTCTGGTGCAGGCTCTGCAACAGTATGATGAAGTGCATTGCGTCACTTTTGATTATGGCCAACGCCACCGCGCGGAAATCGACGTGGCGCGCGAACTCGCCCTGAAACTGGGCGCTGTCGCGCATAAAGTGCTGGACGTCACCCTGCTCAACGAACTGGCAGTCAGCAGCCTGACCCGCGATAACATTCCGGTACCCGACTATCAGCCTGATGCCGAGGGCATTCCCAACACCTTTGTCCCCGGGCGCAATATTCTGTTTTTAACCCTGACAGCAATCTACGCCTATCAGGTGAAAGCCGAAGCCATCATCACCGGCGTATGCGAGACCGACTTCTCCGGCTACCCGGACTGCCGCGATGAGTTTGTCAAAGCGCTGCACCACGCCGTCAGCCTTGGGATGGCGAAAGACATTCGCTTTGAGACGCCGCTGATGTGGCTGAATAAAGCCGAGACCTGGGCGCTTGCCGACTTCTGGGGTCAGCTGGATCTGGTGCGCCAGGAAACCCTCACCTGCTACAACGGCATTAAGGGCGATGGCTGCGGCCAGTGCGCCGCCTGTAACCTGCGCGCAAACGGACTCAACCAGTATCTGGGGGACAAAGTCGGCGTAATGGCGGTGATGAAGCAAAAAACCGGGCTGGCACAGGCATAGCCTCCGGGGAGCGATTTACCGGAGCTTTGACTCAAATTCCCCGGTGGCGCGACGCTTACCGGGGCTACGGGTTCATCACCTGCCGTGGGCCCGGCACTCACGCGACGGTTGTCAACGCAAGTTCATCTGGTCAAGTTTCTCGCGCAACTCCCCTTCCAGCGGCAGCGCCTTCTGGGTTTTCAAATCGATACAGACGAAGGTAATCAGCGCATCGGCCACCACTTCGCCATTGGGGTTGAGGGTGACCACCTGGCTTAGCGTGCCGCTTTTGCCGTTGAGTTGCTCCAGTTTGCTGCTCACTGTCAGCACATCGCCCAGTACCGCCGGACGACGGTAGTTAATATTGATATTCACCACCACGAAAGCGATATTTTTCTCCATCATCCACTGAAACGCGGGGCTGTTTTCCAGGCCATCCCAGCGGGCTTCCTCAAGGAACTCCAGGTAGCGTGCGTTGTTCACATGCTGGTAGACGTCGAGATGATAGCCGCGAACTTTAATTTGTGTCTGCATAGCACCAATGCCTTTCTGTTATTTTTGTTTGTGAGGTAAGAGGTCACACCACTTGATGCAACCTCTTTATCCTGGCAAAAAATCACCGCTGTGCAAGGTCTGGCATAAAATTTACAGCGTCAGATGGGCTAAATTGCGCTCCACCAGCGAGCTGCCCATTCCCGGGACCTGCTTCAGATCATCAAGGGTTTTGAACGGCCCGTACTCTTCGCGGTAGCTGACAATGGCCTGGGCTTTTTTCAACCCCACGCCATTCAACGCCTGAGCCAGCTGTTCGGCGCTGGCGCGGTTAATGCTGACCTTTGTCACCCCGTTGTCCGCCTCACCGGGTACCGCTTCCGCCTTCGCCGAAGCGGTCGCCTGCACATTTTCTTTATTCACCGCCGCTTTACCGCTGGCGGGTGCCGCCAGCGCGCCCTGTACGCCTACCGCGAAAACCAGAACGCCCGCGGCCATCAGTGTTTTTATTCCATATTTCATGCTGATATCTCCTTGTGTGTAGACAGCAAGGTTACGATAGCGTCAGTGCGGATGGCCGACAAAAGGCAAATCACAGAAATGGAAAGGGCCGCGAAAGCGGCCCTTGGGGATTACATCGTGTTGCTCATTTTTGCGAGACGACGCGAAATTACTGCTGCTGGTCGATGCTGTCGCCCAGTTTAATTTTCGCCGCCTTGCGCAGGTTGCTCATCAGCGCTTCGAAAGCGATTTGGGCGTTGTTCTGGGTAATCCCCTGAACCATGGCCTTCTTCTGCTCTTCCGGCATGTTGCCTGCTTTCACTTCATCCAGCGCCACCAGCACCACATCGCCTTGCATATTGCTGCCAACGCCATAGACCGGTTTGCCCTGCTGCGGCAGCGGCAGAGTAAATGCCAGTTGGCTCAGCGGATCCTGGCCGGTACGAGAAAGCGTCTGCGGCGCGCCGAAGCTCAGGCCAGCCGCCTTCATTGCTTCATCGCCTTTGCCGTCTTTCAGCGCCGCCAGCAGCTTGTCGGCATCCAGTTTCGCCTGCTGTTCCGCTTTATTGTGCTTAACGATATCGCTGACCTGCGCCTTCACTTCGGCCAGCGGTTTCACCGCCTCGGCTTTGTGTTCGCTAATGCGCAGAACAAAAGCGCGATCGCCGTCAACGGTAATGATGTCGGAGTTGCTGCCCGGCGCGCCGTTCTCACCCACCAGACCGCCGTTGAAGATTGCGTCAGCGACCGGTTTAAAGTTCAGCTCTTCCGGCAGGTTATCGCGGCCAAACCAGCCGGTTTCCACCACCTTCAGTCCGGCGACCTGCGCAGCGCCCGCCAGCGATTCATTATCGTTGCTGGCCGCATCGCTCACCTTCTGCTGCAGCGCGTAGTAAGCATCCAGCGCTTTTTCCTGCTTCACTTTCGCCGCAATGTCATTGCGCACGTCAGCCAGCGGTTTCACCTGCGCCGGCTGGACGTCGTCCAGACGGGCCACCAGGAAGCCAACTGAGGATTTGATCACGCCAGACAGCTGGCCCTTCTCTTTCAGCCCGGCATCTTTCAGCTCAGGCACCGTAGAGGCATCTTCCATCCACCCCATATCGCCGCCGTTGCGGGCAGAGATAATATCGGTCGATTTTTCTTTCGCCAGCGTGGCGAAATCTGCCCCTTTTTGCAGCTCGGCCAGCACCGCTTTCGCATCGGCTTCCGATTTGGTCTGAATCACGCTGTAGCGGTTGCGCTGCGGCTGAGTGAACTGATCCTTGTGCTGGTCATACCATGACTGAATCTCTTCGTCAGAGGCACTTTCCTGCATGCTGGCGGCATCCATTTTGATATAGCTGACGCGGAACTGTTCCGGTGCCATAAAACGGGCCTGATTCTGCTGCCAGAAGGCGTTGATTTCCTCATCGCTGGCCGTCTGTTTTGCCGCCAGGGCATTCACGTTGATGGTCGCTTCGCGGACGACACGCTGCTGAGACACCAGCGCCGCCAGTTGATCGGACTCGCCCGGCAGCATGAAGTCGGTACCCGCAATGGCGTTAATCAGCTGCTGTGTGGTCAGTTGGTTACGCAGCGCCTGAGCGTACTGATCGGTGGTCATCCCCATCTGGGCGACAATACCGCTGAAACGCTGGTTGTCGAACTTACCGTTCGTCTGGAACGCCTGGGTCTGGAAGATCGCCTGCTTCACCTGCTCATCGCTGATGCTGAGACCCAGCTCGCGGGCATACTGATCCAGAAGCGACTCATCGATCAGGCGGTTCAGCACCTGCTGGCGCATGGTTTTCATGTAGTTTTCGTTCGCCGCCAGCTCGGAGAACTGGTCGCCAAGCTGCTGCTGCATACGGTTACGTTCGCTGGCGACGGCGTTTTCAAACTGCCCACGGCCAATCTCCTGGCCATTCACTTTTGCGGCATAGTTTTTGCCACCGCCAATCAGGTAACCACTCACCCCGGTCAAAATGAACGAGACGATAATGATACCGAAAATAATCTTGAGCACGACGCTGTTGGCGGCCGTGCGTAGGTTGTCCATCATGGTGTAACAACGCTCCGCTGTAGATGACTTTAGCTCGCGCAGCATAGCACGTGATGGCCGCCGCGCGTGAGGACGTATTTTGACAAGAAAACAGGGTGATTGTCAGCCCACAAGTGGCGATAAACACACATAAAGTGGTCTGAAAAGGCAATAAAAAAGGCACATCTCACGATGCGCCCTTGTACTTCGTCACATTCCCTGACGGGAAAGCCGATCAGTTCACCGCGTCTTTCAGCGCTTTACCAGCACGGAAGCCCGGCACTTTTGCGGCAGCGATAGTAATTTCTTTACCTGTTTGTGGGTTGCGACCAGTACGGGCGGCACGTTCTTTAACAGCAAAGGTACCAAAACCTACCAGCGCAACGTCATCCCCAGCCTGCAGAGATTCAGTAACAGAAGCGATTAAAGCATCTAACGCACGTCCAGCTGCAGCTTTAGAAATGTCCGCACCCGCAGCAATTTTGTCAATCAGTTGAGATTTATTCACTGTTCTCTTCCTCTCTTTATAATTTATATCGCACCTGAGTCCTTCATAGTGCGACCGCGCAGCAGTTATATCAGGACTGTCATGCCCTTACAACAGCAGTTGTCGATGACCCCCCTGCCAGCGATCTAAGTTAGCTACACAAAAAAAGGCTGGCAAGTCCGAAATGACTTACCAACCCTATTTTTATTAGCGCAATTTGCGCAGAATCACTATTTCGCGGTCACAACCTGCATGCCGAACGGTTCATTCTGCAGCGCAAGTGTCAGAACTTCCTCGATTCGTTTCACCGGATGGATATCCAAATCGGCGATAACGTTATCTGGAATTTCTTCAAGGTCGCGTTTGTTCTCATCAGGAATCAGAACAGTCTTAATGCCGCCGCGATGCGCCGCCAGCAGTTTTTCCTTCAGACCGCCGATCGGCAGCACCTGACCACGCAGAGTGATTTCACCGGTCATCGCCACATCAGCGCGTACCGGGTTACCGGTCAGACAGGAGACCAGCGCCGTACACATGGCGATACCCGCGCTCGGACCATCCTTCGGCGTCGCCCCTTCCGGGACGTGGACGTGAATATCACGCTTCTCGTAGAAGTCGGCGTTAATGCCCAGTTTATCCGCCCGCGAACGTACCACGGTCAGCGCAGCCTGAATCGACTCCTGCATGACTTCACCCAGCGAGCCGGTGTAGGTCAACTTGCCTTTGCCTGGTACGCAGGCGGTTTCGATGGTCAGCAGATCGCCACCCACCTCCGTCCACGCCAGACCGGTCACCTGACCAACGCGGTTCTCGCTATCGGCACGGCCATAGTCAAAGCGCTGTACGCCGAGATAATCGTGCAGATTCTCACCGTTAATCTCGATGTGTTTCAGCGTCTTATCCAGCAGCAGCTGTTTTACGGCTTTACGGCACAGCTTGGAGATTTCACGCTCCAGGCTTCGAACCCCCGCTTCACGCGTGTAGTAACGAATAATGCCGATAATGGCGCTATCGTCGACGGTCAGCTCGCCTTTCTTCAGCGCGTTACGTTCAATCTGCTTCGGCAGCAGGTGACGCTTAGCGATGTTCAGCTTTTCATCTTCGGTATAACCGGAGAGGCGAATCACTTCCATACGGTCCAGCAGCGGCGCCGGAATGTTCATGGAGTTAGACGTCGCCACGAACATCACGTCGCTGAGATCGTAATCCACTTCCAGATAGTGGTCGTTAAAGGCCACGTTCTGTTCCGGATCCAGCACCTCAAGCAACGCTGAAGCTGGGTCGCCGCGCATGTCGGAAGACATTTTATCGATCTCATCCAGCAGGAATAGCGGGTTTTTGACCCCCACTTTCGCCATTTTCTGGATCAGTTTGCCCGGCATCGAGCCAATATAGGTCCGACGGTGACCGCGGATTTCCGCTTCATCGCGCACGCCACCTAACGCCATACGTACGTATTTACGTCCGGTCGCTTTGGCGATCGATTGGCCCAGCGAGGTTTTACCTACCCCCGGCGGTCCCACCAGACAGAGGATTGGCCCCTTGATTTTGTTCACCCGGCTCTGCACCGCGAGATATTCAAGGATGCGATCCTTCACGCGCTCCAGACCATAGTGATCGGTATCGAGGATCTCCTGGGCCTGACGCAGGTCTTTTTTGACCTTACTGCGCGCATTCCACGGCACCTGCACCATCCAGTCGATGTAGCCACGCACGACGGTCGCTTCCGCAGACATCGGCGACATCATCTTCAGCTTCTGCAGTTCCGCTTCGGTTTTTTCTTTCGCCTCTTTCGGCATTTTCGCCGCGTCGATCTTACGCTTCAGCGCTTCGTTTTCGTCCGGGGCGTCGTCCATCTCGCCGAGTTCTTTCTGAATCGCTTTCATTTGCTCGTTCAGATAGTACTCGCGCTGGGATTTCTCCATCTGCTTTTTGACGCGGTTGCGAATGCGCTTCTCAACCTGCAGCAGATCGATTTCCGATTCCATCATCGCCATCAGATATTCCAGACGTTCGTTGATGTCGGACATCTCGAGCACGGACTGCTTGTCAGCCAGCTTCAGCGGCATGTGCGCCGCGATGGTATCCGCCAGGCGCGCCGGATCGTCGATACTGTTCAGCGACGTCAGCACTTCCGGTGGGATCTTCTTGTTCAGCTTGATATAGCCTTCAAACTGGCTGATAGCGGTGCGAACCAGCACTTCCTGCTCACGTTCGTCAATCGCCGGCGAGTCGAGATACTCCGCTTTCGCCGAGAAATGTTCGCCATTATCAGACAGCGCAGAAATACGTGCACGCTGCAGCCCTTCGACCAGCACCTTCACGGTACCGTCCGGCAGCTTCAGCATTTGCAAAATAGACGCCACGGTTCCAACGGTGAAAAGATCGTTTACACCCGGCTCATCCGTCGACGCTTCTTTCTGCGCAACCAGCATGATTTTTTTATCATGGTCCATGGCCGCTTCGAGGCAACGAATAGATTTTTCCCGCCCTACGAACAGGGGTATGACCATGTGCGGATAAACCACCACATCGCGCAATGGCAATACGGGGATTTCAATGCGTTCAGAACGCTCAGGATTCATAGAGCTCTCTCTTAGTTTAAAGTCCGCCAGGTAGCCGACGACGCCATACTCCACTGCATCGTCGTTAATATGTAATCCAGTATATGGGGATGTATTCCACACATTCAACGGCGGGAATGCAGGAAAAATAAAAGGGGAGATAAAATCCCCCCTTTTTGTTAACTGCTTGAGTGAAATGGTTAATTATTCACCAGATGCCTGCTGAGCTTCCGGTTTACCGTAGATCAGCAGCGGTTTGCTCTGCCCCTCGATAACCGACTCATCAATGACCACTTTTTCGACATCATCCATCGAAGGCAGGTCATACATGGTATCCAGCAGCGCCGCTTCCACAATCGAGCGCAGGCCACGGGCGCCGGTTTTACGCGCCATCGCTTTCTTGGCGATAGCATCCAGCGCTTCGTCGCGGAATTCAAGTTCTGCGCCCTCAAGGCTAAACAGCGCCTGATACTGCTTGGTCAGGGCGTTTTTCGGCTCTTTCAGGATCTGGATCAGCGCTTCTTCGCTCAGCTCATTCAGCGTCGCCACCACCGGCAGACGACCGATGAATTCAGGGATCAGACCAAATTTGATCAGATCTTCCGGTTCAACCTGAGACAGCAGCTCACCTTCGCTGGCTTTGTCGGACTTCGCTTTTACCGTCGCGCCAAAACCAATGCCAGAGCCGGTTTCAACACGGTGGGAAATCACTTTGTCCAGGCCGGCAAACGCGCCGCCGCAGATGAAGAGGATCTTGGAGGTATCAACCTGCAAGAACTCCTGCTGCGGATGTTTACGTCCGCCCTGCGGTGGAACGGCGGCGACGGTGCCTTCGATAAGCTTCAGCAGCGCCTGCTGTACGCCCTCGCCGGAGACGTCGCGGGTAATCGACGGGTTATCGGATTTACGCGAAATTTTGTCGATTTCGTCGATATAGACGATGCCGCGCTGCGCTTTCTGCACGTCGTAGTCGCACTTCTGCAGCAGTTTCTGAATGATATTTTCGACGTCCTCACCCACATAACCCGCTTCGGTCAGGGTGGTGGCGTCTGCCATGGTAAACGGCACATCCAGCAGGCGCGCCAGCGTTTCCGCCAGCAGCGTTTTACCGGAACCGGTCGGCCCGATCAGCAGAATGTTACTTTTACCCAGCTCTACGCCATTGCTGGTATCGCCATTGCGCAGACGTTTGTAGTGGTTGTATACCGCGACTGCCAACACTTTCTTCGCCTGTTCCTGACCGATGACATAGTCATCAAGGTGGTGGCGAATCTCGTGCGGCGTCGGCAACGCGCTGCGCTCGCGGTGCGGCGCAACTTCTTTAATCTCTTCGCGAATGATGTCGTTACATAAATCAACGCATTCGTCGCAGATATACACGGATGGCCCGGCGATCAGCTTACGCACTTCATGCTGGCTTTTGCCGCAAAAAGAGCAATACAACAATTTGCCCGATCCATCTTTGCGTTTATCTGTCATGAGTCCAAACCTCTTTTTAAGTTCTTTGTGCCGCACACGACGACGCAAATGCCATTCTCAGGCGCAAGCCGCCATATAGCGTTGTGCCGCCCTTCATTAGTATATACACAAAATCCTTCGCGCTACATCGAGGCGGTGGCAAAGCAACCGGCCGCAAGCCTGACCGGCAAGCGTCCGGAAAAATGCCAACCACTCACGAAAACGTGGCGAGAAGAATGAAGCGTAAAGCGGCACCCTTGCGCCTCGGGCATCAATTACGATGGGTCAAAATAGAGTCGACCAGCCCGTACTCCACGGCTTCCGCAGCAGAAAGGAAGCGGTCACGCTCGGTGTCACGCTCAATCTGCTCAAGAGACTGGCCGGTATGATGCGCCATCAGCTCATTCATGCGCCCTTTCACCTTCAGGATTTCACGGGCGTGGATCTCAATATCCGTCGCCTGTCCCTGATAGCCGCCCAGCGGTTGGTGGATCATCACGCGGGAGTTCGGCAGGCAGAAGCGCTTGCCTTTCGCCCCGGCGGTCAGCAGGAACGCCCCCATGGAAGCGGCCTGGCCCATACAGATGGTGCTGACGTCCGGCTTGATGAACTGCATGGTGTCATAAATCGACATCCCGGCGGTGATCACCCCGCCCGGAGAGTTAATGTACAGGTAAATGTCTTTTTCCGGGTTTTCCGCTTCCAGAAACAGCATCTGCGCCACGATCAGGTTTGCCATGTGGTCTTCGACCTGGCCGGTCAGAAAAATGACGCGTTCCTTAAGCAGACGGGAGTAGATATCAAAAGAACGTTCACCGCGTGAGGTCTGTTCAATGACCATCGGCACCAGGGCCATATGGGGTGCAAAGTTGTCTCGTTCGCCACTGTATGACATTTCCGTCTCCTGGAGTAATTTTAAAATACCTGCTGCACTGATTGTAACCTTACGGACGGATTATCAGCCACAGTTTCTATCCGCTGAACGCGTCACCGCCTCTTTAACACGCGTGCGATTGCGGATGCAGTTGCCTCCCCCGGTAATGGGGATGGTGTTGCCATATTTCAAGCATAACAAGCTTTTGCTGTAACGCTATCATGGTAAATGCGTTTTAGCACCGTGCCTGAGGCTATCATTATCCTAAAAAAAAACCCGCCGCCTTTCGGCAACGGGTTTTTGCTCGAACCTTAAACAATCGCGGCGAAATTACGCCTGCTGGTTCATCAGTTCGTTGAAGGAAGTGGCTTTTTCAGACACTTTGGCTTTCGCCAGCACGGCTTCAACAGCCTGCTCTTCCAGCGCCACGTTGCGCATGTTGTCCATCAGCTCTTTGTTCTTGCTGTAGAACTCAACCACTTCTGACGGATCTTCGTACGCAGAAGCCATCTCTTCGATCAGGCCTTTCACGCGCTCTTCGTCAGCTTTCAGCTCGTTGGTGCGAATCACTTCGCCCAGCAGCAGACCGACAACGACGCGGCGTTTAGCTTGCTCTTCGAACAGCTCGCGCGGCAGTTCCAGAGCCTGTTTCTCGTTGCCACCGAAACGCTGAGCAGCCTGGCGACGCAGCACGTCGATTTCGCTGTCGATCAGGGCAGCCGGAACGTCGATCTCGTTAGCTTTAACCAGACCTTCAATTGCCTGAGACTTCACGCGGTTACGTACAGCGCCTTTCAGCTCGCGTTCCATGTTTTTACGCACTTCAGCGCGCAGGCCTGCGACAGAACCATCTTCCACGCCGAAACGTTTGATAAATTCTTCGGTCAGCTCAGGCAGTTCACGCTCTTCAACTTTTTTCAGGTTGATAACGAACTTAGCCGCTTTACCTTTCAGGTTTTCTGCGTGGTACTCTTCCGGGAAAGTCACGTCGATGGTGAACTCTTCACCCGCTTTGTGACCTTTGATACCGTCTTCGAAGCCCGGGATCATGCGACCCTGGCCCATCGCCAGTACGAAGTCAGAGGCTTTACCGCCTTCGAACTCTTCGCCGTCTACGGAACCGGTGAAGTCGATGGTTACGCGATCTTCAGCGTCAACGGCGCCGTCTTTGTCTTTCCAGGTCGCCTGCTGCTTGCGCAGGGTTTCCAGCATGGTGTCCACGTCAGCGTCGGTCACGTCAACAACCGGTTTTTCAACTTCGATCGCGTCCAGACCCTGCAGCTCAACTTCCGGATACACTTCGAACTCTACCGCGTAGGTGAAGTCTTCGCCCAGTTTGTATTCGCCCGGAACGTAGTTCGGCGCACCAGCCGGATTGATTTTCTCTTTGATGATCGCGTCAACGAAATGACGGCTCATCAGGTCGCCCAGCACGTCCTGGCGAACGGATGCGCCATAACGCTGAGCAACAACATTCATCGGCACTTTGCCTTTACGGAAGCCGTCAATGCGAACTTTTTTCGCTACGTTGACCAGCTCGCTTTTGACAGCATTCTCGATGCTGTCAGCGGCGATAGTAATCGTTACACGGCGCCCAAGGCCCTGAGTGGTTTCAACTGAAACTTGCATCTTGTTACCTCAAAAAAATCACAGTGCTCGGTCAACTCTGGAAGCGCGTGTAGGTGGCTTCGCAGAACCGGGATGCCCTCTTCAAATCAGAAACACATTCCCTGTCGTCAGAATCATCCCGAAGACATTCATATATAAGACGCGGCATTATAGCGGCATCACTTTTGTGAGTCGAGAACGGTTGTCGCCCACTGCTGCGGCATTTTTCACATTTCCCGCTCAAATTTGTCCGCAAAAGCGCTAACTTTGCGCATTTTCCAGGCAAAACAAAACGGCCCGTAGGCCGTTTTTGCTAAATCTGCAAGCAACATACTGGAAAAGCGCCAGCGGTTGCAAATGGGATTTCTAGGCGATACTCCCCGCACCGCGGCAAGGCGGCGAGGCGAAAACCGTATCTTGTAGTGCTTCCCACTCTTTAATCGTGTAGGTGTGCAGCGCCAGGGCATGCACCGTATTCGACAGCTCCTCAGTTAGCGTGCCGTAGATCATACGGTGGCGATTGAGGAAACGCTCGCCAGTGAAGCGATCGCTCACTAACACCACTTTAAAATGACTTTCAGAGCCCGCTGGGACGTTGTGACGATAACTTTCATCCACGACTTCGAGATACATCGGGTCGAACGCTGCTCTAAGTTTTGCTTCGATCTGTTCACGTATCATCATGAATTTTCTCCTCCGACAACGCTGAGATGCCGCCACTCCCTATAAATGTTAGCCGCTTTTACCGCTTCCATTAGGAGAAAACAACAAAAAATTAGCATTGTTCTGATATTTTCATTCAAAAGTATCACGTTTACTGGCTCTGGTCGCCAGAACTGCCGGGGAAAGAGCGATTAACCATGGCGGGACGCTCAGAAAACCGCCAGGGCGATGGATTTACACGCGTTGCCACTTCCCCTTGCCGTTGGCAATGCTATGATGGCGGTAATTTTCCTTATAACAACACCATGCGTTGAGACCTGAACATGCTTAAGAAGATCCTTTTCCCGTTGGTCGCCATGTTTATGCTGGCAGGATGCGCCACGCCGCCGACCACCATTGAAGTATCGCCGAAAATCACGCTGCCGCAGCAGGATCCGAGCCTGATGGGCGTGACCGTCAGCATCAACGGCGCTGACCAGCGTCCGGACCAGGCGCTGGCAAAAGTCACGCGTGACAATCAGCAGGTCACCCTCACCGCCTCCCGCGATCTGCGCTTCCTGCTGCAGGAAGTGCTGGAGAAACAGATGACCGCACGCGGTTATATGATTGGCCCGAACGGCGCGGTTGATCTGCAAATTATCGTCAACAAACTCTACGCTGACGTCTCCCAGGGTAATGTGCGTTACAACATCGCCACGAAAGCAGATATCGCCATCATTGCCACCGCGGCAAACGGCACGAAGATGACCAAAAACTACCGCGCCAGCTACTCCATTGAAGGCGCTTTCCAGGCCTCGAACAAGAACATCGCTGATGCCGTTAACAGCGTCCTGACCGATACCATCGCCGATATGGCGCAGGACACCAGCATCCACGATTTCATCAAGCAAAACGCGCGTTAATGCCACCACGAACCCGGCCTCAGCCGGGTTCGTGCTTTATGCTATGTCCAGTCATTACTTACGCATTTTTCAACAGCCGAAATCAGCGATTTTGCTGATCCTCGGTTTCGCCTCAGGCCTGCCGCTGGCCCTCACCTCCGGTACCCTGCAGGCCTGGATGACGGTGGAAAATATCGATCTGAAAACGATCGGTTTTTTCTCACTCGTCGGCCAGGCCTATGTCTTTAAATTTCTCTGGTCCCCGCTGATGGACCGCTATACGCCGCCGTTTCTTGGGCGTCGTCGCGGTTGGCTGCTGACTACCCAGGTCCTGCTCCTGCTGGCCATTGCGGCGATGGGCTTTCTTGAGCCCGTCTCCCAGCTCCGCTGGATGGCGGCGCTGGCGGTGGTGATCGCCTTCTGCTCGGCGTCACAGGATATCGTGTTCGATGCCTGGAAAACCGACGTTCTGCCGGCGGAAGAGCGCGGTACCGGTGCCGCTATCAGCGTGCTGGGCTATCGCCTCGGGATGCTGGTGTCCGGTGGTCTGGCTCTGTGGCTTGCCGACCGCTATCTCGGCTGGCAGGGGATGTACTGGCTGATGGCGGCGCTGCTGGTGCCCTGTATCATCGCCACACTGCTGGCACCTGAGCCGAGCGACGTTATCCCGGTTCCCAGGTCGCTGGAGCAGGCGGTCGCCGAACCGCTGCGCGATTTTTTCGGTCGCAATAACGCCTGGCTTATTCTGCTGCTCATCGTCCTTTATAAGCTTGGCGATGCGTTTGCCATGAGCCTGACCACTACCTTCCTCATCCGCGGCGTTGGCTTTGATGCCGGAGAAGTCGGGATGGTGAACAAAACTTTGGGCCTGTTTGCCACCATTCTCGGCGCCCTGTACGGCGGGGTCCTGATGCAGCGTCTGACACTGTTTCGGGCGCTGCTGATCTTCGGTGTGCTGCAGGGGGTCTCCAACGCCGGCTACTGGCTGCTGTCGATTACCGATAAGCACCTCTATTCCATGGCAACCGCCGTGTTCTTTGAAAACCTGTGTGGGGGAATGGGGACGGCGGCGTTTGTCGCACTGCTGATGACGCTGTGCAATAAATCATTCTCCGCCACCCAGTTCGCGCTGCTCTCTGCGCTGTCTGCGGTCGGCCGCGTGTACGTTGGGCCAATCGCCGGCTGGTTTGTCGAGGCCCACGGCTGGTCGACGTTCTATCTCTTCTCGGTCGTCGCGGCGGTGCCGGGGATTGCCCTGCTGCTGCTGTGCCGGCAAACGCTTGAGCATACCCAACGTACGGCAAGCTTCATGCCGCGAAGCGAATACCCGCAGGCCTATGCGCTGGCGCTGGGGATCCTGGCACTGGGCTGCCTGCTGCTGACGGTATGGCTGGCTTTGCTTATCATGAACGCCCTGGATTACACCGCCTTCTCTTTCCTGTCCGGTCTGCTGGAGGTTGCCGCGCTGACTGCCGTTGGCGGTATTTTGTTCGGCGGTCTGCTCGACTACCTGGCGCTGCGTAAAACTCGCCTGATTTAAGGAAGCTGCATCATTATTAGCCGTTGTAATTACGAAACGTAATTATAACGGCTTATTAACGCTTTTATATTGTCCGCCGCGCTATTTGTTGTTTTGTGCGTTTTTGATTTCTGGAAATTATTGACAGTTTTCATTCGATTCTTTAAATAATTTAACCGATTCAGCTACAGCGATTTTATTTTAGGTTTTCACAATGTCTTTTATTTGATAATTAAATGTTAAACAATTGTTCTAATTTATGGGTGGTTATGCCCATTCGCCGCTAAGTACTCCTTTTCTTATCCCTTTCGTTATCAATCCCATGAAATTCAGGCTTTGCAAGCGATTACGTAACACTACGTAACATATGTGACAAACCAAGCAGAAGCCGCTAACACAGAACTGACAGAGATCCAATCATGTTTACAGTAATGCAACCTTACCGTAAAATGCCCGTACACTTTAAACGCCACCAGATCCCGTGGAATTGAGGTCGTTCAATGAGACTCAGGAAATACAATAAAAGTTTGGGATGGATGTCATTAATCGCAAGTACTGTATTACTCAGTGGTTGTGATTCTGCACTCCTTGACCCAAAAGGACAGATTGGACTGGAGCAACGCTCTTTGATTCTGACGGCTTTCGGCCTGATGATGATTGTCGTTATTCCCGCCGTCTTGATGGCAGTAGGATTTGCCTGGAAGTATCGCGAGAGCAATAAAGATGCGAAGTATAGCCCGAACTGGTCACACTCCAACAAAGTGGAAGCTGTGGTCTGGACGGTACCTATTCTGATCATCCTGTTCCTGGCCGTTCTGACCTGGAAAACCACTCACGCACTGGAGCCAAGCAAACCGCTTGCCCATGACGAGAAACCAATCACCATCGAAGTCGTTTCGATGGACTGGAAATGGTTCTTTATCTATCCGGAACAGGGTATTGCTACCGTTAACGAAATCGCCTTCCCGGCGAACGTACCGGTACACTTCAAAGTGACCTCTAATTCGGTGATGAACTCGTTCTTTATTCCGCGCTTAGGTAGCCAGATTTACGCAATGGCCGGGATGCAGACTCAGCTGCACCTCATTGCTGACGAAGCTGGTACTTATGACGGTATCTCCGCTAGCTACAGTGGCCCGGGCTTCTCAGGTATGAAGTTCAAAGCGATTGCTACCCCGGATCGTGCAACCTTCGATCAGTGGGTTGAAAAAGCCAAACAGTCGCCGAACTCCATGGACTCCATGGCCGCGTTCGATAAAGTGGCTGTGCCTAGCGAATACAACAAAGTGGAATACTTCTCTAACGTGAAGCCGGATCTGTTCAAAGATGTTGTGAACAAATTCATGTCTCACGAGAGCATGAACATGTCCAAACCTGAAGGCGAGCACGCTGCTCACGACGGGATGGAAGGCATGGACATGAGCCACGCGGAAACCGCTCACTAAGGGGCCGAGGAAGAAAACGATGTTCGGAAAACTTACACTGGATGCAGTGCCCTACCACGAACCCATTATCGTGGTTACGGTGGCTGCGATTATCATTGGGGGACTGGCGCTTCTGGCTGCCATCACTTACTTCGGTAAGTGGTCCTACCTGTGGAACGAGTGGCTGACTTCTGTCGACCACAAACGTCTCGGTATCATGTACGTTATCGTGGCAATCGTCATGCTGCTGCGTGGCTTTGCTGATGCCGTGATGATGCGTAGCCAGCAGGTGCTGGCCTCAGCCGGGGAAGCAGGCTTCCTGCCACCTCATCACTACGATCAGATCTTTACCGCCCACGGCGTTATCATGATCTTCTTCGTGGCGATGCCGTTCGTTATCGGTCTGATGAACCTGGTGGTTCCGCTTCAGCTCGGCGCGCGCGACGTGGCCTTCCCGTTCCTCAACAACCTGAGCTTCTGGTTCACCGTTGTGGGCGTGATTCTGGTTAACCTGTCTCTGGGCGTCGGTGAGTTCGCGCAGACTGGTTGGCTGGCCTATCCGCCGCTGTCGGGAATTGAATACAGTCCTGGCGTAGGGGTCGATTACTGGATTTGGGCGCTGCAGCTCTCCGGTATCGGTACTACCCTGACCGGTATTAACTTCTTTGTGACCATTATCAAGATGCGTGCCCCGGGCATGACCATGTTCAAGATGCCGGTATTCTCCTGGGCATCTCTGTGCGCCAACATCCTGATTATCGCCTCCTTCCCAATTCTGACCGTCACCATCGCGCTGCTGACCCTGGATCGTTACCTGGGCACCCATTTCTTTACCAACGATATGGGTGGCAACATGATGATGTACATCAACCTGATTTGGGCCTGGGGTCACCCGGAAGTGTACATCCTGGTTCTGCCAGTGTTCGGGGTCTTCTCCGAAATCGCGGCGACCTTCTCGCGTAAGCGTCTGTTTGGTTACACCTCTCTGGTGTGGGCAACCGTCTGTATTACCGTTCTGTCGTTCATCGTTTGGCTGCACCACTTCTTCACCATGGGTGCGGGTGCGAACGTTAACGCCTTCTTCGGTATTACCACCATGATTATCGCGATCCCTACCGGGGTTAAGATCTTCAACTGGCTGTTCACCATGTATCAGGGTCGCATCGTCTTCAACTCGGCGATGATGTGGACTATCGGCTTTATCGTGACCTTCTCCGTAGGTGGGATGACCGGCGTGCTGCTGGCGGTACCGGGCGCGGACTTCGTTCTGCACAACAGCCTGTTCCTGATCGCGCACTTCCATAACGTTATCATCGGCGGCGTGGTATTCGGTTGCTTCGCAGGTCTGACCTACTGGTGGCCGAAAGCCTTTGGCTTTACCCTGAACGAAACCTGGGGCAAACGCGCTTTCTGGTTCTGGATCATCGGCTTCTTCGTCGCATTTATGCCGCTGTACGTGCTGGGCTTCATGGGTATGACCCGTCGTCTGAGCCAGCAGATCGATCCGCAGTTCCACCCGATGCTGGTTGTTGCAGCCTGCGGGGCGGCGCTGATCGCTTGCGGTATCCTGTGCCAGCTGATTCAGTTCTACGTATCTATTCGCGACCGCGAACAGAACCGTGACCTGACCGGTGACCCATGGGGTGGTCGTACGCTGGAGTGGGCAACCTCTTCTCCGCCGCCGTTCTACAACTTCGCTATCGTTCCTCAGGTTCACGAGCGTGACGCCTTCTGGGAAATGAAAGAGAAAGGTGAAGCGTACAAACAGCCTGCCCATTATGAAGAAATTCATATGCCGAAAAACAGCGGCGCCGGTATCGTCATTGCCGCCTTCGCCACGGTATTTGGTTTCGCCATGATCTGGCATATCTGGTGGCTGGCGATCGCAAGCTTCATCGGCATCGTAGCGACCTGGATTATGAAGAGCTTTGACGAGGACGTGGATTACTACGTACCGGTTGCAGAAGTCGAAAAACTGGAAAAACAGCATTTCGATGAGATTAACAAAGCAGGGCTGAAAAATGGCAACTGATACTCTTGCGCATACTGCCCACGCGCATGAACACGGGCACCATGATACAGGACCGATGAAGGTATTCGGTTTCTGGATCTACCTGATGAGCGACTGCATCATCTTCGCTACGCTGTTTGCTACCTATGCCGTTCTGGTGAACGGCACGGCCGGCGGACCGACGGGCAAAGATATTTTCGAACTGCCGTTCGTTCTGGTTGAAACCGCACTGCTGCTGTTCAGCTCCATCACCTACGGCATGGCGGCTATCGCCATGTACAAAAACAACAAGAGCCAGGTTGTTTCCTGGCTAGCGCTGACCTTCCTCTTCGGGGCAGGGTTCATCGCGATGGAACTCTATGAGTTCCATCACCTGATTGTTGAAGGTATGGGTCCGGATCGTAGCGGCTTCCTGTCAGCGTTCTTCGCGCTGGTCGGCACCCATGGTCTGCACGTGACTTCGGGTCTGATCTGGATGGCTGTGCTGATGTTCCAGGTTTCACGTCGTGGTCTGACCAACACTAACCGCACGCGTATCCTGTGCCTGAGCCTGTTCTGGCACTTCCTGGACGTTGTGTGGATCTGCGTGTTCTCGGTTGTCTATCTGATGGGGGCGATGTAATGAGTCATTCTACCGATCATAGCGGCGCTTCTCACGGCAGCGTGAAGAGCTACATGACAGGATTTATCCTGTCCATCATCCTGACGGCCATTCCGTTCGCCATGGTGATGAGTGGCTCCGCCTCGCATGCGGTTATTCTTGGCACCATTCTGGTGACTGCTGTGGTGCAGATCGTGGTACACCTCGTGTACTTCCTGCATATGAACAGCAAGTCCGATGAAGGCTGGAACCTGACCGCATTTATCTTCACCGTAATCATCATTGCGATCGTGGTTGTCGGCTCCATCTGGATTATGTGGAACCTGAACTACAACATGATGATGCACTAAGAGCGGCGAGTATGTTTAAGCAATACCTGCAAGTAACGAAACCAGGCATTATTTTTGGCAACCTGATCTCCGTGATCGGCGGTTTCCTGTTGGCCTCCAAAGGCCACATCGACTATCCGCTGTTCGTCTGGACGCTCCTTGGAGTATCCCTGGTGGTCGCCTCGGGTTGTGTATTCAACAACTATATCGACCGGGACATCGATCGTAAGATGGAACGGACGAAAAACCGGGTGCTGGTCAAAGGGCTGATCTCGCCAGAAGCTTCGCTGGTGTACGCCACCTTGCTGGGTATTGCTGGCTTCATGCTGCTGTGGTTCGGCGCAAATCCGCTGGCCTGCTGGCTGGGGGTGATGGGGTTCGTGGTTTATGTCGGCGTCTACAGCCTGTACATGAAGCGCCACTCCGTCTACGGCACGCTGATTGGCTCACTCTCCGGCGCCGCGCCGCCGGTGATTGGCTACTGCGCGGTCACCGGTGATTTCGACAGCGGTGCGGCGATCCTGCTGGCTATCTTTAGCCTGTGGCAGATGCCTCACTCCTATGCCATCGCGATTTTCCGCTTTAAGGATTATCAGGCGGCAAACATTCCGGTACTGCCGGTAGTGAAAGGCATTTCGGTCGCCAAAAACCATATTACGCTGTACATCGTCGCCTTTGCCGTGGCGACCCTGATGCTCTCGCTGGGCGGCTACGCCGGGTATAAATACCTGGTCGTGGCGGCAGCGGTCAGCGTCTGGTGGCTGGGCATGGCGCTGCGTGGCTATAAAGTGGCAGATGACAAAGTCTGGGCGCGTAAGCTGTTCGTCTTTTCCATCGTTGCCATCACCGCGCTGTCCGTGATGATGTCCGTTGACTTTATGGTGCCGGATTCACATAGTCTGCTGGCTTACGTGAGATAATCACCCACTCCAGTGCGATATAAAGCCCCGTTTTTACGGGGCTTTTTCTTTTCTGCTTCCTCACCGCTTTCTTTCTCAATTCATACTTCCCTCCCCTCCCCCAGGCCCTTCTCACTACCTTTTCGGCCAAAAAATGAGAAAAAATTGAGCCAGTACGCAGCGGACGTCACTCGCACCACACGGTATGGGGATGCTACCTTTCGCCTCGGGCTCATGCCCATTTGGGAAATAATCACAACAAGGAATTGCAATGAAAGAGTTAACACTGAACGAAATGGAGTACATCTCCGGTGGCTTTAACCTGTTCGGCGCGGCCAGCGGCTTTGCCAGTTTTGTTGCCAACTCGGGCGTCGGCTTCACCTCTTTTGTTCTCACCTCCGGCAGCGCGTTTGCCTCCTTCGTCGGCGACAGCGCGATGGCGTTTGGTTCCTTCCTGACCGGACAGTCAAACTGGGAAACCTTTGTGACCACCGGTAAGGAAAACTGGGGAAACTTTGTCCTCACCGCTGGCAAAAACTGGAACATCTTCGTGGATAACGCCGCCAGCGACTGGAATAGTTTCCTGAACAACGCGTCAGCGTAAGTAGCATCACTGAGGGCAGCGCATCGGCTGCCCTGTTTAGCTCACCAGCATCGCCTGCGCACTGTAGAGCAGATCGAGGTGGTCGCGACATAGCGCTTCCAGCGAGGTGCGCGATTGATGGCTGGTCAGACTCAGCGCTCCCCACCAGGTCCCTTCCCTGTCGGTTAACGGCACCGCCAGCACCAGCATGCCAATCTCAAACTCCTGTTCAATGATGGCATATCCCTGGCGCCGCACCTGCGCGATTTTCTCCATCAGCGACGCGACGTCGGTCACCGTATAGGGCGTGCGTTGTTCCCGGGTAATGCGCTGCAAGACCGCCTCGCACTCGGCTTCCGGCAGCGAAGCCAGCCACAATCGCCCCCCGGCGGTACAGAAAATGGGTACCCGCTCCCCGAGTCGCACCGACGTGGAGTTGAACGGCGTATGGCGGCTGCGGGCGATATAGACCAGTTCATCTTCATCCACCACGCCCACCGAGGCATGCTCCTCCGTCCGGCTGGCGATGTATTCGACAATCGGCCGCACCATGCGGGGAAACTGCGCCGAATCAACGTAAGCCTGACCAAGCCGCAGCGTTTTCGGAGTAAGCCAGTAATAGCGTCCGTCGGTTTGCAGATAGCGCTCATGCAGCAGCGTCAGTAGAAAACGCCGTGCGGCGCTTTGCGTCAGGCCGCTCATTTTCGCTGCCTGGGCGACGGTGAGCTTTGGGCAAGTTTTGGAAAAAAGCTGGATAAGCGCCAGCCCTTTTTGTAAACCGACGATCAGATCGCGTGGATGAATGGTGTTTTGCATATTCGCTCACATTTTTGCAACATCATTATCGATTTCCTGCGATTATCGCAGCGATCGTGCGATTAACAACCGACATGTCCGAATTCTGCGTTGTCGCTCTCAGCTTCTACTGAAATACTTTCACAACATTCATTTAACAAATGAGGTTTGAAATGGTCAGTGGAACTACCCAGGTTGTCGCCGTGATTGGTCATCCGATCGCCCAGGTGAAATCACCGGATAACTTCAACCGCTACTTTGCTGAACAGCACATGGACAGTGTCATGATCCCGGTGGATATCGCCCCGGAAGCGGTGGCCGCCTACCTCAACGCCTTGCGCGGCTGGCAGAACATGGCCGGCGTGCTGGTGACAGTGCCGCATAAGCAGCGCGCCGCCGCGCTGGTCGACGAGCTCACACCGCGCGCGCGCCGACTCAACGCCATCAATGTGATCCGCAAGCTGGCGGATGGCCGGTTACAGGGCGATATGCTGGACGGCGTCGGCTTTCAGCTCGCCGCCGAAGCGCAGGGTTTTCAGCCAGCAGGAAAACAGGCGCTACTCTCCGGGTGCGGCGGTGTCGGCAGCGCCATCGCCTGGGGACTGTGCGAGGCGGGGATCCGTCAGTTGGCCCTGCACGATCAAAACCCGGCCACCCGGCAACGCCTGCACGATCTCCTTGCCGAGGCCTTTCCGGCGGTGCAACTGAGCGCGCTGCCGGACACCCTTCATGGCGTCGATCTGCTGGTTAATGGCTCGCCGGCGGGCATGGCCGGATTTGATGAGCTGCCCCTGCCGCAGGCGCTGCTGGATACGCTCGACAGCGCTACCCACGTGGCTGACGTTGTCACCGCCCCGGTGATGACGCCGTTGCTCACTTTCGCCGCCGCTCGCGGCTGTCGGGTGCAGACCGGGCCGGAAATGGCGCTGGCGCAGATGACACTGATGGGCCAGTTTATCGGCGCCATCCCGCAGGCGCAGGGAGCGGCAGCATGAAGAGCTGGGATGTGATCGTCATCGGCAGCGGTGCCGCTGGCTTTGCCGCCGCGGTCACCGCCAGCTGCAAAGGGCTGTCGGTGCTGATGCTGGAGAAAGCCGGCCAGTTCGGCGGCACCTCGGCCATTTCCGGCGGCGCCGTGTGGCTGCACGATACCGATCAGGCTCGCGCCCTGGGCAAAAGCGGCAGCACCGAGGCGATCAAAACCTATCTGCGGACCATTATCGGCGAGGCCCACTATCGGGACGATATCGCCGAGGCGTTTGTCAGCGCCGGGCGGGAGGCGCTCTCCTTTCTGGAGCGCGAGGGGGCGGTGAAATACAGCCTGCGCCCGCTCTCACCTGATTACTATCCGGATGAACCCGGCGCGGTCGACGTCGGTCGGGCGCTGGAGGTGGTGGAGTATGACGGCCGTGAACTGGGTGACGCGTTTCGCGACCTGCGTTCGCCGCCGCCGGGGATGCTGCTCTTTGGCGGGATGATGGTCAACCGCGTCGATATTCAACATTTTCTCGACATGCGTCGCTCGCTGCGCTCCCTGGCCCATTGCACCCGGCTGCTGCTGCGCTACGCTCGCGACCGGGTGAAGTACCCTCGCGGCACCCGCCTGGCGATGGGCAATGCGCTGATAGCCCGCATGGCGACAACGGCGCTGCGTAAAGGCATGAACCTGCGGCTGAATGTCAATGTTCTGGCGCTGTGCGAAGCGCAAGGCGCGGTCACCGGGGTGGAGATTGAGTATCAGGGGCAAAAAGAGACGCTGCACGCCCGCCGCGGGGTGGTGCTGGCCGCTGGCGGCTTTGCCGCGGGCGCGCTGGCGGCGCGCTATCGGCCGCACACCCGCGAGCACTTCACCATGTCACCGCCGGCCAACGATGGCGCCGCGCTACGTCTCGCGGCGGCGCTTAACGCTCGCGAGGGAGCCGATCGGCAATCCAATTTTTTCTGGGCGCCTGTATCAGTGCTGACCCGTGCCGATGGCAGCGAGGAGCGCTTTCCCCATCTGGTGACCGACCGGGCCAAACCGGGCGTGATTGCCGTCAATCAGCGGGCGGTACGCTTCGTCAACGAGTCTAACTCCTATCACCATTTCGCCAGCGCGATGCAGCGCGCTGCGGAAAATGCCCCCTGCTTTTTACTCTGCGACGCCCAGGCGATGAAGCGTTACGGCCTCGGGCTGGCGCGCCCGGCGCCGGTCAACAATGACGCCCTGGTCGCCGCCGGCTATCTGTACAAAGCCGACACCCTGGAGACGCTGGCGCAACAGCTTGGTCTGGATGCCCAAACGCTGAGCGAGACGGTTGCCCGCTACAACCGCGACGCCGCGCAGGGCGTGGATCGGGAATTTGCTAAAGGCGGTAACAGCTATAACCGGGCGATGGGCGATCCAGGTCATCAGCCTGACGCCTGTAACGCCCCCCTGCTCAGCGCGCCGTTCTATGCCATCAAACTCTATACCGGCGATCTGGGGACGTCGCGGGGCCTGGTCACCACCGCCGATGCACAGGTCGTCAACGCGGAAGGAAACCCTATCGCGGGGCTGTACGCGGTGGGAAATGACATGGATTCGCTGATGGCCGGCACCTACCCGGGTCCCGGCATCACCCTCGGCCCGGGGCTGACGTTTGGCTACCTCGCCGGCTGCCATCTGGCACAACACTCCCCCCACTAATCAGGAAAACATCATGATCTACGAAAAACGCACGTACACCATCAATCCGCTGAAAATGGCCGACTGGCTGGCGCTGTACCAAAGCGATGCCCTGGCGGTGCAGACCGACCATCTCGGCAAACTGATCGGCTTCTTTTTTACCGAGATCGGCGTGGTCAATCAGGTGGTGCACATCTGGGCTTATGAAAGCCTGGACGATCGCCTGGTGCGCCGCGCGCGAATGGCGCAGGACGAACGCTGGCAGACCTTTTCGCGGAAAAATCGCGAACTGGCCGCCGTTGAACGCCTGGAGTCGGTGCTGATGCGCCCCACCGCTTTTTCACCATTGCAGTAAGGAGTCCATCATGAGCGGGCCTGTGAAGGTGGATGTGCTGGTGGTCGGCTCCGGCGCGGCGGGACTCTCTGCCGCGGTCACCGCGGCCATGCACGGCGCCAGCGTCATGCTGGCGGAGAAAGCGTCGGTGCTCGGCGGGACCAGCGCCTGGTCCGGCGGCTGGCTGTGGATCCCCCGCAACCCGCTGGCGCGGGCGGAGGGCATCGACGAAGCGGCCGACGCGCCGCTGACCTATCTGCAGCATGAGATGGGGGGCGAAGCCGCCGACGTTCGCCTGCAGACCTTCCTGCGCCACGGGCCGGAGATGGTGGATTTTTTCCATCACAGGACGGCGGTGCAGTTTCTCTCGGGCAGTACCATGCCGGACTTTCACGCGTCGCCGGGTGCGGCGAGCGGTGGGCGGTCGGTCACCGCTCAGCCCTACGATGGCCGTCAGCTCGGCGACTGGCTCCACCGACTGCGTCCGCCGCTGGAGACCATCAGCCTTGCCGGGATGGGCATCGCCGGCGGCGCGGATATGGCGCATTTTTTCAATGCCACCCGCTCGCCGCGCTCCGCGCTGTATGCCGTCCGCCGCCTGCTGCGCCACGGCTGGCAGCGGCTGCGCGCCGGACGAGGGCAGCATCTGGTCAATGGCAATGCGCTGGTCGCCCGTCTGCTGCGTTCCGCCCTCGACGCCGGGGTGCGTTTTCAGCTTAATGCCCCGGTGGTCCGGCTACTGCAGGGGCCGCAGGGCGTGTCCGGCGCGGTGCTGCGCAGCGACGGTGGGGAGATTCACGTCGAAGCAGGTGCCGTGGTGCTGGCCTGCGGCGGTTTTCCCCACGATCGGCAGCGGCTGGCGCAGGTGGTGCCCCACGCAGCGGAGGGTTACGGCCATTTTTCCGCCGCACCGCCGGACAATCAGGGCGAGGGGATCAGGCTTGGCGAATCCGTCGGCGGCCAGTTCGACACCCGCCTGCGTCACCCGCTGGCCTGGGCTCCAGTGTCCCGCGTCACCCTGGCCAGCGGTCAGCAGCTGATGTTTCCCCATCTGGTGGAACGCGCCAAGCCCGGGGTAATCGCCATCCTGCCCAACGGCAAACGCTTTGTTAACGAGGCCGACTCTTATCATGACTTTATCGCCGCCCTGCTGGCGGCCACACCCGCGGGCGACACGCCGCAGGCCTGGCTGCTGGCCGATCGTCGCGCGCTGCGTCGCTACGGCCTGGGCCATGCCAGACCGTTCCCCTTCCCCCCCACCGCCTGGCTGCGTACCGGTTATCTGCAGCGGGGAAACACGCTGGGTGAGCTGGCGAAGCAGTGCGCCATCGACGCCAATGCGCTGGCGGAAACCGTTGAACGCTTTAACCACTTCGCCAGCACTGGCGAAGACGTCGATTTTCACCGCGGGGCATCAGCCTATAACCGCGCCCAGGGTGACCATCAGGTGACGCTCGGACCGCTGCGCGAAGGGCCGTTCTACGCGGTGCGCATTCTGCCCGGCTCGCTGGGCACCTTCAGCGGATTGCAAACCGACGAACACGCCCGGGTGCTGGATGAACAGCAGCAGCCGATACCGGGCCTGTTCGCCATCGGCAACGACATGTCGAGCGTGATGCGCGGCTATTACCCCAGCGGAGGGATCACCCTCGGGCCGGCCATGACCTTCGGCTATCTGGTAGGCAAAAATCTGGCGGCAAACGTAATAAAAACAAAACAATAAAAAACAACCAGGGACGGCAATACCCATAACTATCCTCACCTGCAACTGTACCGGAGCCCTTTATGAACATGCGTACCCTATCGCTCGCCGCGCTGACCCTGCTCGATGTCCCTCCTCCCGAACAGGTGCGGATAGCGGCCAGAACCGGTTTTACCCACGTTGGTCTGCGGCTGCTTCCCGCCACACCGGCCGATCCGAACTACGACATGCTGGGCGATACCCCGGCCGTGCGCGCGACGCTGGCCGCGCTGATGGAAACCGGCATCCGCGTGTCGGACGTAGAGATCGTCCGCCTGACCCCCGGATTTACGCTCGACGATCGGCTGCAGCGGTTTATGGAGACTGCGGCGCGTCTTGGCGCCGGACAGGTGCTGGTCGCCGGCAATGACGACAACCTTCAGCGTAGCGCCGACAACCTGGCCATCCTCGCCGCGGCCAGTCGCCCCTATGGGCTGACCATGAACCTTGAGCCGATGCCCTGGACCCAGTTGCGCACTATCGCCGATGCGCAGGCGCTGATCGCCGCCAGCGGGCGGGAAGATATCGGTATCCTGGTGGACGCCCTTCATTTCTGGCGCGCAGGAGAATCGCTCGCCGCCCTCTCCAGCCTGCCCGCGCATCATCTCAACTATATGCAACTCTGCGATGGCGCGGCGCAGAGGCCGGAGAGCGAGCAGGAACTCATCCGCCAGGCCCGCTCGGCGCGCAACGTGCCAGGGGAAGGCGGTCTGGATCTGCACGGTCTGATGTCGGCACTGCCGGCAACGCTGCCGGTCTCCCTCGAAGTGCCGCTCGACGGTGAGCAGGGCGCCCTGCCGCCCCTCCAGCGGGCACAATTACTGTTCAATGCCGCGCAGCCCTACCTGCGCTCCTGCGCATAAGGAATACGCTATGACACAGACTCAACGCCTGGATGTCAGAGAGTTAATTAACCGTAACCCGCTGAGCCGCTTTCAAAAGCAGATCATTTTTCTCGGTTTTTGCGTTATCGCTCTTGATGGTTTTGATATCGCGATCATGGGGTTTATCGCCCCGACGCTAAAGCTGGAATGGGGAGTCAGCAACCACCAGTTGGGCCTGGTGATCAGCGCCGCGCTGATCGGCCTCGCGCTGGGGGCGATTTTCTCTGGCCCGCTCGCCGACTGGCTGGGGCGCAAGAAAATCATTATCAATAGCGTCTTTTTCTTCGGCTTCTGGACCATCGCCACCGCCTTCTCGCACAACATTGAGCAGATGATGTTCTTCCGCTTTATGACCGGACTCGGGCTGGGCGCCGCGATGCCGAACATCGGGACGCTGGTGTCGGAGTACGCCCCGGAACGCCAGCGTTCATTTATTATTACCGTCATCTTTTGCGGCTTCACCTTCGGTGCGGCGGCAGGAGGATTCTCGGCATCGTGGCTGATCCCGCAGTTTGGCTGGCACTCGCTGATGGCGCTCGGCGGCATTCTGCCGCTGCTGTTTGCCCCCCTGCTTATCTGGCGGTTGCCGGAGTCAGTTCGTTTTCTGGTGATCAAACAAGCGCCAGCGGCGCGCATCCGCGCCATTCTTAACCGTCTCTATCCCGGACAAATCAGCGACAACGTGACGTTTATCCTGCCGGCGCAGCCGGCGGCCGGCAACGCGATGCGTATTGTGCTCTCCCGCCAGTACGGCTTCGGCTCACTGATGCTATGGCTGGTCTACTTTATGGGGCTGTTCCTGGTCTATATCCTCGGTAGCTGGCTGCCAACGCTGGTTAAAGAGGTGGGAATGACCGTTAGCCAGGCGGCCATCATGACAGCGATCTACCAGGCGGGCGGCACCCTCGGCTCGCTGTTTGCCGGCTGGCTGATGGACAGGATCAACCCCCATCGCGCGCTGGGGATGATCTACGCCGTTGGCGGCCTGTTCACCATGGCGATGGGCTACGCCGCGGGCAGCTTTGCCCTGCTCTGTATGCTGGCGTTTATCAGCGGCGCCTGCCTGAATGGCGCCAATACCGGCATGAACGCGCTCTCCGCCCGCTACTATCCTACGCAGGCGCGAGCGACGGGATCCAGCTGGATGCATGGCGTCGGGCGCATCGGCGCCATTCTCAGCGCCTTTGCCGGCGCCGAGATGATGGCGCTCAACCTGCCCTTTGAAAGCGTCTTTTTGATCCTCGGTATTCCGGCAGCCCTCACCGTCGCAGGCCTGGCGGCGAAAGGCATCTTTGCGGCCGGTAGCCCCGCCGCCGCTTCACCTGCCCCTGCGTCTGCGCGCGGAGCGTAATGCTGTATTCTCCCTCCGGTGCAATCTGCGGATTGCACCGGGCTCAGCGGCTAAAAGAAGAAAATTTATTTCATATTTATCCAAAACGAAAAACCACCCACAACAACCTGGTCTGCCACGGGGGCGATAATCCCTCACTCACCTTTTCAATGAAGCCCAAAAGAAACTTTCGTTAATTCGATCCCCCTCGCATATATGGAAAATAAATTCCATATGGCAATTTAAACAGAACAAATATTTCCTTAAGTTTAAGTCAGTCTATCCGGATGCGCGTTGCCGCAGGCGTCGGCATTGAGCGCCTCAGAGTGTGAATGATTTCAAAAAGGAGAGCACCATGTTAAACGGCCTGAAACCCTTATCCCGCTCCCTGCGTTGGGGCATGGTCGGCGGCGGGGGCACCAGTCAGATCGGCTACAGCCACCGCTGTGCAGCGCTGCGTGACAATGTTTATACCCTGCTGGCCGGCGCGCTTGACGTCGATGCCGAACGCGGGCGCGCGTTCGGTGAGCAACTGGGCATCGCGCCGGAGCGCTGCTACGCCGACTACCAGACCCTGTTTCGTGAAGAGGCGCAGCGCCCTGACGGGATCGAGGTTGTCTCGGTCACCACCCCGAACAATACCCATTTCGCTATCACCAAAGCGGCACTGGAAGCGGGCCTCCACGTCATCTGTGAAAAGCCCCTCTGCTTTAGCGCCGAAGAAGCACGCGAGCTGGTGGACCTGAGCAAAAAACAGAACAAAATCGTCGGCGTCACCTACGGCTATGCTGGCTATCAGATGATCCAGCAGGCGCGGCAGATGATTGCCGATGGGCTGCTCGGCGAGATCCGCATCGTTAATATGCAGTTCGCTCACGGCTTTCATAACCAGGCCGTCGAGCTGCAGGCAGAATCCACCCGCTGGCGCGTGACGCCGAAGTTTGCCGGGCCCAGCTATGTGCTGGGCGATCTGGCCACCCATCCGCTGTTTGTCGCCGAAACCATGGCGCCGCAGCTTAATATCAAACGGCTGATGTGCTCCCGCCAGAGCTTTGTCCCCTCCCGCGCGCCGCTGGAAGATAACGCCTTTGTCCTGATGGAATATGACAACGGCGCGGTTGGCTCGATGTGGACCAGCGCCGTCAACAGCGGCGCCATGCACTCGCAAAAAGTGCGTATCGTCGGCGAAAAAGCGAGTATCGAATGGTGGGATGAGCATCCTAACCAGCTCAGTTATGAGGTGCAGGGCGAGCCGGCGCGGATTCTGGAGCGCGGGATGCCCTACCTGTCGCCGAACGCGCTGGCGGATGACCGCATCGGCGGCGGCCATCCGGAAGGGCTGTTCGAAGCCTGGGCCAACCTCTATCGCCGCTATGCGCAGGCGATTGACGCCACGGACCGTGACGATCGCGCCTTCCTGCAAGACTTCTGGTATCCGGACGTCGAAGCCGGGCTGCACGGCGTCTATTGGGTCGAACAGTGCGTCAAATCGGCTGACGCTGGCAGCCAGTGGGTTGACTTTACTTTACCTTAATTTTCCCCCTCGCCAGTGGAGTCCCCCTCCACTGGTTTATTGATTTTTACCAACTTGTCTCATCGCGCAACAGCCCCGTAATATCTGTTAAACAAACATTTATTTACGCTTCTTACCCCCCGCCGCTACACTAGGCGCAGTTTTTATATTGAGGTGGTAATGAACGATAACAAAATGACGCCAGGGGAACTGCGCGCGACCTGGGGTTTGGGGACGGTATTCTCCCTGCGCATGCTTGGCATGTTTATGGTCCTGCCGGTTCTGACCACGTATGGCATGGCGTTGCAGGGCGCCAGTGAAGCGCTGATTGGCCTGGCGATCGGTATCTACGGCCTGGCGCAGGCGGTTTTCCAAATCCCCTTCGGACTGTTATCTGACCGTATTGGCCGTAAGCCGCTGATCGTCGGCGGCCTGCTCATCTTTGTACTCGGCAGCGTCATCGCCGCGCTCACCGACTCTATCTGGGGCATCATTCTTGGCCGCGCCCTGCAGGGCTCCGGCGCTATCGCCGCCGCGGTCATGGCTTTGCTATCCGATCTCACTCGCGAACAGAACCGCACCAAAGCGATGGCCTTTATCGGCGTCAGCTTTGGCGTCACCTTCGCCATCGCCATGGTGCTGGGGCCGATTGTCACCCACCAGCTGGGTCTGCACGCGCTGTTCTGGATGATCGCCATTCTGGCGACCATCGGCATCCTGCTCACCCTGTGGGTGGTGCCCAACAGCCATAACCACGTGCTCAACCGCGAATCCGGGATGGTGAAGGGCTGCTTTAGCAAAGTACTGGTGGAACCACGCCTGCTGAAGCTCAACTTTGGCATCATGTGCCTGCACATCATGCTGATGTCGACCTTTGTCGCGCTGCCCGGCCAACTGGAGGCTGCTGGCTTTCCGGCCGCCGAGCACTGGAAGATTTACCTGGTCACCATGGTTATCTCGTTCATCTCGGTGGTGCCGTTTATCATCTATGCCGAAGTGAAGCGCAAAATGAAGCGCGTCTTCCTGCTCTGCGTCGCCATCCTGCTGATTGCGGAAATTGTCCTCTGGGGCGCTGGAGGCTACTTCTGGGAACTGGTGGCGGGCGTCCAGCTCTTCTTCCTGGCCTTTAACCTGCTGGAAGCGCTGCTGCCATCGTTAATTAGCAAGGAGTCGCCGGCGGGCTATAAAGGCACCGCAATGGGCGTCTACTCCACCAGCCAGTTCCTCGGCGTGGCGATTGGCGGCGCGCTTGGCGGCTGGGTCGATGGTTTCTTTGATTCGCAAACCGTGTTCTTGCTGGGCGCCCTGCTGGCAATGCTGTGGCTGCTGGTGGCCAGTACCATGAGCGAGCCGCCGTACGTCAGCAGCCTGCGGGTGGAGGTGCCGGACGGCGTGGTGGTCGACAGCGCGCTACAGACGCGTCTGCTGAACGCCAACGGGGTTCATCAGGCGCTGGTGGTGCCTGAGGAGCGCTCGGTGTATATCAAAATCGACAGCAAGGTCACCAACCGCTTCGAGATAGAGCAGCTCATCAAAGGGGTATAAAAAAAGCGGGGAAATCCCCGCTTTTTGCTGTCTGTCCGCCGCGTTAGTCGCGGAAGTTTTTGAACTGGAACGGCTGCCCCAGATCGCCACCGCGCACCAGCGCCATCACCGACTGCAGATCGTCGCGGGACTTACCGGTCACGCGGATCTCTTCGCCCTGAATCTGCGCCTGCACTTTCAGCTTGCTGTCTTTGATCAGTTTGACGAGCTTCTTCTGTACTGCGCTTTCAATGCCCTGCTTCAGCTTCGCTTCAACAAACCAGGTTTTACCGCTGTGCACGATATCTTCCGGCACGTCGAGGGAGGTGCCTTCAATGCCGCGCTTGAGCAGCTTGGCGCGCAGGATATCCAGCAGCTGGTTCACCTGGAAGTCAGACTCACTCAGTACTTTTATGGTTTTGTTGGCGTCGTTTAATTCAAAAGTGGCTTCAACGCCACGAAAATCAAAACGCGATTCGACTTCGCGGCTCGCGTTGTCCACCGCGTTACGGGCTTCCTGAAGATCAACTTCAGAGACAATATCGAAAGATGGCATCTTTTCCTCTCCTTCCGTTTCTTTTGCGTTGCATAATACCTGCAACGCGGCATAACTCAACTTGTTATCCCGGAAGCTTAGCTGATTACGCAACGCTCGCGCTATTTCCCCGTGCTGCCCGACGACGCCGAATCCCCCTTTCCGTCCGACAATGCGAAAAGCGACGAGATATACTTTAGCCATCAGCGCCTGGGGTAGCGGCAGATGAGGAGGAACAATGAAAGTAACCGTACTGGGATGCGGTGCACTGGGACAACTATGGCTGACCGCGTTGTGCAAACAGGGACATGAAGTCCAGGGCTGGCTACGCGTACCGCAGCCATTCTGTAGCGTCAATGTCATTGAAACCGACGGCTCGGTGTTCAACGAGTCGCTGACGGCCAACGACCCCGATTTTCTCGCCAGCAGCGAGCTGCTGATCGTCACCTTAAAGGCCTGGCAGGTGTCGAATGCAGTGAAGCACCTGGCCGGGATCCTGCCGGTCACCACGCCAATTGTGCTGGTGCATAACGGCATGGGCACCGTCGAGGAGCTGCGCGGCGTGAAACAGCCTTTGCTGCTGGCCTCCACCACCCAGGCAGCGCGTCGCGACGGGAACGTGATCATCCACGTCGCCCAGGGCACCACCCATATCGGTCCGGCGAAAAGCTACGAGGAGGACTACAGCTATCTCGCGGAAGTCCTGCAAAGCGTACTGCCGGATGTCGCCTGGCACAACCATATCTACTCGGCCACCTGGCGCAAGCTGGCGGTGAACTGCGTCATTAATCCCCTGACCGCCCTCAAAGGGTGTAAAAACGGCGATCTGCGCCACTCTCCGCAGGAGGTTGCCGCCATTTGTCAGGAAGTGGCGGCGGTGATGGAGCGCGAAGGTATTCATACCTCGGCGGAAAACCTGCTATTTTATGTCTGGCAGGTCGTTGAAAGTACAGCAGAAAACATCTCATCCATGCTGCAGGACATTCGCGCCCAGCGGCACACGGAGATCGACTACATCACCGGTTTTCTGCTCAACCGCGCCCGCGCCCACGGCGTTGCCGTACCGGAAAACGCCCGCTTATTTGAACTGATCAAGCGTAAGGAGAATGAATATGAGCGCGTCGGCACTGATTTGCCTCGCCCCTGGTAGCGAAGAGACCGAAGCGGTCACCACCATCGACCTGCTGGTCCGCGGCGGAGTGAAAGTGACCACCGCCAGCGTCGCCAGCGACGGCGGCCTGACCATCGTCTGCTCGCGCGGCGTCAAACTGCTGGCGGATGCGCCGCTGGTCGAGGTGGCCGATGGTGATTTCGATATCATCATCCTCCCGGGCGGTATCAAGGGCGCAGAGTGCTTCCGCGACAGCCCGTTGCTGGTGGAAACCGTCCGACAGTTCCATCTCTCTGGCCGCATTGTGGCCGCCATCTGTGCCGCTCCGGCGACTGTGCTGGTGCCCCATCAGCTATTCCCGATCGGTAACATGACCGGTTTTCCGGCGCTGAAGGAGCATATCCCCGCCGACCAGTGGCAGGATAAACGGGTGGTCTGGGATCCACGGGTGAATCTGTTAACCAGCCAGGGGCCGGGGACATCGATTGATTTCGCTCTGAAAATGATTGACCTGTTGGTGGGTCGCGAGAAAGCGTATGAAGTCGCCTCACAGCTGGTGATGGCCGCCGGCATCTATAATTACTACGAAGCCTGATAGCTGGTCCGCGCCGCGGACTGGTTCCCCTTTTTCCTGAGGAGTCGTAGCATGTCCCGTAGCGCAACCGATTCTCGCGATCTTGTCATCAGCCGCCTGCTCAGCGCGCCAGCCTCTGCCCTGTGGCGCGCGTGGGCCGACCCGGCATTACTCAAAACCTGGTGGTGCCCGAAGCCCTGGTATACTGAGGTTCTGGCCTTTGATTTTCGCTCTGGCGGGGCTTTTCACACCGTGATGCACGGCCCTGACGGTGAACGCAGCGATAACCCTGGCTGTTTTCTTGAGGTCATCCCGCAACAAAAAATCGTCATGACCTCGATGCTGACGGCGGATTATCGTCCTGCCGTGTCCCCTTTTGCCATGACGACCATCATCACCTTTGCCGACGAAAAAGACGGATGTCGCTATACGGCCACGGTGCTGCATGCGGATGATGAAACTCGCGAGCAGCATGAGCAGATGGGATTTTTTGAGGGCTGGAATATCGTCATCGATCAGCTGAATGACCTGGCGATGACCCTGCGCTAATGCGCTGACCCGGAGATGACAAAAAGGCCTTCCATCGGGGAAGGCCTTTTTCAATATGGATGGCAACCCGTTACGGGCGATAAACTTTCACGTTGCTAAAGCCCTGCTCGCGCAGATAGAGCGCCTGCAGACGGCTCATCACCCCGCGCTCGCACCACAGCAGCCAGGTTTTGCTCTGATCGAGATCGCCAAATTTGGTGCTCAGCTTGTAGAACGGCAGCGAAACGACCTCAACGCCCTCGACCTTCAGCGGCTTGTCTTCCTGCTCGTCAATGGAGCGAATGTCGAGGATCGCGTCGTTGGCGCCAAAGCCGGTCACGGTTTCCACTTCAACCACAGAGGCTTCCGTCTGCTGGGCGATATCGCGAATGTCGATATTGCTCGCCTCTTCCACCACTTTATCGAGGATGCTGAAATCGAAGTGTTCTTCTTCCGCTTCAATCTTCGCCTTCACCGCCTTCACGGTCGGGCTCTTCGAGATCACGCCGCAGTATTCCGGCATGGTGCGGGCGAAATCTTCCGTACCGATCTCACGCGCCAGGTCGATGATGTGCTCTTTATCATGTGAAATCAGCGGGCGCAGGATCAGAGTATCGGAGACATTGTCGATCAGGCGCAGGTTAGTGAGGGTCTGACTGGAGACCTGACCGAGCGCTTCGCCGGTGACCAGCGCCTGCACGCCGTAGCGTTCCGCGACTTTTGACGCGGCGCGGACCATCATACGTTTGAGCACGACGCCCATCTGGCCGTCGTCCACTTTTTCAAGGATTTCGCCGACCACGGGCTCAAAGTTAATCGCCACAAAGCGAACGCGGTGCGAGCTGCCGAAGCGGTTCCACAGGTAATGTGCGACCTGGCGGACGCCAATCTCATGGGCGGCGCCGCCAAGGTTAAAGAAGCAGTAGTGCACGCGGCAGCCGCGGCGCATCAGCATATAGCTGGAAACGCCGGAGTCAAAGCCGCCGGAAATCAGCGACAGCACATCTTCCTGGGTGCCGATCGGGAAGCCGCCGATGCCTTCATAGCGGCCTTTCACCAGCAGCAGGCGATCGTTTTCAATCTCGAGATTGACGGTGACGTCCGGGTCGGTCAGCTTCACGCGCGCCGTTTCAATATGCTGATTCAGACCGCCGCCGACGTAGCGTTCCACCTCAATTGAGGTGAATTCATGTTTACCGCGACGCTTCACACGCACGCAGAAGGTTTTGCCTTCCAACGCCTCGCGCCACAGCGGCAGCGTCTTTTCAAAAATATCGTGCAGCGAGGTGAACGGTACGTCTTCGACTTCCAGAATATGGTGGATGCCGGGGATACGGGTCAACGCATCGCGAATAGCCGGGCGCTGATTTTCATCTTTCGCGCGAACTTCGATATGATCCCAATGACGGACGACGGCCAGCGTCTCGTCATAGTTTTTGAGAACGTTACGAATGTTCCCGGTTAAGATTTTAATGAAGCGCAACCGCACAGATTGGCTTTTGATGGTGATTTCCGGGAACAATTTAATGATAAACTTCATAGCGACAATAGTTCGTTGGCAAGCCCGACAGGGCTATAAGCAAAAGTAGTAAAGCAGCGCACACCGGTGCCTGCATCCTGGGCGCGGAGTATATCACCATTGCGCGTTATTTGCTTACACGCGTGACTTCGTTACCATACCCGGTATTGCCGTCGCGACATAACAAGAGTCTACATTCACTATGCCAAAGAAAAATGAGGCCCCGGCCAGCTTTGAAACTGCTCTGGGCGAACTGGAGCAGATCGTTAACCGTCTGGAAAGCGGCGATTTGCCGTTAGAGGAAGCGCTAAGCGAATTTGAACGCGGCGTACAGCTGGCGCGCCAGGGGCAAAGTCAGTTGCAGAAAGCCGAACAGCGCGTGCAGATCCTGCTGGCGGATAGTGAAGATTCCCCGACCACGCCTTTTACGCCGGACGCTGAATAAAATGGATTTCCCGCAACAATTGCAGGCCTGTGTGGAACAGGCTAATGGGGCATTGCGCCGTTTTATCGCGCCGCAGCCCTTTCAGAACACTCCGCTGGTGGAAGCGATGCATTATGGCGCACTCTTAGGGGGTAAACGCCTGCGCCCCTTCCTTGTCTATGCCACCGGCGCGATGTTCGGCGTCAGCCGCACCACGCTCGATGCCCCCGCCGCTGCGGTCGAATGTATTCATGCTTATTCCCTGATGCATGATGATTTGCCGGCGATGGATGATGACGATCTGCGTCGCGGACTGCCGACCTGTCATATTAAATTTGGCGAAGCCAACGCAATTCTCGCGGGAGATGCCCTGCAAACGCTGGCGTTCTCTATACTCAGTGATGCGCCGATGGTCGACGTCTCTGACCGGGACCGGCTGGCGATGGTCTCCGAACTGGCGCAGGCCAGCGGCGTGGCGGGTATGTGCGGCGGCCAAGCGCTGGATCTGCAGGCGGAAGGACAGCAGGTGGATCTGCAGGCGCTGGAGCGTATCCATCGCCACAAAACGGGGGCGTTGATCCGCGCCGCCGTCCGGATGGGGGCGCTGAGTGCCGGCGAACGCGGCCGCGCCGCCCTGCCCGCGCTGGATCGCTATGCGGAAAATATCGGCCTGGCCTTCCAGGTCCAGGATGACATTCTCGACGTGGTAGGGGATACTGCGACCCTTGGCAAACGTCAGGGTGCCGACCAGCAATTGGGTAAAAGCACCTATCCCGCCCTCCTGGGTCTTGAGCAAGCCCGGAAGAAAGCGCACGACCTGATCGCTGATGCCCGCCGGTCGTTAGATGAGCTGGCCGCACAATCTCTGGATACTTCGGCACTGGAAGCGCTCGCGAATTACATTATTCAGCGCGATAAATAAACAATAAATGAGTCTCTGATGAGTTTTGATATTGCCAAATACCCGACCCTGGCGCTGGTAGATTCCACCCAGGAGTTGCGCCTGTTGCCAAAAGAGAGCCTGCCGAAGCTGTGTGATGAGCTGCGGCGCTATCTGCTGGACAGCGTCAGCCGCTCCAGCGGTCACTTTGCCTCTGGCCTCGGCACGGTGGAACTGACCGTGGCGCTGCACTACGTGTATAACACGCCGTTCGATCGCCTGATCTGGGACGTCGGCCACCAGGCCTACCCGCATAAAATTCTGACCGGCCGCCGGGACAAAATCGGCACCATTCGCCAGAAAGGCGGCCTGCATCCCTTCCCGTGGCGCGGTGAAAGCGAGTATGACGTGCTGAGCGTCGGCCACTCCTCCACCTCCATTTCCGCCGGTATCGGGGTGGCTATCGCCGCCGCGAAAGAGGATAAGCAGCGGCGCGCAGTGTGCGTGATTGGCGACGGGGCGATCACCGCCGGCATGGCGTTTGAAGCGATGAACCACGCCGGGGATATCAAACCCGACCTGCTGGTCGTGCTGAATGACAATGAAATGTCGATTTCCGAGAACGTCGGCGCGCTGAACAATCATCTGGCGCAGTTGCTCTCCGGTAAGCTCTACTCCACCCTGCGCGAAGGGGGCAAAAAGGTCTTCTCCGGGGTGCCGCCGATTAAAGAGCTGCTTAAACGAACCGAAGAACATATCAAAGGGATGGTGGTACCGGGGACGCTGTTTGAAGAGCTGGGCTTTAACTACATCGGGCCGGTCGATGGCCACGATGTGCTCGGTCTGGTCAGCACGCTGAAGAACATGCGCGACCTGAAAGGCCCGCAGTTCCTGCATATTATGACCAAAAAGGGCCGCGGCTATGAGCCCGCCGAGAAAGACCCGATCACCTTCCATGCGGTGCCAAAATTCGACCATACCAGCGGCGTACTGCCCAAAAGCAGCGGCGGTCTCCCTTCCTACTCGAAAATCTTCGGCGACTGGCTGTGCGAGACGGCGGCCAAAGACAGCAAGCTGATGGCGATCACCCCGGCGATGCGCGAAGGTTCAGGCATGGTGGAATTTTCGAAGAAATTCCCCGATCAGTACTTTGACGTCGCCATCGCCGAGCAGCATGCGGTCACCTTCGCCGCGGGGCTGGCGATTGGCGACTACAAGCCGGTAGTGGCGATCTACTCCACCTTCCTGCAGCGAGCCTACGATCAGGTGATCCACGATGTGGCTATCCAGAAACTGCCGGTGCTGTTTGCTATCGACCGCGCCGGGATTGTCGGCGCAGACGGCCAGACGCATCAGGGGGCGTTCGATCTCTCCTTCCTGCGCTGTATTCCGGATATGGTGGTGATGACCCCGAGCGATGAAAATGAATGTCGCCAGATGCTGTACACCGGCTACCACTACAGTGACGGCCCCTGCGCCGTGCGCTATCCGCGCGGCAGTGGCACCGGCGCGACGCTGGAGCCGCTGGCATCGCTGCCGATCGGCAAAGGGGTGGTGAAACGCCAGGGCGAGAAGCTGGCGATCCTCAACTTCGGCACCCTGCTGCCGGAAGCCGCGGCGGTAGCGGATAAACTCAACGCTACCCTCGTGGATATGCGCTTTGTGAAGCCGCTGGATACGGCGCTGATCCTGCAGTTGGCCGGCGAACACGACGCGCTGGTGACGCTGGAGGAAAACGCCATCATGGGCGGCGCCGGCAGCGGCGTGAACGAAGTGTTGATGGCCCATCGCCGGGTGGTACCGGTGCTCAATATTGGCCTGCCGGATTGCTTTATTCCTCAGGGCACTCAGGAAGAGATCCGCGCCGACCTTGGCCTCGATGCCGCCGGTATTGAAGCCAAAATCCGCGACTGGCTGGCATAATTGCCCCCCTGCTCCTGCTATGCTTAAGGGATACCCTTGATGAATAGCAGGAGCGCACTATGCACTATGTCCCCCTCGGTGATACTGCCTTACGTGTTTCCCGACTCTGCCTCGGCTGTATGACCTTCGGCGAGCCGGACCGCGGCAGACACGCCTGGACGCTTCCGGAAGAGAGCAGCCGCCCGCTTATCCAGCACGCCATTGAAGGCGGCATCAACTTCTTCGATACCGCAAACAGCTACTCTGACGGCAGCAGTGAAGAGATCGTCGGCCGCGCCCTGCGCGACTTTGCCCGCCGCGACGAGGTGGTTGTCGCCACCAAGGTGTATCACCAGGTCGGCGATCTGGCGGAAGGGCTTTCCCGGGCGCAGATCCTGCGCTCCATCGACGACAGCCTGCGCCGTCTCGGGATGGACTATGTCGACCTGCTGCAGATCCACCGCTGGGACTATACCACCCCGATTGAAGAGACCCTCGAAGCGCTGGACGAGGTGGTGAAGGCCGGCAAAGCGCGCTATATCGGCGCCTCGTCCATGCATGCCCGACAGTTTGCCCAGGCGCTGGCGCTCCAGCAGCAGAACGGCTGGGCGCGCTTCGTCACCATGCAGGATCACTACAATCTGATTTACCGGGAAGAAGAGAATGAGATGCTGCCGCTGTGTCAGCACAACGGCGTGGCGGTGATCCCGTGGAGCCCGCTGGCGCGCGGCAGACTGACCCGCCCCTGGGGAGAGACCACCGCCCGGCTGGTTTCGGATGAGTTCGGCAAAACGCTTTACAGCGCCAGTGAAGAAAACGACGCGCAGATCGCCGGGAATCTCGCGGACGTGGCGGAAGAACTCGACGCCAGCCGCGCCCAGGTCGCCCTCGCCTGGCTGTTAAGCAAACCCGGCGTTGCCGCGCCGATTATCGGTCCATCGCGTCAGGAACAGCTCGACGACCTGCTGCAGGCGGTGGATTTGACGCTTTCTCCGGAACAGATCGACAAGCTGGAGGCGCCGTATCAGCCGCATCCGGTGGTGGGATTTAAGTAACAGGTGTGGTTTCCCCGGCAGCAGGATGCTACCGGGGAGAGACGATTAAAGCAGACCGATGGGCCAGTGATGGCCAAGGACATACAGCACGCCGGCCGAGATCACGCCGGCGACGATATCGTCGACCATAATCCCCATTCCGCCGTGAATATTGCGGTCAAACCAGCGAATCGGCCACGGCTTCCACATATCGAAGATACGGAAAATCACGAAGCCGGCGGCCACCCACTGCCAGTCCAGCGTCGGCAGCGCCATCAGGGTGATCCACATCCCGACAAACTCATCCCAGACAATACTGCCGTGGTCATGAGTGCCCATATCTTTGGCCGTGCGATGGCACAGATAAACCCCAATACAGATGCTCATCATCACCACCAGCGAGTAGAGCTGCCAGGGGAGAAAGGTCATCAGATACCAGAACGGGATCGCCGCCAGCGACCCCATCGTTCCCGGGACCACCGGGCTTAAGCCGCTGCCAAAGCCAGTCGCCAGCAGATGCCACGGGTTACGCATGCTCAGGCGGCGTAGCGCCTCGTCTCGACTACGCAAAGTGATCGTATCCCTTTAAATCAAGCGCGACCGGCTTACCGTCGCGGATAAATTGCAGCCCTTCGCTCTCCGGCGCAATCTGTCCGATACAGGTAAAACGCGCGCCAAGATGGCCGAGCGCCACGTCCAGCGCCCCGCGGTTCAGCTCCGGTACGGTAAAGCACAGTTCGTAATCTTCCCCGCCGGCGAGCGCCCAGCGCAGCGCCTGCTCGGGCTCCACCTGGCGCAGCATCGCGTCGGAATACGGCATGGCATCGAGATCGATACGCGCGCCGCAGCCGCTGGCTTTAAGAACATGGGCCAGATCGGAAATCAGGCCGTCGGAAAGATCGATAGCCGATGTCGCCAGGTCACGCAGCGCCTGGCCCTGCAGCACGCGCGGCATCGGCCGCAGATGACGGGCCAGCAGGTAGTCGGCGTCAGACGGTTCATCCACCGTCAGCCGGTTCTGCAACACGGCCAGGCCGGCGGCGCTGTCTCCCGGAGTGCCGGTGACATAGATCCAGTCCCCTGGCTTCGCGCCAGCGCGTTTCATGGCGCGTCCCGGCGGCACAAAACCGTGGATACCCAGCGTCATGGAGAGCGGGCCACGGGTGGTGTCACCGCCAATCAGCTGCATATCGTAATAGTCCAGCTGGACAAACAGGCTGTCGCTGAAGGCTTCCAGCCAGGTTTCATCCACCTCCGGCAAGGTCAGCGCCAGCGTGAGCCACGCCGGTTCCGCGCCCATCGCCGCGAGGTCGCTCAGGTTCACCGCCAGCGCTTTATAAGCGAGGTCGGCAGGGTCGATATCGGGTAAAAAGTGATTGCCCGCCACCAGGGTGTCGGTGCTGATTGCCAGCGTTTTTTTCTCGGGGATATTCAGGAGCGCGCAGTCATCGCCGATGCCGGTTTCAACATCAAGGCGGGCGCTTTTAACGCGATCAAAATAACGGGCAATCAGGGAAAATTCGCCGCATGCCATACGTTATGCCTCAGCAAAGAAAAAAATAAGGCCGGGTTCGCTGGATGAGATCCTGCAAAGCCCGGCCTGGCGTTTACTTTTTGCGGGGACGAATTACCGGAGCCGCTTTGTCCAGCACGCCGTTGACGAACTTATGGCTATCTTCAGCGCCGAAGGTTTTCGCCAGTTCGATAGCTTCATTGATGGCCACTTTATACGGTACGTCATCACGTTTGGACAGCTCAAACAGCGCGATACGCAGCACCGCTTTTTCCACCTGGCCCAGCTCTTCCAGCTGACGGGACAGGTAGGGCTTCATCAGGCCGTCGAGGTACGCGCTGTTAGTCGCCACTCCGGACAGCAGTTCACGGAAATACAGAACATCAACATCTTTTACGTCCTGTTCCGCCAGGAACTGGTATTCGACATCAGCGATGTCGTTGTGGGACAACTGCCAGGAGTAGAGCGCCTGGACGGCACACTCACGGGCGCGGCGACGAGCAGCAGGTTTCACGGAATTCCCCTTACAAAAATCAGGCCTTGATGGCTTTCAATACGTTAATCATTTCCAGCGCGGTCAGCGCAGCTTCTGCGCCTTTGTTACCGGCTTTGGTGCCAGCGCGCTCGATGGCTTGTTCAATACTTTCAGTGGTCAGAACACCAAAGGCTACCGGGATTTCGCTCTCCTGAGCGACATGCGCCAGGCCATTGCTGGCACCGCCAGCCACATATTCGAAGTGGGCAGTACCGCCGCGAATCACCGTACCCAGCGCGATCACCGCGTCATATTTACCGGTTTTCGCCAGTGCGCCAGCCGCCAGCGGCAGCTCATACGCGCCTGGAACCCAAACAACGGTGATGTTTTCATCTTTTACCTGACCAATGCGTTTCAGGGCGTCAATCGCACCTTCCAGCAGGCTGTCATTGATAAAGTTGTTGAAACGCGCAATGGTGATGGCGACGCGAGCGTCCGGGGTAGCAACGTTAGCTTCAATAATGTTCATACTCTTCCTTCGGGTTCATGTGCCCCGCAAGGGGGGCGGATTTTATCATATTATTCTGAGCGCTGCTTCCTAATAATCAGGAAAGCCTCACGCAGTGGTTAAATGCAGGCAGACATCCGGGCCAACCTGACGTATCTCATTGAATTTGAAATGGGGGGCCTGGCTCAGTTCTTCAAGCCCCGGCAGCGCACATAATCCACGCGCCGCATTGCCTAACAGTTTAGGCGCAATATAGACGATAAGCTCGTCGACAAGGCCAGCCTGCAGCAGCGCCCCGGCGAGCGTCGCTCCCGCCTCCACCCAGACGCTGTTCACCTGCTGTTTGCCGAGCAGCATCATCAGCAGCACCAGATCGAGATGGCCGTTATGTTCCGGCACCAGCAGCGTACGAACGCTTTCCGGCCACTGGCGCTCATCTGCGCGCAGGCGGGCAAACAGCGTTTCTCCTGCCTGCTGCACAATACGGTGCTCAGGCGTGACGCGGTTCTGACTGTCGATGACGACGCGCAGCGGCTGGCGCAAATTCTCTTCGGGATAAAGCGCCTGGGTATCGGCGCTCAGCTCCTGCCAGCGCACGGTCAGCGCCGGATCGTCCGCCAGCACGGTGGCGCTGCTGGTGAGGATCGCATGACTCTGGGCGCGCAGACGCTGCACGTCGCGTCGTGCCTGCGGGGAGGTGATCCACTGGCTTTCACCGCTGGCCATCGCCGTGCGGCCGTCCAGCGAGGCCCCCAGCTTCAGCTGCACCCAGGGAAAACCGGTGCGCATCCGCTTTAGGAAGCCCTTATTCAGCGCTTCCGCTTCGTTCATCATCAGCCCGTGGCTGACGTCAATACCGGCCTGCTGCAAACGATACAGACCGCGCCCCGCCACCTGCGGGTTTGGGTCTTGCATCGCCGCCACCACGCGGCTGACGCCGGCGGCAATCAGCGCATCGCAGCATGGCGGCGTACGGCCATGGTGGCTGCAGGGCTCAAGGGTGACGTAGGCGGTGGCGCCCTGCGCCTTTTCGCCGGCCATTCGGAGCGCGTGCACTTCGGCGTGCGGCTCGCCGGCGCGATAGTGAAAGCCCTCGCCGACGATCTCGCCGTCTTTCACAATGACGCAGCCGACGTTAGGGTTAGGATGGGTGGTAAAGCGACCGCGCGCGGCAAGCTTAAGCGCACGCGCCATGTACATTTCGTCCTGCATGGCTTAGTCCTGTAAACGGGCGATCTCTTCGCCGAATTCTTTGATGTCTTCGAAGCTGCGATAGACGGAAGCGAAGCGAATATAGGCGACTTTATCGAGCTTCTTCAGCTGCTCCATCACCAGATTGCCAATCATTTTGCTGGCCACCTCGCGCTCACCGGTGCCACGCAGATGGGTTTTGATATGGTTGACCGCCATTTCCACGTCATCGGCGCTAACCGGGCGTTTCTCCAGCGCTTTCAGCATCCCGCTACGCAGTTTGTCTTCGTTGAAGGGTTCGCGCACATCGTTACTCTTCACCACCCGGGGCATCACCAGCTCCGCCACTTCGAAGGTAGTAAAGCGTTCGTTACAGACCAGACACTGCCGACGGCGACGCACAGAAGAGCCTTCCCCCACCAGACGAGAGTCGATCACTTTGGTATCCACGGCGAAACAGAAAGGGCAATGCATAGCGCGTCCTGACAGGTAGTTAAACTGAAGGGTAGTTTACCGCGAAGTGACCTGACTACAAAGAAAGAGCTTTTGAGACAAAGGATCTATGGGAGAGGCAGGCGGTTTGGCTACCATTAAGCATCCTCTGCAAACGGAATCCTGACCATGACAAGACGTTACCTGAAACTCGCCATCGTTGGCAGCCTGTTCACCCTGAGCGCCTGCGCCCAGCAAAGCGAAGTCCGCCAGATGCACCAGAGCGTGAGTACGCTGAGCCAGGAGATGACCCAGCTTAATCAGCAAACGATTAAAATCACCCAGCAAAATGCGCTGAACGCGAAATCCACCCGCGGCGTCTATCTGCTGCCGGATGCCAAAACCCCGGCGCGGCTGGAGAGCCAGATCGGCACCCTGCGCATGTCGGTGGGTAGCATTACGCCGGATGGCGACGGGTCACGCCTGACTTTACGCATTCAGGGTGAATCCAACGATCCGCTGCCGGCCTTTACCGCCACCGTCGCCTCCGGGCAGATCACCGGCACCACCCACAGCTATCAGGAAATCAATGTTCAGGATCAGCTGATTAGCGCCCCGGCCAGCATCCTCGCCCCCAGCGATGTGGATATCCCGCTGCGCCTGAACGTGACGCCGGACAAAGTTGGTTTTATTCGCGTCCACGATATCCAGCCAGCAGCCGCACAGTAAGCCTTCACGCCGGGCCAGCCCCTGCCCGGCGACGTCCTGCCCCCGTCGTTTTTATCCACTTACAACTTTTCACAAGAGTTCATTAGAAATCGTTCTGCCCCGCGATTTTCAGTAGCATTTTGTCAAGAAATGCATAGAATCGTGAACGCAATCGATTACGCATGTTCTGGTTATGTGAAACAACACGTATTTTTGTGAGCAATGATTCCTATAATAGACCCCCACAGAAAGACGAAATATTTAGAAACGCTTCGGCACTTCTTTTAACGCCTTCAGGCTCAAATTAAACAGTGGCATTACTATGAAAAAAATATTACTGGCAGCGGGTGCGGTTGTGGCGCTCTCCACTTCTTTTGCTGCGGGCGCGGCAGAAAACGATAAACCACAGTACCTGTCTGACTGGTGGCACCAGAGTGTTAACGTGGTGGGCAGCTATCACACCCGTTTTGGACCGCAGATCCGTAACGATACCTACCTGGAATATGAAGCGTTCGCCAAAAAAGACTGGTTTGATTTCTACGGTTATATCGATGCTCCGGTATTCTTCGGCGGCAACAGCACGGCAAAAGGTATCTGGAACAACGGCTCGCCGCTGTTTATGGAGATCGAACCGCGTTTCTCTATCGATAAGCTGACCAACACCGATCTGAGCTTCGGGCCGTTCAAAGAGTGGTACTTCGCGAACAACTATATCTACGATATGGGCCGCAACGATTCTCAGGAGCAGAGCACCTGGTATATGGGTCTGGGTACCGATATTGATACCGGCCTGCCGATGAGCCTGTCACTGAACGTCTACGCCAAATACCAGTGGCAGAACTACGGCGCGTCCAACGAAAATGAGTGGGACGGCTACCGCTTCAAAGTGAAATACTTCGTGCCGCTGACCGATCTGTGGGGCGGCTCGCTGAGCTACATCGGCTTCACCAACTTCGACTGGGGTTCTGACCTCGGCGATGACAACTTCTACGATCTGAACGGGAAGCACGCGCGCACCAGCAACTCCATCGCCTCCAGCCACATCCTGGCGCTGAACTACGCGCACTGGCACTACTCGGTGGTGGCCCGTTACTTCCATAACGGCGGCCAGTGGGCTGACGATGCCAAGCTGAACTTCGGCGATGGCGATTTCAGCGTCCGCTCGACCGGCTGGGGTGGTTACTTCGTGGTCGGTTACAACTTCTAATTGCTGATTCGGCAACACAGCGCCCGGGCCACCCGGGCGTTTTTATTTCTCCCACACGTCGCACCGCACCTTGCGCAGAAAATCGCTTAATGAGCGATCGGCACACTCGCTAAATCGACGCTCGGTCGCCCTGACCGCCAGACAACGGTCGAGGCGAAAGTTACGATAATCATTACGCAGCTCGCACCAGGCCACCAGCAGCCAGCGCTCCCCCCAGAAAAACAGCCCCAGCGGCAGCACGTCGCGCTCGGTCACCCGGCCAGACTCATCCTGATAGCGCAGCTGTAGCACCTGCTGGCCGGAGACCGCCTGATGAATGACGTCAAAATAGGTTTTGGCATAACGATGGGCGCCGAGATCGGGGGCAAACAGGCGGGTCTGCTCCGCCTGGCGCCGGCGCGCTTCCGGCAGGATCGCCAGCATCTTCTCCTGGGCGGATTCCAGTGATTGCGACAGCGCCTCACCACCCCAGGTTTTCAGCAGCCGAATCGCGGCGATCAGCGCTTCGGATTCTTTGGTGGTCAGCATCAGCGGCGGCAGATCGTAACCCGCCAGCAGGCGATAACCACTCCCCGCCTCGCCCTCCACCGGCACGCCGGAGAGGGAGAGATCGCGAATATCGCGATACACGGTGCGCTCCGACACGCCCAGCCGCTCCGCCAGCAGCGCGGCGGTAGTGAGCCGCCTGCCGCGCAGGATCTGCACAATCTGAAATAAACGGTCGGCGCGTCGGGTCATGTCTCACTTCACAAAACGTTTAGGTTAAGCCGGCTGGTGCAGGCCGACGCGGTTGCCCTCGCTGTCAGTAAACAGCGCGATGGTGCCAATATCATTCGGCAGCGTCAGCGGCCCGAAAACACACGCCCCACCCGCCGAGGCAACGCGGTCCAGCGTGGCGGCAAGATGGTCAGTATGCAGGTAAATAATAGCGCCCTGCGCTGAAGGCGCGATACCCTCAAATTTGGCCAGCGCGCCGCCAGGGGCCGGATCCTGATGCGGGAACACCGCCAGTTCGGCGCAGTCCATGGTTTCGCGACGCAGCGTCACCTGCATCACCGGCTCATAAAACGCGACGGCGCGATCCATATCGGCGACCGGAATTTCAAACCAGTTAATCACGTTATTCATACTTCCTCCTGCTCGTTAGTGAGTTCAGAAGTAGTGTATGGGAGGGCTCCTGACAGCATACTGTCAGCAGGTTTTATCGCGGACAAAAAAAATCCCGGCCACCTGGGCCGGGATTGCTTTATCTCAACTGAACCGTATTACGGCAGAATAGACGGCTGATCCGCCCCTTCTTTCTCGACCTTCTGCTGGATCAGATGCTCACGCTTCATACCCAGTTTCAACGCCAGCGCAGAGGCGACGTAGATAGAAGAAGCCGTACCGATGGAGACACCGATCAGCATGGTCAGCGAGAAGCCTTCCAGAATCGGGCCGCCGAACAGGAACAGCATCAGGATCACCATCAAGGTAGTCCCGGAGGTGATCAAGGTACGGTGCAGCGTCTGGGTCAACGACACGTTAAAGATCTCGTACGGCGTACCGCGGCGGATCTTACGGAAGTTTTCACGGATACGGTCCGATACCACGATACTGTCGTTCAGCGAGTAGCCGATAACCGACATCAACGAGGCCACGATGGTCAGGTCGATTTCGATATGGAACAGCGACAGTACGCCCATGGTGATCACCACATCGTGCGCCAGGGCGATAACCACCCCGGCGGCCAGACGCCATTCGAAGCGGAAGCCGACGTAGATCAGGATACAGACCAGCGCCGCAATCAGCGCCAGGGCGCCGGTTTGCGCGAGGTCCGCGCCGACGCTCGGGCCGACAAACTCAATTCGCTTCACCGCCGCATTCTGACTGGTCGATTCGTTAATCACCGTCACGACCTTGCTGCCCAGCTCCTGGCTGCCGTTGGCGTCATGCACCGGCGGCATACGTACCATGATGTCGCGGCTGCTGCCAAAGTTCTGCACCTGCGGCTCTTCAAAGCCCGCTTTCTGCAGGGAATCGCGCATCTGGTCCAGATCGACCGGCTTCTCAAGGGTAATTTCGATCACCGTACCACCGGTGAAATCGAGCCCCCAGTTAAAGCCGCGGACGCCAATGATGGCAATCGACACAATCAGCAGAAAACCTGAAATGCCGAAGGCCCAGTAGTCCCAGCGCATAAAGTCCCAGACTTTACGGCCGTGGTTCAATTGTTCAACAGTATATTCCTGTGCCACAACGCACTCCTCAGATAGACAGCTTTTTAACGCGCTTGCCGCCGTACAGCAGGTTCACGATGGCACGGGTGCCGACGATAGCGGTAAACATTGAGGTCGCGATACCGATACCGGTGGTAATCGCAAACCCTTTAATGGCACCGGTACCGACGGCGTACAGGATGATCACTTTGATTAGCGTCGTCACGTTGGCATCGAAGATCGAGCTGAACGCGCCGCGATAACCTTCGTCAATCGCCTGCTGAACGGAACGCCCGTTGCTCAGCTCTTCTTTGATACGTTCGTTGATAAGAACGTTAGCATCGACCGCCACCGCAAGGGTTAATACGATACCCGCGATGCCCGGCATGGTCAGCGTCGCCCCCGGGATCAGGGACATAATGCCGACAATCAGCACCAGGTTGGCAATCAGCGCCGAGGTCGCAATCAGACCGAACTTCTTGTAGAAGAAGATCATGAACAGGATAGAGACCACCAGACCGGCCAGACACGCTTCCAGGCCCTGCTTGATGTTCTGCATACCGAGGGTTGGGCCGATAGTCCGCTCTTCGACGATCTGAATCGGCGCAATCAGCGCACCGGCACGCAGCAGCAGCGACAGTTGACGTGCTTCGTTCGGGTTGCTGATACCGGTGATACGGAAGCTGTTACCCAGACGCGACTGGATGTTGGCGATGTTAATCACCTCTTCCTCTTTCGCCAGGATAGCGCGGCCGTTAGCATCTTTCTTACCGCTGTCTTTATACTCCACGAACAGGGTCGCCATCGGCTTGCCGATATTGTCCTTGGTGAAGTTAGACATGATATTACCACCCGCGCTGTCCAGCGAGATGTTGACCTGCGGCTGGTTGTACTCATCCATGCTGGAGGTGGAGTCGGTGATATGGTCACCGGTCAGGATCACCCGCTTGTACAGCACCACCGGCTGACCTTCACGCGTCTCTTTCACTTCCGAGTCGCCCGGCACGCGGCCAGAGGCGGCGGCGGACTGGTCCACGTTGGTATTGACCAGACGGAACTCGAGGGTCGCGGTTGCGCCAAGGATCTCTTTCGCCCGCGCGGTATCCTGGATACCCGGCAGCTCAACCACGATGCGGTCAGCACCCTGACGCTGAACCAGCGGTTCGGCGACGCCCAGTTGGTTCACACGGTTACGCAGAATGTTAATGTTCTGCTGAACCGCGTACTCACGGGCTTCTTTCAGGCGCTCATCGGTCATCACCGCTTTCAGGCTGTTGTCACCCTGAGAGGAAATCACCAGATCGCGATGGCGAGGGCTGAGATAAGAGATAGCCTGGTCGCGCGCCGCGCTGTCGCGGAAGACGATGCTCAGACCGTAGTTGTCTTCCTTGCGCACGGTCGCGTAAGGAATGCCTTTGTCACGCAGTTCGCTGCGCAGGCTGTCGATGTTCTGTTCCTGCAGTTTGCCTAACGCGGTGTCCATGTCGACTTCCATCAGGAAGTGCACGCCGCCGCGCAGATCAAGACCCAGCTTCATTGGCTCGGCATACATCGCCGCCAGCCAGCGTGGGGTTGCCGGAGCAAGGTTTAGCGCCACGACGTATTTGTCACCCAGCACGGTAAGCAGCGCTTCACGCGCACGCAGCTGGGTATCAGTGGTGTCGAAGCGCGCAAGAATAGCGCCCTCTTCCAGTGCCACAGACTTCGCGGTTATTTTTTCTTCTTGTAAAGTTTTCTGGACCTGGATCAGCGTTTGCTCACTGGCGGCGACGCCGCGCGCACCAGTGATTTGAACAGCCGGATCCTCACCATACAGGTTGGGAAGCGCATAGATCAGGCCGACGACAATGACGACGACCAGCATGACGTACTTCCACAAAGGATAACGGTTTAACACGGCAGTTCCCTTTGGGAAAAGTTAGATTACAGCGCCTTCATGGTGCCTTTCGGCAGAACGGCAGCAACGAAGTCACGTTTGATAACCACTTCAGTGGTATCGTTCAGCGCGATAGCAATGTAGCCAGTTTCCGCTACTTTGGTCACGCGACCGACCAGACCGCCGTTGGTCAGCACTTCATCCCCTTTGGCGATGGAGTTCATCAGGTTCTTGTGCTCTTTAGTACGCTTCTGCTGTGGACGCAGGATCATGAAGTAAAAAATCAGACCGAACACCACCAGCATCAGAATCAGAGACATCGGGCTGCCCTGCGCCGGTGCACCCGTTGCCGCTACCGCATCAGAAATAAAAAAGCTCATTGAAATTCCCTCATTATTAAAATTAATCAACGTTCAAAGGAGGCACGGTGCGCCCCTGACGTTGGTAAAAATCGGTCACGAAGCTCTCTAATTTACCCTCTTCGATAGCCTTGCGTAAACCAGCCATTAAACGCTGATAGTAGCGCAGGTTATGAATGGTATTGAGACGCGCGCCCAATATTTCGTTGCAACGGTCGAGGTGATGCAAGTAAGCGCGTGAATAATTGCGACATGTATAGCAATCACACTCGGCGTCCAGCGGTGCGGTATCGCTTTTGTGCTTCGCGTTGCGGATTTTCACCACGCCGTCGGTGACGAACAGGTGGCCGTTACGCGCGTTGCGCGTCGGCATGACGCAGTCGAACATATCGATACCGCGACGTACCCCTTCCACCAGATCTTCCGGCTTCCCGACGCCCATTAGGTATCGCGGCTTATCGGCCGGGATCTGCGGGCAGACGTGCTCCAGAATGCGATGCATGTCTTCCTTCGGCTCACCGACCGCCAAACCGCCGACAGCGTAGCCATCAAAGCCAATCTCTACCAGACCTTTCACCGAGATATCACGTAAATCTTCGTAAACGCTGCCCTGAATGATGCCAAACAGCGCGTTTTTATTGCCGAGGCCATCGAAACGGTCACGGCTGCGCTTGGCCCAGCGCAGAGACATCTCCATCGAGCGCTTGGCGTAATCCCAGTCCGCCGGGTACGGTGTACACTCGTCGAAGATCATCACGATATCGGAGCCGAGATCGTACTGAATCTCCATCGATTTTTCCGGATCGAGGAAAATCGGATCGCCGTTGATCGGGTTGCGGAAGTGGACGCCCTGCTCGGTGATCTTACGAATATCGCCAAGGCTGAATACCTGGAAGCCGCCGGAATCGGTAAGGATAGGTCCTTTCCACTGCATAAAATCGTGCAGATCGCCGTGCAGCTTCATGATCTCCTGACCTGGGCGCAGCCACAGGTGGAAGGTGTTGCCGAGAATAATCTGCGCGCCGGTGGCTTCCACCTCTTCCGGCGTCATCCCTTTGACGGTGCCGTAGGTGCCAACGGGCATAAAGGCCGGTGTTTCCACCACGCCGCGCTCAAACACCAGGCGACCGCGGCGGGCGCGACCGTCGGTGGTATCCAGTTCAAATTTCATGCTTGCTCCTGCGTCAGAAAAACAGTCCGACGTTTTCATACTCGCCACGGAATGATTCCGTGGCTAAAAAATGCGTCATGGCGTCCAAAAAGCCGGCGGGCCGGCCTTTTCAGGGACGCTCAGAAATAGCCTGCGGATTGTACGTGATAAACATCGCATCCCCGTAGCTAAAAAAGCGATATTTCTGCTCAACCGCCACCTGATAGGCGTTCATGGTGTGCTGATAACCCGCAAACGCCGACACCAGCATAATCAGTGTGGATTCAGGGAGATGGAAGTTGGTCACCAGCGCATCGATCACCTGGTACTGATAACCCGGGTAGATGAAAATCTGCGTATCGTCGAAGAACGGCGCGATCAGCGCGTCTTTCGCCGCCTGCGCCGCGCTCTCCAGCGAGCGTACCGAGGTGGTGCCAACCGCAATCACGCGGTTGCCGCGCGCTTTCGCCGCCAGCACCGCATCGACCACCTCCTGCGGCACTTCCGCATATTCAGAGTGCATGGTGTGCTCTTCAATACTATCGACGCGCACCGGCTGGAAGGTCCCCGCGCCCACGTGCAGGGTGACAAAGGCCATCTCAACGCCTTTGGCGCGCAGTTTGTCCAGCAGCGGTTCGTCGAAATGCAAACCGGCGGTCGGGGCGGCTACCGCGCCCGGCCTGGTGCCGTAAACGGTTTGATAGAGCTCGCGGTCGGCGTCTTCGTCAGGACGATCTATGTAGGGCGGCAGCGGCATATGGCCGATCCCGTTGAGGATCTCCAGCACTGGACGCTCGTCGTTAAATTCCACTTCAAACAGCGCGCCATGACGCGCCAGCATAGTGGCCTTAATGCTCTCGTCATCGCCCAGCAGCAGCTCGGCGCCCGGCTTCGGCGCTTTTGAGGCGCGAATATGGGCCAGGATGCGCTTATCATCCAGCATCCGCTCCACCAGCACTTCAATCTTGCCGCCGCTGGCCTTACGACCGAACAGACGCGCCGGGATCACCCGGGTGTTGTTAAACACCAGCAGGTCGCCGGGATTGAGCTTATCGAGGATATCGGTGAAGGTGCCATGCGTCAGCGCGCCCGTCGGCCCGTCCAGGGAGAGCAGGCGGCAGCTGCTGCGCTCAGGCATCGGATAGTGGGCAATCAGGGATTCGGGTAGTTCAAAAGCAAAATCGGTAACGCGCATGACGGTAACTCAGACTGAATAAAGAGGCGGGTAGTCTAGTGCCGGGGCGTTCCGCCTGCAACCTTTACCCCTCCGGATGAATGACATAATCTATATTCCAAATCATTCCGAATGCCGCCATGCGGCAGCCGAATGTCTTACCGGTGGCAAAGGTGCCGCGCGCGGCCAGACAGCATGCCATTCGGACACCGAAGCGCCGTTCAGCGCGACATCGGTGATTCCACCCGCCCGCTCGTATTTAAAGGATGTCGTTTTATGAATTTTCTCGCCCACCTGCACCTGGCCCATCTCGCCGACAGTTCGCTGCCCGGCAACCTGATGGCCGATTTTGTGCGCGGCAACCCGCAGGGCGACTATCCGGCGGAGATCATCGACGGCATCTATATGCATCGCCGGATTGACGTGATGACTGACAATCTGGCGGAAGTCAAAGAGGCGCGGGAGTGGTTTCGCCCGCAGACCCGTCGCGTCGCCCCCATCACCCTCGATGTCATGTGGGATCATTTCCTGTCGCAGCACTGGGCGCAGCTCTCCCCTGACCTGCCGCTGGACGAGTTCGTGCGCTACGCCGAGCAGCAGATCGTCCCCATCCTGCCCGACTCGCCGCCACGCTTCGTCAATCTGAATCAGTACCTGTGGTCGGAGCGCTGGCTGGAGCGCTATCAGGAGATGGATTTTATTCAGCGCGTGCTTAACGGCATGGCCAGCCGCCGTCCGCGTCTCGACGCCCTACGCGACTCCTGGCAGGATCTGGATACCCACTACGACCAGCTGGAGGGGCAGTTCTGGCGCTTTTATCCGCAGATGATGCGCCTGGCAGAAAACAAACAGCTGTAATCGTTGCGTCATTGATAGGTAAAAGCTGGCTGAACGATTGTTAGCGCCTCTTTGTGTTATTGCCGGGCAGGCTCTATACTTGCCCGCGTTGCGTTCCAAATAACCTTAGTAATTACAGGAGAATCAAATGGTTCTGGTCACTCGTCAAGCGCCGGATTTTACTGCAGCCGCTGTGCTGGGTAATGGTGAGATCGTTGAGAAATTCAATTTCAAACAGCACACCAACGGTAAACCTACCGTTCTGTTCTTCTGGCCGATGGACTTCACCTTCGTTTGCCCGTCTGAGCTGATCGCGTTCGACAAACGTTACGAAGAATTCCAGAAACGCGGCGTAGAAGTCGTTGGCGTATCCTTCGATTCCGAGTTCGTTCACAACGCATGGCGTAACACCCCAGTAGACCAGGGCGGTATCGGCCCGGTTAAATACGCGATGGTTGCTGACATCAAACGTGAAATCCAGAAAGCTTACGGTATCGAGCATCCGGACGAAGGCGTAGCGCTGCGCGGCTCCTTCCTGATCGACGCTAACGGCGTGGTACGCCACCAGGTGGTTAACGACCTGCCGCTGGGCCGTAACATCGACGAAATGCTGCGCATGGTCGACGCGCTGCAGTTCCACGAAGAGCACGGCGAAGTCTGCCCGGCGCAGTGGGAAAAAGGAAAAGAAGGTATGGCTGCCTCTCCGGAAGGCGTTGCAAAATACCTGACCGAAAACGTCTCCAGCCTGTAATCGGCACGCGTTTTTATAAAAGGCTCGCTCAGGCGGGCCTTTTTTGTTAACGGCGTCAAAATTTAAGAAAATGACCCGCCGATAATTGTGACCAGCAATACACTTCTGCCGAAAAAATTCGCCCTACCTCTCACTTTTTCTCTGTCAAATTTCAGCGTTTAAATACACAACCTGCATAATCTACTGAAAAATATATAAATTATTTATATCGTTTTCTGCCGGTACTTTCCTGCCGATGTGATCGCCATCAATATTTAAAACCCCGGATGTGATCTCATCCATCATTTTCATCAATGTATTTAGTCATGATTTTACTCAGGAACAGGAATACGTTCAGGAGCAGAGAATGGAGATTATTTTTGACCCGACGTTAATCGCCCTTAAGCAGAATATTTCCCGTGCGGAAGAGGCCATCGAACTGGCGGGTTCATTACTCGCCAGGCGCCAGATTTGCAGTGCCGAATATGTCAACGAGATGCTGACGGTATACGAAGATTTCGGCGCTGCCATCGTTATAGATGACGGGATTGCCATGCCGCATGCCCGACCGGAAAAAGGGGCATTGCAGACCGGATTTTCGCTTGTCACCACCGCCACGCCAGTGACTTTCGGCCATGATGAGTTCGATCCGGTTACCGTCATTATCGCTATCGCCGGCGCGGACGCTGACAGTCATATCAAAATGATCCAACTGATAGCCTCGCTGATCGAGTCAGATATTGTGACCTTCCTTCAGCAGGAAAATGACGTCAATTCAGTCTTACAATTCATCCAAAAACAAATGGAGTAGTCATTATGTTAGTTATCAGAACGGTTTGTGGTAACGGTATTGGCAGTTCATTGATGGCTGCGAATAATGTGAAAAAGATCTGTGAAGAATTAGGTATCAAAGCGGACGTCGCCTCGGTCGATTTTGCTAACGCCGTCGGGGAAAAAGCCGACCTTTACGTCACGATCAAAGAACTGGCAAATCAATTTCCGGCCCACTGTCATGTCGCCATCATTCGCAGCTACGTCCATAAAGCGAAGATCGCCGAGGATATTACCGACGCGCTGACCAAAATTGCGGCGACTCACTCTTAATCAACATAGAGGGAACGACCATGCAGGCTATTCTTAGTTTCTTAGCGGAAATATTCAGTCAACCTGCTTTTTTAATGGGGCTGATTGCTTTTGTCGGTTTAGTGGCGCTGCGCTCCCCCGGCAATAAACTCCTTACCGGCACATTAAAACCGATTCTAGGCTATTTAATGTTGAGCGCTGGCGCAGGCGTTATCGTTGCCAATCTCAACCCGCTGGGCGGTATTATCGAGGCCGGATTTAATATCCGCGGTGTTATTCCAAACAATGAAGCCATTGTCTCCGTCGCCCAGAAGATGCTGGGCGTGGAAACCATGAGTATTTTGCTGTTAGGTTTTATTTTCAACCTGATTATCGCCCGCTGTACCAAGTATAAATACATCTTTCTGACCGGCCATCACTCGTTCTTTCTCGCCTGCCTGTTTTCCGCCGTCCTGCAGGCGGCGGAGTTCCATGGCTGGATGTTGATCCTGATTGGCGGATTCCTGCTGGGATCATGGTCGGCCATCTCCCCCGCCATTGGTCAGCGTTACACCAAGCAGGTTACAGAAGACGGTGGGATCGCCATGGGTCATTTCGGCTCCCTCGGCTACTACCTCTCGGCCTGGATCGCCAGCCGGACCGGCAATCCGGCAAACTCCTTCGCGGATACCGAAATTTCAGAAAAGTGGGGCTTTCTGCGCGATACCACAGTCACCACCGGTATCGTGATGTTTGTTATCTACTTTGTCTGCAGCGCTGTCGCCGGGTCGGCATACCTGAGCACCATCACCGACCAAAACATGCTGATCTTCTCAGTGCTGACCGGCCTGCAGTTCGCCGTTGGCGTGGCCATTGTGTACAACGGTGTGCGGCTGATCCTCGGCGATCTGGTGCCGGCATTCCAGGGCATCAGCCAGAAGCTGATCCCGGACTCCATCCCGGCCGTTGACTGCGCGGTATTCTTCACCTTTAGCCCCACCGCCGTGGTGGTGGGATTCATCAGCTCCTTCGTGGGCGGGCTGGTCGGGATGCTCTTGCTCGGCGGGCTGGGCATGGCGCTGATTATTCCCGGCATGGTGCCGCACTTCTTCTGCGGCGGCACGTCCGGCGTCTTCGCCGACAAGCTGGGCGGTAAGCGCGGATGTATCATCGCCTCCTTTATCGGTGGGATCTTCCTCGCCTTCCTGCCGGCGATGCTGCTGCCGGCGCTCGGCAACCTCGGGTTTGAAAACAGCACCTTCGCCGATTTCGACTTCGCGGTATGGGGCATCATCATCGGCAATGCATTCACCCAGTTTGGCCAGGTCACTATCTATCTGATTTGTCTGGTGCTGCTCGTCGCGCTGCTGGCGCCTTTCTGTTTCCGTCAGGTACGGGTGGTGGGCGATACGCTCAGCTATGAGGAGCTCACGGCGAAGCAGAAAAATGAATAAGCGACGTCATTTTTCCCGGCGGGGAGGTCACGCTCCCCGCCGCTGACCAATAATCAGGAGTGGTTATGGCTATTTTGTCCATTGGATTTGCTTGTTTCGATCAGTTTTTCTTTCTCAATGAATGGCCCCAGGAGAATACCAAAAACTTTTGTCATGATTTTATAGAAAGCGGCGGCGGCCCAGCGGCCAATGCGGCCTGGCTGCTGGGATTATGGGGTGAGGAGGTCTATTACATTGGTCATCTGCATCAGGACCTTTACGGCCAGCGCATTATTGATGAGTTTGCCGAGGCGGGCGTGGATACCAGCCAGGTGGTTTTCTCCGATGACATGATCACCCCGCTGGCCTCGGTGCTGGTCAATCGCTTAACGGGTTCGCGGACGATTATTACCCGCAAGATGCAAACACCACCTTCCCTGACCTACGATCAAAAGCTCAAACTGGACGACCTCGCCGAGCGATTGATTGCCAGCGAGGAGCCGGTCACCATTTTAATTGACGGCCACGAGGCAGAAATCAGTGAATATTTAATTAAGAAACTTCCCACCGCCAGAGTCGTGATGGACGGGGGTTCACTGCGTGCCAGCAATATTAAACTGGCGGCCTGGACCGACTATTTTGTCGTAAGCGAACATTTCGCCCGCGATTATATGAGCTATCGTTCACTGAGCACCGAAGCAGAAATTAAAGCAGCCCTGATTGAGCTGAATAAAATTTGCCGCGGCGAGGCGTTTATCACCCTTGGTGAAAAAGGCTGTGCCTTCTTAAAGAGCGGTATGCTGCAGATCGTCCCTTCCTGGCTGTGCAATGCCGTTGATACCACCGGTGCCGGGGATGTTTTTCACGGCGCCTTTACCTATGGCGTCCATTATTCGTGGCATATTGATAATATTATTTTATTTGCCAGCCTGACCGCCGCTATTTCTATTGAGAAAAAAGGGGTACGGGAATCGATGCCGGATCTGGCGGTCGTCCACCACTCGCTAAATAGCTACGAGAGAAACTTAAAGCAATATTTTGAAGAATAACTGCGTTTAATACATATCAAGAGGTGAATATGTTAGTGTCGATGAAAGACATGCTTCAGCATGCCCTAAAGAACGGTTACGCCGTCGGTCAGTTCAACATTAATAATCTGGAATGGGTCGGCGCCGTATTAAGCACCGCCCAGCAGTGCCGCTCACCGGTTATTTTGGGCGTGTCCGGCGGCACGGTTAAGCATATGCTCGGGCTAAAATGTATTCATGATATTGTGGTTAATGCCATAGATTATTTACATATTGATATTCCGGTGGCCCTGCATCTGGATCACGGCACCACCCAGGAAGCCTGCGAAGCCGCGATCGCTGCCGGCTTCAGTTCCATTATGTTTGATGGTTCACATCTGCCGTTCAGGGAAAATCTGGCCATCACCCGCCACCTGGTGGCGCTGGCGCACAGCAAGGGCATCTCCGTGGAAGCCGAACTGGGGACCATCGCCGGCAGTGAAGACGGTATCGTTAACTCCGAGGTCATTTACGCCGATCCTGAAGAGTGCTACACCCTGGTGACAGAAACGCAGGTGGATTGCCTCGCCGCCGCGCTGGGGTCCACCCATGGTCTGTATAAAGGTAAAGCCCGGCTGGGATTTACTGAGATGAAAGCCATTGCCGATCGCGTGAAGGTCCCGCTGGTGCTGCATGGCGGCACCGGTATTGCCGATGAGGATATGCGCCGGGCGATTGCCTGCGGCACCGCCAAGATTAACGTCAATACCGAAAACATGTACGCCTGGTGTCAGCAGGTGAAAGCGATCTTTGCCGCCGATACCGGGCACGATGTGAACGATCCGCGGAAAGTCATCACCCAGGGACTGCAGCCAGTACGCGAGATGATTGCCCGCCGCATGGCGCTTTTTGGCTCACAGCAGCGCTATTGACGCCGGGCCTGCAGCTGAAACCTCCGCCCCGAAGCTGCCGGGGCGGAGGCGTCAGGTATCAGAAGGCAAAGCAGGAGCAGCCCAGCACGCCCCAGAAAGCTTGCTCATCGGAGACCGGAATCGACGACTTGCGCGCAATATCATGTTGGTGGCCGTGAACGCCGCAGCTGCCGCAGCACTGGTGCATCTGGACCATGGCGCCGATTTTAGCCGCCGCCGGCGGAGCGGAACGGTAATGACCCGGGACCTTCACCACCGGTGACCACTCCGGCAGCACCGGAATGGGCGGCGGCGCCAGCGGCGAGAAGTGACCGGCGGCGTACACCACTTTGCCATCAACCACCGTCAGCACGGACTCAATGCCTTTGATCTCCTCTTCCGCGACACTGAAGTAGTCTTTCGACAGCACCACCAGATCGGCAAGCTGACCGGCGGCCAGACGGCCTTTCTTGCCCTGCTCGCTGGAGAACCAGGCGCTGCCCGCCGTCCACAGCTCCAGCGCGACATCGCGCGGCAGGCGGTTGTCGTCGTCATACATCGCCATCCCGCCAACGGTGCGCCCGGAGACCAGCCAGTACAGCGCAGTCCACGGGTTATAGCTGGCGACGCGGGTCGCATCGGTGCCCAGCCCCACCGGCACGTCCAGTTCCAGCATTTTCGCTACCGGCGGAGTATGTTTCACCGCCTCTTTGCCGTAGCGATCGACAAAATATTCGCCCTGGAAGGCCATCCGATGCTGCACCGCAATACCGCCGCCCAGCGCCTTCACCCGCTCAATGTTACGCTCGGTAATGGTCTCGGCATGATCGAAGAACCAGTGCAGGCCATTAAACGGGATATCGCGGTTCACCTTCTCAAACACGTCCAGCATCCGGCTGATGGACTCGTCGTAGGTGGCATGCAGGCGGAACGGCCAGCGATGCTCCACCAGATGGCGCACCACCCGCTCCAGCTCATCCTCCATGCCTTGCGGCAGATCCGGCCGCGGCTGCAGGAAATCTTCAAAATCCGCCGCCGAGAACACCAGCATCTCGCCGGCGCCGTTGGCGCGATAGAAGTCGGTGCCCTGCCCCGGCTTCAGCATATCGGTCCAGCGTTCGAAGTCCTCCAGCTCCTGCTTCGGCCGCTGGGTAAACAGGTTGTAAGCGATGCGCACGGTCATCTGCTCTTTCGCATGCAGCTGTTCGATAATTTCGTAATCTTCCGGATAGTTCTGGAAACCGCCCCCGGCGTCGATGGCGCTGGTCAGCCCCAGTCGGTTCAGCTCGCGCATAAACTGGCGGGTAGAGTTCACCTGCAGATCCAGCGGCAGCTTCGGCCCTTTGGCCAGCGTAGCGTAGAGGATCATGGCGTTCGGCTTGGCGATCAGCATCCCGGTCGGGTTGCCGCGGCTATCGCGGACGATCTCTCCGCCCACCGGATCCGGCGTCTCTTTGGTATAACCCACGGCTTTCAGCGCCGCGCGGTTCAGCAGCGCGCGATCGTAGAGATGCAGCACAAACACCGGTGTATCGGGCGCCGCGTCGTTCAGCTCTTCCAGGGTTGGCATCCGCCGCTCGGCGAACTGGAATTCGCTCCAGCCGCCGACCACCCGCACCCACTGCGGGGAGGGTGTGCGATCGGCCTGATCCTTAAGCATTCGCAGGGCATCGGCCAGCGAGGGGACGCCCTCCCAGCGGAGCTCAAGGTTGTAGTTCAACCCGCCGCGGATCAGGTGCAGGTGAGAATCGTTGAGGCCCGGGATCACCGTATGCCCTTTGAGATCGACGATTTGCGTCCCCTCGGCGGCAAAGCTCATGATCCGATCGTGGCTTCCGGTAGCAACAATTTTTCCGTCGGCGATGGCCACGGCTTCCGCCAGGGGATTCGCGCGATCGAGGGTATGAATCTGACCGTGGGTCAGAATCAGTGTGGCAGTTTGCGACATAACGCACTCCTTGAGGAGGCTGACTCAGTTTTTCTTTAACCAGCCAGCAAACAGGCGGGTCACGATGGGCATCCAGAACCAGACCACCAGCGCAACCACGCAGGCATCATTGATCAGGTGCAGCAGCAGGCTCCCTTTGAGCGACGGCAACAGCATACCGGTGACCGCAGGCACCAGGTTGGTGCTGGGAAAAATCACCAGCAGGGTGATCAGAAACTGTTTCCAGCGCCGCGGCTGGCGCACGTTCGCCGTCGGCGGGGTAAACCAGAAGGCCGGCTCGGTCCGCACCTCCGTCCGATCGCCTTCCGTCAGCAACGGCGCAATCTCTGCCACCAGCTGCCGGCGGGTTTCCGACTGCGTCCAGGCGTAGAGGTGCTCCAGGGTATCGAAGCGGATTATGACACTCCACAGATTCTGCCCTGCGGCGGGCCGGATCACATTCGCGCCGAGATGGCCGGGAAACTCGGCCGCAATGGGCATAATTTTACCGAGCCACTCCTCGTAGCGCTGGCCGTGTTGCGGATCGAGCAGATGGCTGATGACCAGGGTCACCGATTTTTGCTGCGCCATAGAGAGTTCCTTGCTTCAGGGGAATGGCGGGATTGTTCCCGCCATTAGCCACAGATGACCATACACAACATCATTCATGCTACGTCGAGGCGGCAAGCCGGCACGTCCCCCTGAGCGGAGATAAGTCAGCGACCGGGGACGGGTAAACGCAGCCGAAGATCAGGCAGCCTGAAGGATGAAGTGATTTACGCTTTACGCTCCGGCGCGCCATGCACCATGGTATAAGCGTAATCCACGCCCATCCCGTAGGCGCCGCTGTGTTCGCGTACGAGGTCCATCACCGCATCGTAGGTCGCTTTGCGCGACCAGTCGCGCTGGTACTCCAGCAGCACCTGTTGCCAGGTCACCGGCACCGCCCCCGCCTGCACCATCCGATCAATAGACCGCTCATGGGCGTCGACAGAGGTGCCGCCGGAGGTATCCGTCACCACATAGACCTCGTAGCCCGCCTCCAGCGCCATCAACGCCGGGAAGGTCAGGCAGACTTCGGTCCACAGGGCGGAAATCACCAGCTTTTTACGGCCGGTCGCTTTCACCGCCGCCACAAACGCGTCGTCTTCCCAGGAGTTCATTGAGGTACGTTCAATCGGCTTGACGTCAGGATGCACGGCCAATAATTCCGGCCAGATATAACCGCTGAAGCTTTTGGTCTCTACGGAGGTATAAATCACCGGCACATTAAAAATTTTGCCCGCTTTCGCCAGCGCCACGGTGTTATTTTTCAGGGTCTGGCGATCGATATTCGCCACGCCAAATGACATCTGCGGCTGGTGGTCAATAAAGATAAGTGCGGAATTAGTGGGATCGAGCAGTTCACGAATAGACATTAAATACCTTCTTAATCAATGAGTTAAAAAGATGACATGATGGTTAATGCGTCGTGTGGATCCTGACTGATAAAGCATGGTGAGTATAGCCAGTTATTTCTAACAAGTTATTAAAGTTTTTTTGTGGTTTATTTTTTTGCCCGTAGCAAGGATTTGCTCGCATCCGCATTAATCAAATTTTTACGCCAAACTGTTCTGATTTATTCACTGGCATTGATTATTGCGCTTAGGTACAACAAGGGAAAATAAATTAATGGATAGCTCCCCCATGCGTGTGAATTTTGATGTACTCATGATCCTTGATGCCCTGGACAGACACGGGTCCTTCGCCACCGCCGCGGAGTCGCTGTATAAAACCCCCGCCGCCCTGAGCTATATGATCCAGAAGCTGGAGAGCGATCTGGATATTGTGCTGTTGGATCGCTCTGGCCACCGGGCGAAGTTTACCGATACCGGTAGGCTGATGCTGGAGAAGGGACGGCAGCTATTGAGCGCCGCCAGAGATCTGGAAAAGCAGGCGCAGCAGCTGAGCGCGGGCTGGGAGCGAGAGCTGGCGATCGCTCTCGATGCTTCGTTTCCCTTTTCTGCCCTGCTACCGCTGATCGCCGAATTTTATGCGCAAAACCCGCAGACGCGGCTGAACTTCAGTCATCACACCCTCGCTGGTTCGTGGGAAGAGCTGACCCACCATGGCGCGGATATTATCCTCGGCGCCATCAATGAGCCTCCGACCTCTGCAGAGTGGTCATGGCAAACCCTCGGCGCACTGGATAATATTTTCGTGGTTGCCCCCGCCCACCCGCTGGCTCAGGCGAAGGAGCCACTGACCAATAAACAGCTCAGCCAACATCGGGCCATCGTGATCCGCGACAGCGCCCGTTATTGCCATCCGCTAAACAGCAATCTCCTCGACGAGCAGCCGCAAATCGGCGTCGATGATTTCGCCAGTAAAGTCGAACTGCTGTGCGCCGGGTTGGGCTGCGGCTTTCTGCCGCGCCATATCGCTCGCCCGTGGCTGGAAAAAGGCAGTCTGGTGGAGAAAAGCGTCGCCTGCTGGCGGGAAAAAGATATCACCTACATGGCCTGGCGCAGCGGGAATGACGGGCTGGCTCAGCACTGGTGGCGGGAGGCGATCCTCCGCGACGACCTGCTGAGCCAGCTCTACCGTTAACGGCCGGACCAGACGCTGGCGGAGATGGCCGGGAGGGTCAGTACCCCGTGCTGGAAGGCGCCGGCGCCTTCCAGCAGCGTCCACCCGGCCACGTTCAGCAGTGGGGAATCCTCGATAACCACCTCGCAGGCTTCCCCGCGGTTAATTGCCACCAGCACCCGCTGCTGTTTGTAGACCCGGACAAACACCACTACGTTATCCTCGGCGTAAATCACCTGGCAGCCGCCGTAGCGCAGCGCCTGCTGGGCCTTACGCAGTTTTGCCATCCGCTGATACAGCGCCAGCAGTTGGGTATCCTGCAGCGCCGGATCCCACGGGAACGGTTTGCGGCAGAACGGATCGTTATTGCCATCCACACCCACCTCGTCGCCGTAGTAGATGCACGGTACGCCCGGCCAGCTAAACAGCCACACCACTGCCAGCGGCAGGCGTGCTACGTCTTTGCCAAGGAGAGATTTAAAGCGCGCCGTATCATGGCTGTCGAGCTGGTTGAACATCCGCAGCTGCTGCTGATGCGACAGCCCGGCGCGATAATTATCCATCCACGCCATACAGGTCTGGGCGTCTATCTTCTGCGGATCGTAGGAAATATCAGTATTGGCGAGGAATCCCCAGATCGGGAAGGTAAAGCCGCGATAGTTCATCGCCGAATCTTCGGCATCCGCCTGCAGCCACTGTCGCGCATCGCCAAAATGTTCGCCAAAGACAAAGGCTTCTGGCTGCGTTTGCTTTGCCGCCTGAGTGATGCCGGCGATATGCTGCAGGTTATTTCGCGCCCCGCCACCTTCGCCCAGCATATGGACCACGTCCAGACGCCAACCGTCCATGCTCCACGGCGCCTTCAGCCAGTGGCGTACGATGCTGTCCTCGCCGGCATAGATCTCGTTGACCAGGCTGGTCGACCGATAGTCGAGCTTCGGCAGACTGGCATAGCCCAGCCAGTTGTGCGCCTGCCCCTCCTCTGAGAAGGTGAACCAGTCGCGCCACGGGGAGTCCGGATAGTGGCCGGCGCCGCCGCTGCCCTGCTGGTGTCGGTCGAACCAGGGATGGGAATCGCCGGTATGGTTGAACACACCGTCGAGGATCATACGCATCCCCGCCCGCTGCGTATTGTGGCGCAGCCGGAGCAGCGCCGCGTCGCCGCCAAACTGCGGATCGACGCGCCGATAATCCTCGGTATCGTATTTATGCACGCTGGGGGCGGCGAAAACCGGGTTCAGATAGAGGGCGGTGACGCCGAGCTGCTTCAGATACGGAAGTTTTTCGCTGATGCCGTCGAGATCGCCGCCGTAGAACGTCGACCCGCCCGCTTCGCCGGTTAGCGGTTCGTCCCACGCCTTGCGCACAATCTCCCGTCCCGCCGCGTGATGGTAATAGACTGCATCCTGGCCAGCCTCACGTGCGGCGCTGCGGGCAAAGCGATCGGGGAAAATCTGATAGAAAACCTGATCGGCCACCCACTGCGGGCCGGCGTCCGGCAGGTCAATGGCAAACTGTTCCAGCCTGGCCGGCGGGAAACGGGTGAAACCTTGTGGCGTAAACCAGCGCTGATGGTCAGCCCACAGCAGCTTAAAGCTGTAGCGGCGGCGCGGCTGGCCGCTGGCGAGAGAGATTTCACCGCGCCATGCCACCACGCCGGGCTGCGGCGCCTGGCGGAGCCGCTGCATCGGCAGCGACAGCTCTTCGTTATCTTCTTCCGCGCGCAGCGTGATCCGCTGCGGCAGCGACTCACCGCTTAACCACAGGGTAATAAACAGTCGGTCCTGTTGCACCTTGATAAAGGGTGCAACCGGAAGGTGCCATGCCTTCAACATCGTGAATCCTCATTGTGCAGAATGGGCACACCTTGCCATAGCCGTCAGGCGCAGAACTCATCATCACAGGATTTTTTGGGGGAGGATAACGGGGGAGGACGCGGGACTGCAAGCCACCCCGGTCGCGTGATGCTGACCGGGGCGGTGTCATTTACTGAGCCTGCGCCAGGCGGCGATCGCGACGGGTCTTAAAGACCCAGCCCAGCAGCAGCAGGCCGATCCACGCCATACCGACATACAGCGAGATACGGGTATCCGGATGATAGCCGATCAGGGCGATAATAAAGGCCAGGAACACCAGGCCGACTACCGTGGTCACCACTCCGCCAGGGACTTTGAATTTCAGCGCCTTGACCTCTTCGGGCGACAGACGGCGGCGGAAGGCAATCTGTGACAACAGGATCATAATCCACACCCACACCGTAGCGAAGGTGGCCAGGGAGGCGATCACCAGGAAGACGTTTTCCGGCATGATGTAATTGAGATACACCGCAAACAGCAGCGCAATGGTCATCACCATCACCGTCACCCACGGAATACCGCGACGCGACGTTTTAGCGAACACCTTCGGCGCGCTGCCCTGCTCAGCCATACCATGCAGCATACGACCTACGCCGAACACGTCGGAGTTAATCGCCGACAGCGAAGCCGTCAGGACCACGAAGTTAAGAATACTGGCCGCGAAGGTAATGCCCAGATGCTGGAAGGTCAGAACAAAGGGGCTGCCGTCGGTTCCCACCTGGTTCCACGGATAGATGGACATAATGACGAACAGCGTGCCGACGTAGAACACCAGAATACGCATCGGCACCGAGTTGATCGCGCGCGGAATGGATTTCTCCGGGTCTTTCGCCTCACCGGCGGTAATACCGATGATTTCGATGCCGCCGTAGGCGAACATCACCATCTGCAGCGACATCACCATCCCCAGCCAGCCGTTGCTGAAGAAGCCACCGTTGCTCCACAGGTTATGAATGCCGGTCGGCTGGCCGCCGTTGCCGATCCCCCAGATAATAATGCCGAACCCGGCGAGGATCATGATGATAATGGTGGCCACTTTGAAGAACGAGAACCAGAACTCCAGCTCACCAAACACCTTGACGCTCATCAGGTTGACGGCGCAGATGATCAGTACCACGCTGAGCACCCAGATCCAGTGCGGCACCGTCGGGAACCAGACGCCCATGTAGATACCGAAGGCGGTGACGTCGGCGATGGCGACGATCAGGATTTCGAAGCAGTAGGTCCAGCCGGTGATATAGCCCGCCAGTCCGCCGAGGTTTTCCTGGGCATAGCGGGAGAATGAGCTGGCGGAAGGGTTATGGACCGACATCTCACCGAGCGCCCGCATAATGATATATGCCGCGACGCCACCGATAATGTAGGCCAACAGCACGCTGGGTCCGGCCATTTTAATGGCGTCGGCTGAGCCGTAAAAAAGCCCGGTGCCGATGGCGGAACCCAGGGCCATAAAGCGGATGTGCCGGGTGCTTAGCCCGCGCTTAAGCTTGTTACTACTTTCCATCGTGGTTTTTTCAATGCCGTTTAACACAAAAAATAAAAAACCACGGAACCCGAAGTCCCGTGGTTAAACGCTTTTCCTTAACGCCTGTTAATGGGCGCTGGAGGTCACCTGACGTCCGGCTGCGCGATCCCAGATCACCGCGAGGAACACCATCACGGCGGTGGGCATCAGCCAGGCCAGGCCCTGCTCCGCCAGCGGCAGACGCGCGGTCCAGGCCGGCAGGATCGCGGCAAACGCCGATGACTTAATCCCGTCAATGATACCAAACATCAGACTGATAAACATGGCCGGCGCGATAACGCGGGACGAATTATGCCACCAACTGCGGGTAAAGCTTAATACAACCAGTGCGATACACGGCGGATAGATAGCGGTCAGCACCGGAATTGACACCTGAATCAGATGGCTCAGGCCCAGATTGGAGACCGCCATCGAGAACAGGCCAAGGATAAAGACCAGCGTGCGGTAGGAGAACGGCAGATACTGGGCAAAGAACTCGGCGCAGGCGCAGGTCAGGCCCACCGCCGTCACCAGGCAAGCGATGAAAATCAGCGCCGCCAGCAGGAAGCTGCCTGCCCCGCCGAAGGTATGCTGCACGTAGGAGTGCAGAATGGTCGCGCCGTTGGCGGACTGGTCCACGAGAGTGGCGCTGTCAGAACCCAGACGGAACAACGCCAGGTACAGCAGCGTCAGGCCAACGCCTGCCATCAGGCCAGCCCAGACGGTGTAGCGGGTCAACAGACGCGCTTCGCTGACGCCGCGGGAGCGTGCCGCATTGACAATCACGATCCCGAACACCATCGCGCCGAGGGTATCCATGGTCAGGTAGCCGTTAACGAAGCCATTGGAGAATGGCGCCGTGCGATACGCTTCCAGCGCGTCGCTGATCGGGCCCGCTGGCCAGACAATGGCCGCTACCGCCAGCACAATCAGGGCGATAATTTTCAGCGGCGCAAGGAAATTGCCCACGGTGTCCAGCAGTTTGCCCGGATAGAGGGAGACCAGAATCACCAGCGCGAAGTAGATAACGCTGTAGATCAGCAGCGGCAGCGGGCCATCGCCGGTCAGCGGCGCAATCCCGACCTCAAAGGAGACGGTCGCGGTACGCGGGGTCGCGAACAGCGGCCCCACCGCAAGATAACACACCACCGCCAGCAGGATACCCGCCACTTTACCAATGGGGGTGCTCAGGCTTTCAACGCCGCCGCCGACTTTCGCCAGCGCCACCACCGTCAGCACCGGCAGACCCACCGCAGTGATCAGGAAGCCGATCGCCGCCGTCCAGACGTGCTCGCCCGCCTGTAAGCCAACCATCGGAGGGAAAATAATGTTGCCTGCGCCAACAAACAACGCGAAGGTCATAAAGCCCAACGCTATGATGTCGCGAGATTTTAACTGATGGGTCATAAATTCATTACTGCCTGTGGATGTGGTGTTGTAAAAAAATGGAAAAATACCGCGCTCCCCTCTCAGGGACGATACAGCGGCTATTGCCGGTAAACTCAGCGAGATATGCTCCCGAAGCGGCGTGGGAAAGAATTGTTTTTGGTATTACCACGCAAAAGCAGTCTGTCATCGACTACGCAGGCGCAATTTAAACGCTTATAACGTTTTAAAGCAAGGCACGATCGTAAAAGCAGATGATTATGCTGGTTATCAGTTACAGCCCGGAATCATTTACCATATTGTTGGAAAACCCGTGGCTTATCATGCGAACAAAAAAGCAGCATGCGTTCATTAAATAGGCGAGAAAAAAAGGATGCCAACGAAAATGACCAGCCGAAGCTGGTCATTGGCAAGATAAGCTGACAGCACGCCGTTCAGGCGTCGTTTCTGGCAATTAATCGTTCCGGGAGCAGGAAGCTAAAACGGGTTCCCTTGCCCACCGTGCTGGCGATCTCCAGCCGGCTGTCATGATGGTTGACCGCGTGTTTGACGATCGCCAGTCCCAGGCCGCTGCCCCCCGTTTGCCGTGAACGGGCTTTATCCACCCGATAAAAGCGCTCGGTCAGACGGGGAATGTGCTCCGGCGCAATACCCGGTCCATTATCCTCAACGCTGAACAGCGCCCCCTGCGGGGTCCGCTGCCAGCTGACGCGGATTTCGGTCCCCGGCGGGGTGTGGTTCACCGCGTTATAGACCAGATTAGAAATCGCGCTGCGCAGCTGTTCCTCGTTGCCAAGCACCTTGAGCTGCTCGTCAACGGTGAAGATCAGCGTCTGTTTCTCCTGGCTGAGGGTCTGCGCCTCGCGCTCCACCACCCGCAGCATCATCGGCACGTCAATGCGGTCATTCATCACCAGCGCCGGCGCGGCTTCAATGCGCGACAGTGTCAGTAGCTGCTTCACCAGCCCTTCCATACGCTGAGTTTGCTCCCGCATGGTGTGCAGGGCTTTTTCCCGCGTCGCCCCCTCCAGCACCTGCTCCTGCATCATCTCCAGATAGCCCTGCAGCACCGTCAGCGGGGTGCGCAGTTCATGGCTGACGTTGGCGAAAAAGTTCCGCCGCGCCCCTTCCAGTTGATGCATCTGCGTCACGTCACGCGCCACCATCAGCCACTGCTTGTCGGTGTAAGGCATCACGCGAATTTCCAGATGGCGAGCGTTATTCAGCACCAGGTTGAGTGGCTTAGAAAAATCACGCTGTTTCAGATAGTTGGCGAACTCGGGATAACGCAGAAGGTTGAGAATATTTTGGCCACTGTCGTCCGGCCAGCGCAGGTTTAAAATCTGCTGCGCCAGGCCATTACACCAGAAAATGGCCCCCTCTTCTGTGGTCAGTACGACCGCATCCGGCAGCGATTCCGCTCCGCTGCGAAAACGTTTAATCAGGCTTCCCAGCTCGCGTCGACGCTTTTTATTACGCATCTGCATCTGATGCAGACCATACAGCAGCGGCTCCCAGCTGCCACGGCCAGGCGGAGGAGTCATGCTCCGATCCACCCACAGCCACCACGACAGGCGCATCAAATTCCAGAAATGCCAGATCAGCAAACCGGTCACTGCCGCCAGTAAAAACCACGGCAAATGCCCCCAAAATGCCCCCAGAATCAGGGCCGGAATACACGCTAAAAAGAGCTCCAGCGCCAGCCTTTTCCATGACAGCCGTTCCAGCACGGGTCACACTCCTGTCAAAATTCAGAAACGGGCGGAGAAACGATACCCCGTGCCGCGAACCGTTTGCACCATACGATCATGGCCACTGTGTTCCAGCGCTTTGCGCAGGCGGCGAATATGGACGTCCACCGTGCGGTCTTCCACATAGACGTTGGTTCCCCAGACGTGGTTCAGCAGCTGCTCGCGGCTGTACACTCGCTCAGGATGGGTCATAAAGAAGTGCAATAACTTAAATTCCGTCGGCCCCATGTCCAGCGGACTGTCGCCGGTCATCACCCGGTGCGACGAAGGGTCGAGGCTCAGACCCTGCATTTCGATCACCTCTTCCACCGCCATCGGCGAAATACGGCGCATCACCGCCTTGATCCGCGCCACCAGCTCTTTCGGTGAGAAAGGCTTGGTAATGTAATCATCCGCCCCGGTCTCCAGGCCGCGAACGCGATCCTCTTCTTCTCCACGCGCGGTCAGCATCACGACCGGGATATCCCGCGTCATCGCCTCGCGCTTGAGCAACTTAATAAACTGCAGCCCCGAACCACCCGGCAGCATCCAGTCAAGGAGAATCAAATCAGGCCAGGGTTCATTGAGTTGATTCACCGCGCTGTCATAATCTTCCGCCTCGACAGGCTGAAAGCCATTTTGCTCCAGAACAAAGCAGACCATTTCGCGGATTGGAGCTTCATCTTCAACGACCAGAATTCTTCTCGCCATTATTTACCCTGTGTTTTTTAGCCATCAGTATAGAAGTGCGGCGTCATTATGCGTCACTTTTGTGACAGATTTATGAAAAAAATGACGGTCTGATGATCGGGTAATTTGAAGCATGACGCGGACTTACCCCCCGCCGACAAATGATATACTGCCGCCCATGCTTTTTTCGCTAGGGAAGATTTATGCGCCTCCTTCACACCTCCGACTGGCATTTGGGCCAGAATTTTTACAGCAAAAGCCGTGCGGCCGAACACGACGCTTTTCTTACCTGGCTGCTGGACCGCGCGCAGGAGCATGAAGTCGACGCCATTATCGTGGCTGGCGATATTTTTGATACCGGCTCGCCGCCGAGCTATGCCCGCGAGCTGTATAACCGTTTTGTCGTCCAGTTGCAGCAGACCGGCTGTCGCCTGGTGGTGCTGGCGGGCAATCACGATTCAGTGGCGATGCTCAATGAGTCCCGCGATATTCTCGCCTTTTTACACACCACCGTGGTGGCGAATGCCGGCTACGCGCCCATTGAGCTACCGTTGCGCGACGGCACCCCGGGCGCCATCTTCTGCCCGGTGCCGTTTTTACGCCCGCGCGAGCTGGTCACCAGTCAGGCCGGCCACTCCGGTCGGGAAAAACAGCAACAGCTCCTGCACGCTATTAGCGACTATTATCAGGAGCAGTATCAGCAAGCCTGCGCGCTGCGCGGCGATCGGCCGCTGCCCATCATTGCCAGCGGCCACCTGACCACCGTCGGCGCCAGCAAAAGCGATGCCGTCCGCGACATTTACATCGGCACGCTGGATGCCTTTCCGGCGCAACACTTCCCGCCTGCCGACTACATTGCGCTGGGCCATATTCACCGCGCGCAGGTGGTCGGCGGTTGCGAACACATCCGCTACAGCGGCTCGCCGCTGCCGCTGAGCTTCGATGAAACCGGCAAAGCGAAATCGGTGCACCTGGTGAGCTTTAACGACGGGCGACTCAGCGCCGTGGAAACCCTGGAGGTGCCCGTGACCCAGCCGCTGGCGGTGATCAAAGGCGATCTGGCCGCCATCACCGCCCAGCTGGAGCAGTGGCGCGGCGTCGAGCAGGACCCGCCGGTGTGGCTGGATATCGAAATCACCACCGAGGACTACCTGCACGATATTCAGCGTCATATTCAGGCGCTGACGGAGGATCTGCCGGTGGAAGTGCTGCTGGTGCGCCGCAGCCGTGAGCAGCGCGAGAAAATATTGCTCAACGCCCAGCGGGAGACCCTCAGCGAACTGAAGGTGGAAGAGGTGTTCGAGCGCCGGCTGGCGCTGACCGAGATTGACGATGACAAGCGCGCCCGGCTGCACGAGCTGTTCACCCATACGCTGCATACGCTTACCGCGGAGGACGAAAACGCATGAAAATCCTCAGCCTGCGTCTGAAAAATCTCAACTCCCTGAAGGGTGAATGGAAGATAGACTTTACCGCCGAGCCGTTCGCCAGCAACGGCCTGTTCGCCATTACCGGTGCTACCGGCGCCGGCAAAACCACCCTGCTCGATGCCATTTGCCTGGCGCTTTATCACGAGACGCCGCGCCTGAATAAAGTCTCCCAGTCGCAAAATGACCTGATGACCCGCGATACCGCCGAGTGTCTGGCGGAAGTCGAGTTTGAAGTAAAAGGCATCGCCTACCGCGCTTTCTGGAGCCAGAACCGGGCGCGCAACCAGCCGGATGGCAATCTGCAGGCGCCCCGCGTCGAGCTGGCGCGCTGCGCAGACGGCAAAATCCTCGCCGATAAGGTCTCGGACAAGCTGGAGCAAACCGCGACGCTCACCGGCCTCGACTATGGCCGCTTCACCCGCTCGATGCTGCTTTCCCAGGGGCAATTTGCCGCCTTCCTGAACGCGAAGCCGAGCGACCGCGCGGAGCTGCTGGAGGAGCTGACCGGCACGGAAATCTACGGCCAGATTTCGGCCATGGTCTACGAACAGCACAAAGCCGCTCGCCACGCGCTGGAGAAATTCGAAGCCCAGGCGGCGGGCATCGTCCTGCTGACGGAAGCGCAGCAGCAGGCGTTGCTGGAAAGTTTGCAGGTACTCACTGACGAAGAGAAAACCCTGCTGACGCAGCAGCAAAACCAGCAGCAGCTGCTTCAGTGGCTGACGCGCCGCGACGAGCTGACGCAACAGCACCAGCAGGCGGTCACCCGGCAGCAGCAGGCCCGCCAGGCGCTGACCGACGCCGCCCCGGCGCTGGCGAAGCTTGAGCTGGCTCAGCCCGCCGCCCAGCTGCGCCCCCTGTGGGAGCGTCAGCAGGAACAGGTGGCTGGTCTGGCGCAAACCCGGCAACGGATCAACGAAGTAAATGCTCGCTTACTTGCCTGCACCGCGCTGCGCGCGCGCATCCGCCGCAGCGCCCTGCATGCTCAGCAGCAGCGTCAGACAGAGCTGACGGAGCTGGCGCAGTGGCTGGCCGCCCATGATCGATTCCGCTTATGGGGTCAGGAGATTGCCGGCTGGCGAGCGCAGTTCTCGCAACTGACGCGGGATAAACAACAGCTAACGGCTCAGACCACCCGCCTGGCCGCGCTGCGCCAGAAACTGATCGCTCTGCCAGTCAGTTCCCTGTCGTTGTCCGCAGAAGAAGTCACGGCGGCGCTGGCGCAGCAAACGCAGTCGCGGCCGCTGCGCCAGCGGCTGATCTCCCTGCATGAACAGCATCAGCAGTTGCACAAACGCCTGCGTCAGCACGCCGAAAGCATCCAGCAGGCGCAGACGGAGCAGGCAAAACTCAACGCCACCCTGACGCAACGTCGGGAACAGTATAAAGACAAAAACCAGCACTATCTCGACCTGAAGGCGCTCTGCCAGCGGGAAGAAACGATTAAAGATCTGGAAGGTTACCGCACCCGGCTCGAGGCGGGTAAACCCTGCCCACTGTGCGGCTCCTGTGAACACCCGGCGATGGCGCAATACGCCTCGCTGACGGTCACGGATAACCAGCGTCGCCGCGATGCGCTGGAAAAAGAGGTCGCTGCACTGAAAGAAGAAGGCCTGCTGATCCTCGGGCAGGTCAACGCCCTGACGCAGCAGATCCAGCGTGAGACCGAAGAGACCCGGCAGCTCACAGAGGAAGAGCAAGCGCTCACTAAAGCGTGGCAGGAAACCTGCGCCTCGCTGCAGGTCACGCGGGATATTGCGCAAGAGATAAACGACTGGATGCAGGAGCAGGAGCGCTACGAGCAGCAGCTCTATCAGCTCAGTCAGCATCTGATGCTGCAGAGCCAGCTCAACGATCAGGAGGCGCTGGAACGCCAGGCTCACCAGCAGCTGGAGACCACGCGCCAGGGACTGGAGAACGCCCTGCAGACGCTGTCACTCAACCTGCCGGAAGAAGGCGCAGAAACCGCCTGGCTGCACGCTCGCGAAAGCGAATTTGCACAGTGGCAGGCGCAACAGACGCAGCATGGCATGATTCAGGAGCAGATCGCCGCCCTGAAACCGCTGCTCGATACGCTGCCGCCCGGCGACGAGGATGACGCGGAGGCTGAGCCGGTTATCCCGGACAACTGGCGCGAAATACACGAGGAATGCCTGTCGCTGCACAGCCAGCTCGTCGCCCAGCAGCAACTGGAGACTGAAGAAACGGCGCGCGTGCACCAGTCACAGACGCAATTCACGGCTGCCCTGGCCGCCAGCCGCTTTAACCATCGGGAGGCGTTCCTCGCCGCGCTGCTGGATGACGAGACCACCCAGCGGCTGACGCAGTTAAAACAGACGCTGGAGCAGCAGCTTCAGCAGGCGACGGCGCTTTGCGAGCAAGCGACCCAGCAACAACAGGCGCATCTGGCGCTGCGTCCGCAAGGATCAGACGCTGACGGCCCCACCCTGCAAACGCAGCTGCATGCCCTGGCCCAGCGGCTGCGGGACAATACCACCCGCCAGGGTGAGATCCGCCAGCAGCTCAGGCAGGACAATGAAAGCCGCCAGCATCAGCAGGCGCTGGGACAGCAGATTGCAGAGGCGACGCAGCTGGCGGACGACTGGGGCTATCTGAATTCGCTGATCGGATCCAGCACCGGCGACCGGTTCCGCAAATTCGCCCAGGGGCTGACCCTCGATAATCTGGTCTGGCTGGCAAACCAGCAGCTCAACCGCCTGCACGGCCGCTATCTGCTGCAACGCAAGGCCAGCGAGGCGCTGGAGCTGGAGGTTGTCGATACCTGGCAGGCCGACGCCGTGCGCGACACCCGCACCCTCTCTGGCGGCGAAAGTTTCCTCGTCAGCCTGGCGCTGGCCCTGGCGCTGTCTGACCTGGTGAGCCATAAAACGCGGATTGACTCCCTGTTTCTCGATGAAGGTTTCGGCACCCTCGACAGCGAAACGCTGGATACGGCGCTGGACGCCCTGGATGCCCTTAACGCCAGCGGCAAAATTATCGGGGTGATCAGCCACGTGGAGGCGATGAAGGAACGTATTCCGGTGCAGATCAAAGTGAAGAAGATAAATGGCCTGGGCTACAGTCGGCTGGACAGAGTGTTTGCGGTGGAGTGAGGTCTGAATTATTGCGATGTCCCCTCACCCTAACCCTCCCCCGGAGGGAGAGGGAACCGTCCGGCGCCGGTCTGTAATTTCGCATGCTATTGCGATTCCCCTCTCCCTGCAGGGTGAGGGGTTCCCGGCCACTGCCTCTACCACCCGCACCGTACCGCTTTTCTCCCTCTCCCTGCAGGGAGAGGGCCGGGGTGAGGGGGAGCGGTTCAGGTCCCCTGGAGCGGCCACAGCCAGGCCGCGCCGCGTACTCCGCTGGAGTCACCGTGCAACGCTTTGCGGATCGGTGTTTCACACTCGCCGCCGAAGACCCACTGCTTCACCAGGTCCGGTACCGTTTGATACAGACGCTCGACGTTGCTCATCCCGCCGCCCAGCACGATAACGTCCGGGTCGAGGATATTCACCACGTGGGCCAGCGATTTCGCCAGCCGCTGTTCATAGCGGCTCAGCGCCAGTTCGGCCTTTTCATCACCTTCACCCACCAGGCGCATAATCTCGCTGCCGGTTAACCCCTTGCCGCTCAGCCGCTGGTAGTCGGTGGCAAAGCCGGTGCCGGAGATAAAGGTTTCGATACACCCCTGTTTACCGCAGTAGCAGGGCACTTCCGTACGATAGCGCAGCTCATCGTCGTCCATCCACGGCAACGGGTTATGCCCCCACTCGCCGGCGTTACCGTTGCCGCCGATATGCGCCCTCCCGTTGAGCGCCACCCCGGCGCCGCAGCCGGTGCCGATAATCACCGCAAACACCGTTTGCGCCCCCGCCGCCGCGCCGTCCACCGCTTCCGACACCGCCAGACAGTTGGCGTCGTTGGCCAGCCGGACTTCACGCTCAAGGCGCAGGCTGAGATCCTTATCAAAGGGCTGGCCGTTGAGCCAGGTCGAATTGGCGTTTTTCACTACCCCGGTATAGGGCGAAATTGAGCCAGGGATGCCCATCCCCACGGTACCCTGCTGTCCGGTCGCCTGCTCGGCCATCGCCACCAGGGTGGCGATAGTCTCGATGGTTTGCCGGTAGTCCTCACGCGGCGTGGGTAACCGGTGGCGAAACAGCTGCTCTCCCTGGTCACTCAGGGCTATCACTTCGGTTTTTGTTCCACCTAAATCAATACCAATACGCACGCTCAGCTCCTCACCCCGATTAACAATGCAAGCATAGCGACAATTCGCTATCATGCCCGCCTGATTTAACGACAAAGCCGTGGAAATTATCATGCTGTGGTTCAAAAATTTAATGGTTTACCGTCTCAGCCGCGATATCGAATTGCGCGCCGAGGAGATGGAAAAACAGCTGGCCGAGCTGACATTTACCCCGTGTGGCAGCCAGGATATGGCGAAAACCGGTTGGGTGTCGCCGATGGGATCGCACAGCGACGCGCTGACGCATACGGCAAACGGCCAGATCGTTATCTGCGCGCGTAAAGAAGAAAAGATCCTGCCGTCGCCGGTGATTAAACAGGCGCTGGAGGCGAAGATCCAGAAGCTCGAAGCCGATCAGGGCCGCAAGCTGAAGAAGACCGAGAAAGATTCCCTGAAAGATGAAGTGCTGCATTCGCTGCTGCCGCGCGCCTTCAGCCGCTTCAGCCAGACGATGATGTGGATCGACACCGTTAACGGTCTGATCATGGTGGACTGCGCCAGCGCGAAGAAAGCGGAAGACACCCTGGCTCTGCTGCGTAAAACCCTCGGTTCGCTGCCGGTGGTGCCGCTGACCCTGGAGAATCCGATTGAGCTGACGCTGACCGAGTGGGTCCGCTCCGGCACCGTGGCGCAGGGCTTCCAGTTGCTGGATGAAGCCGAGCTGAAAGCGATGCTGGAAGATGGCGGCGTGATCCGCGCCAAGAAACAGGATCTGGTCAGCGACGAAATCGCCGTGCACATTGAGGCCGGGAAGGTCGTCACCAAGCTGGCGCTGGACTGGCAGCAGCGTATTCAGTTTGTGATCTGCGACGACGCATCGATTAAGCGTCTCAAGTTCTGCGATGAATTACGTGACCAAAACGAAGATATCGATCGGGAAGATTTCGCCCAGCGCTTTGACGCCGACTTTATCTTAATGACCGGCGAGCTGGCCGCCCTGATCCAAAGCCTGGTAGAAGGGCTCGGCGGCGAAGCACAGCGCTAAGCGCCGCTTTCCTTCCTGGCTGGCAGGAAGGAAAAAACAACCCGGCGGCAGGCGCCGGGTGTCACACTGGCTTACAGATAGCGGCACAGATAAGAGGTTGGCTCAGCCACCTGCAGATGAAATTCGCTGTTGCCTGGCACATTGAAAACTTCGCCGGCGGCGTAAACTTTCCACTCAGTCTCACCCGGCAGCAGGACATTCAGCGCCCCGCTGACCACCGTCATCTCTTCCGGCTGCGCCGTACCAAAGGTATATTCCCCTTCCGCCATCACGCCAACGCTGGCGCGACCGGTACTGCTGCTGTTGAAGCCAATGGATTTCACTTTTCCGTCAAAGTATTCATTGCTTTGAAGCATAAACAAGCCCTTCTGATCGTCGGTTAAAGGCTCAATATAGGGGGCGCTCCTTGCCCCTGTCACGTGAAATTAACACATTAGACCAATAGTTCTGCCGCCAGTCGGGAAACCAGCACATTCGACAGCAAAACCGGGACGTCCAGGGCTTTTTGTAACACATCGCGGTGATGTTGATAGTAACCGAGACAATCGAGCACCAGGACGTCGGCGCCCTGTTCCAGCAGCGCTTTACCGGCGCTTAATAGCTCACTGTCGCTGCCGGTAAAGGGGTTGGCCAGCGCGTAGTACGGCGACTTTTCCAGCGAGAGCCACTTTTGCCGCTGCATGGGCATGATCTCTTCCACCGGCACGATCACCCCCACCTGATGCCCATCGACGATCGACGCCACCAGCGGCGGGATGATCCGCTGCGGCTCAAGAAGGATCGCATGGTGGGTCGTAAAACCACTCAACTGTTCGGAGCTGAGCAACAGGATCACATCATAGTTCTGCCGATCCAGCATCGCGATCACACTGCGGATATCCCGTTCAATTTTCTGCCGCGATATCATCACCAGCTGGTTATCACTGAGCAAGGTCAGCAGGCCCTGCTCGCCGTCACCCACCGTGTACTCTTTGCTTACCTCAGCATGGGTCATATCGCCCAGCAGACTAATGTGGGTGATCTGTTCTTCCCTGATATGTTCGGTCAGGAGCGGCAACACTCCCGCCAGCGGCACAACGCCGATGGTCAAAATTGCCATCGTTGCACTACTCATATCATGTACCTTTTCACTACCACTGCTTCAAGACAGACTTACCACACACAGCATCCGCCCCCCTGTTGAGTAAAAATCAACCGTCGAGAAGCGTAGCAGCTCCGCGCCGCCGTTGAATGTAAAGATTGCCGGGCGACAGCGGCGTGCCTGAAAAATCCGTGTGTTAGATATTCATTAGTACGACTGATAAATAAAAAATGTGAGATACGCCCGATATTGCCAGTATGGCAGGCAATCCGGGCTCAGGGGTTACGACTTGTCAGGATCTTCATAGCGCCGCTTGGCATCCACGGCTTCCTGCTCGGTAGGATGTTCGCTGATCAGCGAATTGGGTTCAGGATAATCCGCGCGGAGTTGATACCAGGTGACGGTCTGACCCTGCGGGCCTTTCTCTACCGCCACAACGCGGGCTTCTCTCGGATAAGGGGGCCTGTTTGGCATAGTTCTTCCTTCTTCTGGCGTCAGAACTATCAAGTATAGGCGCCCCTCACCGTCTTAATGTAAGTAAATTCTTAACTTACCGGGGTCGCCGTCACGCCACACAGCATGGTCATAATCTGCTCCACCACCCGATCCGGGGAGGCCGTGGCATCCACGATGTGATGGGCGGCGTCACGGTATAAGGCTTCGCGCTGCGCCAGCACCTCGCCCACTTCTTCACGTACCGGTTTCCCGGTCAGCGTCGGCCGCTGCTCGGCTTTTGGGTAGGCCTCCAGACGATCAATCAGCGCCGACACCGAGGCCTGCAGATAGATCACCACGCCATTCTCCCGCATAAACTGGCGGTTACCTTCCGCCAGCACAATGCCGCCGCCGGTGGCGATCACCGTATTCGGCAGAGTCACGGCCTTCAGCGACAGGGTCTCCAGTTCGCGAAAACGCGCCCACCCTTCTGCCTGCACGATCTCTGCCACCGTCCGCTGCTCATGAGCCTGCAGCCGATGATCGGTATCGGAGAACTGAAAATGCCGCGCTCGCGCCAGCGCATGGCCGACGGTGGTTTTACCGCAGCCCCGTGGCCCGATGAGAAAGATTGGCTGTGTCATGACCGAAGACCCCCTGGTTCCGCCTGTCGTAAAAAATGAAAACGAAAGAACGTATTATCGCTGTTTGTTCCGCAACGCATGCGTAAATTAAACGTTACACAACTTCTTTACACCCCTATTACCACAGTGAGAAAAGGGGCTCTTGATGTAAACTTATCATTGCATTAAGTGTTTAACCAGCTTTACTTTCGGCTGGGCGTTATTTTTTATCCAACGCTGGCGTAAACGGTAACACATTTATGCATAGCTTTACGAAGCAACATATTTACAACATCGTGTTTCAGACGCACCCTGATGCCAATTCAACAGTGTGACAGAGGAATGTAACATGCAATCTGAAGAACAACGCCTTATTGATGGGCTGTTTTCCCGGCTGAAAGAGGCTGAGACACACAGTGCATCGCGCGATACCAGCGCCGAGGAGCGGATTGCCCAACATGTGAGCGCGCAGCCGGCGGCACCCTACTATATGGCGCAAACCATTCTTATCCAGGAAGCCGCGATTAAACAGCTTAACGATCGCATCCAGGCGCTGGAAAGCCAGGTCAGCCAGCTGCAGGCGGCGAAGCCCAGCAGCGGCGGATTCCTCTCCGGCTTGTTTGGCGGAGGCGGCTCGTCACGCGGTTCTGACCCCATCCCGGGCGCGGAGCAATACGGGCGCCCGCAGGCCAGCGCCCAGCCGCAGTATGCCCCGCCGCAACAGCAGCAGAACTATGCCCCGCAGGCAGCCGCACGCGGCGGCGGCTTTATGGCGGGCGCGCTGCAAACGGCCGCAGGCGTAGCAGGCGGCGTGGTACTGGGCAATATGCTGACCAATATGTTCAGCGGCTCGCACCCGCAGGAGATCGTCAATATCATCGAAGAGAAGCCGCAGCCTGATGCCACTCCCGCGCAGGACGCCACCGCAGGTGACGATCCGTTCCGCCAGGGAGACGATCAGTTCCTTGCCGACAACACCTGGAACGACGACTTCGACGCCGGCTTTGGCGACGATGATGTTGGCAGCGACGACGATAGCTGGGTTTAACCCTGCTGACGTTTAACCGCCAGCAACCACTTCTCCAGCTCGGCGGCAAACTGTTGCCGATCGCGCTGCGATAAACTATCCGGGCCGCCGGTCTGAACGCCGCTGGCCCGCAATGTCTCCATAAAATCCCGCATTGTCAGCCGCTCGCGGATCGTCGCCTCACTGTAGCGTTCCCCGCGCGGATTCAGCGCCGCACCGCCCTTCGCCAGCACTTCCGCCGCCAGCGGGATATCGGCGGTGATCACCAAATCCCCCGGCGCACACTGGCGGACGATTTCGTTATCCGCCACGTCAAAACCTTGCTCAACCCGCAGAGTGCGGATGAAACGCGACGGCGGTACGCGCAGCGGCTGATTCGCCACCAGCGTCACCGGGATCTGGGTTCGCTCTGCCGCGCGGAACAAAATCTCTTTAATCACGTTCGGACACGCGTCCGCATCTACCCAAATAGCCATGCCAGCTCCTGTTACCTGCAATAAGTGACGCCAATGTTACCTGCTTTTCTCCCCCATGAAAGCGCCAGGATGGTAAGCTAATCAGATCGTAACGAAAAAAGCAGAGGGGAATGGTGATGGATAAGAAAATTGGCTTTATCGGCTGCGGCAATATGGGTAAGGCCATTCTGGGTGGACTGATCGCCAGCGGCCAGGTACAGCCGGGACAAATCTGGGTCTACACCCCGTCGCCGGATAAGGTTGCGGCTCTGCGAGACCAGTATGGCATCAACGCCGCCGGGAGCGCTCAGGAAGTGGCGCAGATTGCCGATATCGTCTTCGGCGCGGTTAAGCCGGGGATCATGACCAAAGTGCTGGGCGACGTCGCCTCAAGCCTGAATAAAGAGTCGCTGGTGGTCTCCATCGCCGCCGGGGTCACGCTTGAGCAACTGGCGCGCGCCCTCGGTCACGATCGCAAAATTATTCGCGCGATGCCCAATACGCCGTCACTGGTCAACGCCGGTATGACCTCCGTCACGCCTAACGCGCTGGTGAGCAGCGAAGATGTGGCCGAAGTGCTGACCATTTTCCGCTGCTTTGGCCAGGCGGAACAAATTGCCGAGCCGATGATCCATCCGGTGGTGGGCGTGAGCGGCTCCGCGCCGGCCTATGTCTTTATGTTTATCGAAGCGATGGCCGATGCCGCCGTCCTCGGTGGAATGCCGCGCGCCCAGGCCTATAAATTCGCCGCCCAGGCGGTAATGGGCTCCGCCAAAATGGTGCTGGAGAGCGGCGAGCATCCGGGGGCGCTGAAAGATATGGTCTGCTCGCCTGGCGGGACCACTATCGAAGCCGTCCGCGTGCTGGAAGAGAAAGGGTTCCGCTCCGCCGTGATCGAAGCCATCACCCAGTGTATGGAGAAATCAGAGAAACTGAGCCGCTCCTGAGCCTGAGAGGGTAGGCAGCAATGCCCTGAGTGTTCAAAGAAGAAGGGAGCGGATAAGCGCTCCCTTTTTTTCAGGCTTTCTTCAGGCAGGTACTCATGAAGGTACTGCGTTCATCACCCTTCAACGCTTTTGCCGAGGCCGCTTTGTTGCAGTCGCTCATCTTCTGCTGCTGAGGGGTGAGCGCTTTTCCTTGCGACGTGGTGGTCTCTTTTTTCAGGCACTGGCTCATAAACGTTTTGCGCTCATCTCCTTTCAGCGCTTTGGCTGACGCTTGCTGATTGCAGTCCGTCATCTTTTGCTGCTGTGGAGTGGGCGTTTTTTCTGCCGCGCCAACCGCGCTGATAAAGATCAAGCCAAACAGTAGGGTCATTAGTAAGGTTATTTTCATCGCACCATCCTTCTGTGAGTGGATCGTTGTAAGTCTGGACGCAGATAGAAAAAAAACCAGCCGGTGACGCAATTTCGCCACCGGCAGCGACTTATTTCAGACTCAGGGCAGCTTTCATGGTCGAGAACAGGTCGGTCTGGTCGGTCAGGCCGACGACGTTAGCCGCGTGTGGACCGTAGGCCGCAATGCGCAGCTGGGTGCCGGTATGCTCCATCGACTCTTCCTCAGAGTTGCCGTAGCTCATGACCATCACTGCGCCATCGTGGGTATTCAGGGCCTGGGTCAGTCCCGGGGCTTTGCTGTCCGCCGGAATGATCTGGCTGGCGTGCGCATGGTCGGCGGTGACGATCACCAGGGTATTGCCATCTTTTCGCGCAAACTCCAGCGCCTTCTGCACCGCTTCGTCGAGGTCAACGGTTTCACCGATCTGGCCGCACGGATTCGCCGCATGATCCTGTTTATCGATGGAAGCGCCTTCCACCTGCAGGAAGAAACCTTTCTCGTTGCGGCTCAGCAGGTCAATCGCTTTCTCCGTCATCTGCGCCAGCGTCGGCACCGAGGCATCGCGTTTAGGGTTTGGCGTACAGGTCACCGGCGCCTTATCGATATTGCCGTGATAAGACGCCTTCGGCCCTTCCCAGCGTACCGGCATATTGCCGTCGGCGAAGAGTCCCAACAGCGGCTTAGCCTGACTGGCGTCAGTCGCGGCGGCAAGAGAAGCCGCATCGGTCACTATCTGGTAGCCGCGGGCTTCCGCCTGCTCGCGCAGGGTTTTGCCCTGCCACTCGCCCGCCGTCGCCGTTTCGGCAAAGGTCTTCGCCCCGCCGCCTAAGGTGACATCCGGCCGGGCGTTCAGCAGCTGTTCAGTAATGGAGCCTTTGCCCCCTTTCTCCAGCGCATTGCTGGGGCATTTTTCGCTGGTGACCGTGGGGCCGTAGCATTTACGCGATGTCACATGCGCTACCAGCGCCGCGGGGGTGGCATCCTGCAGCTCGGCGGTGGAAACGTTGCCGGTGGCCAGCCCCGCCGCTTTCGCCAGCTCGAGGAGGGTCTGATGCGCGTTCTCATGAATATCGACGCCCAGCGCGCCGTTATAGGTCTTGACGCCGGTGGTCCAGGCGGTGGCGGACGCCGCCGAGTCGGTCACGTAGTCCGGTTTACCGGTTTTTTTATCCAGCGAATAGTGCGTGTACTGCCCGGTTAGCGGCAAGGCGTCAATCCCTTTAAAGAAACCGCCCGCCCCTTCCGCATAATTTCGCGCGGCGGTAATTTCTGAATCACCCATGCCATCGCCAATCAGCAAAATAACGTTTTTAGCCGGCTTATTGATTAACGAGGCGCGCAGCGCTTCGGTTTGATCGCCTGTTAAACGACGCGCGCCGCCTGGAGTAGTGATATCTCCCTGCGCAGCGCGATTTTCCAGAACCGGCGCAGCAGTCGTTTCTGCATGAATAACCGGCGAGCCCAGCAGAGGAACCAGGGCAATAAACAGGGCGCTTAATTTCACTTTTGTCATCTCCATGTAAAAAATACTTAAAAAAAACAAAACGAGGGAGACTTTATAAAAGGGAGATGACAGAAAAATGACGGCATCCTTGTCGTGTCACAAAGACTAGCTACGAGGATGCCGCAACAGCTTCTTTAGATATTGCTGCAGCAGCATCGCATCCTGGTCGTTGACCGGCGGATAGGGCGTCACCTGGTCTATTGCCTGCTCAATATCCTGAATCAATGCCTGCTGGGCATCATGCTCCATATGGCGCAATAATGCGGTGACCACGATCTCCAGCGCTTCAACCTGCACCGTCAGTTCCTTTGCTTCTTCTTCCTTTTGCGCCAGTTTAACCAGTAACTCGGCAATGAGATTCTTCACAATGCGTTATCCTTAATGTGAGGTCCGTAGGCTGCTATTTATGTCATACATCAGCCATCGGACACCAGTATTATTTTAAAAATAATATCTCTTTCCATCCCATATTAAGCGAAACGTTTTGCTCCTTGAGTATTTCTACGATGGAATTTACTCAACAGCTGATTAATAAGCCTCATAACCAAATTTAATAGATAAGAATAAAATGGAATATTGCTATTCCATCGATAACTATAACGTATCACCATAATATATCTGGTAGGCCAGATTAACGCTGTCCGGCGCGTCTTTACCTGCCAATCGGGCAATCAGTATTTCACTTGCTGTTTTACCGATGTCATAACGTGGGGTAATGACGCTGGCTATTTTCTGCAAGCGTGCGCGGCCAATTTCCAGCCCATGAAAACCGGCTATGGCTATCTCTTTTGGTACCGCTTTGCCCTGTGACTGACATTCCAGCAATACCCCCACCGCCAGATCGTCATTGGTACAAAAAATGGCGTCGATATCCGGGCGCGACTGCTGCGTTTGCAGGAACATCTGCCGGCCAAGGGCGACCGAGGAGATGGTGCGCGGGGCCATGTGATACGCCTTCAGGCCATGAACCTCCAGCGCCAGCTCGGTGCCGCGAAAACGACTAAGATCGCGAGGGTCGTCCATTGAACCAAAAAAGGCAATTGACCGTTTGCCGCTTTCGAGAAAGGCGTTAGTCATATCCCACGCCGCCTTTTCGTTATCGAACCCCACCTGAATATCAAGCTGCTGGCCGCCGAAGTCCATCAGTTCCGCAACCGGAATACCGCTGGCGCGTACATATTGAATCATGCGATCGCTATGCTGCTTGCCGGTCAGGATCAGGCCATCAATATTATAGGAGAGCAAATTGAGCACTTCGCGCTCTTCGCGCTGCGGGTCATATTCGTAGTTGGCGATCAGGGTCTGGTACTGGTGCGCGGAGGTTACCGATTCAATACCGGCCAACACATCGGCGAAAATCTGATTGCGAAAAGAGGGGATCAGCACGCCTATCGTTTTGCTGCGCGCGTTGAGCAGAATTTCCGGCGCCCGATTAGGGATATAGTTATTCTCTTCCATGACCTTTGAAATCAGCTCACGGCTGCGCTGAGAAACCTGGCCAGGGTCGCGTAAATAACGGCTCACCGTCATCTTATTCAGCCCTGCCAGGTTGGCGATATCCTGTAATGTCATCCGGTTGTTTTTCATCGGGTTCTCTGCGACAAACGACTTATGTACTCGCAGAGAACCTTACCACAGCAGCTACGGTTTATGTTAACCCGCGACCTTTTTTGCCGTGACCGATGACGAGGAAGGTTCGTTATTGGCACGCACGTTGTACATCAGCACCACCGAAGCCAACAGCGCGATCGCCATAAATGTATAAGAAACGCCAGGCCCGCCCATAATCCCATTCAAATAACCTACCAGCCACGCGCCGAGGAAAGCACCGAGCGCGCCGAAGCTGTTAATCAAGCCCATCGACACGCCGGAGACGTTACGCGGCAGCAGTTCCGGGATCAGCGCGAAGAAAGGACCGTAAGGCGCATACATACAGGCAGCAGCGATCACCAGCAGCGCATAGGAGAACCAGAACGCCTGGTCACCCACCATCCAGGAACCAAAGAAGGCGATAGCGGCAATCAGCAACAACGGCCAAATAAACAGCTTACGATTCTGGAACTTATCTGACAGCCAGGAGACCGTCAGCATCAGACAGATCGCCGCCAGATATGGCACCGCCGCCAACCAACCTACCGCCACAATATCCATCTGCGCGGCGTTTTTCAGAATCGACGGCATCCACATCATGAAACCGTATACGCCAATACTCCACAACGCATGCACGGCGCACAGCATAATCACGTTGCGCGAGCGCAGCGCTTCGCCATAGTTACGTACCGGCTTGATATTGCTTTGTTCGCTATCCATCGCCTTCTGCAGGGTCTCTTTTTCCTGCTCATTCAGCCAGGAAACCTCGGAAGGTTTATCGCGGACCAGGATCCACCAGCATACTGCCCACAACACCGCCGGAATACCTTCGATGATGAACATCTCACGCCAGCCCCAGGACTGAATCAGGTAGCCGGATACGATAGACATCCACAGCACGGTCACCGGGTTTCCGAGGATCAAGAAAGTATTGGCGCGCGAACGCTCGGTTTTGGTAAACCAGTTGCTGATGTAAATCAGCATCGCGGGCATCACCGCCGCCTCAACCACGCCAAGAGTAAAGCGAATCACCATCAGCATCGGAATATTACTAACAAACCCGGTCGCCGCCGCGCAGAAGCCCCATAAAATAAGGCTGAAGAAAATCATTTTGCGCACGCTGCGTTTTACCGCATATATCGCACCGGGCACCTGGAAAAAGAAATAGCCGAGAAAAAAGAGTGCGCCAATCAGCGACGCGGTGCCTTTAGTAATGCCTAAATCACTTTCAATTCCCGCCGCAGCGGCAAAGCCATAATTCGCGCGATCAAGGTACGCCAGACTATAGGTAATAAAAATAATCGGCATTAAATACCACCAGCGACGCACTGGTAATTTCGCGAGCATTTGCATAAGCAATCCTCAGATAATGAATATCATCACACGGGTTTAATATATCGTCTTTCAGGTATCGCGAGCGTGCCAGTTTCCCGAAAGACGCAAAGTTATTTAAACGGCAGCAAGCATCCCACCATCCACAAACAACAAATGACCGTTAACGAAGTTTGCAGCAGGTGAAGCCAGATACACCGCCGCGCCAATCAACTCTTCCGGTTTTCCCCAGCGTGCTGCCGGGGTGCGCTGATATAGCCAAGCGGAAAACGCCTCGTCGTTCACCAGCGCGGTCGTCATCTCGGTGGCAAAATAGCCCGGCGCAATCCCGTTGACCTGAATATTATATTCCGCCAGCTCCACGCACATTCCGCGAGTCAGCATTTTAACTGCCCCTTTCGATGCGGCGTACGGAGTAATGGTTTTGCGACCTAATTCACTTTGCATTGAACAAATATTAATTATTTTTCCCGCACGGCGTGTCATCATATATTTCGCCACCTGCTGCGAGACCAGGAAAACGCCTTTCTGGTTAACTTCAATAACCCGATCCCACTCCTCTTCAGGGAATTCAGTGAAAGGGTAACGGCGCTGGATCCCGGCGTTATTAATTAAAATATCAATTGCACCGAATTCCTCTTCGATACGGGCAATCGCCTGCTCAACCTCCGCCGCCTGAGTCACGTCAAACGCATAACCTACTGCGCGGTGGCCCTGAGCCACCAACGCCTGCGCCGCCTGGTCTGCCCGCTCCTGAGTACGGTCGTTAATGATTATCTCTGCGCCATACTCTGCAAGGCCACCGGCCAGCAGATTGCCAATCCCCTGAGCAGAACCGGTGATGAGCGCACGTTTCCCTGATAAATCGAATAAATTTCTCATAAAACCTCTTTTTTCCATAACTGTTACGCGTAACTGTATACGCGTAACAGTTACAAATAGAAGGGGGTAAGAGGTGAAAATGATCGTTTTGTGATCGGTGATGCATTTACAGATGAGGAAGATCAAAAACCGGCATTGACGTAGTGACGTCAATGCCGGTCGAAGAGAAAGAAAGGGGTCAGGCGGCGGTACGGCGGCTACGACGCAGCATGATAGCCAGCTGCCAGATATTGATCAGCACAATAATCGCCGTAGCGATAAACACCCAGCGGAAGCCGGCCATGGCGGATACAGAGGCGCCAATCAGCGGCCCGGCGACATTGCCCAGATACATAAACGACTGGTTATAGCCAAAGATGCGCCCGGTGACGCTGTCGCTACTGTATTTCAGCAATAAGGTCTGCACCGCCGGGAGCATCGCGCCATCGGCAAAGCCAAGCAGGAAACGCAGCGTCCCCAGCTGCAGCGGGGTGGTGACAAAGGACATGGCGAAGAACATCACCACTGCGCAGCAGAGCGTCGCGAGCAGGATCCGCGAGGTACCGATGCGATCGCCTAACTTACCCAGCCGTGGTGCAGAAATCAGCGCCGACACGCCGGGCACCGCGGCGATCATCCCGGCCAGAAAGGCGATATTATTGCTGTCCGGCACCATCGACTTGATAAACAGCGCCAGAATTGGGCCAATTGAGCCGTTGCACAACTGGATCACCAGGGTGGTGAAAAAGAGGCTGATCACCAGCCCCGGGTAGGGCAAGGAGGCAAAGACTTGTTTCCCGGTGAGGCGCTCGCTTTTGCTGACCTGCGGGCGGGCGCCCTCTTTAATCAGAAACAGCGTCACCAGGAAGCTTACGGTCAGCAAAATCGCGGTGATGATAAATACGGCGCGCAAACCGACATGATCAGCCAGGAAGCCGCCGAGCAGTGGGCCGCCGATCACGCCGCTGATTTGCGCCGTTGATAGCGTGCTCAGCGCCCAGCCGCTACGCTCGCGCGGCACCTGAGAGGCCACCAGCGCCATGGCGTTGGGGATATAACCGGAGGTTAAGCCCATGATCGCCCGCAGGATAAACAGCTGCCAGACGTTAGTGGCGAAGGCCTGTAGTAAAATAGCAATCGCCATCCCCAGCGAGGCGCGCAGCAGCATCAGCTTGCGGCCTTTGCGGTCTGCCAGGCTCCCCCACATCGGCGAAACGATCGCCGAGACAAGAAAAGTCACGCTGAAGGTCAGCCCCGACCACATCGACAGCGCTTCATGCGAGGTGACGCCCAGCTGGGAGACGTAGAGGGGCAAAAAAGGGAGAATTTGACTGATCGCCAGGCCGGTAAAAAAGCAGCCAAACCAGACGGAGATGAGATTAACCTTCCAGGATTCCATAACTACGCGTATTCATTAATGATTTGCCAATTATTACCTAGCTTATCAATTTCATTCCACTGGTGTACTACCATAGATGCGCTGGCGGTGAGTTTGGTGTTTTATGAGTGCGGATGAGAACCTGACGAAGCATTTTCTGGTCATTTAGGCTGCTCACAGCGCTTTATGCTCAAAAGCAGAAGCCCTGTCCGCGCATCCCCAGATGAAAATGATTGGCGTGAGCCGCATTGTACTCTGGCCCCAGTGCGTTGCCGAAGTAATGGCAGCTGTTACTCAACAGCGCCGCCAGCCAGGGATGCGAGGTCTCGTTCCGCCAGCCCTGCAGGACGCTGACGCGTCGGCCATCCGCCAGACGGAAACCGCTGACGTCCAGCGCGTCCGCCGTGGCGTGTTCACTGCGCCGCGCCTGTTGCCGATGGTAGATATTGCGGCAGGCGAAGCTGCCGAGATGATCGATCTGGCGCAGGTCGCTCGCCATCAGCTGGCGGGTCAGCGGCTTCGCCTGCTGCTCGACATACAGCGCAGCGCTCAGCGCCAGCGGGCAGCTGGCGAGGAAGCTGCTGCTCAGCGTCACGCTGCCAAAATTCGCCACTCGCACCACGTTATGCAGCGGGCAGCTTCCCTCGCTGTCGGCCACCGGCCGGCTGGCGATAAGCCGCCGGCGATTGGCTTCCGCCAGCAGGGAGGCGCACTGATCTGCCGTCAGCCTGCGCAGCTTGAATGACGTCAGCCAGCCCGGGGGATCGTCCAGCGCCAGCGGTACCAGAGGATTCAGGTGCGGCGGCAGATAGCGGTATCCCAACAGGCCCGCGCCGAGCAGCCCGGCCAGCACCAGCAGCGTCTTTCCTCTCACGCCCACTCCCGTCAATTGATCAGGTAAATATTATGGCAGGCAGGCAGCGGTTTCACATGGTATGTTATGCCCTTTGATGTTATCTGGATGGAAGTTGAAATGGCAAAGATGAGGGTTGGGATCGTTTTTGGCGGCAAGTCGGCGGAGCATGAAGTGTCGCTGCAGTCAGCGAAGAATATCGTGGAAGCGATTGATAAATCGCGCTTCGATGTGGTTCTGTTGGGCATTGATAAACAGGGGCTATGGCACATCAACGACGCCGGCAACTACCTGCTCAATGCTCAGGATCCTGCCCGCATTGCCCTGCGCCCTTCCACGGTGACTCTGGCGCAGATCCCAGGCCGCGAAGCACAGCAGCTGATTAACGCCGACAGCGGCCAGCCGCTGGCGGCTATCGATGTGATTTTCCCCATCGTCCACGGCACGCTGGGCGAGGATGGCTCCCTGCAGGGGATGCTGCGCATGGCGAATCTGCCTTTCGTTGGTTCCGATGTGCTGGGCTCCGCGGCCTGTATGGACAAAGACGTGACCAAACGTCTGCTGCGCGATGCCGGGCTCGCCGTCGCCCCGTTTATCACCCTGACCCGCGCCAACCGCGCGCAGTTCAGCTTTGCCGATGTCGAAGCGAAGCTGGGCCTGCCGCTGTTCGTGAAGCCGGCCAATCAGGGCTCATCGGTTGGCGTCAGCAAAGTTAAAAATGAAGAGCAGTACCATCAGGCGGTGGCCCTGGCCTTTGAATTTGACCATAAAGTGGTGGTGGAACAAGGCATTAAAGGGCGGGAAATTGAGTGTGCCGTGCTGGGTAACGACCACCCGCAGGCCAGCACCTGCGGTGAAATTGTCCTCAACAGCGAGTTTTACGCCTACGACACCAAATATATCGATGACCAGGGCGCGCAGGTGGTGGTCCCGGCCGCCATCGCCCCTGAGATCAACGACAAAATCCGCGCTATTGCGGTGCAGGCCTACCAGACCCTGGGCTGCAGCGGCATGGCCCGCGTCGACGTCTTCCTCACCGCCGACAACGAGGTGGTGATCAACGAGATCAACACCCTGCCGGGCTTTACCAACATCAGCATGTATCCGAAGCTGTGGCAGGCCAGCGGCCTCGACTACACCAGCCTGATCACCCGGCTGATTGAGCTGGCGCTGGAGCGCCATGCCGCGGACCGGGCGCTGAAAACCTCCATGAACTAAAACGCGTTTATCGCGCCTGGCAGCAGGGGTCTCAGGCCTCTTCTGCCGGGCGGCGGCGGATCACCAGGCCCGCGGCCCAGAAGCTAATGACCCAGGTGACCAGACCGACGGCGTAGGATTGCCAGCCCTGCGTTTCAAACCCCAGCAGCCCCACCACCCCATTGAGAATAAAAATTAGCCCCAGCGCCACCGCGTAGTAGTGCCAGTCGCGGCGAATTTTATCAGTGAGCTTCATGCGACCTCCAACAGCAAAAAAACGCATCTTCGCATAGCCGCCCGCGGCGGTCTGTAGCGCCAGGGAGAATGTTGCTGGATTGCGACGCCGCTCTCCCTTTTGGATCCTGTGGCGCGGTTAACACACCAGCGAAAACAGGATTATTCCTGGACGGCAATTACCAGCAATCTGATACTGACAACGGCCCCTCACTGCCAGAATACCTGCCATAGAGCTGGAGAAAAAACCAGCAGCGCAGAGGTGGGAGGGCCTATGGCTGAATTCAGTTTTTCAAAATCGCTTTTGGGAAATAAAAAAAGAGGGGCGCTGACCGGCAGCCATGTCGCCTACGGGCTGTTCGTCCTGGTCTGCTGCTGGGCCGGCGCGCAGATGCTCAGCATGCTGATCCACGCCCCGGGGGTATTTGAACGCTTGATGCAAACGCAGGACGCCAGCCGTCCGCAAGTCGACATCAGCCTCGCCGTTGGCACTCTCTTTGGACTGATCCCTTTCGCGATCGGCTGCTCGTTCATCGGGCTGCTCGCGCTTATCGTGCGCTGGCGTCAACGCCGTTAACGCCGCGCCATACAGTTTGCCCGCCGCTCATCAACCCGTTTTGCAAACCACGCCGTCGTCAGATTTCGGGTAATTTTCGGACTCTCCAGCTGGATCCCTGGCAACATTTCCCGCGGCAGGGTCTTGCCCGCCTTTTTCTCGGCGAGGCGGAAAACCTGCTGATAAAGGTCGGTCTTCTCAAACGCCAGGCTGTCACCCTTTTTCAGCTGGCGGTGGATCTCGCTGTCGCTCATTCCCAACTGGCCCGCCAGGCGACGCACCGCCAGTTCGGTGCTGCCCGGTTCATCGCTGTCGTATCGGATAAGGTCGCCGTCGAGCGCTAGTTTTACCCCGCTGGCTTTCACCACCGCGTTCTGGAAGGCGGCGTTACGGCTGGCATACCAGCCGGCGTTGAAGTCGGCAAAGCGGTACAGCGGCGCACTGTAACTGGCCGGGTAGTTCAGCAGATGATAGGTGCCAAACCACAGGCCACCGCGCAGGCTGAAGACCTCCTGGCGCACCGTACCGCTCATTTTCCACGGGTAGCCGGAGGTGTGCTGCTCGGCAAAGGCAATGCTGACCTGCATTGGGCCTCCGGTATGCACCGGGTTAAGCGAACCGAACAGCTTCTGCCCCATCGGCACCATCCCGATAAAGTCATCAAAAATGGCGCTCAGCTGCTTTTCCGTCTTCACGTTGTCCAGACGGTCGCTGTAGCTTTTGCCGTTTGGCGAAGTGATCTTCAGCGCGGTATGGACCAGAAACGGCGGAATGTGCATTTTTTCCGCCCGGCGGTCAATTTCCTGCCAGGCGATTTTATTTAGCCCCGGCACCACCGGATCGGACTGATAGTTAGACTCCTGCTGCGCGACCGCCAGCACCGAACAGACGTTCTCTTCCGTCGGCGCCAGCTTCTGGCTGTCAAACGCGGTGGCGATGGCTTGCGCCCAGGCCTCCCGATCCTTGACGCTGGCCGGCATTTTCTGCCGCACCACCGACGCCACGTCAACGGGCTTCTCGCCCTCTTTCAGCGTCGGGGCCTGCTGGCTGGTACAGGCGCTCAGCACCATGGCCGCCAGCAGCGTCAATGAACCGGGAATAATGCGCGATAAACGTGCGGCCATCATGCTTCCTTGTCTTGATTAACGTAATGTCGGGATCGCTTCCTGCAGCGGCTTGCCGTCCAGCTCGCGTTCAAAACTGCGCAGACGTTTGTAGATGGACATCAGTTCCACCAGCGTCGTCCACGAGCTGATCAGGTACTGGAACGAGCCGCGCACCTGGCCGAAAACGTTGGTAATTTGCGTCATCAGCCCGAGGGTAATCGTACCGGCAACGATCGACGGAAACAGCAGGAAAAGGCCGAAAACGTTATCCACCTGCAGATAGAGAATGCGGGCGATGTTGAAATACATATAGTGGAAATAGAGACGGAAATAGTTGCGACGCACCGCGCTGAACAGCTCACGCACCGTCGGCGGCGTGGCGCGGGTTTCATCGTCCTCACCGTAGACCAGCTCTTTACGATAGGCGGCTTCCACGCGCTGGTTTTTAAACTCCAGGCCCGGCAGCTTAATCCCCACCACCGCCAGCAGGCCGGTTCCCATCAGCGACCAGACGATAGCGGCAATCACCAGGCCATACGGCAGATGACCGACGATGGGCAGGTCGGGAACGTGTTCGGAGAGTGTCACCAGCACCGGCAGGAAGGCGATCAGGGTCATCACCGCGTTGATAAAGCTCACCCCCATATCTTCCAGGGTGGAAGCAAAGCGCATGGTATCTTCCTGCACACGCTGCGCGGCGCCTTCTATATGGCGCAGATGCTGCCAGTGGGCCATATAGTGTTCGTTCATCGCCGTACGCCAGCGGAAGACATAGTGGCTGACGAAGAAGTTGTTCATCACGCCAATGATCACCGCGATGATCGCGATGCCGAGAAAGATACCGATCTCCTGATAAAACTGGTTGATACTGACCTTATGCGGGGTGGCCAGCGCGCTCTGGATCAGGTCGTAGAACGGCGCATACCAGGCGTTGATCGCCACCCCGACTTCCACCAGAAACCAGGTGACGAAAATGATGAGCGACGTGCCGAGAATCGACCAGTACTGCCAGCGGTGCGGGCAGTAGACAAACCAGAACAGTGCAAATACGCCGACGCAAAACAGATAGTAAGCGTAGAACACCAGATAGTTGAGCGACCAGAAGCGCGCCGCGCTGATCGCCACATTTTGCGATGCCCCGGTGACCCGCAGCAGCCAGTCGCCGCCGCCCGCCTGCCAAAAGATCACGGCCAGCAGCGACCAGATAAAGGCAGAAATAAAAAACGGCCCCGGTTTGGGGAAAAAAGATTTAAACATTATTGTCTCCTGCTAACTTCTTATCGTTCTGCTATTGCTGTGTACGACGCATACGTCGACCGCCGCGTGGATGCGCTCTCGCGGGGCAGACGAATGATGAGACCGGATATCAACAGCTTAGTTCTGCTGCCAGGCGTGCAGAATTGTTTCTGTGGGTTTCACCTGTAAAGGATTGCCAGGAACGGTCAGCGTACGCCACACCTCATTGTAGTGGGCGATAAGCGTCGCGGCCTGCGCGGCGGGGCGGTTGGCGGTGGTGTGGGCATCTTCCGCGATCACAATACCGTACCCGCGGCTGGCGCCGTTTTTAATGGTGGTGTCGAGGCAGTAGTCGGTGGCGCAGCCGCAGATGACGAACTGCTGAATGTCGTGTTCGTCCAGCACCTGCGCCAGCGAGGTGTGATAGAAGGCGTCGCAGGCGGTTTTGGTAACATACAGCGCGCCGGCTGGCTGTTCCAGCTCGGGAAGCAGGGCGAAGCCTTCGCTGCCAGCTTCGAGGCCCCCGGCTTCATCATGCTGAATGAAAATAACCTTGTCCGCCGCGCGCACCAGACGATTAATTTGCGCGACGCAGCGCTCGCGCGCCAGACGCGGCGTGGCGAACACGCCGTTTTGCATATCCACGACCATCACTACCCGTTGAGCCGTCATTGTTCTCTCCCACGAACTTTCAGCCAAACGGTCATCATACGCGGCAGCGGAAAAAGCCGATATCTGAAAGCGTAAAAAAGTCTTTTTTACGCACCGTTACCTTTTTCCTGCAGGAATGTCGTGAATCCCACTTTGTTCTGCGCCACTTCGTAGTATAAATACCCTCTTCTCTTTTATTTATTTAATGGATGATCTCCGTTGAAACGTAGTTTGCTCATTTTTGCTGCGCTGTGCGCGGCGTCGTGGACCTCGGTACAGGCCGCACAGCCCACCGTTGATCCGGTTTTCGCCTCGGATGTGGTCGATCGTTACGCCAATCATATCTACTACGGCAGCGGCGCCACCGGTATGGCGCTGGTGGTTATCGATGGCAATCAGCGCGTTTTTCGCAGCTTTGGCGAAACCCGCCCGGGGAATAATCAGCACCCGCAGCTCGACTCGGTGATCCGTATCGCCTCCCTCAGCAAACTGATGACCAGCGAGATGCTGGTGAAGCTGCTCGATCAGGGGGTGGTGAAACTCAACGATCCGCTAAGCAAATACGCCCCGCCGGGTACCCGGGTGCCTGACTGGCAGGGGACGCCGATCACGCTGGCGAACCTCGCGACCCATACCAGCGCCCTGCCCCGCGAGCAGCCTGGCGGCGCCGCTCATCGTGCGGTGTTTGTCTGGCCGACCCGCCAGCAGCGCTGGAACTGGCTCTCTACCGCGACCCTGAAGACGGCACCCGGCTCGCAGGCCGCCTACTCCAACCTGGCCTTCGATTTACTGGCGGACGCCCTCTCCAACGCCGCCGGCAAACCTTATCCGCAGCTGTTCGAAGAACAGATCACCCGGCCGCTGGGGATGAAGGACACCACCTTTACCCCGTCACCGGATCAGTGCCAGCGACTGATGATCCCGGAGAAAGGCGCCAGCCCATGCAACAACACCCTGGCGGCGATCGGTAGCGGCGGAGTCTACTCGACGCCGGGGGATATGATGCGCTGGATGCAGCAGTTCCTGTCATCCGATTTCTATACCCGCAGCCAGCAGGCCGACCGGATGCAGACGCTGATTTATCAGCGTAACCAGCTGACCCGGGTGATTGGCATGGACGTGCCGGGCCGCGCCGACGCGCTGGGACTTGGCTGGGTGTATATGAAGCCGAAGAATGGCCATCCGGGGATTATTCAGAAAACCGGCGGCGGCGGTGGGTTTATCACCTATATGGCGATGAATCCGCAGGCTAACGTCGGCGCTTTTGTGGTGGTGACCCGCTCGCCGTTAACCCGCTTCAACAATATGAGCGATGGCATCAACGACCTGGTCAGCGAGTTGAGCGGCGCGCAGCCCAACATGCAGACGGCCAGCCAGTAAGCTCGCGGGGGTTTCGCCGACACGACATAACGATCGTTTTGGCGAAACATCCCTATGCCATTTCAGTTACACTAACGTCTTTCATTTCACAAAATCAGGCAAACCATGACAGATTTAATCACTCGCCCCCGCCGCCTGCGTCAATCCGCTGCGCTGCGCGCCCTGTTTGAAGAGACAACACTGAGTTTGAACGACCTGGTGTTGCCGATCTTTGTTGAAGAAGAAATTGATGATTACAAAGCGATCGAGGCCATGCCCGGCGTGATGCGCATTCCGGAAAAATATCTGGCGCGTGAAATCGAACGCATCGCCAACGCCGGTATTCGCTCGGTGATGACCTTTGGCATTTCTCATCACACCGATGCCACCGGCAGCGATACCTGGAATGAAAATGGTCTGGTGGCGCGTATGTCGCGGATCTGCAAGTCAACGGTGCCGGAGATGATCGTCATGTCCGATACCTGCTTCTGCGAATACACCTCCCACGGCCACTGTGGCGTGCTGTGCGACCACGGGGTGGATAACGACGCGACCCTGGAAAACCTCGGCAAGCAGGCCGTTGTCGCCGCCGCCGCGGGGGCGGATTTCATCGCCCCTTCCGCCGCGATGGACGGTCAGGTACAGGCGATTCGCCGCTCGCTGGATGCCGCCGGTTTCACTAATACGGCGATTATGTCCTACTCCACCAAGTTCGCTTCTTCCTTCTACGGCCCGTTCCGCGAAGCGGCCGGTACCGCGCTGAAAGGCGATCGTAAAACCTATCAGATGAGCCCGATGAACCGCCGGGAAGCCATTCGCGAGTCGCTGCTCGATGAAGCCCAGGGCGCCGACTGCCTGATGGTGAAACCGGCTGGCGCCTATCTGGATATTCTGCGCGATATCCGTGAACGCAGCGATCTGCCGCTCGGCGCCTATCAGGTCAGCGGGGAGTACGCGATGATCAAATTCGCCGCCCAGGCGGGCGCTATCGATGAAGAGAAAGTGGTTCTGGAAAGCCTCGGCGCTATCAAACGTGCAGGCGCCGACCTGATCTTCAGCTATTTCGCCCTCGATCTGGCTGAGAAAAAAATCCTCCGTTAACCCCGCCCCTCCCCGGTGGCGCTTCGCTTACCGGGGCTACCAAACCTCATCCCCGGTGCGCTGTATTTATCGCGACCACCACACCGTAGCCCGGATAAGGGGCTTGCGCCGCTATCCGGGGACAGGCGCTAACCAATATCTGTAGCTAAAATTTTGCGCGCCGCTTTCCATCTTCTGCGCCTTCTCCTTGGCGTACCGGATTTCGCCTTCTAACGTGTTAAACCACATCATAAATACCGAATTCCAGGAGATCCTGTGGTTGCTTATCGACGTTATTACATTAAGGGGGGAACCTGGTTCTTCACCGTTAATCTTAAAGACCGTAGAAGCATGCACCTAACTGAAAACATAGAATTATTGCGCTACTCTGTCGCCGTTGTTAAACAACATCGACCCTTTACTATTGATGCCTGGGTGGTGTTGCCTGAACATCTCCATTGCATCTGGACACTACCTCATCATGATGACGATTTTTCTTCACGCTGGAGAGATATCAAAGGCTGTTTTACCAGAACGTTAAAACGACGACCCCTCTGGCAACCGCGCTTCTGGGAGCATGCCATACGCGATGAAGATGATTACCGCCGACACGTTGATTACATCCATATCAATCCACTTAAGCATGGCTGGGTCACCCGGGTGATCGATTGGCCATTTTCAACCTTTCATCGCGATGTCCAGCGCGGTCTATATCCCCCAAATTGGGCTGGCGATAGCTTTGATCTTATCTGTGGTGAACGCCGATAGCCTCTCCCCGGTGGCGCTGACGCTTACCGGGGCTACAAATCGGCGCCAACCGTAGCCCGGATGAGGCGTTAGCCGCTATCCGGGAAACCTCCCCCGCTGCGACCGAAACTTCACCCAACTGTAATCTGAACGACATCTCCACCTTCTACTGTCTGGGCAGGACGGAGGAGGAGCCACTATGTTTAGTCTCGACAACGTACTCGATGACCTGTGGCCTCAGGCGAGGCCCGCCCCCTGGCAAAAGAAACTGTTAAAAAAGCTGTTTCATGAGGAAGAGTTTCAACAATTTGCCGATCGTCATCGCCACCTGAAGGGGCTTGATACGGTCGAACAGGTACTGGAATACCTCAATATCCGTTGTGCCATCCCGGCGCACGATCTCGAACAAATCCCCGAATATGGCCCGCTGGTCATTATCGCCAACCACCCCACCGGCACCCTCGACGGCCTGGCGCTCCTGTATGCGGTATCCCGCGTGCGCCGCGACGTCAAAGTGGTCACCAACCGCATGCTCACCCACCTTGAGCCCCTGAGCTCGCTGTTTATCCCGGTGGATAACATTCATGGCCGCACCGCTAAAGCGGCGCTGCAGCAGATGGACCAGCAGCTGCAGGCCGGCGGGGTGCTGATCTTCTTCCCGGCGGGAGAAGTCTCCCGCCTCACCCGTCGCGGTATCCGCGATAGAAAATGGCACTCCGGTTTTATTAAGCTGGCGGCAAAATATCGCGCCCCGCTGCTGCCGGCGTGGATTAACGCCCACAACAGCGCCCTGTTTTATGCCAGCACGCTGATATCAGACAACCTGCCGCTGCTCCTGCTGATGCAGCAGATGTTTCGCCGGCGCAACAGCAGCCTGCCGGTGCGCATCGGCCAGCAGATCCCCTGGTCGAACTGGTTCGATGCGCAGTCCAGCGCTCGCGATCTTACCAGCCGCTGCTATCAGCATCTTGAACAGCTGCGCAAAGGACTGCCGGGGCAGTTCAAAACCGCAAGCGCCATCGCCCGCCCGGAAGATCGGGCGCGGCTCAAACGTGAGCTGAACAAGGCCGAATGCCTGGGCCGTACCGCCGACGGCAAAATGATTTACCTCTGGCAGCGCAACGGCCAGGAGGAAGCGCCGCTGCTGCGCGAGCTGGGACGCCTGCGGGAAATCGCCTTCCGCGCGGTCGGGGAAGGCAGCGGTAAACGGCGGGATATCGACGGGTATGACGATGACTATCTGCATCTGATCCTGTGGGATGAAGACGATCTGGAAATCGTCGGCGCTTACCGCTTTATGCCGACGGCCATCCAGCTGGCAAAGCGCGGCCTGGAAGGGATCTACAGTTACAGCCTGTTCCATTACGACGGGCGGATGGACGATGTCCTGCAGCACGGCATTGAGCTGGGGCGCAGCTTTATCCAGCCGCGCTACTGGGGGCGTCGCGGGCTGGATTATCTGTGGTCCGGCATCGGCGCTTATCTGGCGCGCTATCCGCACTATCGCTATCTGTTTGGTCCGGTGTCGATTTCTGGCGGGTTGCCGCCCGCCGCCCGCGATCTGCTGGTGGCGTTCTACCGGCTGTGGTTCCCGGCGACGCATCCGCTGGCGGAGTCGCGTCGACCTTATCCGGCGTCGCTGCCCGACGTGCTGGCGCAGTTTGGCGGGGAGGATTATAACGACGACCTGGCCCGGCTGAAGTCCCTGCTCGGCAATCTCGGCTGCGCGATCCCGCCGCTGTATAAGCAGTACTCGGAAGTGTGTGAGCCGGGCGGCGTGCAGTTTATCGATTTCGGCAGCGACCCGGATTTCAATAACTGCGTGGATGGTCTGGTGCTGGTGGATCTCACCTACCTGAAGGCCAATCGCTATCAGCGCTATATTGGCGCGCATCTGAGTGCGCAAAAATCGGCATAAACGCTTTTTCCCGGCTTGCGGCGCGTTGCGCCTTCGCCGGGCTACGGTTCACCGTTTCCGGCGGTTCGGTAGCCCGGAAAAGGCGCGTCAGGCGCCGCCTCCGGGAAGCAGCGGGCAATGCAGCATCCGCTTTTCTCCGCGGCTCACGGCTGATGCCTTAACCGGCTACAAGCATTACCCCGCCCGGTAATACGGTTTATCGCCGAGGATCGTCGCCCGGTGCATGATCCGCCGCTGTGGCAGATAGTCGGCGTTGGCGTAATGCTGGGTCACCCGGTTATCCCAGATAGCGACATCGTTCGGCTGCCAGCGCCAGCGCACCTGAAACTCCGGTTTAGTCACATGGGCAAACAGGAAGTTCAGCAGCGCCGCGCTCTCTTTCTCGCTCACCTCGACAATTCGCGTGGTAAACCCTTCATTAACGAACAGCGCCTGCTTGCCGGTCACCGGGTGGGTACGCACTACCGGATGCAGCAGCGGCGGATGCTTCGCCACCGCTTCCTGCCAGCGCCGATGCTCGGCTTCAGTCTTGTTGTACTTATACTCCTGGAACGATTTGCGGAAATCGTGTTCGGCATGCAGGCCGCTCAGCAGCTGCCGGAAAGGTTCTGACAGCGCTTCCCAGGCGGCGATGCCGCTGGTCCACAGGGTGTCCCCGCCGGTCGTCGGCAACTCTTTCGCCGCCAGAATGGCGCCAGCGGGCGGCGTATCGATAAAGGTGACATCGGTATGCCAGTTGTCATTGTCCGGGGGATTATCGTTGTGGGTATCGAGGACGATAATCTCTTCCACGCCAAGGGCGTGAGGGTAGACCGGATGGATATGCAGGTCGCCAAACCGCAGCGCCAGGTCGCGCTGTTGCGCCGGGGTGATATTCTGCTCGCGCAGGAACACCACCTGATGACGCAGTACCGCGTGATACAGCTGTTCAAACTGGTTGTCGCTCAGCGGACGGGTTAAATCCGCCCCGGTCACCTGCGCGCCAATATACGGCCCCAGCGGGGTAATGCTCAGACGTTCACTCATTGTACTTCTCCATGCCAGGGCGTCAGGCGGCGCTGCAGCGCGCGCAGACCCAGTTCCAGTAAAAAGGCGATAATGGCAATCACCGCGATCCCCGCCAGCACCACATCGGTCGCGAGAAACTCGCCAGCAGACTGCACCATAAACCCTAACCCGCGAGTGGCGGCGATCAGCTCAGCGGCCACCAGCGTTGACCAACCCACCCCGAGACCAATGCGCAACCCGGTGAGGATCTCCGGCAGCGCGCCGGGGAGGATCACCAGCCACAGCACCTGCGCCCGGCTGGCGCCCAGCGAACGGGCGGCGCGAATGCGCACCTGCTGTGCGCTTTTTACCCCTGCCAGCGCCGACATCGCTACCGGGGCGAAAATCGCCAGGTAGATCAGCAGGATCTTCGAGGTTTCACCGATGCCAAACCAGATCACCATCAGCGGTAGGTAGGCCAGCGGCGGCACCGGACGATAGAGTTCGATCAGCGGATCGAGGATCCCGCGCACCGTCGGGTTGAGCCCCATGGCGATCCCCACCGGTACGCCAATAAGCACTGCCGCCAGCAGGGCGATGACGATCCGCGTCAGGCTCGCCGCCAGATGCTGCCAGAGCGTCGCATCCATAAAGCCCTGCGGCCCGGCGATAGTGATAAGCTTCTGCAGCACCTGGCCCGGCGGCGGCAGAAACAGCGGGCTAATCAGCTGCAGCGCCGCGACCGCCCACCAGACGACCAGCAATACCGCCAGGGTCGCCACGCTGAGGGTGAGCTGACGGGAGAGCGGCCAGCGCCACTTCAGCGTCGACTGACGCGGTTTGTCGTTCAGTAGCACGCTCATGAGAAAGCCTCCCGTTGGTCAAACACCCGGCTCAGAATGTATTCCCGCTGTTCAATAAAGCGCGGGTCGGATTTGATGCTGCGGCAGGGTTCTCCTGCGACAAAACGACGGCTGAAATCAAGCGGCAGCCGCTCCACCACCCGACCCGGCCCCGGCGACAGCAGCACCAGCTCGGTCGCCATGAAAATGGCTTCTTCAATGTCATGAGTGATCAGCAGCACCTGTTTGCCGGTCTCATGCCAGAGCGTCAACAACAGCGTTTGCATCTGCTCGCGGGTAAAGGCGTCAAGCGCGCCGAAGGGCTCATCCAGCAGCAACAGCTGCGGGTTAGCCGCCAGCGCCCGGGCGATACCCACCCGCTGGCGTTGACCACCGGACAGCTGCCAGATAAAGCGCTTTTCCGCCCCTTCGAGGCCCACCTTCTTCAGCATCTGCGCCGCCGCTTGCCGGCGCTGCGCTTTATCCACGCCCGCCAGCTGGAGGCCCAGCGCCACGTTATCCTGCACATTGCGCCACGGCAGCAGGCCTTCATTCTGGAAGACCACGCCGCGCTCTGCGCCCGGCCCGGTCACCCGCTGACCTTCGAGGGTGATGCTGCCGTGCTGATAGGGCACGAATCCGGCAATCAGGTTCAGCAGGGTAGTTTTACCGCAGCCCGAGGGCCCCAGCACCACCAACAGCTCCCCACTCTCCAGCGTCAGGTTGATATCCGCCAGCGCCGGTTTACCGCCGTAGTCGGCGGAAAGATGCGAGATTTGCAGCATCGCCGCCTCCTTTACTTCACGAAACGGTCAGTGACGTACTGACGATAATCGGTTCCCGCCGCAGGCACTTTGCCCTGCTCTTTCAGGAAGCGCGCGGTATCGACGATGGCCTGATTGACCGGGCCGTTCAATGCCTGCGCCTGCTCAGCGGCGGTCAGATAGGTGTTCCCCTTCACCAGCCCCGGAACATCGGCTTCCGGCACGCCGCTCAGGCGCGCCAGCTTGCTGATGTTGTCCGGCTGTTTCAGCCATGTTTCCGGGTTGGCGATGTAGGGCTGCTGGGCGTCGATGGCGCTTTTAGCAAAGGCTTTGACGATCTCCGGATGCTGCTCGGCGAAGTCCTTACGGACCACCCAGACGTCGAGGGTTGGCGCGCCCCACTCCCCAACCTGCGCGGAATCGGTCAGCACCTTGCCCTCTTTTTCCAGTTCGTTAACCGCTGGCGCCCAGACGTAAGCGCCATCGATATCCCCGCGCTGCCAGGCGGCGATAATCGCTGGCGGCTGCAGGTTAATAATCTGCACCTGTCCCGGCTTGATGCCCCAGTGTTTGAGCGCCGACAGCAGGCTGTAGTGGGTGGTGGAGATAAACGGCACGGCAATGCGCTTGCCGATCAGATCTTCCGGTTTGGTAATGCTTTTTTTCACCACCAGCGCTTCGGAGTTGCCGAGCTTTGAAGCGAGCAGGAACACTTCAATCGGCACCTGCTGACTGGCAGCCACCGCCAGCGGGCTGGAGCCGATATTGCCGATCTGCACATCGCCGGAGGCCAGAGCACGCACCACGCTGGCGCCGCTGTCAAATTTCCGCCAGTCGACGGTCGCGCCGCTGGTTTTGGCGAAGGTGTTGTCCGCCTGGGCGACTTTCGCCGGCTCAGCGGAGGTTTGATACGCCACGGTCACGTTGACCGCCTGCGCCTGGAAGGCGGCGACGGCCAGCGCCGCCAGAAGAGTAATTCGCGATGTGAATGCCATAGTGTCTGCTTCCCCTGAGTTGTTATAGGTGCAGTATTTCCGGCATCAGGAGGGAGATGAAGTAATTAAAAATTCTGGCTAATAGCGAATCGTTTTTAGAACAAAAGCGGGAAAGGATAGTTGGTTTTGTGCGGTGGGTTGGTGCCGGGTGCCGGCGACGGATCGCGCAATGTGTAGGCCGGGTAAGCGCAGCGCCACCCGGCACAAAACTCAGCGCTTCGCGTTAAGCGCAGCGATGTCCTTCGGCGTGGTGCGGCAGCAGCCGCCAATCAGCTTCGCCCCGGCCGCCAGCCACTGCGGCAGATAATCCGCCAGGGTGGCGCAGGCTTCGCCATGATGGTGCCAGGTCTTGCTCACCGCATCATAATGTTCGCCAGAGTTAGGATAGACCACCAGCGGCAGGGCCGTCAGGCTGTGCAGATGCGCCAGCGCCGCGGGCGTATTTTCCAGGGCGATACAGTTGATGCCCACCGCCACCACCTGTGGGTTATCCGCCAGGGCAGCCATCACCTCGCGCAGCGGCGTGCCATCGCTGAGATGTTCGGCGTCGCGCAGCGTGAAAGAGTACCAGGCGCGGGCGCGGGGATAGTCTTGCAGCAGGGCCGTCAGCGCCTGGATCTCAGCGAAGGACGGCAGGGTTTCACAGGCCAGCAGGTCGGCGCCCGCATCCAGAAGGGCTTCGACGCGCGGGCGGTGGAAATCCTGGAACTCTGCCGCGCTGCGCTGATAATCGCCGCGATACTCCGAGCCGTCGGCGAGAAACGCGCCATACGGCCCTACCGAACCGGCCACCAGCAGCGTACCAGCCTGCGGGTTCTCAGCGAGGTACGCCTCGCGTGCTTTGCGCGCCAGTTCGACGCTTTTGCCGATCAGCGCCCGGGACTGCGCATCATCCAGTCCACGCGCGGCAAAACCCGCCGGGGTGGCCTGATAGCTGGCGGTGATCGCCACCTGCGCCCCGGCGCGAAAGTAGTCGAGATGCACATCGCGGATCAGCTGCGGGTTCTCCAGCAGCACTTTCGCCGACCACAGGCTGTCGGCCAGATCGCAACCGCGCGCCTCCAGCTCGGTGGCCATAGCGCCATCCAGCAGGACATAAGGCTGGGCGGCCAGAAGGGCAGTGAACGGATTAATCTGCGACATGTTGGGACTCCTGAGTCATATTCCGTGAACGAGTGAGATACCAGGCACCATAGCACAGGGCCACAAAGGGGATCCCGCACCACAGCGCAATTCTCTGGCTCGGGTCAAAGGCGAGGCCCACGCAGGCCACCAGGCACAGCACAAAGCCCAGAACGGGCACCACCGGATACCAGGGAGCGCGATACTGCAGATCGCTCAGGGCCTTACCCTGCTGCAGATGGCGGCGGCGGAACATAAAGTGCGAAGCGCAGATGCTCAACCACACCGCCACCACCGCAAAGCCGGAGATCGCCGACAGCGCCACAAACACCGTATCGGGCGCCACCACGCTGGAGAACAACGCCAGCACGCCACCCAGCATACTGACCGACAGCGCAGTCACCGGGACGCCCCGTTTATTGACTTTGGCAAAGCAGGTCGGAAGCGTCTTCTCGTTCGACAACGACCACAGCATCCGCCCGGAAGCGTACAGGCCGGAGTTTGCCGCCGACAGGATCGCCGTCAGGATCACGAAGTTGAAAATGTCCGCCGCGTAAGGGATGCCCACCTTTTCAAACACCAGCACGAAGGGGCTTTTCTCCACCCCCGCCTGCTGCATTGGGATCAGCGCCGCCAGCACAAACACGGTGCCGATAAAGAAAATGATCAGCCGGGCGATGGTAGTGCGGATGGCGACCGGAATGACCTTGTGCGGGTTTTCCGTCTCTCCGGCGGCAATGCCGATAAGCTCCGTTCCGGAGAAGGCGAAGTTCACCGCCACCATGGTCATCAGGATCGGCAGGCCGCCATGCGGGAACCAGCCTTCGGCGGTGATATTATGCAGGCCCGGCGCCGGGGAGCCATCCTGCATCGGAATGAAGCCGAAAATGGCCGCGCCGCCGAGAATAATAAACGCGATGATGGTGATCACTTTCACCAGCGAGAACCAGAACTCGCCTTCGGCGAAGAAGCGCGTCGAAATGATGTTAAGGCCGAAGATCACTGCGCAGAATACCACGCACCAGATCCAGACCGGCACCTGCGGGAACCAGTACTGCATGCAGAAGCCCGCCGCGGTAAAACTCGACCCCAACGCCACCGTCCACGTCAGCCAGTAGAGCCACGCCACGGTATAACCCGTCGCCGGGCCAAGATAGCGCGCCGCGTAGACGTGGAAGGCGCCGGTCTCCGGCATCGCCACCGACAGTTCACCGAGACACTGCATCACCAGCCAAACCACCAGAGCGCCAATCAGGTACGCCAGCAGCGTCCCGGCCGCGCCGGTGGTAGAGATGATATAGCCGGTATTAAAGAATAAGCCGGTGCCAATCACGCCGCCGAGCGACAGCATGATCAGATGGCGCGTTTTCATGGTGCGCTTCAGTTGCCCACCTTGTTGTTGTGTTGTGCTTTGCATTTTATTTTCTCACGCCAGCCCGCTTGCCCGGGTCATGATGCGTATAAACGTATAGACATCTAAACATCCAAAAGAAGAAGAGTTATACCGTGACGCCGCGGAAAAAGCAAAGCCGCTGCACCAGAGCACGCGCCGACAGCGTGCAGCCTGCCCCATTTTTGCGCAGCGCCGGCTGGCGCGCCACGGACTGACGCCTCATCGCGACAGACAACGTTCTGGCACTCTCTTTGCAGCCTGTCGTTCAGAACCTTTCTATCTGGCGAGGCAACACGTATGGCAGAGCAAACCACCACCTTAAAAAGAACGCTCGGCAGTTTTCGTTTATGGGGGATCGCCGTCGGACTGGTGATATCCGGGGAGTACTTCGGCTGGAGCTATGGCTGGTCACAGGCGGGCACGATGGGGTTTATGGTCGTCGCCCTGGCGGTCGCCGCGATGTACTGCGCCTTTATTTTCAGCTTTACCGAGCTGACCACCGCCATCCCGCACGCTGGCGGCCCTTTCGCCTACGCCTACCGCGCCTTCGGGCCCACTGGCGGCTTTATCGCTGGTTTTGCCACCCTGATTGAATTCGTCTTCGCCCCGCCGGCCATCGCCATGGCCATCGGCGCCTACCTCAACGTGCAGTTTCCGGCGCTGGATCCGAAATGGGTCGCCTGCGGCGCTTACGTGATCTTTATGACGCTCAATATTCTCGGCGTCGGCATTGCCGCCACCTTCGAGCTGATCGTCACCCTGCTGGCCATCTTCGAGTTGCTGGTGTTCATGGGCGTGGTCGCGCCCGGCTTCTCCTGGAGCCACTTCACCACTAACGGCTGGGCGGGCGCGGAAAGCTTCAGCGGCCTGGCGCTGCCGGGGATGTTCGCCGCCATTCCGTTCGCCATCTGGTTCTTCCTCGCCATTGAGGGGGCCTCCATGGCGGCCGAAGAGGCCAAAGATCCGCAGCGCACCATTCCGCGCGCCCTGGGCGGCGGCATTCTGACGCTGACGGTGCTGGCGATCGGCGTGATGGTCTTCGCCGGCGGCGTCGGCGACTGGCGCGCGCTGTCCAATATTAACGATCCGCTGCCCCAGGCGATGAAGACGGTCGTGGGCAATGGCAGCGGCTGGCTGCATATGCTGGTGTGGCTGGGGCTGTTTGGCCTCGTCGCCTCCTTCCACGGGATCATTATGGGCTATTCGCGGCAGATCTACTCCCTCGCCCGCGCCGGCTATCTGCCCGCCGGGCTGGCGACCCTCAACCGCCGCACCCGTACCCCGCATCTGGCGATCCTCGCCGGCGGCGTGGTCGGTATCGCCGCGATCTTCTCCGACTCGCTGATCACCATCAGCGGCATGCCGCTGACCGCCTGTATCGTCACCATGTCGGTATTTGGGGCTATTGTTATGTATATCACTTCCATGGCGGCGCTGTTCAAACTGCGCCGTAGCGAGCCGAAGCTGATCCGTCCGTTCCGCGCCCCGCTCTACCCGCTGGCGCCGGCCTTTGCCCTCGGCATGGCGGTGATCTGCCTGGTGGCGATGGTCTGGTATAACCTGCTGCTGGCGCTGATTTTCGCGGCGATGATGCTCGGCGGCTACCTGTGGTTCCGCAAAACCGCAGCAGCCCGTGAACGGGCGCCAGTGGATCCTCAACTGCGCACGGTCTCCTGAGGAGGCGGCATGTATAAAACCACGCTATCGGGCCAGGTATGGCGCTTTGATAGTCTGAAAACGTTGATGGCAAAAGCGTCGCCGGCTCGTTCCGGCGACGCCCTCGCGGGGGTTATCGCCACCTCAGCCGAAGAGCGGATGGCGGCGAAAATGGCCCTCGCCGAGGTGCCGCTGACCGACATTCTCGACAACCCGCTTATCCCTTACGAGCAGGATGAAGTGACCCGCCTGATCCTCGACACCCATGATGCGCAGGGCTTTGCCGCCCTGCGTCACCTGACGGTCGGCGATTTTCGCGACTGGCTGCTGGATGATGCCACCGATACCGCCACGCTGCAGCGGGTCGCTCGCGCCATCACCCCGGAGATGGCGGCGGCGGTCAGTAAGCTGATGCGCAATCAGGATCTGATCCTTGCCGCCAGCAAATGCCAGGTGGTGACGCGCTTTCGCAACACCATCGGCCTACCCGGCCACCTCAGCGTGCGCCTGCAGCCCAACCATCCCACCGACGATCTGAAAGGCATCGCCGCCAGTATGCTCGACGGGCTGCTGTACGGCGCTGGGGACGCGGTGATTGGCATCAACCCGGCCAGCGACAGCTTACCGGTGCTGGCGCAGCTGAACGTCATGCTGGACGATATTATTCAGCGCTTCGCCATCCCCACCCAGTCCTGCATTCTGACCCATGTCACCAATACGCTGCAGCTGATTGAGCGCGGCGCGCCGGTGGATCTGGTGTTTCAGTCGGTAGCCGGAACCGAAGCGGCCAACAGCGGCTTCGGCATCAATCTTGCCATGCTGCAGGAGGCCCGCGAGGCGGCCCTCAGCCTCAGGCGCGGTACCCTCGGCAACAATGTGATGTATTTTGAGACCGGCCAGGGAAGCTGCCTGTCGGCCAACGCCCACCACGGCGTCGACCAGCAGACCTGTGAGGCGCGGGCCTACGCGGTCGCCCGCCACTTTGAACCGCTACTGGTCAATACCGTGGTCGGCTTTATCGGTCCGGAGTATCTCTACGACGGCAAGCAGATTATTCGCGCCGGGCTGGAGGATCATTTCTGCGGCAAGCTGATGGGCCTGCCGATCGGCTGCGACGTCTGCTATACCAACCACGCGGAAGCGGATCAGGATGATATGGACACCCTGCTGACTCTGCTGTGCACCGCCGGGCTCACCTTCCTGATTGGCGTGCCTGGAGCGGACGATATCATGCTCAATTACCAGAGCACCTCGTTCCATGACGCGCTGTACGCCCGACGCCTGCTGGGCTTAAAGCATGCCCCGGAGTTCGCCGACTGGCTGGCGAAGATGCAGATTATCGATCCGCACGGCGCGCTGCGGCTCACCGACGCCCGCCATCCGCTGTTGTCCGTCCTGCCGCAAGGAGCCCCCGTATGAACCGTCCCGATGCCTGGAACCCGCTGCGTGAATTTACCGATGCGCGGATCGCCCTGGGGCGCAGCGGCGCCAGCCTGCCGACCCGCGAAGTCCTCAACTTTGGTCTGGCCCACGCCAGAGCGCGGGATGCTATTCATCAGCCGTTCGCCAGCCAGCAGCTGGTGGCGCCGCTGGCGGCGCTCGGCCTCGACGCCCTGACGGTGCACAGCGCCGCGCCGGACCGTCACACCTATCTGCGGCGTCCGGATCTCGGGCGGCAGCTCGCCGACGAGAGTCGCGCCGACCTCGCCGCCAGCGGCGTCCGCCCCGCCGATCTGCTGCTGGTGATCGGCGATGGCCTCTCTTCCTGGGCGGTAGAGCGCCAGGCGGTGCCATTGATCCGCGCCCTGCTGCCCTATCTGCAGACGCTGGGTATCGGCCTGGCGCCGGTAGTGCTGGCGCATCAGTCGCGGGTGGCGCTGGGGGATGATATTGGCGAAACCCTTAAAGCCCGCGCGGTGGCGATCCTGATTGGCGAACGACCGGGTCTCTCCTCGCCGGACAGCCTCGGCGTCTACCTCACCTGGCAGCCCCATCGTCAGCGTCTGGAATCTGAGCGAAACTGTATCTCCAATATTCGTCCGGAGGGATTAAGCCATGACGCCGCCGCCTTTAAACTGGCCTGGCTGCTGGAGCAGGCTTTTTTACGCCGCGTCACCGGCGTGCAGTTAAAAGATGAAAGTGATAATCCAGCGCTGCATGGGAAAATAAAACCGTTGACCCCTTTAAAATAATAAGTCACGTGAGCAGCAGAATAGATTTTCAATATGACCTGGCGCACCTGAATATTATATTCGGGTGCGCGCAAAAATTGCCCGGCGACGCTTCGCTTGCGCGGGCCTACGGAAACCGTTCAACCGGTTTATATGGCCTATTTCCCAGACTGGGTAAGGCGTCAGCCGCCCGCCGATAAAATCCAAAAACCGTGTTGTCGCCAGCCTTATGCCCTTCCCTGCAGGTAATAAGAATATTGCATGAGTAAAAACGAAACGGACGTTGTAAGGTAAATCAGCGCATTAAAAATATCCGTCATACTTCAAGTTGCATGTGCGTTGGCGGCGTTCTCTCCCCCCAGTCACTGACTTCTGTAAGCGCCTGGGGACTCGCTCACTTGCCGCCTTCATGCGACTCGAATTATTTAGGGTATATATCTCGTTATCTATTCAACATAACAGCCAATAATTCGCCGGACACGCTGGCGAATTATTCCTCAATGTTATGCAGTCATTGATGGTTAAAGATAAATAATCGACCGACGGAGAAATATCAATGAAATCGTTTTCCGGGAAAGCGTCTTTAATGGCCACGCTGGTTGCCGCGCTGGTCGGCGCCAGCAGCGCGCAGGCAGCGGAAATTAAAATCGGGGTGGTATTACCCCTGAGCGGCGCCCTCAGCGGCTACGGCCAGCCGTCGCAGAAAGGGCTGGACATTATTCAGGCCATCACCCCGACGTTAAAAAATGGCGATACCATTAAGCTTATCGTTATCGATGATAAAAGCGACAAAGTCGAAGCGGCCAACGCCATGCAGCGGCTGGTCTCCAGCGATAAAGTGGATGCCGTGATCGGTGAAGTCACCTCCTCCAACACCCTGGCGATGACCAAGATCGCCGACGACAGCAAAACGCCGCTGGTCTCCTCCACCGCCACTAACGACCGCGTCACCCGCAACCATCCGTACGTCAGCCGGGTCTGCTTCTCGGACAGCTTCCAGGGGGTGGTCGGGGCCAATCTGGCCTCCCGCGATCTGAAAGCCAAAACCGCCGCCATCGTGTTTGACAGCAGCAACGACTACTCCGTCGGCCTGGCAAAAGCGTTCCGCACCCAGTTCCTGAAAAACGGCGGTACCATTCCCATCGAGGTACAGGCCCCGGGCGGCAGCAAGGACTTTAAAGCCCAGCTGGCGAGCGTCAAGGCGAAGAATGTCGACATGATTTACATGCCGATCTACTACACCGAAGGGGCGCTGATTGCCGTGCAGTCTAAACAACTGGGGCTCAACAAACCGGTGGTGGGCGGCGACGGTCTGGCCGCGGATCAGGTCTTCTTCGATGTCGGTAAAGACGCGGTCAACGGCTATATGACCACCGATTATTACTCGCCGAACGCCAAAGAGCAGACCCCGGCCGGGGAAACCTTCATCAAAGCCTGGGAAACCAAATACCAGCAGCCGACCCATACCTGGGGCGCAATGGCGGCGGATGCCTATAACGTCATCGTCAACGCCATGAACCAGTGCAGCGATCCCCATGATCGGGTCTGCGTGAATGAAAAAATCCGCGCCACCAAAGGTTTCCAGGGCGTGACCGGCACGCTGACGTTACAGAACGGCGATGCCATTCGCAGCGCGGTCATCAACGAAGTGAAAGATGGCAAGCTGGCGTTTCGTACCGTGGTTAACCCTTAAGTTGCGACGAGGCTACAAAATGGACGGCGCCATTTTTCTCCAGCAAGTGGTCAATGGAATGAGTCTTGGGGGCATGTACGCCCTGATTGCCATCGGTTATACGATGGTTTATGGCGTGCTACGGCTGATCAACTTCGCCCATGCGGACGTCATGATGGTCGGCGCGTTTAGTACGCTGTTTTTATTTTCTTCAGTTGGGCTACCCTTCGGGGTAGCCGTTTTCCTGACCCTCGGGCTGTGCGGCCTGTTTGGTATGCTGATTGACCGGGTCGCCTATCGTCCGCTGCGCCAGGCCTCGAAAATCTCCATGCTGATCACCGCCATCGGCGTCAGCTTCTTCCTCGAAAACCTGTTTAACGTACTGTTCGGCGGCAGCTCACGCTTCTTCTCCGCCCCTGACTTTTTCAACCAGACCCGCGCCTTCGGCAGCGTCATCATTACCAACGTGGCGTGGATTGTGCCGCTGATCACCGTCCTGCTGCTGCTGGCGATCCTCTGGCTGCTGTACCGCACCCGCTATGGGATGGCGATCCGCGCGGTGGCCTTTGACGTCAACACCGTGCGCCTGATGGGCATTGACGCCAACCGGATCATCTCCCTGGTCTTCGCCCTCGGCAGTAGTCTCGCGGCGCTCGGCGGCGTGTTCTACTCCATCAGCTACCCCACTATCGATCCCCTGATGGGCGTGCTTATCGGCCTGAAGGCCTTTGCCGCCGCCGTACTGGGCGGGATCGGCAGCGTCACCGGCGCGGTGCTGGGCGGCTTTATCCTCGGTTTTACCGAGGTGGTCGCCGTGGCGATCTTCCCCGAACTGGGCGGCTATAAAGACGCTTTCGCCTTCCTGTTCTTGATTCTGGTCCTCTTGTTCCGCCCGGTCGGCATTATGGGCGACGAACGTCTGGAAAGGAGCCGTTTCTGATGCTCAACGCGACGACGACCGCCGGGGCGCAACTGCGCAACCTGGCCATTATTGTCATCTGTATCGCGCTGCTGGCCGGAATCAACGTGGTTTTCAATGACTACATTGTTCGCGTCATCAGCACCATTTTTATCTTTATGATCCTCGCGGTCAGCTACAACCTGATCAACGGCGTGACCGGCCAGCTGTCGCTGGAGCCGAACGGCTTCGTGGCGGTGGGCGCCTACGTGACCGCCCTGCTGATCCTCTCCAGCGACAGCAAGGTAGACATGTTTGAAATGGCCGCCCCCAGCCCGTGGATCCTCAACCTGCACGCGGGCTTTCTCCCCGCCCTGCTGATAAGCGGCCTGTGCGCAGCGGCGCTGGCGGTGTGCCTCGCCGTGCCGGTCTTCCGGGTACGTGGCGACTACCTGGCCATCGTCACCCTCGGCTTTGGGTTTATCATCAAGATCCTCGCCATTAACAACCCGCAAATCACCAACGGCGCCATCGGGCTGAACGATATTCCGCAGCAGCCGCATCTCCTGTTCTGGTGCGGGCTGTTCGCCCTGCTGGCCACCGGCATGATCCTCCAGCTGGTGTGGTCGAAGTATGGCCGGATGATGAAAGCCATTCGCGACGATGAAGATGCGGCGATCGCCATGGGGGTCAACACCTTCCGCATCAAAACCTGCGCCTTCGCCACCAGCGCCTTCTTCGAAGGGATCGGCGGTGGTCTGCTGGCTTCGCTGCTGACCACCATTTCCCCGGGGCTGTTCGACTTTATGCTCACCTTCCAGCTGCTGATTATTATCGTCCTCGGCGGACTCGGCAGCACCACCGGCGCCCTGCTCGGCACCGTACTGGTGGTCGGCAGCGGCGAATGGCTGCGCTTTCTCGACCAGCCGCTGCAGTTCTTCGGTCACGATCTCGGCGCGTATCCGGGCCTGCGAATGGTGGTTTTCTCCCTGCTGTTGCTGATCATCATGCTCTTCGCCCGCGAAGGGCTGCTGGGGAAAAAAGAGATTTGGCAGATGGGAAGAAGGAACAGCAGCTATGGCGGAAAATAACGTTATCCTGCAGGTGCAGGACGTCACCATGCAGTTTGGCGGCCTGCGGGCCATCGACAATGTCAGCTTCCATGTCGACGAGGCGGAGATCTTTGGCCTTATCGGCCCTAACGGCGCGGGCAAAACCACTTTGTTTAACGTCATCACCGCCAACTATAAACCCACCAGCGGCAACGTCACCCTGGCGGGTACGTCGCTGAAGGGGCTGAAGCCCAACCAGGTGGTGAACGCCGGGATCGCCCGTACCTTCCAGAATATCCGTCTGTTTAACTCCATGACGGTGCTGGAGAACGTGATGGTCGGACTCGACCGCGCCAGCCGCTACTCGCTTCTGGAGGCGGCGCTGCATATTGGCCGCTACTTTCCGGCCGAGCGGGCGGCGAAAGCCAAAGCCATGGCCATTCTGGAGGACATCGGCATCGCCCACTTCGCCCATATGCAGGCCACAAACCTGAGCTATGGCAACCAGCGCAAAGTGGAGATCGCCCGCGCGCTGGCCACCGCGCCGAAGCTGCTGCTGCTCGATGAGCCGGCCGCCGGGATGAACCCGAAGGAGACCGAGGATCTGGCGGAGCTTATCTTCCGCATGCGCCATGACTATCAGCTCAGCGTCCTGCTGATTGAGCACGATATGCCCTTCGTCAACCGCCTGTGCGAGCGGGTGATGGTTCTGGAGTACGGTAAGCCGCTGTTCAGCGGCCTGATGGCCGAGGCGATCCAGCATCCGGACGTCATTTCCGCTTATCTGGGAGAAGCCAATTATGCTTAACGCCCGGGGACTGAAGGTCTTTTACGGCGTGATCCAGGGGCTGAAAGGCGTTGATATCGACGTCTATGACCGGGAAATCGTCACCCTGATCGGCAGCAATGGCGCCGGTAAAACCTCCACCCTGAACGGGATCGTCAACCTGGTGCGCTCCAGTGGGCGCGTCAGCTTCCTCAACGACGATATCTCACGCAGCCAGACCCACCAGATTGTGCGCCGCGGGCTGGCGCTGGTGCCGGAGGGACGTCGGGTCTTTACCAACCTGACTATCGAAGAGAACCTGCGCATGGGCGCCTACAATAATCTCGCCGGCTACACCCGCCTGCGCGATCGCATGTATGCCCTCTTTCCACGGCTCAAGGAACGGCGCCATCAGATGGCGGGCACCATGAGCGGCGGCGAGCAGCAGATGCTGGCCATCGCCCGGGCGCTGATGAGCGAGCCGGTGTTATTGATGCTGGATGAACCGAGCCTCGGACTGGCGCCGAAAATTGTCGGCGAGCTGTTCGGCATCATTAAGCAACTGCGCGAAGAGAATATGACGGTGCTGCTGGTGGAGCAGAATGCGACGGCAGCGCTGGCTATCGCCGATCGGGCGTATGTCCTGGAGAATGGCCGGATCACCTTGTCAGGCGCGGCGCGGGAGATGCTGACTAACCCGGAAATTAAGCGGATGTATCTGGGGGGATAAGCGTGGTCAAAACTGCCTGGGCTGCGGCGGCGCATCCTGTGATGCCGCAACCTCAGGCAGTCTCTTGCTACACAAAGCACACCTCGTTCCAGTAGGCTTCTCGCGTCCTGCGTCGCTCAGTATGTCTTATCATGACGGAACCACCGGGTTTCCACGTTACCAATGTCCACGCCGTAGAGGCTGGCCACCGGCAGTATCGCCTCCATGACGCGCTGGGTATCCTGCTGTCCGGCTTCGCCGTTGGACATCAAAGCCAGCCAGCCCGTTAATCGTTGCCACAATGCCACTTTCATTTTCTCCTCTGTCGGGAAGCGAATCGCCTGGGTCTATTTCAACCACAGTTGGCCGGGCGCGGGAAATACTAATTCCGAATTTGCAATCCTGGCTGGCGCATATTACGCCCGCTCCTATCCCCTCACCCTAACCCTCTCCCTGAGGGAGAGGGAACCGCCCGGCAATCGTTGCAGCCCCGGTATACACCGCGGGGCTAACGCCCATGCGCACGATGAACGGAAAATTACCCCTATCCCCTCTCCCTCACCCTCTCTCCGGAGGGAGAGAGGGCCGCCCGGCAATCGTTGCCGCGCCGGTAAAACGCCAGCGCCGCATAAAGAATACCCACATGTTTGTTAAGTTCTTTTTCGTTATAGATAAGAATTTTTTCTTCTTTGCCGCCGACGGGGAATTTGTGGGAGCGTGATGTCCACAAAACAAAACAGGGATTCAGGGGAAAAAATATGCGCAATAAAACCACAAAAATTGCACTGGCGCTGGGTATGCTGCTGCTCGCGTCTCAGGCACAAGCAGACCAGCTGGCTGACATCAAAGCCGCCGGCGTCGTGAAAGTCGCCACCTTCGACGCCAACCCGCCGTTCGGCTCCGTGGATGCCAAAACCCACCATATCGTCGGCTACGATGTCGACTTTGCCCAGGCGCTGGCGAAAGCGCTCGGCGTCAAACTCGAGCTGGTGGCGACGAACCCGGCTAACCGTATTCCGCTGCTGCAGTCCGGCAAAGCCGACCTGATCGTCGCCGACATTACCATCACCCCGGAGCGTGCCCAGGTCATTGATTTCTCGACGCCGTATTTCGTCACCGGCCAGCAGTTCCTCGTGCCGGCCGGCTCTCCGGATAAGCTCGATGAGTACAGCAAAGCGCGCATCGGCGCGGTGAAAGGCACCACCGGCGAACAGGCCCTGCACCAGCGTTTCCCGCAGGCTCGCGTCCTCTCCTATGACGATATTCCGCTGGCCCTGACCGCCCTGCGCAACGGCAACGTCCAGGCCATCACCCAGGACAGCACCATCCTCGCCGGTCTGCTGGCGGAAGCGCCGGATAAAGCCAAGTTTAAAATTCTGCCCGACCTGCTCAGCAAAGAAGAGATTGGCGTGGGCGTGAAGAAAGGCGAACCGGCCCTGTTGAAAGCCGTTAACGATGAGCTGGTGAAGCTGGAGAAAACCGGCGAAGCCGCGAAAATCTATGATGTCTGGTTTGGCCCTGCCACTAAAACGCCGCAGCCGCGCGCCTTTACCATAGAAGCGAAATAATATGTTCTCGGGTTTACTCTCCCACTCCGCGGCCCCGGCCGCGGATTTTTCACGTCTGCAGCGCGCCAGCATTACGTTTCGTGATGTGGCCAAGCGCTACGGCGATCATCAGGTGCTAAACGCGATCAACCTGCAGGTCGAACCCGGCGAAGTGGTGGCGATCCTTGGCCCTTCCGGTTCGGGAAAATCGACGCTGATCCGCTTGATCAACCAGCTCGAATCCTTAAGCGGCGGCGAGATCCTGATCGACGATAAACCGACCAGCCGGCTGAGCGGCAGCGCCTTGCGCCAGCTGCGCAGCCGCGTCGGTTTTGTCTTCCAGCAGTTCAACCTTTACGCCCACCTGACGGCGCAGGAGAACATCACTCTGGCGCTGGAGCGCGTCCACGGCTGGGGGAAAAGTGCGGCTCAGGAGCGGGCGCTGGCGCTGCTGCGCCAGGTCGGACTGGAAGAAAAAGCGCAGCAGATGCCGGCGCAGCTCTCCGGCGGCCAGCAGCAGCGGGTGGCGATCGCCCGCGCCCTGGCCTCCTCGCCGCAGATTATCCTGTTCGATGAGCCCACCTCGGCGCTCGACCCGGAGATGATCGGCGAAGTGCTGCAGGTGATGAAAACCCTCGCCCACAGCGGGATCACCATGCTGGTGGTGACTCATGAGATGCAGTTTGCCCGCGAAATTGCCGACCGGGTGGTGTTTATCGACGGCGGCGACATTCTCGAGGTCGCCCCGCCGGCTGAGTTTTTCGCCCATCCGCAGCATGCCCGCGCACGGCGTTTTCTGCAGAAGGTGCTGGATCCGCTGCACCAGGAGAGCCTCGCGTGACGCCGATGCTTGACTGGCACGGCGTCCTGAGCGGGCAGCCGTTGCAATGGATCATCTCTGGTTTTCTCACCACCGTCTGGGTCAGCGTCGCCGGGATCCTGCTCGCCACCCTGCTGGCGGTCCTGCTGCTGGCCCTGCGCCTCGGCGGCGGCCGCGCGGGGCGCGGACTGGTGGCCGCGTGGGTCTCGTTGTTTCGCAATACCCCGCTGCTGGTCCAGCTGCTGTTCTGGTACTTTGCCGCCTGGAATCTGCTGCCGCTGGCGGTGAAGGAGGTGGTGAACGACGAACACGCCTGGTCCATTCTGCCGGGTAACGTCTGGTGGCTGACGCCGGAGTTCCTCTGCTCAATGTGGGGGCTGGGGGTCTTTACCTCCGCCTTTCTGGTGGAAGAGATCGCCGCCGGACTGCGCGCCGTCAGCCACGGGCAGCGGGAAGCCGCGCTGTCGCAGGGCTTTACGCCGTGGCAGGAGCTGCGCTTTATCCTCCTGCCGCAGGGGCTGGCCAACGCCTGGCAGCCGATTGTCGGCCAGTATCTTAACCTGATGAAACTCTCATCGCTGGCCAGCGGCATCGGCTTTGCGGAACTGACCTATCAGGTACGACAGATTGAGAGCTATAACGCGCACGCGCTGGAGGCGTTTGCCGTGGGTACCGCGCTGTACCTGGCGCTGGGGGTGGCGATGGGCGTGGCGCTAACGCGTCTCGGCCCGGGAAGAAAACTGCAACGGAGCGCCCAACATGAACGCTAATCTGGCGGTGATCGCCGATAACCTCGATTACCTGCTGTGGGGCCGACTGGCGGAGGGCCAGCCCGGCGGCGTGGCGCTGACCCTGCTGATGGCTATCGGCGCCACCCTGCTGGCGCTGCCGGGAGGCATTGCGCTGGCGGGCCTGGCCTGGCGCTACGGCGGGCTGGTGCGGCGTCTGTTGTTTCTGTGGGCGGAAATTATTCGCGGCATCCCGCTGATATTTGTCATCTTCTGGCTGTGGTATCTGTTGCCGATGCTGACCGGCGGCGATCTGCCCGGCGCGGTGACCGTGACCCTGGCGCTGGCGTGGTTTACCGCCGCCTCGGTGATGCACTCGGTGCTGGCCGGGCTGCAGTCGCTGCCGAAAGGACAGTATGAGGCGGCGCTGACCCAGGGGTTCGCCCCCGGGCAAACGCTGCGCCTGGTGCTGCTCCCGCAGGCGCTGCGCAATGTTCAGCCCTCGCTGGTGGGGATCTTTATCGGCCTGCTGAAAGACACGTCGCTGGCGTTTATCGTCAACGTCCCGGAGCTGACCACCGTGGCCGGCCAGGTCAACAACCGGGTGCAGATCTATCCACTGGCGATCTTCGTCTTCACCGGCGCGGTGTACTACCTGCTGTGCTGCGGTCTGAGCCTGCTGGCCAGCCGGCGTTTTACCCGCCGCGCGACCGCCGGATAAGGCTCACTCCGCGGGACGGGGCTTCACCGGGCAGGTATCGCTGATCTTAATAAATTTGTCGTTATAAACCAGATAGTGGTTCCCCGGCTGGCGCAATGCCGGCTGGCGAACCACGTCGCCAGGACGCAGATACCACGCGTCCCCCTCCTCTTCGGTCGAATCGCATCCGGGTTTAATCAGCAGCTTGAACCAGGTATTGCCGGTGTTGCTCACCGTCCCGGCCACCTTATCGAAAGACCATTTAAACTGCACCTCGCGTGGGCGCACCACCAGAATGGTATCCATCACCACCACCGGCTCCATGCTGACCTCGCCGCCGGTTGGGCTGCGCCTCGTCAGGTTACGCGTGGGGATTTCGCGAAACGAGACCCGATAGTAGCGCTCGCGGTTATCCCGCGGGCCATGATAGTAAAATTTGAAGTACTCGCTTTCACCTGCCTGCAACGCCAGCTGGCGGGGGGCGAACAGCAGCTCACCATCCACCGGCCGGGAGCGTACTTCGCTGCCGCCCGGGCGATCGATGGCGCTGATGGCGATGCGGTACAGCCGCGCGCTTTTATTGTTGTTGACCACCCGTTTGCTGGCGAAATCCGCTTCGGCCGGCAGGGAAAAGGTCAGGTTGCCGACCGAGATCGCCTGAGCCAGCGGCGCTGCCAGCAGGCAGCCCACCGTCAGCAGGGCCTTAGTTAATGTTGCGCCACGTCGCCTGGACATGAATCTCTCCTGAAGCGCTGACTTCGCCAAACCAGCCGTTATCGTCTACCGTCCGCAGCGAAATGGCGTTATCCATCGGAATCGAAAATTTCACCGTGGTCTTATCCATCTGCCCCACTTCGCCGGAGATATCGGTCCATGGCGTGGTCAGCCACAGCGCATCGGTCATATCCCGCCAGCTGTCATCGCACCCGGCATCGTAGGTCTGCGTCGTGCCGCTGCGGGTGATAAAAGAGAGCGTCGCCGGGAACGGCACTTTCGCCGTACCGTCATCAGAGCTGAAGAGACAGTAGGAACGCCCGCCAATCACCTGCGCCGGTCCGGTCACCTTGATCAGCACTTCATCGGCGGCCGTTTTACCGCTGGTGGTGACGATGTAGCCGAAATCGAGCGCCGGTTCGCCGCTGCCGACATATCCCTCGCGCGACGGCGCCGAGGTATATTCGTCGGAGATAATGCTGATGCTGAAATCACGGGGCTTGATAATCAGCGTGTTGGAGGTGGAAAACTCATACCAGCCTGACTCCGGCGAGGTGGTGTTCTGAAAGCGAAAGTTGAACAGATCCTTGGTGTTGATATCGCTGATCCCGAGATTCACCATCTGTTTAAAGAAGTTGCTGGAGAAGAAAACATAGATCGAGTCTGAGCTCTTCATCTCGTTGAAAGTGTAGTAATAAGCGGTATTGCTCACCGGCTTCCAGGAGCTGCCGTTGAGGCTGAACTGCATATCGTACGCCCCGACGGCCGAGGCCAGCGACGAGTTGGCGATCGCCGGGAAAATATGGATCGAGGTGTTGCTTAAGCCGTTGGTCTGTAAGGTATAGTTGACCATCTTACAGCTTAATCCTGCGCGGCTGCCGATGGTCTGCGTCTGGCAGTCGGCGTTCCCTTCTCCCAGGGTCGGCACGCCGTCGCTGTTGATAAACACCTCCGCCAGCGAGTGAGTATTAATCAACCGCAGGTTCGCGGCTTTGGTGTGGGTGACGTTGCGCACATACCAGTTACCGGAGGCCTGATCCTTACAGCGCGCACCGCTGCTGGCATCGTAGTTCACCGAGGTCTGACAGGCATTGATGGTCATTGTAAAGCTGCCGCCGACCGGCATCTGCTGCAGATATTGATAAAACGCGTCCGACATCATGCCGTGCATCCACTTCGCGCCGCCGCTGGTCACCGTCGCGCCATAAAACCCGCTTGCGTCGGTGGATTGCGGCAGGATCAGGCTGGTAGCCATATCGCAGCCGGCGTACCAGTTGATGCAGCGCAGGCCGGTTAAGGGGTGCGAAACCGGCGAGTTTTCCAGCCACATATCAAACTTCCAGTTGGCATTGAGCCCGGTGTTGTAGCCGTTATCGATATAGCCGAGGCTTTGCTGATAGATGGTGCCGGAGCCGGTGTATTTTAAGCCGGTCCAGCGGTTAGCCCCGGTCATACGCGGATCCAGCGCCCCACCGGGGGTGACGAAAAAGTTGTCGTCGGAGTTGTTTTCAACAAACACAAACTCGCGCGCCGGCGCATCCGACCAGGTGGTCTTGGACACCGCCGCCCTGAGCGCGGCTGCCGGCCAGAGCAGCGCGAGGATCGCCAGCGCCATCAGTGCATTAACTTTCATTCTCTTCTCCTGTCTGCTGCACCGCCGCCCACGACGAGAGGCCGCTGCAGACCACATCCCCGACCCAGACGGCGCCGCGCGCCTGGCTGAGCTCCAGCGCCACTTCGCAGGTTTTATTGCCGCCGTAGCTGAAATCGATAGTGGGGTATTTCTTATCCACGTCCATGACAAACTCGCCGTTTTCATCGGTGCGGGTACGGCCGATATGGTTGTTAATCCGCGCATTCGCCAGCAGCGTGCCGTCTTCCGCACGAATACGACCGGAGACGGTGACCATCTGCTTCACCTCTGGCTCAATCACCGCGACGTTGCCCGGATAGAGAGTCAGATGACTCTTGCGCCCACTGACGATGTCGTAACTGTCGAGCGAGTTTTTGCTGTTCTGCAGCTCCACCTCATAGCGGCCATAGGGAGAGAGCGGCAGGTAGTTACGCTTGCCGCTGAGCGGGAAAATCCGCCCGTTAACCCTGGCGCTGATCTGACCATCGTCCTCCAGCCCGGTGTTGAAAATCACCCCGGCGTTACCGTCGGTTCGTCCGCTGGCGGCGATATTTTTGCCCTGCCAGCCGACGCTGCCGCTGGCGGTAAGGTTGGTGTTGACGTAGCCGTCTGCCGCGCTGTTGACGTTCAGCGTGCCGCTGGCGTAGCGGGCGTCGAACTGGGCATACGCCCCGCCGCTGAGGGTTTTGTCATCCCCGGTATCGCCGGAGATGGCCCGCGACAGATTGGCGCCGATGGTGCGAATAGTGCCTTCATCAAACTGCTTGCGCGCTGAGAGGTTAGCCATGGTGTAGCCGTTCTGATGGGTCATCCCGGCACTGAACCAGTTGCCCAGCGGCAGCGAGAGATCGAGAGCGATATATTTCCCGGTGTTGGCGCTGCTGTCGCCATTGTTATAGCGCTGGATCCCCGCCCGCAGGCCGAGCGATCCAAAGGCGCCGCTGTAGACCGTCTGATAGTAATCCGCGGTGTAGTAATGACTGTTGTAGCGGCGGTCATCGTTGTAGCTGACGCTGAACGTCCCCAGCTTCGACCACAGCGCGTTGAGGTTGAGGGTGCCGCCGATCGCTCGGTTGTCGGCATCGCTGCGCCGCAATTGATCGCCAATGCGGGTTCTCTCCTGGTTGACCCACACTGAACTGAAGCCCCCCGGCAGCGTGGCGCTGATGCTGCCGACGCTGCTCCAGGAGCTGTCGCTGGCCAGCATATTCTGCAGGTTAACGTTGATCGACTCGCCCAGCGGCAGCGTCAGGCGGGTTTCCCCCACCGCCTGATTGTCGTAGCCATAGCCCGTTGCCGCCCAGCTCAGGGTGCTGAGCGACCCGGAGGTCGAGAGGCCTGCCAGCCAGCTCTCTTTTGCCGGCCGGGTCTTTTTGCCGCTTTCCGACCAGCGATCCATATGGAAACTGCCGCCCCATACCTGCCACGCCAGCGGCGCGCCGATGCCGCGACCGCGGCTGAACAGCTTATTGACACGCTGGGTGCGTTTGCTGACCACCCGACCGTTGACGATCACCTCCACCTCGACATCGTAAATACCGTACGGCAGGCCGCGGGTATCCACTTCGTGGTTGCCCATGGCGAAATTCTGGACGCTCAGCAGCCTCCCCTCACGGGAAAGATGCACTTCGCCCGCTGCCGGTAAAAAGGCAATCACCGGCGTGGCCGACTGGCTGCTGTCGAAGACGGTGGAGCTGGCCTGGTTCCCCCAGGAAAGGCCGTAAATCTTGCCGGCCGAAATGGCGGTCATCGGTCCCAGGGACTGCAGGTTCCAGGTGTCGAGCATCCCACCGGCAAAACGGTGGCCGGCGAAATCGCGCTCATACATGGCCTTATATAATTCGCTGTCCTGCTGACCGCTGCCGATCCCGTACAGCGAGCCGTCGAGCACCACGTGATGCTCCCGCAGCGCCGTGACGTTGTTCAGCGACAGGTAGCTGGAGGTGTTGCTCCCGCCATTGCGCATCTGGTTGTTATAGACGCCGAGGTTATAGCTCAGGTTGCTGCTAAGGGTGTTCACGCTGGACTGGCCGATATCTTCGCTGCGCGAGCGCAGGACGGTGCCCAGCGCCTCGCGCTTGACCACCAGCTGCAGCAGCAGTTGGCGCAGGCTGAGATCCAGCTGCGCGCTGTCGGTCAGGGGAATGGTGAGTGCCTCGCTGAACGGGGCATTGGCCAGGCCGATCAGCTGCTGTCGGGTCTGTTCGCTGACGCTGGCGTTACCCTCGCTCTCCTCCAGTTGGATCTGCCGGACGCGCAGCTGGCCGTCGTCCAGCCAGATAAAGGCGCTGCCGATCCGCTGATCGTCCCGGGTGTCCTGGCTGCCGGCAAGATGAATATAGAGCGGGACGCTCATACCGTCCTGCAGCGCCCGACTGAAGGCCTGCGGAATAATCACCCCACCAATCTGCTGAGCTCGTACGGCAGCAGCGCTGGCGTCGGGCTGAACGAACAAAAAGATCATGCCGAAGGCAAGCTGCGTTTTCAGTCCTGGGGAAATCCGTCGTAGAGGCATCGTCGTTATCCATCTGCACAACTGTCTATTTCACGGGAACAAACTGCTCACCCTGCCAAAGCGCAACCCGTCCTTTTTTATTCGCCGTGTCCACCTGCGTAAAACGGCGCGATTTACCCGGCATCAGGTAGTAATTCTCTTTACACTCCTTACCGTCGGCAGCCTTCAGGCAAGGGCCGTAGGCGAGGATCCGCAGCGTCGCATTCCCGGTGTTGGTCAGGGAGCCGTTGGCGTACTGAAAGCGGTAGTTCACCTGGCGTGGCGCCACCACCAGGATGGTGCCGATGCGGGCGGACGCCGTCGCTACCGCGCTGCGGTTGGCGTTATCGCGCTGGGCATCGCTGAGTGCCTGATCGAACCAGACAATGCGGTAGTAGCGCTCTTTGTCGTCCGCCGGGCCTTTATAAAAGAAGCGGATGACATCGCTGGCCTGGGCGGGTAGCAGCAGGCTGGCGGGGGTGAGCAGCACCTCATCCGGTTTATCCATCGGGATAACCTGCCCGTCGTCCAGCGGTGAAGAGAGCCGTTCGAGATGGATATTGATCAGTCGACCGCTGTCTGTGCTGTTCTTGATCGTTTTGCTCAGCGTGCTGCTGCCGCTGTTCATAAAGGATGAAATATCGCCGACATCCAGCGCCTGCGCCGGCGACACCCCGGCAAGCAGCAGCCCGAGGGCCAGAAGGTGCTTTTTCATAACAATTCCGTCCGTGAAAAAAGCAGGGGAAGCTCCCCCTGCTGGTGCATCAGAAGGATCAGCTGGTCCAGGTGGCGTCGAACTGGACGCTGACGTCGCCGCTCCAGATCCCTTCCGGCAGGGTGCTGTAATCGGTCACTGCGGTAGTGCCGTTAGTGGTGCCGCTGATGATGGAGAAGGTGAAACCATCCTGCGCGGTGGTACGGCCGCTGGCGTTGTAGCCATTTGCCAGCGCGCTGAGGTTGCCGCCCAGTACGCCGTTAGCGGTATCGATCATCACGGTATCTGCGGTTTTTTCGACCGCGGCGCCGTTATAATCCACACCCACGCTCAGCGTGGAGCCGGAGGTATCCAGCTGGGTTAAGGTGTTAGTGATAAGACGCGAGGTCAGCTTAAAGGCGGTCGCCGTTGCGTCACCTTGAATCGCCACGTCAAACAGACCTTTCTGCGAGTTAAAACCTTTAATGCCTTCGGCGTACTGGAACGCCAGGCTGCCGAGCGGGGTCACAACCAGCTTGCTGGTGGTGTCTTTTTTAGCGGTCGCCGACCAGGTCGCAACAGCCTGAGCCGTTACATCAGCAGCCTGCGCCACACCCATACCGGTAAACGCTGTTACCAGAGCTATTGCCAGAACCTTTTTTTTCATCGCTTTTTCATCCTGAGTTGAATTAAGGACATGATGTCCCGGTGAACCATTTGAAAAACAAATTTGCCTGGGTGTTACTGAACTAACTTATATATTTTGGAATACAGTTTGGCCTCAGCATTGCGCCGATGGGTATATACTGTCTTCACGCTACAATTTTCAATTCTGGCGATCGATTTCGGCTGCATGCCCTGGGCGGTCATGCGGATAATTTTCATTTCGCGGTCTGTAATTTTATCTTTCTTAATATCTTTACGGAGAAATCTGCCATTAATGACGTAAGCCAGTTCTTTTCGAATATCGCGGCTCAGGCCAACATATACCACGCCGCGAATATTGCTATTGTAATACCAGTAATTTGCTAAGGCTTCTGATTTCCTGGCCGCAATCAATACGACCTGTTTCCCCTTTACCGCGGATAGCCATTCGCTATCGCGCCTGATAAATTCGTTTAAAGAAGCCGTATTGAGATTGATAAAAACAAAATCTTTTCTGATTTTTTCCAACGACAGATAAATTAATTCGTCGATATCCATAATCAGTTCGGATAGCCCTTTATAGAAGTAGGAGTCATGGGCAGACCAAATGTACTTATCGGAACAGCATTTATATTCCATATAGTTTTTAACCTCATAGTCCTTGAAGTAATCATTTTTACAACTTCACTGTTTGCCAGGCCTACAAAGTTAACTGGCGTATTCGCTTCCTTTAATAAATCGCCATTAAATAAGACACACATTACTTATCAATATTTGATAAGCCGGGTTTAATTTTAATTATTTTCGGCATGGAGTTGAATTTAAGTTTTTTCCTATGGAGTGTCAACACGCGGGCAGACAATCAATTTCGTGCCTGGGTCAATATTTACAAAAACTGAAAATATCGGATTTTTGAGAAGATGAAAAAGACATTTATTTTCATGAGGTTATTGGCAATATAACCCTCAATTCTTACTTGTGCTTTATATTACCCAGGATCTTCGCCCTATTATGTTAGGAATATTCTTAATGATGCGCAGGATGAAGTTATCAAATAGGCTAAATTTATATAAAAATAAAGAATATAAATCTGGAAATTAGCAATAACCAGGATGATTCACCAATACATAAGACCGATGAATAGATTAACCTGCCGCACAAAATAGTTATACATATGTTAATTCTGCGGAATGATGAATGCTAAACAAAGGCAGACGCATTATCTATTCGATTAAACAGACCTCATTAGCAAGATAAAACGAGTTTTGCCGATGGGTTCCTGCCGTCACGGGTGCACCTGCCTCTGCGTCCCCCGAAAGCATAGCCGCTTTTCAAGGCTTCGCCAGCGGCCAGCGAGCCGCGCGGTCGGCCTGTCATCCCCGCCCTTTCCCGCCTGTTCACGGTTTGTTCGCAATACCGTCATCGAAATTTCATATAAAGACCTATTAATAGTGCCCAGTTAATGACGAACCTGGACACTCTTATGAACAGCTCTCTTGCCGCGGTGGCCGAAACTGATTTCCAGCCGTTCACCGATCTCGATGCAGGCCTGCAGCGGAAGGTCTTAAGCGTGCGTAACCTGACTAAAGCCTATCATGCCCAGCACAAGGTGCTGGACGGCATTAGCTTTGACCTGCACGCCGGCGAAATGGTCGGGGTCATTGGTCGCTCCGGCGCCGGCAAATCGACGCTCCTGCATGTCCTTAATGGCACGCACAGCGCCAGCGGCGGTGAAATTCTTAGCTATCCGGAAGTCGGTACGCCACACGATGTCTCAAAGTTGAAAGGCCGCTCACTCAACGCCTGGCGCAGTCAATGCGGAATGATCTTTCAGGACTTCTGTCTGGTACCGCGCCTCGACGTGCTCACCAACGTCCTGCTTGGCCGCCTCAGCCAGACCTCAACCCTGAAGTCGCTGTTTAAGATTTTCCCCGAAGCCGACCGGGCGCGCGCCATTGCGCTGCTTGAGTGGATGAACATGCTGCCGCATGCGCTGCAGCGGGCGGAGAACCTCTCCGGGGGACAGATGCAGCGGGTGGCAATCTGCCGGGCGCTGATGCAAAACCCCGGCATATTGCTGGCCGACGAACCTGTCGCCTCGCTGGATCCGAAGAACACCCAGCGCATCATGGATGTGCTGCGCGAGATTAGCGAGCAGGGCATCAGCGTGATGGTAAACCTGCATTCGGTAGAGCTGGTGAAGGCCTACTGCACCCGGGTTATCGGCGTCGCCAGCGGCCAGCTTATTTTTGACGATCACCCCTCCCGGCTGACGCAGGATGTGCTGCAGCAGCTGTACGGCGATGAAGTTAGCCAATTGCATTAATTTCACTCACACGGGCAACATAATGAAAAAATATATGACTGGCGCAGTTCGTTTATCCGCAGTGGTCGCGGGCATGATGATGGCATGGCAGGCGGCGGCAGCGCAGCCGAAAGAGCTGAATCTGGGCATTCTCGGTGGCCAGAACGCCACCCAGCAAATCGGCGATAACCAGTGTGTGAAGACCTTCCTCGATAAAGAGCTGAACGTGGATACCAAACTGCGTAACTCTTCCGACTATTCCGGGGTGATCCAGGGTCTGCTGGGGGGCAAAGTCGACGTGGTGCTGAGCATGTCCCCTTCCTCTTACGCCTCGGTTTATATCAATAATCCGAAAGCGGTGGATATCGTCGGCATTGCCGTGGACGATAAAGATCAGTCTCGCGGCTATCACTCCGTGGTGATCGTCAAAGCTGACTCCCCGTACAAAACGCTGGACGATTTAAAAGGTAAAGCGTTCGGCTTCGCCGATCCGGACTCCACTTCCGGTTATTTAATCCCTAACCATGCGTTTAAAGAAAAATTTGGCGGTAACGCCGACAACAAATACAACAATACCTTCTCCAGCGTTACCTTCTCCGGCGGCCACGAGCAGGACATCCTCGGCGTGCTGAACGGCCAGTTCGCGGGCGCGGTCACCTGGACCTCGATGGTCGGCGATTACAATACCGGCTACACCACCGGCGCGTTCAACCGCCTGATTCGCATGGATCATCCGGATCTGATGAAGCAGATCCGCATTATCTGGCAATCGCCGCTGATCCCGAACGGCCCGATCCTGGTGAGCAATGCGCTGCCGGCGGACTTTAAGGCGAAGGTCGTGGCGGCAGTGAAAAAACTGGACACCGAGGATCACGCCTGCTTTATCAAAGCGATGGGCGGTACCCAGCACATCGGTCCGGGCAGCGTGGCTGACTTCCAGCAGATTATCGACATGAAACGCGAGCTGGTGAGCGCGCGTTAATCCTGCCTCAACGCCGCCTGCTTGCCCCCAGGGTGAGCGGCGGCGCTACGTTGAAGATCCCCGACGCATGAAGACGACCCACACCGAATTTGAACGCTATTACCAGCAGGTACGCTCGCGGCAAAAGCGCGATACCGTCTGCTGGTCGTTACTCCTGCTGGCGCTCTATTTTGCCGCCGGCAGCGCCGCAGAATTTAATCTGCTGACCATCTGGCACTCGCTGCCCCACTTCTTTGACTATATGGCAGAGACCATTCCGCCTCTGAGTGCCGGCAACCTGTTCGCCGATGTGCAGACCAAAGGGTCGCTGGCCTGGTGGGGCTATCGCCTGCCGATCCAGCTGCCGCTCATCTGGGAAACCCTGCAGCTGGCGCTGGCCTCGACGCTGGTGGCGGTCGCCATTGCCACCGTCTTCGCGTTCCTCGCCGCCAACAACGCCTGGACCCCGGCGCCGGTGCGCTTTGCCATTCGCGTACTGGTGGCGTTTTTGCGCACCATGCCCGAGCTGGCGTGGGCGGTGATCTTTGTCATGGCGTTCGGCATCGGCGCGATCCCGGGCTTTCTGGCGCTGATGCTGCACACCGTCGGCAGCCTGACCAAACTGTTCTACGAGGCGGTGGAAAGCGCGCAAAACAAACCGGTACGCGGCCTGGCGGCCTGCGGCGCGTCGCCGCTGCAGAAAATCCGCTTCGCCCTGTGGCCGCAGGTGAAACCGCTGTTTCTCTCCTACGGCTTTATGCGGCTTGAAATCAACTTCCGTTCGTCGACGATTCTCGGCCTGGTGGGCGCGGGCGGCATCGGCCAGGAGCTGATGACCAATATCAAGCTCGACCGCTACGATCAGGTGAGCATCACCCTGCTGCTGATCATTCTGGTGGTGTCAGCGCTGGACATGCTGTCCGGTCGTCTGCGCCTGTGGGTACTGGAGGGAAAAAAATGAGTGTCTGGCACATACAACCGGATATCGCCGCCAGCCGTCGACAGCATAAGCAGCTCTATCAGGTCCAGGGGCGCTACCTGCGCTACGTCGGGCTGGTGGCGCTGGCCTGCGTGCTCTATTACGTCTGGTTTTTTCTGCAGTTTGGCATCAGCGGCGAGCAGCTGACCACCGGTCTGCAGCAGATTGGCCGCTACCTGGCGCGGATGTTCGTCTGGCACGACTTCTGGAACTGGCCCTTCGGCTATTACTTCACGCAAATCGGCATCACCCTGGCTATCGTCTTCGCCGGGACGCTGACCGCCACGGTGCTGGCGCTGCTGCTCTCCTTCTTTGCCGCCCGCAACATCATGCGCGGCATGGTGCTGGGGACCCTCGCCCTGCTGATGCGCCGCCTGTTTGATGTGCTGCGCGGGATCGACATGGCTATCTGGGGGTTGATTTTCGTGCGCGCGGTAGGCCTCGGGCCGCTGGCGGGGGTGCTGGCGATCATCATGCAGGACACCGGTCTGCTGGGACGGCTGTACGCGGAAGGACACGAAGCCGTGGACCGCTCCCCCGGGCGCGGGCTGACCGCCGTGGGCGCGAACGGCCTGCAAAAGCATCGCTTCGGCATTTTTACCCAGTCGTTCCCGACCTTCCTCGCCCTGAGCCTGTATCAGATTGAATCCAACACCCGCTCCGCGGCGGTGCTGGGCTTCGTCGGCGCCGGCGGTATTGGGCTTATCTATGCCGAGAACATGCGCCTGTGGAACTGGGATGTGGTGATGTTTATCACCCTGCTGCTGGTGGCGGTGGTGATGATCATGGACACCCTCTCCGCCTGGCTGCGCCGTCGTTATATCGGCGGCGCCGCGGTGCCGCTGTATCGGGGCGGACGCTAGCGCGCCTTTGCGCCGGATGGCGGCTTATAAGGCCTTTTATGCCGATATTTTGTCGGGTGGCGCTTCGCTTACCCGACCTACAACCCCAAATCACCGCCGGGCCTGGGGCAACTGAAACTGCCGGTGCTGGCGGCCTCAACATCGCTGAGACATTCCCGGAAGTCCGGGGGTACAGGGGGGGCGGCAACTGGCCGCCCCTGTGCGCTCCCTGCACCGTAAGGGACATAACGCAGAAAAAATATTGGGAGCGCAATCTGCCCGGAAATAACACAGGAGTGGTAGCCCTGCTAAGCGCAGCGCGAGCAGGGACATTTCCGGTTGCGCCGATATTTCGCCGGGTGGCGGCTGGCGCCTTACCCGGCCTACAGGGCTTATCTGGCCTGGAACGGCTGAACCCGCAGAAGCATTTATCCGCTCCGCTATTCCAGCCGCCAGGTCAGCACCGGCCAGCCGTATCCGGCACCCGCCGCCTGCAGCTGCGGACAAGGATTGACCAGCCGCACGCGATCCGCATGCAGGCACAGCGGCAGATCGTTAATGGAATCGGTATAGAACGTCACCTCGCCGTCATACTGCGGATGCGCCTCGCGCCACTGCGCCAGACGCGCCACCTTCCCCTGCTGATAGCTGGGGATCCCGGCAATGACCCCGCTGTAGCCGCCGTCGACCATCTCCACGTCAATGCCCAGCGCCTGATCAATCTCCAGCGCGGCGGCCACCGCCTGCACCAGCAGGCTGACCGAGGCTGAAATGATCAGCATCTGCTCCCCCTCGGCCCGCAGACGACGAATACATTCCCACGCCTGCGGATAGACCCGCGGCAGGATCGCCTCGCGCACGCAGCGGGCCACCATCGCGTCAACGTCCGATTTCGGTATTCCGGCCAGCGGCGCCTGGATCAGAGCCACATAATCGGCGATATTCATCTCCCCCCGGTCATAATCCGCCATTAGCCGCGCCTCGCGGGCAAGATACCCCTTCTGCGTCGCTAATCCTTCGCGAACCATAAACTGGCTCCAGACCGTACTGCTATCGCCCTGTATCAGGGTGTTGTCGAGATCGAAAATCGTCAGCGTGTTGCCCATCTGCTTTCCCTTGTTGATCAAAATAAGCTGCCGGGAGCATGCGTAAAAAACATGACAGGAAAATGAACCGGACGCCACAGCGCCCGGCTCGCCATCAGCCGGCGCGGACCTTCTCGGTGCGGAACACCAGCACGATCCCGCCGATGATCGCCACCATACCGACCATCGCCGCCGCCGGCAGCCGGTTGCCCAGCAGCAGATAATCCAGCAGCGCCGTGATCGCTGGCACCAGATAAAAGAGGCTGGTGACATTGACAATATTTCCCGCGCTCAGCAGACGATACAGCAGCAGCTGGGCGACCACCGAAATCAGCAGCCCGAGAAACAGCACCGGAATAATCAACCCGGCGTTAACGGTAAACTGGAAGCCGCTGACCGGGGCAATCAACAGGCACAGCCCCAGACTGACGGCGTACTGCAGCGGCAGGACATCCGCCGGCGCCTGACGGCTGCGCTTTTGCCACAGCGCGCCAAAGGTCATCAGCAGCAGAGCAGCCAGCGCAAACAGGATCCCCACCATCGCCATCGGCGAGGCCGCCAGACTGCGCCACACCAGCAGCACCAGCCCCGCCAGGGCAATCAGCAGTCCTGACAGCCGCCGCCCCTGCAGGCGACGCTCCACCACGCAAAGCGTAAGGATAGGCTGGATCCCCATGATGGTGGCGATAAGTCCCGGCGTCACACCGTTAGCCATCGCCTCGAAGTAACAGACCGAATAGCCGCCAATCAGCATCAGACCGGTAGCCGCTGTTTGCAGGCGGGTACCCGGCGCGGGCAGCCAGCGCCGACGGACGATGGCCAGCGGCGCCAGCGCGACCAGGGCAATCAGAAAACGAAAGACCAGCAGCGCCATCGGCGAAGCGTTGTCCAGTCCCCAGCGGGTGAAGATGGCCGCGCTGCCCCACAGCAGCACAAAAATGGCCGTTGTCGCCTGCGAGGCGAGCAGAGAATAGCGAACGTGCATAGCATGCTCCAGAACGTCAAACACAAGGTATCAAGCGTCATACCGGCAGGTAAGCGCCTGCTAAAGACGGCGTTAAGCGCCGAAAACAACCCGGTCTGGAGGGGGAGGCGGTGGGCAGAGCGTGGTGAAGCAATGATGAGGCGCAGACGTCATCCACCCCGCGTCGAAAGCGGCGCCAGGCAAAGTCTCACCAGAGATGGCGTAATGCGTCATGGAATGCCTCGTCAAATGTTTAATCAGAATCCTGGCACAGGCCGTTCGGAAGTGACAACTGCCTTTTATGGGTGTTCTCTCGCCTGATTGTTTATTTTTAATCGTAAATAAACGTAAAGGCGGCCTCGGCTTATTTAGCCGTTCTTTTTAATCGGCTATAAAACAAAGCAGTCTGCTTGCTACTTCGAAAATAACGATATGAAGCCAAAACTGACGCATGCTCTCTTTTTAATTCCTTTTTTGTTGTTGGCAGGATGCTCCTCCTCACCGAAACAGGCAAAGAACACAAAATCTCATGCGGATATGACCATTGACGGCGGATCGGACGATCTGATCCCGGTGGTGGCGGCCCTGCATGACCAGATGCACACCTGGCAGGGTACCCCCTATGAATGGGGCGGTACTGAACAAAGCGGCGTCGACTGCTCGGGTTTCGTCTGGCGCACGCTGAAGGATCGCTTTAACCTGCCGATGGAGCGGATCACCACCCGCGAGCTACTGCACATGGGCGTGCGGGTCAATAAGCGCGATTTACGTCCCGGCGATCTGGTTTTCTTCCGCACCCGGGCCGGGATGCACGTTGGCTTTTACGATACCGATCATAATTTCCTTCACGCCTCGAGCAGCCAGGGCGTGATGCGCTCTTCGCTGGACAACCCTTACTGGGAGTCGGCGTTCTACCAGGCGCGCCGTTTGCCGAAGGAGTATAACGCGCAGATCACCATGAACAGCGACACCCTGCATCTGGCGAAGAATCGCCGCTAAAAAAAAGCCGCAGCCAGGGCTGCGGCGGGTGGTTCTGCGGTTAATCAGAACTGGTAGGTCATGCCCAGCGCGACGATGTCGTCATCGTTGATGGCGAGTTTGTTATCGCTTTTCAGCTGGTTGATTTTGTAATCCACGAAGGCGTTCATGTTTTTGTTGAAGTAGTAGGTCAGGCCCACGTCAATGTAGTTAACCAGATCTTCGCTACCCACTCCTTCGATGTCTTTCCCTTTCGACAGCACATAGCCGAGGGACGGACGCAGACCGAAGTCGAACTGATACTGCGCCACCGCTTCAAAGTTCTGCGCTTTGTTGGCAAAGCCGCCGCTGATCGGGGTCATCTTGCGGGTTTCAGAGTACATGGTCGCCAGGTAGATATTGTTGGCGTCATATTTCAGGCCGGTCGCCCAGGCTTCCGCTTTGGAACCCTGACCGCGGGACAGCAAGTTCTGCGCGTCGGTACGGTCAGAGCTGGTGTAGGCCGCGCTGACGGCGAAGTCGCTGCCGCCGAAATCATAGCTTAATGAGGTACCAACGCCGTCGCCGTTCTGTTTCTTCGCTTCACGGCCTTCGTTTTTACCCTGGTACTGCAGGGTCATATCCAGACCATCCACCAGACCGAAGAAATCGGTGTTGCGGTAGGTCGCCAGGCCGCTGGCACGCTTGGTCATAAAGTTATCGGTCTGAGCAGATGAGTCGCCGCCGAATTCCGGGAACATATCGGTCCAGGCTTCCACGTCGTACAGGGCGCCAAGGTTACGACCGTAGTCAAAGGAGCCGTAGTTCTTCAGCTTCACCCCGGCGAATGCCAGACGGGTTTTCTGACTGGAGTCGCTCTCGGTTTTGTTACCGGAGAATTCAGATTCCCAACGGCCATAGCCGGTCAGGTCATCGTTAATCTGCGTTTCGCCTTTAATACCGAAACGCACGTAAGTCTGATCGCCATCTTTGCTGTCATAATCGCTGAAGTAGTGCATGGCTTTGATCTTACCGTACACATCCAGCTTGTTAGCATTCTTGTTATAAACTTCCGCTGCCTGCGTCGCCGTTGAAGCCACAAAGCCCATCATCATTAATGCCAGAGTACTCTTTTTCATTATTCAGTCCTGGTGATTTATTTATACGCGCTATTCAATTGCGGGCACTCGCCCATCAAAAACAGGAGTTTTTTTAACGCCGGGATATTAAATATTTATGACAATGTGGAACTTTTTATAAAAAAGAGTATTTAAATGTATCTGACATATTTTTGTCACATACCCTCTCCAGAATGCCCGATCCCGCGCAATAAAATGGCGCGCCCGCCGCCCCGGGTGTTGGCAAGCGGGCCGACTCCTGCTACAACATCAGCTCGATATCGATATTCCTTTTGAACGGCAGAGAATCATGAGTGAAAGCCAGACGCTGGTGGTAAAACTGGGCACCAGTGTTTTAACAGGCGGGTCCCGTCGCCTGAACCGCGCCCATATCGTCGAGCTCGTGCGCCAGTGCGCACAGCTGCACGCCATGGGACACCGTATTGTCATCGTGACCTCCGGGGCCATTGCCGCCGGGCGCGAGCACCTTGGTTACCCGGAACTGCCCGCCACCATCGCCTCCAAGCAGCTGCTGGCGGCGGTGGGACAAAGCCGTCTGATCCAACTGTGGGAACAGCTGTTTTCTATCTATGGCATTCACGTTGGCCAGATGCTGCTGACCCGCGCCGACATGGAAGACAGAGAACGGTTCCTCAACGCCCGCGACACCCTGCGCGCGCTGCTGGATAACAGCATCGTCCCGGTCATTAACGAAAACGACGCCGTCGCCACCGCGGAAATCAAAGTGGGCGATAACGACAATCTCTCCGCACTGGCCGCGATCCTCGCCGGGGCGGATAAGCTGCTGCTGTTAACCGACCAGCCAGGCCTGTTCACCGCCGACCCGCGTAGCAACCCGCAGGCGGAGCTGATTAAAGACGTCTACGGCATCGACGACGCGCTGCGCGCCATCGCCGGCGACAGCGTCTCCGGACTCGGCACCGGCGGCATGGGCACCAAGCTGCAGGCCGCGGACGTCGCCTGCCGCGCGGGGATTGATACCATCATCGCCGCCGGCAACCGTCCGGACGTCATCGGCCATGCGATGGAAGGCCTGCCGGTGGGCACCTGCTTCCACGCGCAGGAGTCTCCGCTGGAGAACCGTAAGCGCTGGATCTTCGGCGCGCCGCCGGCCGGTGAACTGACCGTCGATGCGGGCGCGACTCAGGCGATCCTCGAAAGAGGCAGCTCGCTGTTGCCAAAAGGCATCAAAATCGTCAGCGGCAACTTCTCCCGCGGCGAAGTGATCCGCATTCGCAATAGCGAAGGACGCGATATCGCTCACGGCGTCAGCCGCTACAACAGCGACGCGCTGCGCCTTATCGCCGGCCAGCACTCGCAGCAAATCGATGCCATTCTGGGCTATGAATACGGCCCGGTGGCCGTCCACCGCGATGATATGATCATCCGTTAAGGAGCTGAAAATGCTGGAACAAATGGGCATTGCCGCCAAAGCGGCCTCCTGGCAGCTGGCGTTACTCTCCAGCCGGGAAAAAAACCAGGTACTGGAAAAGATCGCCGATTATCTGGAAGCGCAGACCGACGATATTCTGCGCGCCAACGCGGAAGATTTAGCCGAAGCTCGCGCCAATGGCCTGAGTGAAGCGATGCTTGATCGCCTCGCGTTGACCCCGGCGCGTCTGAGCGGCATCGCCAACGATGTGCGCCAGGTGTGCAATCTGGCCGATCCGGTCGGCCAGGTGATCGACGGTGGACTGCTGGACAGCGGTCTGCGTATTGAACGTCGCCGCGTCCCGCTGGGGGTGATTGGCGTGATTTATGAAGCGCGACCCAACGTGACGGTCGACGTCGCCTCCCTGTGTCTGAAAACCGGCAACGCAGCGATCCTGCGCGGCGGGAAAGAGACCTGGCGCACCAACGCCGCCACGGTGAAGGTGATCCAGCAAGCGCTGCAGGAGTGCGGTCTGCCGGCCGCCGCGGTACAGGCCATTGAGAGCCCGGATCGCGCGCTGGTGGGCGAAATGCTGAAGATGGATAAATACATCGATATGCTGATCCCCCGCGGCGGCGCTGGCCTGCACAAGCTGTGCCGCGAGCAGTCAACGATCCCGGTGATCACCGGCGGGATTGGCGTATGCCATATCTTCGTTGATGAAACCGCCGAGATCGCCCCTGCGCTGAAGATCATCGTCAATGCCAAGACCCAGCGGCCGAGCACCTGCAATACCGTGGAAACGCTGCTGGTGCACCGTAACATCGCCGACACCTTCCTGCCGGCGTTAAGCAAGCAGATGGCCGAGAGCGGCGTCACCCTGCATGCCGCCCCTTCCGCCCTCCCCGCGCTACAAAACGGCCCGGCGAAGGTCGAGCCGGTGAAAGCGGAGCAGTATGACGACGAGTATCTGTCGCTGGATCTGAACGTCAAAGTGGTGGCTGATATGGATGAGGCTATCGCCCATATTCGCGAACATGGCACCCAGCATTCCGACGCCATCCTGACCCGCACCCTGCGTAACGCCAACCGCTTTATCAATGAAGTGGACTCTTCCGCCGTTTACGTGAACGCCTCCACGCGCTTCACCGACGGCGGCCAGTTCGGCCTCGGCGCGGAAGTGGCAGTCAGTACCCAGAAGCTGCACGCCCGCGGCCCGATGGGGCTGGAAGCGTTAACCACTTATAAGTGGATTGGTTTCGGCGACGATACCATTCGTGCGTAAATGAGAACGGGCGATGCAAAAATAGGCAGTTGATTCCACTGGCTATTGACGCATCGCCCGCTAAGTTCTAACCTTTTGCCTCGTGATTCACGCTCGTGAACACCTCTTGCAGGGCCGATATAGCTCAGTTGGTAGAGCAGCGCATTCGTAATGCGAAGGTCGTAGGTTCGACTCCTATTATCGGCACCATCAACAGAAAATCCCGTAAAAACAGCATTCTTTAGACTGTTTATCTAACGGTTTGTAACTTCTGTTCTAACGTCTGTTAGCACTGGTAAACGCCTTTGCGTTGTATCGGCTCAAGTATTGTACAACGTACTGGCGGGTAGTTACCAGGCTCAAGCCCGAACAGCATAAGAAATTATGCCACCCCTTGAAGCTGAAAGAGTTGCCGGACTCTCTAAACACATCACTTGAACCCTTAGCGATACGTTCCGCGCTTCGTGCGGCGCTCAATGATGCTACACCTTGTGAAAGGTTGCAGAGAATAAACAGGCGTAATGTTGGGAAGACTAACCGGATCGGGAAAGAATCCGGCTCTGCCACGGCTTCGATCACCGGACTATAACGATCACCTGATAAGAGAACGTACTAAGGCTTTATCACCCCTGCGAAGGGGGCCACATCCAGCGGAAGCGCTACGCGCCGCCTTTTCTTATGTGCCCAACACGGCACGTAATGGTCTTCTATTACCTGCATCTTTATAACTATCTTTGTAATGTTACTTTGCTATACGGTTTAACCCATTGAAGTTAGATGATTTATGCGAGGTGATACCATGTCAAAAGCCAAGAATACAGCAGCCACCAAGCGCAACAACCGTAAAATTCATGCCCGTAAATTCCTGGCTACGCCAGAGGGGAAAGCCTGGCTTGCGAAGAAGCAGGAAGAAGAGGCAGAGATCAAATTAGCCAGGGCAGCTAACATTATGTTTTAGCGGATGTGAGATAGTCCCCAAATGACCAGGCCAACCAATACGAGAGCGCCAATAATGTTAATCACGTTAATCGTGCTCTTCGTCGTTTGGGTGTAGCCTTTTCCCTTGCCAACATTGGCATGACACCAGTCATTGAAAGCCTGATGATGTTTTAGCTGTGTTTCAGAGGCTGTCTTTGTGAATTGTCCGTTGCGGGGTTTATAGAGCAAAACCATGTCTTCGACGATCACGGTAGCATCTGGCGGGAAGTCTTGCGGAATGTCATTCACCTTCTCAGGGTAGAGCTTACGAAACTCTTCGGCTAATAGCTTCCTTTCACCATAAGCGTAAATTTCGTGCTGGTTTCCATACCTTAACTCAATGTTGCTGAACCCACGGCGCACCATGTCATCAAGTTTCGGGGCTATCTTCTCGTAGGTTCTCGTGATGGTTGCCATTAAATGCACCCGCTTTACGTTAGCATAGTATTGATAAACTGGTTTTAAAAAATACGCTATTACTACAAAAGAGGGGATTCCCCTCTTTGTATTTTATTATTGATTTTCCGTGTGCTGTTCTACTATATTTATATGCTTTTCAAGAAACTTTGTGAATAGCTCTGTTGAGCCAAAGTAGTTAGGGTATGCGCGTTTGAGTGATTTACCATCTTCAGCAGATAATAACACGGAAATTATTATTTCGTCATTTGCTTCGCTTTCTGCCAAAGCATCCAGTGCAGCCGCCGCAGAAGCCATTTTAAAGGGCTTAACTCTAACTGGGAATTTATTGTCTGTGAATTTTCTGATCTCAACCAAATAATGACCCTTGAAGTATTTAGGTATTTTCACTCCAGGCATACCATTATTTGTAATGTGCAGGGCCAATGTATAACGCGCTAACTTAGGAATTAATTGTAATTCAGCATGTAATCCAGATAGTTCTTGCCTGTATGCTAATAAAGTGTCAGCAGGAAGTAGGCTGGCTCCTTCATCATGGGCAACTAAGCATCCTGCTAAATAAAATAATCTACGCCAGTCTTCATGCCCTTCCTGAGATGTTTTCAGCTTATAACCTTCGAGTGTATCAATGATCTCCAAGCTTGTAGCCCAAGCATGTTGTAGTTCTGTCCGAAGTTGAACCTCTATCTTCGTTTTTTTCCATGCGTTATTATCGTCACCTTCATGGAAACAACTATAAATTAGATGAACTCCACCGTATCCACTTGCTTTGGGTGTCAGATAATTTGCAGTATGAACAATGGTATGTATTGAACGACTCTTTTCGAGTCGAGTTTGTAATAATTTTAGATGCTCAAGATTTTTTACGATTGCTCTACAGCCACCAATGTCCTGCATACGTGTTAATTTTATCGAGTTTTCGTGTATTCCATCAAGGGTTGGGCGTTCAAGTTTATCTATAATAGTAGGGAGACGCTTTAAACGCCGAGCAACAATTATTTTCTTATTCACTTTTGCGGATGTTCTCGCTAAATGATTTTTCATTAACATTAACGGGTAAAGGTGTAATTCCCTAAAATTTTGGATCATCTCAATAGCAGCCTGACGTTCCTCATTAACACAACCATGTCTGATTGCTTGAGCGGATCTGTCGATAGCTTTTTTTGAGAAGCGCAAAGTGCATTTCTGGCTTTGATAAACGTCGTTAGCCATAGAGAAGTCCATTGTGAGTTTGAATAATAGTCAAGCATTATAACTGTATAACAGCTTTGCCTGAAATCATTTTCTCTGGTTGAAACTGTGATCTTAATGCACTTATTTAAGTTATCGACTTTGCTCATTCTTCAATCGTTATTCCTCCTCGAATGTCCGAGTGTATTTGCACGGCTCGGATGGTCAGATCGTCATTGTCTCCGTGTAATTGGCGTTGGAATAAACGCAGATTTTCGCGTTGTCTGTCTCCTGTTCGTCAGTCAAAGTTAATGTGATCGCTGCATGGGCGAGGGTAGGCAGTAGCGCCAGCGTCAGCGCAAGGTGTTTCATGTTGATCACCATTCTAAAGAAAACTCCTCTGTTAAATCGTCCTGCACGTCCTGACCATACCCGATGTAATACATGGTTGAGCGTGGATCTGTCTGTCCCAGGAAATGGGCGATTGTCTCTATAGCCACCCCTGCATCGAACATTACACGCCCACGGCTTTTACGTGGTGTATGGCATCCCACATTAGAGAATCCTGCTCTACGTCCCATCTTCCCAAATTCAGCAAACACGGTGTTACGTGTGACGGCGTGGCCTTTGCTACGGAGATCGCCCTTGCTAAAGATAAAAGCCGTCTTCACAGGCATAGCGGCTTGTTCTGCCTTGCGTTGTGCCACTACTGACAGCATCGCAGGTGTCACTTTTGGCCTTACCACGTTTCCGGTTTTCTCCTGCTTCACCTTGAGGTGAGACTGTCCCTCTACATCCTCATACTTGAGCTTGAGCACGTCAGAGATACGCAAGCCCGATTCATACATAAACACCCACAGACAATAGAACAGGTTGCTTCTGGCGTTCCGTTGTAGCTCTGCCGCCACTGCCTTAACATCGTCTGCACTCTTTAGCGCCTGGCTAATGCCTTTCATCTTTATCCCTCCTCATGTTCGTTTCGTTGAAATCATCATTGATCAGAAAATGATCATTTTCAACATGTTGCACGATACGTTTATTGATGAAGAGCACAAAATGATCAAAGTATGTGCGCGGTTGCTTGAGTTGCTGAACGGCGTGATCGAGGCCGCCCCAATTCCAGGCGTAGAAATGCCGAAATATCAATAATTGATTGAAAAATAAAGAAAATTTTAACAACTAAAAAGGTTCATGAAACGGTTGTTCTGTCAAGAGATTTATTTTCGATGACGGGGAGTTACCCCTGTTTGCACTGTGAAGTGATGGTAAAGTGTGCTGAGTTAGTTAAATCAACAGGTTACAGGATACACTTTGCTAAAGTGTATCGAATCGAGAGGGATTTGCACGGTAGATGATAGTTATTCTCATTTGTAGCGATGCGATTTGAAATGATGAGAATTATTATCATTTGCGGGTGTTTTGGCATGAAATAATCAGCGGCGTTTCATTTCGTGAAAACTCGTTCAACATTCTTGCATGTGACCAAAGTAGTTTGTCATGACAAACAGCCCTGTAAGCAGCATGGCGTAAGGATTCCGCAAAAGTGAGGGTAAAGTGTATTGATAGATTGAAAGATGATCATAGAGCGTTACAGGGGATTGTTTAGGGTGGATTAACCCAGGATTAAGCAGGGCTTTAATTATGGTTTGGCATGTATTTAACGTGGGATTTTTCCGGCGCTATGGAGTGTTGTTTCATCGTGAGCACTGCGAACATGAAAAGATTACTGCATGTGTAGCATGTAATGCGGAGCATGAAAGAGTTATACAGGAGATGATCACTGGATAAAGATAATTTGGTTAAATAATTTCTCCTGTAATAGTCATTTGTCATGCTCGCTACGCTCACCGACAATTAACACCTAACTACTAACCTTTAATTAAATTAAGGTTATTAATTATACCTTTATGTTCTCGTACTCCTCGAACATACATCTATTGTGCAAGATGGCTTTGTGCAATCACATTTCATGCAACATTCACCCGCTGATCGCTGGTTCATCGTGAGCCTACTATCTCAACACATCAAAATAAATGTAAAAGGCTTATCATTTAAAATGATGTGTTAACAGATTGATTGTGCAATGTAGCGTAGCTACAAAATCGGCTCACTTGCATGAAGAGCCGGAAATGATACCCTCGCTTGAGTTGCCGTCTTCTCTAATTCATAAAAAATGATTGACAGTAAATTTATTTCGTGGTAGGGGTTGACAAATAGGTAAGAAAAATGTTATAGTACCCGTGTAGCATAAAACTTTATCCACACAATCCAATCAATCAACGCACTTTGAGCCGTCAGGCTGCAAGGTGTCTTTTTTATATACGCAAACTACAGGAGACTGATATTGAGATACTTCGACATTGAAGACACACTTCAACAATTAAAAGACGGAACCACCACCCGTTACCACATCCGAGCATTACGAAACGCCTGCCGCGCTCGCGGATACCACGAAAGGGAAGCCTTTCTTACAGAAGTGTTGAAGCGTTGGGATGAAATCCGTGCTTCGACCACTGAATAAACTTTGAGGAATAGATAATGAAGATCAACTTTACCCCTGAGACTTATCAGGCACTGATCAAACGTGCAAATCGTGAAAATAAAGCCGCCGCCGCACTGGTGAGCGAATTATTAACAGAAATCCTTAACAAAGAGGAAACCAATGAGCCAAAGAAGAAAAGTAGTAGCCTACGTTGATGCAATTTGCGGATCTGGAAAATCCACCACATTACAGCACTACATCAAGTCAAATTTATTAACTAATTCTGATGCAATTCCCCCTCGTTATCTTCTGGTAATGCCAACACATGAATTATGTAAGCAAGTTAAGGAAGAACTTGAAGAGCGAAGGGTAAAGAGTTTTCATGTAGACACTGAAACGGAAGCGGTAAATCACCTTATTTCCACCCTGGAATACGATTTTCAGCATTCAGTGATTATCTGCACACATCAATGCTTCATTCATTACTGCTATCGTGCAGCGCTTGAAACGGAACTACAAAACCTTCTTCGTAATTTCAGCGTATTTGTTGATGAAATCCCTGATGCAATGTTTGGCGCTTACATCAAAGTGCAGCATACAGATCGGACAGCAGAGAATTTCCCGTTCCTGGAATGGCTGGAAGAGCAGGACGGATTGTTATTCCTGCGTGAAGATTGCCGGACAGAATTCTATAAATACTGGCACGAAAGACAGGCGAGCGGTGTGGAATTGAAGCGCCTACTCTGGGCGATAATGCAAGGTGCTGGACTTCTCTACGAAGAAAATAAACACCTGTTTGCATTTACTGCATCACCAATAATCAGATCGGTAGAATGGGCTGAACAATTTACACTCTTAGGTGCTGGCTCTTCTCGTAGTTTGTTTGTCTGGACTGCTGAACACTTGGCAGGGTATGCCGTAGAGGAAGTTGGTGAACATTTACAGCCACCACTTGAAAGACGTAAGCACAAGAGTGTGCCGATCTCTCTGGTAGCCGTATGTGAGAACAGATGCACTTTGACAGCATTACAGAAAGTGTTTCACGAACATCTACAGGAAATTATCCAGCGTGTTCCAGGTGAATTTATCTTCGCTACCAACAGGGATAAAGCCTTGTGCCAGTTTACGACTATTGGAGATGAAATTCTTTCAAATTCTGCCCGTGGTGAGCGTGTTTCAATGGCTTCCTACGGATTAAACCACTACCAACACATTCACAATGCTGTGTTTCTTGGATGCAGTAATCTTGACAGAGATTTCCAGGGTAAATGGCGGCAGTATGCAGAGCTTAACGGATGGGACGTTGAAGAATTTGAACAGAAACAACGAGCCGCAATGAATTACGAACGGTGCTACCAGTTTATTAGCCGTACATCTGTACGTAATGCTGACACTAATCACCCTCTGGTGTTCGTCGTGCCGGATCTGGCAACTGCTGAATACATCAAAGAGCATTATTTCCCAAGTGCAAAGATTGAATGTCTCAACTTTGGCAAAGTGAGGAAGAAGCGAGATACATCGAAGGGTGACAATACCCGCGCCGAAGTGCAGAAACATAAAGCCAGTGGGCTTACTCAGAAACAAACGGCTGAACTCATGAAGAAGGGGATCGCCACAATACAAAGAAACTGGAACTAAATAGGAGAAACAATTGATACAATACATAAAACTGAATAATACAAAACAGATTCAAATCAACGATAGCGGGAAGAGCGTTTATTACGCGCTTGTCTGGTTCTGGAAAGGTAAGAAAACAAAAATTAGCTACGGCGAATTATCTGATAAATCCGGTGTAAGTGATAACGGGATCAGATTCTGGCTTCGTGCTCTGCGCAACATTGGCGTAATTGAGATAGATGATGAAAGCAATTATTTATCTTTCACGCTAAAACAAATCGAGCGCGACAATGTAGAATTTATTTACACCAATTTCTAAAACACACTACGGGAAATTTTTATGATCATCGCTATCTATTGGCTATTTGCATTTTACGCAGTATGGACATTAACGAGAAAACAGGGAGTTTCCCCTCTACGAGGAATAAATGGGACGAAAAGAACGAAATCCGATTAAACGGATAGAACAAGCGACACGCGCCAGCAAACGTAAATACACCTGTTCTCTACAAGATCTCGCACGAGAGTCTATTCCTGGAGAATGGAACACCGAAGTAATAGAACACCCTCCAACGGTTCCAACCGGATCAGAGTTTGAATTATTGCAGGATGTTTTAGCCTCTTCTGAAACTGTCTTTTACAAACCACGCCGCCGCCGTGAATACCGTGTTGATTCATCCAATCTAAAAAAATGGCAACTATTCTCAGAAAATTACATTGACTACGTAGGCTATTCACAAACTAACGGCCTATCTAATCACACTCAAGATTTAGATTTTTTATTTCATGACGACAAGGAAAATTATAATGACTAATACATACAGCACTATCCAAACTAAAATTATCAGCTTTGAAGACAATTGGCATTTGCCAACATTATCTTTGGTCAATCAGGCGCATCGATCAGGAACGCCCTCCGCTCTCCTGGAGGCGGTGAAGCACACGGATCAGGCAATCACAGCGCTTGAGCACCTGCAAACGTCTGTAGCGCTACTGGTGCAGCGTGACGGCAGCACGATCACACCGCAAGAGGCCTGGCGCATTGCGAATGACCTCGAAGAGCTGGCTTGCTCCTTCCAATACATCACGCTTGAGCTTGGAGGGCTGGCGCAGGACATAGCCGAAGAATACGCAGCACTTGGAAGTGAATAAAAATTCATAATTGGTGAATAAAATGCTGTTTTGGTATTGACAAATTAACGGAAATGTTATAGAATAGGAAGTAGGAAATGAATAAACGTATCGAATCACGTTCCTCTCCCTTGTATGTCAATACGACTTGCAAACACTATCCCATAGTGTGAGCACTCCAGAGAATGCCGTCTCCCATAGCGGCGCTCTTTCCCTGCAATGTCTTTCCGTAAAGAATGGGTATGTTCTTTAGCTACGGTTGTTTTCTTTTTTGTCGTTCCGAAGGATGCGCGGGCGCTTCTGCTTTGTCGGGCAGTGGCGGCAATCTCCGCGCTCTCCTCTCTTTACGGAAAAGCATTGTGCTTTTTGCTCATTCGCTCCGTTAGGGTGAATGTTGTCAGACTTAACTACCTTGAATTGTTAGAGGTTCAGGAATTACGTTAAGGCTGGCAATCTCTTATTACTATTCCAGTGGTGATACTGAGATTCCATAGCCTATTATTGCCAGCGTGAAGGGCTTCACGTTTAATAGGCTGCAATGATAGGGCGATCCTACTTTGTAATAGCATCTGCTATCGCATTGCGCCCTTCATTTTTTAGATGATAGCTTTATGCCCGTTTCGGAATGTGCATACAGGTATTTTCTAACATACCTTGAGAATTATTTTCTCTCCTCCCAATGGGCTACTTAGGTAGCCCATGTTTTTTACGCTTTGCGTAACGAAATAGTTAATGCAAATAAGGAATCGAATAATGTTTCTTATGAACTATGACCGTGTAATAACTCACAAATCCTCTTCACTTGTCCTCACTGAAAAGATGATGCAACAAGCCGCTAACGCTTTCGGCGTAAGCATTGATGAAATTCGAGAGGCTACAGAGAAATTCTGGCCTACAGCCACGATCACAAAATCAAATACCCCTCACCCTTCATCAGGGCTTGAGGAACGATTAAAATTATTAGTTAAAGGAAAATAACCAATGCAATTTGGAACATTTCAGACATTAAACGGGAATAACAGCCACGCCCGTTACAAAGTGGTGGCTTACGTCTCTGATGCAATTATGCAAGACAAGCTAATTAAAACAACTTCCGCTATTCCTGCCGATCTTATTGTTGGCGATCTTGTTGACGCTACAGGCGCGAAAGCTACCGCCCCCGGTGACATTGCGTATGTTGTCGTAGAACCTGCAAGCGCTGGCGCTAAGGCGTTTATTGTGGCTTCTCCAGAGCATACTATTTTAGCCCTGATTGGCGTTGAATTTGGCGAATTGGATCAATCTCTGGCCCAGGCACAATTAGCAACTCTTGGCTTTACTTTCACTGACTACGACACAGTAGCTCTACGCACAACCTAATTAAGGATAATAATAAGAATGGCTTATTCAGATCTATTTTCTGGCAACATGTATGATTTTGCCAGCCCGTTTACATTCTCTACCCAGTTAAACCAGATTGTAACCAATCTTGGATTATTCAAAATTGAGAACCACGATGTTAACTCAATCGCCCTTGAGAAAATAACGGATGTGAAAAATCTCGTTGCACCTGAAAAGATGCCCTATGCACAAAGCGATTGGAACAGTGCAGAACGTCCAGAATTTACAAACGCTCTCTATCAACTTAAATACACTAACTCTTTAAACTCTGTCACCTCTCGTGATCTTGAGCAGTATAAAGCGCGTGGAACGGTTGACACTGCTGATCAAATTACCCTCGCTATTAGTGATTTCAGCGATGCGCAGTATTCACAGGTGAGTAACACGGTAGAGGTTGACCTTGTAGAGGCGCTGTTAGGGCTTCGTGTTAATTCTCAATTCGCCGGACAGGGCGATCTTGATTTCCTTGCTGGCGGTAGCAAAACCACATACACGATGGACATTAGCGCAGACGCTAACGTATTCCAGCAACTAAGCGAGATCGGACGCATTCAGAATGTGAAACTTGGCTCAGGACTGGCACAAGCCAAACAAGGCGCGGTGATCCTGGCTTCTGGCAAAGCCGCCGTAGCGCTACGCTATCACCCATCAGTGAAAGATTTCATGGTGTATACGCTGCCTCTGGAGTCCGGTGATAACTTCTACACCCGCACTAAAGGCGCTAACCCTGCTTTCGAAACCTGGACACTGAACGGCGTAACCGTGATCGATGTGACAGGCTACTCTCTGGTTACTGATCGTATTGGTGTTGATTCGTTCGTGAGTATTCCGGTAATGGCTCCTGAATCTAACGCTTACGTTCTTCACTCTGGTGTTGGTGTTCGCCACGTGACACAAGGCAAAGGCGCATCACTGTATCACCAGTATGTGATCGTAGATCAGCGTTGGGGCTTCCCAGAAGTAGCTACCGAGTGTAGTTACCTTCCTATCGTGGCGATCCCGCAAGCGATCATTTTCGGTAGAGTCTCAGAATAGTGAGCGATAGACGTTAGCTCTTCACGTCTGGAAATAACAGAAGAGCTTTTAATCAGGGGGCGTAGGGAACTGGAACACGCAAAGCAAATGCGCCAGCCCTTGCTCCTTTTTTATTTCCAGAGTGAGGAAAGAGTATGCAATTAATTTTAAAATCTAACAGAGGGCTGCATGTTCAATTATCGGCCTCTGATGCTGAAGGGCTATTAAATGTTGCTGCAATGTGCAGGTTATTAGATGTTGATTATAACAGCGTGAGGCAACGCATTTTTCGTGGTGAAACAGTGGAGCAAGCAATTCACCATTTTTTAGATCAGAAAGGCGGTGAATAATCATGCTTGAGATTAACACATCTAAAATTAATAACACGGTGACATTCACCGTTGATCGTAATTCAATGAAGCAAGCTATGGACTCTTTCGATCAAATTCAGAAAAAAGCGAAAGGTATGAAAGACCCCACTTTGAACATGAAAAAATTCAATCAGGGGTTAAAGTCTGCTGAAAGAGAATTAGATAAGCTGAATAAGAAAGCCTCTAAGCCACGTAATAGCGATGAACGAGAAAAGGCAAGGGCAGCTAAGGCCGCGCTTCGTGTAGAGCAACAGGCAGCGAAAGAGGCCCAAAGAACAGCGGTACGCAGAGAACGTGCTGAATTGAAGCTACTCGACACGGCAAGCAGCTTTAAGAGTATGCAGCACCTTACCAATGTTGAACTAACACAGGCAGCGCTACAGGCGAGCAAGATCACTAAGGCTTATGCCAGCGGCACGATCTCCCTACAGCGTCAGAACAGCGAGATTAAGCGCTTACAGCAGAGCTACAGACGCATTAACGCAGAGCGTAGAGCAGCAGCAAAGGCGGGAGGGGCTAACGCTCTTGCTGGCGGTGGTAAAGCTACAGGGGCGATCTCTGGCTCTCTGATGGGCTTAGGTGGCGGGGCGATTGCTGGCGCTGGTATCGGTGCAGCGGCTTATGGCGCTTATTCATGGGGCAAAGATGCAGTAACGGCACAGGAAGAGCGCAGCGAGGTTGTGCAGCGTGCGAAGTTGGGGAACGTTGATTACAACGTTTTACAGGCACTTTCGCAGTATGCCACGGCTAACGGTATTGATTCCGGTATGGGGCTGCAAGGGCAGCGTAAGCTACTGGATAACGGAAAAGACATTTCAGAAAAGCTGGCAGACAGCTACACCAACAGCACATTTGATAAGAAGTCTGGACAATGGAAAGGCGGATCAGCCCCTGTGGATGCAGCCCTGAACATGGGGTTCACTAAAGACGATCTGAAATCCTACCAATCCAATCCGTTTGGCTTCGTCTCTGCTTACACCAACACCATGCAGGGAAAAGGCTATTCACAAGAGCAAATCCTTCACAACCTGGAAGACCTTGCAGACGATTTGGGCTTGTATCACAAGGCATTTTCTAATCAGGGCAAAGCGATCACTGATCAGGTGGATGTGCTCAAGCGTAACGGGCAGTGGTTGAACCAGGAACAACAGGATCAGCTTGTTGCATACCGTAAGTTTAATCAGGAAATGGACATTCTCACTGATAGCCAGAAGTTGGCATTCTTTGAAGGGTTTATGGACTCTCTCGACCCTGAAACGGTGAAAGAGTGGAAACAAGCCATGCAGGACGCTTTACCCTTCTTTGAGGGTGTCGGACGAGCGGCGGGGGATGCTGCCGTAGGATTGCTGAAACTCTCCAACTGGATCACTGGAAAGCTGAACCTCCTGAACGGTGATAACACCACTAAAGAGGCGGTGAGCCAGCACTACGGCACGACCTCTGCACCTGCACAGCCTGGTGATAATGCCGTAGCTAACGCTTACGGAGCCAGCCAACCTAACCAGGACGGCACACATCCGCATAACGTGTTTGATACGCTTCGCGGTTGGTGGAACGGTACAAGCGGGGCGCAGGATGTTACCAGCTACGCACCGAGCGCTAACGGTGATTATTCTCCTGTTTCTATGTTGAAACAATCAGCAACCACTACAGCGACACCGCCAGCTAATAATACAGTGGTGCAGCCAGTGGTATTACAAAATAATCTACCGGAAGGAATGATCTCTCTCACTATTGCCCCTGATCCGACATTCGGAAACATGCTAAATGCGAGCGTAGATCAGCGTATTAATCAGAACAATCAGCGTATGGTGCTTGCTGTTTCCTCTGGACAATCATCAACGGGCGGGTAATACCGCCTATTCTCAAGGAATAAGGATAAATGGCAACACCAGGTAGTTTAACTATTGGTAATTCCTCGCAAGGAATTAATTCCACATCAAACAGTAATAACAGCAGTGCTACCCGTACCAAAGGTGAAAACGGATTCACTATCCTTGCATCTGTTTATAATTCAGCCTCAGATAACTACATTCAGAATTATCAGGCTATTGTGTTTGATGCTGTCACAGATACGGGAATACGTAGACAGGCAGACATTACAAGCTATCCCGTAGAAAGCGGGGCAGAGGTCAGCGATCACGTTCAGATTAAGAACAATACATTCAAGCTGACCGGTATTATTACCGAAACTCCGATAAGGTTAGAGGAAGACCTCTTATACAGTGCTGGTGTAAATGGTACTCGTATTTCTCAGGCTATCGAGTATCTTGATAAAATCTTTGACGGCAGACAACCTATTACATTAGTGACAGAGCATAAAGTGTATGAGAATGTCATTCTTTCCGGTATCAGTTACGATTATAAATCTGAATTTGCTATGCAATTTGATCTTGAATTTGAACAGATCAGGCTTGTCAGTAAAGCAGAGGTGAATGTAATAGCTACAAAGACGCAAAGTAATAGATCAGTTGGTGGTACGGTGAAGCAGAAAGTTGTTTCTAATTCTAAGAAAACTGAATCCGACACGGTGACAACTGAATTTAATAAAAAATAAGGGGCTTACGCCCCTTTTTTCATTTACGCCCTTTGTTCGATTGAGAGAGAACAGAGGCGGCAAGTTCTTTGGTCAATTCACTTGAGCGAGGGTTGTTGAGGGCAGCAGATGCTCTGTGTTCCATTGCACCGCTTGTTTGATTCGAAGAACCCTTTTGAGACAGTGCTGAACCAGCAAGGCTCTTTTGGATTCCAGATGCGTTAGGGTTGTTCAATGTTTGTGCTGCGACTGATGCGACTTTGCTTGAGGTCTGCTTCGAATTATTAGCCATTATCAACACCTATTCAGAAAGTGAATTTTTACACATGTTGTACTCGTTACGTCAATGAGTACAACATATAGTGTTTATGATAATCTTCACCGTTTCGCTGTGCAACAATGAATCAGCATTTAACTGGATAAATTCACAGTTGATAAAACGTGCGGTATTTTATGCTGCGAGACCTGTTTATTTAGTATCAGAATTGGTTGATAACACTGGTTTTATTGATCGCTATTTGTTCATAATTCACCATCTCCACATACCCAGCTAACACCTTCACGATACGCTCAGGGACGGACTTAGAATACGTCTTGAAAGACTCCGTTTCTCCAGAAGAGTGACCAACCAACAAGGCAATACGTCCTTCTTCAACTCCTGCGGCGTTCAGCTTAGAAATCACGGCATGTCTGAAACTGTGGAACACCTTATTTTCACTGTTTGGCAGAATGTCACGCTTCAACACTCCAAAGCGGTTAACGTGCCATCCTGATCGCTTCTGGTCTGCCCGTTTGGTGATGCTGGCACGGTAGAACAAAAAGCCGTTATGTGGAGTATTACGACGCTCTAACACCATCGGCAGGACGTGAGAATGTATAGGAATAATCCTGGCGGCGTTTGAGGTTTTCCCTTCCTGCACTTGGAAGCACATCACCCCGTTAACATTGACGATGTGATCCGGCTGCAAGTTGCAGATTTCCCCGATCCTCATCCCGCTATAGGCGGCAATGCTTGCCACGTCGAATAACTCCACCTCTCCAGCTTCCTGTAAGCCTCGTAACAGCGTTACAACTTCCTGATCGGTGAATGCCTCATAGCTTCGCCTGGAAGCGGCTGTGTGGAGCTTATGCCCTCTGAACGGGTTCCGCTCAAGCGGCGGGGCATCGTGGTAACGGGCTGCGGCAAGATCGAGGATACACGCCATTGAAGAGAGGAAATTAGCCTGTGTTTGAACGGCTCTACCATTCTCTTTCATAGCGTCGATCCATCCAGTGATGGTTGTCCTGGTTATGTCGTTTAACGCTATGTCAGAACGCTTTAGATAATCGAGAAACACCGTAACCGCTCGTTTATCCTTTGACAGTGTTCCGAGCTTCTTCACATCGGCATTCTGCAACAAATACACATCCAGCATCTTGACCAGTGAAGGGCAGGAGGGCGCGAGTTTATTAGCCTTATTATTGGGTGCTGTGGAAGGTTCCAGCCTGTTATCTCTTTGCGCCACTGGTGACGCTTTGGCATACTTCGCTACGCTCTGGAGGTAGCTGATCGTGTCCTGCAAGCTATCCGGTTTTGGCGGTTCAGCAATTTCTCTTACCCGGTGATACTCATCGGCTATAACATCGCGTTTCCTACGTGCCACACGTAGATCGGAAGTGTTCAGGCTACGAACAAGCGTTTTCTTTCCACCAAAGGCACTACGCAGCCATTCAGGAATGGCGATCCTGATGTAATAGACCCCGTAACTGTCAGAAGTAATGTACTGATCCGGCTTGTATTTCATTTTTCACCCCGTTAAAGTTAAGGGGCGTTTATCATGTGCATGATGAATGCCTGATTACGAGTGTGCGTAAAAAGCGCTAAATCAAGTAGTTGCGAAGGTCGTAGGTGAAGACCCGAACACAAGATTTATCGCGTGTTTCACTCCTATTATCGGCACCATCTAAATCAAATAGTTATATAAGCCACTGTCTTTAAAAAACTCTTTGGGGTTACGCCTGGGTTACTTTTTCCCCCGCAACCAACACACTTAAGCTCACTGTTCTTATCGCTGAACCAGGGCATCAAAACTGCCATACACTGTTCTGGATAGAGACCCCCACGATGCGATGTTTAAAAAGATTGTAGCTTCGATATGAAGTGTCTTATGGCATGCATACGCTTTTACATATCCAGTCTAAAAAAAATTCTTATTTATATCAATGTATTAATAGCTTAAAACCTTTTTAAAAAACCCGTTAAACATGTTAAGAATTATTAAGGTTAAATCGAGTTTTTATCGCAGATAACGCCCTCTATCGTATTTCTCACAAGAGAGTTTGGGAGTGCGTCAGCGGGATAAACGCCAGAATGGCGGCCAGTGCCGTGAGTAGCACTGGCATAGCCCGTTGTACCGCCGCCTCCACCACTGCATGGAAGGGTGCCCCCAGCACCAGCCCATGCTGAGAAAACAAACCACCATGACGGTAAGCAGGGCTGCAAAGAATTTCATCATGAACTCATCAACGGCGGAGCTGATGTTGACGGACTGATCGGTAACGTTGCGAGTTTCCCGCGGAAGCGGGTGGTCCGAAAAGATTAAAAAAAGCGCCGGTGATCGATATCAACCGGCGCAAAGAGGCATTAGTTTTTGACGGTATCTTCCAGGAAGAAGCGCCCCAGGGGATTTTGATAAAAACCGTCGATATTCTTGCGGCTGACGTTGCGGTATGGGCTGTAATACAAATCAACCCAGTTCACGTCGGCTTTGGCCATTTTTTGCAGGTCGATATACATCTGCTCACGCTTTTCACTGTCCATTTCGATGCGCGCCGAAGCCACGAGCGCTTTAACCTGCTCGTTATGATAGCGCGTCATATAGTTCATATTGGCGTCATGACCAAGCACAAAGGTGGTTTTCTGGTCAGGGTCAAGAATATCGTTCGTCCAGTACATCACCGAAATATCGTAATCCCCGGCTACCAGCATATCCCAACTCTGGCTCGGGTCGACTTTTTGTAAATTCACCGTCACCCCAACTTTTGCCAGCTGTTGCTGGAGCAAAATCGCGATTTGCTCATCCACTTCATCTCCGGCGTTAACCACATAGTTCAGCTTCAGATCGGCCGCCCCCGCCGCTTTCAGTATCTCTTTGGCCTTTTGCGGATCGTATGGCCTGCGAAGATTGTCCGCGTAGTGGTATAGCGCCCCGGCGGGGATATAGGAATTCGCCACCTGACCATAGCCAAAAGTCACGGTCTTCACGATCGCGTCTTTATCAATCGCAAAGTCCAGCGCCTGACGCACTTCCACCTTGCCCAGAGCACCGTGCGAATGGTTAATCAACAGATGGTCTTCACGAGTGGAAGGATCCAGTTCAACCTTTAGATTGGCGTCTTTCTGTAACGATGCAATGCGTGAGAAGGGCACGGTCAGCGCGGCGTCAAGCTCACCGGCCTGCACTTTCAGCATTCGGGTATTATCATCCGGAATGGTTAACCACTCCACGCCATCCAGGCTGACGTTCTTCGCTTGCCAGAAATTCGGGTTCTTAACCAGCACGATTTTTTCGCCACGCAGCCACTCTTTAACGCTGAACGCGCCGGAACCTACCGGTTTTTCGGCAAAGGCCTCTTCACCTTCCGCCTTCATCGCCTGCTGTGAAACCACCGAGGCGTTCGGCAGCGCCAGCTGAGATAAGAATGGCGCTGAGGGCGATTTCAGCGTGACCACCAAGGTGCGCGGGTCCGTGGCCTCAGCTTTGTCGATAATGCTGTAGGAATCGCGCCACAGCGAACCTTTATCATCACGGATACGCATCAGGCTAAACGCCGCATCGCTAGCGGTCAGAGGTGTGCCGTCAGAGAATTTGGTATCGCGAATTTTAAAGGTGTAGACCTTGCCGTCCGGGGAAATCGTCCAGCTTTCTGCCACACCAGGCTCCAGCTTAGTCCCGGTTTTATCCACCCGCACCAGCGGGTCGAAGACGTTCGAAAAAACCCAGTTATCGGCATTTTGCGCCGATTTTATCGGATCAAAAGTGGTGCTGTCCTCTCGCCGGCCAATGGTCAATACCCCTGCCGCCTGTGCTATTTCGCTCACCACGCTGAGCGCCAGAAAAACGCTTGCCGCCAGTAACTTAACATGCCTGTGCTTCATCAATAGATCCCCCTGTCAAAGGATAAAACGGTCTCATCGCCTTCGTGGTTCAATACGCAGGCATAAGCGTGGTCGGCAATCTGCCGGGTTGGTGGTGGTTCGCCGGTGCGGCACTGCACCTGCGCATGAGGGCAGCGCGGATGAAATGCACAACCTGGTGGAACAGCGACGGGGCTGGGCGGCTCGCCCCCCAGCAAATTTTTTGGCAGCGGTTTATCCGGGTCAATTTCCGGGATCGCGGATACCAGCGCGGCAGTATAGGGATGCAGGGGCCGTGTAAAGACCGTTTCCGTAGGCCCCTCCTCCACGATCCGCCCGAGATACATCACCGCGACGCGATCACAAAGCCGACGCACAATCGCCAGGTCGTGAGCAATAAACAGAATCGCCAGCCCCATTTTCTCCCGCAGATCCATCAATAAATTCACGATCTGCCCCTGAATAGAGACGTCCAACGCCGCGACACACTCATCCGCCACAATCAGCCGCGGTTCGATAGCCAGCGCTCTGGCAATACCGGCGCGCTGACACTGACCGCCGCTAAGCTGAGACGGTTTCGCGTTGGCCTGCTGCGTACGCAGGCCAACCTGGGTGAGCAGTTCCGCTACCCGCTGAGCAATTTGCGCGCGCGGTATCTTCTGATGAACGCGCAGTACCTCCGCAATACTTTCTCCCACGGTCTGTCGCGGATTTAATGACGCAAAAGGATCCTGGAAAATCATCGCGCTTTGCTGGCGCAGACGGACGATGTCGCTGGTTAAGCCATGTGTAATACGCTGACCATCGAACCGCACCTCTCCTGCCGCAACCCGTTCGAGCTGCAACAGCGCCCGTCCAAGGGTACTTTTACCGCTGCCGGACTCGCCGACCAGGCCCAGCGTCTCGCCGGGATAAATTTGCACCGTGACCTGGTTAACCGCATGCACCACTTTTTTCTCTCGCCAAAACCCGCCGGAAACCGGAAAGGTGACGGAAAGGTTATCGGCCTCAAGCAGCGGCCAGTTAGGGTAAGCCATTATCTCTCCCGCCGGATAGGTGTCGGCAATGTGTGATGGCAGGCTGCCGCATGGCTGCGGCTATCCTGCCTGTAGCGAAGCAACGGCTGGTGGAGGCAGGCCTCATCGGCGCATCGACAGCGCGGATGAAAACGGCAGCCCGATGGAAAATGGTCGGCAACTGGCGGCTGGCCGTCGATGGTCGTCAACCTCCCCTGCCCACCTTCGCTGACCGGCTGGCAATCAATAAGTCCGCGAGTGTAAGGGTGCAACGGGCTGGCCAGCACTTCTCGCTTGTCGCCCACCTCACACAGTCGACCGCCGTACATCACCGCAATCCGGTCACAGGTTTGCGCCACCACGCCGAGATCGTGAGTGATCATAATGACCGCCAGCCCCAGCTCAGCGCGCAGGTCACTCAGCAGGCGTAAAATCTGCATCTGCACGGTCACGTCCAGCGCGGTCGTCGGTTCATCGGCAATCAACAGCGTGGGCTCCGGTGCGAGGGCGACGGCAATCATCGCCCGCTGACGCATGCCACCGGAAAATTCATGTGGATAGTTATTGAGCCGATTCTGCGGGTCAGGGATCCCCACTTGTCGTAGCAGCGCCAGCGCATCCTCTCGTGCCTGACGACGGTTAGCGCCAAAATGAAGGCGGCGACTTTCTGCGATCTGTTCCCCTATAGTCATCACTGGATTCAAATGGCTGGAGGGGTTCTGGAAAATCATGCCGATTTCCCGTCCGCGCACCGCCGACATTTGCCCTTCACTGAGGGACAAAATATCGCGCCCTCCCAGCAAAACTTCGCCGCCAGTAATCCGCAGTCCAGCCCCCGGCAACAGGCGCATCAGCGCCCGGCAGGTTACGGTTTTTCCCGACCCGCTCTCACCGACCAGCCCGAGCATCTCACCAGCTTCCAGACTTAATGAGACGTTATCTACCAGCGCGATATCTTCACCACGCGTGACTGTCAGGTGATTCACCGTCAACAAACTCATACGCGCTCCCCTAACTTATCCCCCAACCCATCGGCCAGCAGGCTGAACCCCATTGCCAACAACACAATGGCGATCCCCGGAAAGGTCGTTATCCACCACGCAGTGGTGATAAAGCTCTGCCCTTCGGCAACCATCACGCCCCATTCCGCGGTTGGTGGCTGCACGCCGAGCCCGAGATAGCTCACCGAGGCCCCGTTAAGCAGTACCAGTACGCAGTCGGACATCGAAAAAACGATCGCGCCAGTTAATGCGTTCGGCAGCAAATGGCGGAACAAAATGCGCAGGTGTCCATAGCCCAGGCTGCGGGCCGCCAGAATAAAATCTCGCTGTTTCAGCGTCAGTACCTGAGCGCGCACCAGCCGAGCGTAGGAAACCCAGCCCACTATCGCCATCGCAATATAAAAGCTGCTCAGTCCTGGTCCGAGGATGGCAATAATCGCTAACATCAGTACCAGAAACGGAAAAGCCAGCACAATATCAATCACCCGCATCACCAGCGCGTCCACGACGCCGCCAAGATAGCTGGAGAGCGCACCCAGCGTGGTGCCAAGCATAAAGGGGAACAGGACTCCCAGTATGCAAATTTGCAGATCGACTCGTGCGCCCCATAGCACCCGGGAAAAAACATCGCGACCAAAGTTGTCAGTACCGAACGGGTGCGCGCCGCTCGGCGACAGCAGGCTGGAGGATACGTCCTGAGCAATCGGATCAAACGGCGCTATCCATGGTGCCAGGCAGGCCACCAACAGCCACAATCCGACAATGGTCAGCCCGGCATATAGCGCCTGCTGGCGCGGAATAATCCGCTGACGCAGACGGGAAAACGTCGCCGTTACCTTCATAGCTTTATCCTCGGGTCCAGAGCCACGGTCAGAATGTCCGCCAGCAGGCTGACCGCCACGGTGGCAAGGGCAAAGACCATGACTACGCCCTGAACCACCATGTAGTCGCGGCTAAAAATCGCCTTTACCAGTAGTTGTCCGAGGCCAGGGATGGCAAACACGCTTTCGATAACCACCGTACTGCCGATTAACCAACCGATATTCACGGCCAGAAGATTGATGGTTGGCACCAGCGAATTGGGCAGCACATGTCGCCAGAAGATGCGTCTTTCCCGTTGCCCGCGCGCTCGTGCCGCCACGACATAGTCACTATTCATCTCCATCAGCAGGCTGGCGCGCAGGTTACGAATCAATACCGCTGAAAGCGCCAGCGCCACGGTCAGGCACGGCAGAACCATATGGCGTAACTGGTCTAAAAAATCGCTGCCGTAGCCGGAAACCGGGAACCAGCCAAGCACAATGCTGAACAGCAGAATCAGCATGATACCGAGCCAGAACGCCGGAAACCCCAGCCCGGCGGTGGTAAAAAGACGAATCAGCCGATCGGCGAGACGTCCACGCTGGCGTGCAGCAATCGCCGCTAGCGGCACCGTCAAGGCAATGGCCAACAGGACACTGCCCAGTACCAGCCACAGCGTTGGCTCAAGACGCGAACCAATCAGCTTCAGAGTATCCACGCGATACACAATCGACTTCCCCAGTTCTCCTTGCAGCAGGTTGCGCAGAAAAAAGCCGTACTGTACCCATAGTGGCTCATCGAGACCAAACTGCGCGCGGATGCGGGCCAGCGCTGCCGGTGTGCTGCGGACTCCCAGCAGAATGCGCGCCGGATCGCCGGGGATCGCCCGCACCATCATGAAGGTGATCAAGCTAATGCCGAGCAGAACCGGCAGCAGCTGCAGCGGGCGAAAAAGCAGAAAGCGGTAACGATGCATCAACAGCCTCCCGTATCGCGCTGGCGTGCCAGAAAATCGAGCAGCACCGGGTAGTAAGCCTGCGGCTCTTCGTAAAACGGCATATGGCTGCTATTGGCAAAAACTGCTATTTCGGCATTCGCCAGTCCCTGCTTCATTTTCAGGGCACAGGCGGGTGTAAGTTCATCATGCTGTCCACTGACTATCAGGCACGGCACGCGGATCGAAGCTAGTTCCGCGCTGCGGTTCCACGTTTTTAAATTACCGGTATAAAGGAATTCGTTCGGCCCCTGCATTGTGATGTACGGCCCCATATTCCAGTCCTCAAGCGACCGCTTAACCGGTTCGGGCCACACATCAAGGCGGCAGACGTGGCGATAATTAAGCAGGGTAATCGCCGCTTGATAGGCCGGGTGATCCAGCCAGTCCAGCGCTTCATAGCGCTGCATCATGGCGACGGTCTCTGGTCCCAGCGCACCGCGCAGGCGGTTCAGTTCCTGCACCAGATGCGGCATATCGGCGACGGTGTTTTCAAGAATCAACGAGCGAATTGCGCCAGGATGGTGCAATGCCACTTCTATCGCCAGCCATCCGCCCCACGAATGACCAAGCAGATGCACCTTACCGAGCCCCAGCGCCTGGCGGACGGTTTCCACTTCACGTACGTAGCGCGCCATGGTCCACAGACTGGCGTCATCCGGTCGGTCCGATTTCCCGGTTCCCAGTTGATCAAAGGCAATCACCCGGTAGCCGTGCTGTTTCAGGCAGGAGTGAGCCTCACGCAAATAGTCGCTGGGCAGCCCGGGTCCGCCGTTGAGGCAGAGGACGGTCTCATCGCCGTCACCAAATTGATAAGCCACGACGTTATAACCATCCACAGCAATGTTATGGCACTGATCGGGCGCTACTTCACTCCACATGGTGTGTTCCTCGTCGTCGATGCTGCTGGTGTGTCGTTGCCTTAACGCTAACGACAACGTCGGAAGCTGAACAGTTAGCAAAAATACTAGTTTTGCGCTGCGCCGGAACGGCACCGGAATTGCATGCCTTGAAGCGAGCTATTGACGGTTTTGCACAAATCGTGCCCGTCTCAGGCCTCGTTTAACGTAAAGGGGGTTATATGCGACTGGAGTTTGAACGCCCCGAAAGCACCCGGGCAACCAGCCTGGATGACGCATTCAGTGGGCTTTTCCAGCACACCAGAACGCTGGGATTTGACGCGGTTATTTACGACTACACGCCAGTCCCGCGTTCGCTGGAGGGAGAGCTGATTACGCCGTCGCTGTTGAAAACGTACAATGTACCGGAGGATATGCGCCAGCTATGGTGCGAGCGAGGATATTACCAGGTTGATCCGGTCCAACACTGTGCGCTGGAGAGCTGCGCACCCTTTATCTGGTCTTATCAACGGCCGGACAGAAGCATGCTGCGCGGCAGGCTGGACGATCACGCTACCGCCGTCACCGACTATATGCGTGAACACAATATGCCCTGTGGAGCAACGGTTCCCCTGCATCTCCCAAACGGCGGATTCGTTACTCTCACCGGCATCCATACCGGCCAGCGTCAGGAACGGGAAATCAGCGCGACCCTGGCGCAACTGATGCTGATTGCCCACCAGTTCCAGGAGTCAGCCTTTCCACTATTCGACAGCACCATGCTGACCTGTCTCCACGTGAAGCTAAGCAATCGTGAACGCGAATGTCTGACGTGGTCTGCTGAAGGGCTTACCGCCAAAGAGATCGCCCGCAAACTGCACCGCTCGGTGGCGACGGTGACGTTGCACCTGAATACCGCGGCCAGAAAACTGGGCGCCAGCAATCGCGTACAGGCGGTGGTACGCGCCCTGCATTACCGTCTGCTCGACAGCTAAGAACTAGCATTTTTGCTAGTGTTCAGCGTTGGTTACGACCCTTTACCCTGAAAGCCGGTCCACTTAGCAGGATAAAGATCATTCATGTACACCATTAGCGAAGGCTACGCCCCGTTTCGGGAATACCAAACCTGGTTTCGTATTTGCGGCGATATCCATAGTGGACTGACGCCGCTGGTTATTGCCCACGGCGGGCCGGGATGTACGCACGATTATGTCGATGCGTTCCGTGATATCGCCCTCAGCGGGCGAGCGGTGATCCACTACGATCAGCTAGGTAACGGCCGCTCAACTCATCTACCGCAGCAGCCTGCCGACTTCTGGCAACCGGCATTGTTCCTCAACGAGCTGGATAACCTGCTGCAGTATCTCGATATTGCCGATAATTACGCCTTACTGGGTCAATCGTGGGGCGGCATGCTGGGCGCAGAACATGCCGTGACCCAGCCAACGGGCTTAAAAGCGCTGATTATCGCCAACTCTCCGGCCTCAATGGCGCTGTGGCTACAGGGCGCAGCAGAACTCCGGGCGCAGCTCCCTGCCGATGTCCAGAAGACGCTGCTGGAACATGAGGCGGCGGGTACACTGGATAGCGCAGAATATAAGGCGGCAAGCGCAATATTTTATCAACGCCACGTCTGTCGGCTTGATCCCTGGCCGCCGGAAGTACGGCGCACCTTTGATGCTATGGATGCCGATCCAACGGTCTATCACGCGATGAATGGCCCCACCGAATTCCACGTCATCGGCAGTATGAAAGAATGGACGATTATCGACCGCCTCGCGCAAATTCAGATTCCGGTGCTGCTGATTTCCGGGCGCTACGATGAAGCCACACCGGAAGTGGTACAGCCCTTTATGGACCATATCGTTGGCGCGAGGTGGGTCATTTTTGACGCCTCAAGCCATATGCCGCACGTGGAAGAGCGCGATCTATGCATGAAGACGGTGAGCGATTTTTTAAGCAGCGCGATCTCCTCAACATAATTTCTACCGTTCACCGAGGCAGCCCACAAAATTGGCCTCGGTAAACGGTGCTTTTTAAGCATCGAATTGCCTGCCCCACCGTCTGATGGCTGAGTTCACCATTATTCCAGGCCTGGCGGCGATTGACCTACGCCTTATCAATACTCTCTGCGGGGTTGCCTTGGGATTACACTCCTGGTCAAAAACAATACGACGATGAAAAACATCACAAAAGCAAAAAAATATTTTTATTTCATAAGGTTATAAAGATAAATTAAAGTTGATAGTAACGGATTTAATAATACCTTCTCTCATTCGTAATGCTAAGGCCGTAGGTTCAACTCCTATTATCGCCACCACGCTAAATCAAAGATAAAAGCCTCTCTAAGGTTACACCAGGGTTACTTTCCCCTGGCGTCGCCCCCTTAAACTCAACGCACTTATCGCTGAGTCAGGGCATCAAAACTGCCGTCACTGTTCAGAGTGAGAAGCCCAATGGTCTCAGAAATGCCGGGATTATCCGTGGCTCATAGCCCGTTAAGAAAGTGGCTCGTCTTTATAATATTTTGTATCCAGCCCTCCCTCTTCAAACCGTTAATCCAGTAATTTCATCTCCAGCGCCCGACTCATCGCTTGAGTGCGGCTATTCACTTTAAGCTTCGCGTAGATGTTTTTGATGTGCCATTTGACCGTCTCGGCAGAAATAGCGAGGGAGCGAGCAATTTCTTTATTCATCTGACCTTCAGCGATCAGTTGTAATATCTGCAACTCTCGCTCGCTCAGCTCGCCATGAATATCGGGGCTTCCACTATTAAACGGTGTTCCATCTGCAGGCGCGCGCTTGTCTGCCCAGGGACTATGGATTATCCCTTCCTCTGTACAAGCTGAAGAGGATTCATTCATACCGGCAAGCAAAGGTTGCAAGGTATCGCCAGCGTCAAGAAAGAGGCCCGTGAGATGCTGTTGTTCAGCCAGCTGCACGACTGGCTGAAATGTCGTGCGCGCTGCCGCAGTTTTGCCACTGTTCCACAAGGCTAATGACCAGAGCGTACGCAGACGCGCTGCGGTTAACCCGTCCCCCCGGCTTTCCTGATCAGAGACCATGTCAGCCAGGAGAATACAAGCTTGCGGCGCCTGGCCTCTGGCGAGAAGAAGGCGACAGTGGCTAAGGGATGCAGACAGAGCGATAGCGCGTTGACAGGGATGTTCGGCATCCATTCGGAAGCTGGCGGCCATTTGTTCAAGTTGTCGCTGCAGTTGCTCTGCGCCTGTGACATTGCCGTGCTGCAGTCGCACCCTCACCTGCTCGGCTAACATCATGGCCTGGAGCCGTTGCCAGCCGCGAGACACGGCAAGACGCTGCGCATGCTCCAGCAATCGCTCGGTCTCATACGGCATATCGCCATCCAGGGCCTGACGCGCGAGATAGGTATAACAGCGACTCAGCGCGTCGGGTGGACTGAATCGGTCGATGAATTCGAGCCGGTCGGCTAACAGATGATCGGGCGAGTCACCACTCTGACATTCATAGGCTATCTCCGCCAGCAGCGGCGCCAGCGTCGCGCCACTGGTCGACTGGGTACCGGTATAACATTCAGCCTGACGCAACGTTTTCTCTGCGTACCACCCGGCTTTCCCCAGATCGCCCTGACAAAGATGGCACTGGGCAATGATAAAAGCGCGATATACCGAGACAAACAGATTATCTAAAGGACTTTCCGGAGAGGGCATATGCTGTTGAACCTCCAGCGCGTCGTGATAGCGCTGGTTAACAACATGGCAATAGCTGAGAATATTGCATATCAGACCATCAACCCAGGTGTCGCCGCAGGGCACTTCGGCCAGCAACGGCTGAACAATAACCAGACTCTCCGGGATGTTTTCCGCAAAGGCTTCGCAAATTGCCCGCACAACGCGCAATTTACACCAGGTACTGCGGGTTAAATCCTCACGATGATGAAGTACCATCTGATCGAGGTTATCAAGCAGCTGCCTCGACTCATCAAAGTGGAAATAATGCGCCAGTGCCCAGGCCAGATTAATTTGCAGGTCAATGCGCGAAGGATCGGTGCTGGGTGGTAAATGATGCATCCATGAAATCAGGGTATCGATATCCCCTTCTTCCGCCAGTGACTGAGCGCTTGCGCCATCCTGCCCGGGGCTATGCACCGGCTTGCCTGCGCTGAGCGCATGGCGTACCGCCTCAGACCACAGCTTCTGTTCGACGAACCAATGACTGGCTAATTCATGTAGCTGTTTGCGATCAATATCGTTGTTCTGCTGCAGCATGGTCCGAAGATTTTCCTGCAACAGAGGATGGTAGCGGAACCAGTAGCCTTGTTCGTCAAGGGCTGACAAAAAAAGGTTGTGTCGCTCAATCCATGCCAGCATCGCTTTACTATCATCACGTCCAGTCACTGCGTTGCATAATTCGGCATTTAACCGACTGAGGAAGGACGTTTTCACCAGAAAATCGAGAACCTCTTCCGGCAGCGGATCCAGGACCACCTCTTTCAGATAGCGGGCAATAGACCGTGTTCCTCCATGCATATTGCGCAACAGATGCTCAGGATCATGCTGTAATTCTGCGGACAATGAAGCGATCTTCATCCCTGCAATCCAGCCCTCTGTCACGGACTGTAGCCGCTGTGCATGGTGGTTGCTGAGGGGTAGCGCAACCGTGCGGCTAAAATAGTGTTTTGTTTCTTCGAGCGTGAATTGCAGGTCTCGATCATAGATTTCCACCAGTTGGTCCTGGGCCTGCAGCTGGCTCAGCGCAAGATTCGGGTGGAAACGGCTGCCAATGATCAGATGCAAGGCGGCAGGCGCATGCTTGATTAAATACCCCAGCGCTTCATAGACCCCACGATCGTTAATCACGTGGAAGTCGTCGATAATCAGGTACACGTCATGCGGGCAATAGTGTAGCTGGTTAATGAGCCCGGCCAGCAGTTGCTCGGAGCTGGAGAGCTTCTGTTCTTCCATGTCACGCCAGAAATCGGCGTCCCAGTCAGCATAGAGAGGACGCAATGCTTGCAGCAGATAAGGAATAAACTGCCATACGTCATCATCATCCTCATCGAGGCTCAGCCAGGCGATACGTTCACCCTGGGCGACCATCTGCTGATGCCATTGTGCCAACAACGTGGTTTTGCCAAATCCAGCGCCGGCGCAGACGACGCCCAGCCGGCACTGCTGAACGGGACTGAGAAGCTGAAGAAGCCGGGGGCGCTCCAGCAATTGTATTGAAGAGCGAGGTGGGACGAATTTGGTCAGGATTAACGGCAAGCCTCGCGTCAGCCGCAATGGCCCGGAGACCAGTGAGGGTGATTGGCGACCTTCTAAATCCAATGGCTTCATCCGTGGTGTCTACTCGTTTTGTTTTTTTCAATTGTACGCCAGCCCCCGGGATGACATGGGGCGGCCAAACTTTATTGCTACACAAAATTTAGAAAGTTTGACCTCAAGCATGAAAACCCCCACCTACCCCCCCATGAAGGTGGCTTCGCACTCCCTTTAACCGCTCGTAGATTCATTGCATGGGTGTGGCCAGGGTTATCCGCCTTGTCTGTTGGCCCCGCCTGGGTGACCTTTATTGAGGAGAATTAAACGATGCTCAGCAAACAGGCGTTATTGCAGGCTTACCGCAAGATGCGGGAGATCAGGACCTTTGAAGAGCGGTTACATCAGGAAAATACCAGCGGTGATATTCCGGGCTTCATTCACCTTTATACCGGTGAGGAGGCCATCGCGGTGGGGGTCTGCGAAAATTTAACGAGCGCAGATTTCATTGGTTCAACACACCGTGGACATGGCCACTGTATTGCTAAAGGTTGTGACATTCACGGCATGATGGCCGAAATATTCGGTAAGGACAGCGGGTTATGTCGCGGTAAGGGTGGCTCGATGCACATTGCCGATCTGTCGAAAGGAATGCTGGGGGCGAACGCTATCGTTGGGGGAGCCCCTCCACTGGCCATCGGCGCCGCGCTAACGGCAAAAACGCTAAAAACCGGCAACGTCGGTGTCTCTTTTACGGGCGATGGTGGTTCTAATCAGGGCCTGGTCTTTGAAGCCATCAATATGGCCGTCGTGCTCCAGCTTCCAGCCGTCTTTATTTTCGAGAACAACGGTTACGGCGAAGGGACCGGCCATGACTACGCCGTGGGTGGGCGTGATATCGCCCGGCGCGCCGCTGGCTTCGGCCTGCCGGCAGTGACCGTCGATGGCACCGATTTCTTTGCCGTTTATGAGGCAACCTCAGAGGCGGTCAAGCGTGCGCGAGAAGGCGGTGGCCCAAGCGTCATTGAGGCCAAAGCCTTCCGCTGGCATGGTCATTTTGAGGGCGATCCCGCGCTATACCGCGCAGAAGGTGAAGTGCAACGCCTGCGTGAACAACATGATCCGCTGAAGATTTTCACCGCTAAGGTCAAACAGCATATCACCCAGGAAGAACTGGCGGCGATTGATGAGGAAGTAGAAACCCTGGTCAACGATGCCGTATTGAAGGCCCGCGCCGCTGCCTACCCGGCTCCGGAAGACCTGCTGACAGACGTGTACGTCTCATACTGAGGGTGATAACCATGACAATAAAAACCTATCGTGAAGCGGTCAAGGAAGCCCTGGCTCAGGAAATGGAACGCGATGAACGCGTGGTGCTCATCGGTGAAGACTTGCGTGGCGGTCATGGCGGAAATGCGCCCGAAGAGGCGAAGATTGAAGCCTTTGGCGGTGTGCTGGGTGTCACTAAAGGGCTGTGGACGCAGTTCGGCTCCGATCGGGTGATCGACACACCCATTACCGAGTCGGCCATCATCGGTATGGCGGCCGGCGCCGCAGCAACGGGTCTGCGGCCGGTCGCGGAACTGATGTTCATGGATTTTTTTGGTGTGAGTCACGATGCACTGTATAACCAGGCGGCTAAGTTCCGCTACATGTTTGGCGGCAAAGCCAGAGCTCCGCTGGTGATGCGAGGGATGATCGGCGCGGGGTTTTCCGCCGCGGCCCAGCATTCACAGTCACCCTATAATATCTTTGCCACCACGCCAGGACTGAAGGTGGTGGTGCCCTCGACGCCTTATGACGTCAAGGGTCTGTTAATCCAGTCCATTCGCGACGACGACCCGGTGGTATTCTGCGAGCATAAAATGCTGTACGACCTCAAGGGCGAGGTACCGGACGAGATCTATACCATCCCGCTAGGTGTAGCCAACTACACTCGCGAAGGGGAGGACGTCACCATCATTGCGTTGTCGGCAATGGTACATAAAGCAAACCAGGTGGCGGACAAACTGGCCAGAGAGGGGATCTCGGTCGAGGTGGTCGACCCGCGAACCATTTCGCCGCTGGATGAGGAAGGTATTCTGGAATCGGTGGCTTCCACGGGGCGGGTAGTGATTGTCGACGAATCCGCTGCACGCTTCGGTTTTGCTCATGATGTCGCGGCGCTGATTGCGTCCCAGGCATTCCATTTCCTCAAAGCGCCCGTTCTGCTGGTGACGCCGCCACACACGCCGGTCCCGTTCTCCCCTGCTCTCGAAAAACTCTGGATCCCTGGCGTTGAACGTATCGAAGCCGCCGTCCGTCAAGTGCTGGAGGATTAACCTATGAGCGAAATCAAGACGCTTGAAATGCCAAAGTGGGGGCTTTCCATGGAGGAAGGCTTGCTCGCTCGATGGGCAATCCAGGAGGGTGACGATTTCACCAGAGGGCAGGAAATCTGTGAGATTGAAACCAGTAAAATCGTCAATGTCCTGGAGGCACCTTTTGCCGGTACATTACGCCGGATAATCGCCCGGGAGGGTGAGACGCTTCAGGTTGGCGCCGTGCTGGCTCTGGCGGCTGACGCTTCGGTCAGCGATGCTGAACTGGACGAATTTGCTGCCAGTCTGGCGACGGTGAAACCCGCAGCGCCTGGCACGGAGGCTGCCGCGCCGGACGTAGCGGCACAGGCAGGCGCTAAGCCACCTTCCGTTGTTTCGCCCCCATCCAACAACCCCGTGGCCCCCATTGGGCAGATCGACATCCCCGCCAGTCTGCAAGGCGTGACCGATGTGACTCAGGTTAATGCCACGCCCCATGCGTTACGACTGTCCGCCCGCTGGGGTGTCGACCTGAAAAAGGTCCGCGGCAGCGGACGCGGGGAACGTATCTCTGTTTCTGATCTGGAAAGCGCGATCGTTGCCGCCGGCGGTCGCCTGGCCTCTCCGACGCCCCCCGTTCGTCCCAGCAAAGCGCCCCGCTCGCATGCCGATGATAGCCAGGTATCGGCCACCCCGCTGGCCCGCCGTCTGGCCGGCAAACTGGGTATCAACTTGCATGACTGCCGAAGCAGTGGTTCACGAGGTCGGGTGAGTCGCGATGATGTGCTGGCTGCGGCGTTGTTGCTCGACGGGCACCCGCCGGTCAGCCCTGTGCAGGAGAGTGCCCCGGCACCCTTTGAGAGCATCCCGATGTCCGGTATGCGGCGGGCTATCGCTTCTCGTCTGCAAACGTCCAAGCAACAGTCTCCCCATTTCCGTTTGAGTGTCGATCTCGATCTGGAACGACTGTTAGCGTTACGTCAGGAAATTAACCGCGAAGTACCCGGCGTCAAGATTTCGGTTAATGACCTGCTGGTGAAGGCTTGTGCCCTGGCGCTGGTGGCCGTGCCAGACGTCAACATCCAGTTTGATGAGGCGACACAAAGTATCCGCCGCTTTGCGGATGCCGACATTTCGGTGGCCGTTGCGCTGCCTGACGGGCTAATTACCCCTATTGTTCGCTCGGCGAACCGGAAATCGATCAGCGACATATCGGCCGAAATTCACACCCTGGTGACCAAAGCCAAAGCGGGCACGCTGAAGCCGGAAGAGTTCCAGGGGGGAACCTTTAGCGTGTCAAATCTGGGTATGCTCGGTGTACGGCAGTTTGACGCCATCATCAATCCACCGCAAAGCGCAATCCTCGCCATTGGCACCGGCGAGATGCGGGCGGTAGTACGCGACGGGCAAATCGTCGCGCGCCACCAACTGACGGTATCGCTATCCTGCGATCACCGGGTCATTGATGGGGCGGCAGGTGCAGCTTTTCTCCGGGAACTCAAGCGACTGACTGAAACCCCTACCCTGATGTTTATCCAGGAGACGAGCTATGCACGATAATTACGATGTGCTGATCATCGGCGGGGGTCCTGGGGGGTATGTTGCCGCCATCCGTGCCGGTCAGCTAGGACTTCGTACCGCCTTAGTGGAAAAACAACATCTGGGCGGCATCTGCCTGAACTGGGGATGCATTCCAACCAAGGCGCTGTTGCATGGCGCTGAGGTCGCGCACAGTATCACCCATGCCAGTCAGCTGGGCATCAGCGTGGGTGAGGTGAATGTCGATCTGCAGAAACTGGTGCAGTTTAGCCGTGCCGTTTCGCAACAGCTCACCGGCGGGGTTGAGTATCTGTTGAAGAAAAATGGCGTGAGGGTGATTGATGGTACCGCGCGGCTGCGCGGTAAGGGACAAATAACGGTAGCGGATGCCCAGGGGGAAGCGCACGATTACCGGGCCGATCACGTGATCCTGGCCACGGGCGCCCGACCACGCGCATTACCAGGCATAGAGCCAGATGGCGAACATATCTGGACCTATTTCGAGGCACTACAGCCTAAGCGATTGCCCAGGTCGCTATTAATCATCGGTTCAGGCGCGATTGGCGTCGAGTTCGCCAGCCTTTATAACGATCTGGGCTGTAAAGTGACGCTGGTCGAGCTAGCGTCGCAGATTTTGCCAGTGGAGGATGCCGAAGTGTCAGCGGCGGTGCGTAAGTCATTCGAAAAGCGCGGGATTCAGGTCCATACCCAGACCCAGATAACGCAAGTACAGCTCACCGATACCGGGGTGCGCTGTACAATGAAAAATACGAGTGCCGAATCTTTCCTGGAAGTCGAACGTGTGCTGCTGGCGGTTGGCGTACAGCCGAATATTGAAGATCTGGGGCTGGAAGCACTGGGCGTCGAGTTAGACCGCGGTTTTATCAAGACGGACGCGGCTTGTCGCACTAACGTATTTGGGCTTTATGCCATCGGCGATGTAGCCGGCCCGCCATGTCTGGCGCACAAGGCCAGCCACGAAGGCGTGATCTGCATTGAGACACTGGCTGGTGTCGAAGGCACCCACCCGCTTGATCGCGACTATGTGCCCGGTTGCACTTATGCCCGGCCCCAGGTTGCCAGTCTGGGCCTGACGGAATCGACGGCCCTGGCCAGGGGACGGCCCGTCAGGATCGGTAAGTTCTCTTATCAGAGCAATGGTAAGGCGCTGGCCAGCGGTGAGACAGAGGGTTTTGTGAAGACTATTTTCGATGCTGAAACGGGTGAATTGCTGGGCGCGCATATGGTTGGCGCACAGGTCACGGAACAGATCCAGGGGTTTGGTATCGCCCGTCACCTGGAGGCCACCGATGAAAGTCTCCTGTCGATGATCTTTGCGCATCCGACGCTTTCCGAAGCGATGCATGAATCCATACTCGCGGCCTGTGACCAACCGTTGCATCAATAAGAAAATGAAAATAAGGGAGGCGATAGCGTCGTGATACGGAGTAAGTTTCCCGTTATCCCTCCTGTATTTTCCTTGAAACGTTCGGTAAGGTAACACCCCGTCGTTAGGTAAGTATCTCGCATCATTGATCTCCAGCCTCTGGCAGTCATCTCACTTTATTGAAAGTGAGCAAGACTAAAGCAAGACAAATGGCGCTACCGACAGTGAGGCGTGTAATCAGCTACGACGAACTGAAGGTCTGAAGGTGGTCGGTAGCGCCTTACGACGCTACCGACATGCCGGTTAACGCGCCATCAGAACAAACACGCCCCAGCCGAGATATTCCCGGGCCCAGGTGACGTGGTGCAGCGGCGCAGTGGTCAACTGCTGGCGAACCTCCGGCGCGAAGTCATCGTGCGGATTGGCCTCCAGCCAGCGGCGCATCGTCAACCATTTCGCCGCTTCATAACGATCCCAGCCCTCCTGGTCGGCCAGCACCATCTCCACCACGTCATAGCCCAGTTCACCAAAGTGGGCGACCAGCGCCCGCAGCGTCAGGAAGTCATCAGGCGACTGCGCGCCGCAGGCAACCGCCTCTTCCGCCGTGGCCGGACGTTTACGCCACCATGGCTCGCCGATCAGCAACATGCCGCCGGGCCGCAGGCTCTGCTTCAGCAACTCAATCGTGCCGGCCACCCCGCCGCCGATCCACGTGGCCCCCACGCAGGCGGCAATATCGCACGGCTGGCTGGTGACATATCCGCTGGCATCCTGATGCACAAAGGTTACCCGGTCGCTTACCCCGAGTGCTTCTGCACGGGCGGTCGCCTGCTGGCTGAACAGCAGGCTCATGTCCACTCCGGTGCCGACGATCTGATGATCGCGCGCCCAGCTACAGAGCATCTCGCCGGAGCCGCTGCCGAGGTCAAGAATAGCGGTGCCCGGCGCCATCCGCAGCGCCCGTCCCAGGGTGGCGTACTTTTCAGGGGTAAAAGGGTTATGAATACGGTGTTCGCTTTCACTGATAGTAAAAATGCGAGGGATATCGATCATGGGTGTTTCTCCTTGAGAGCCATACGCCCGGGCAGCGACCCTGCCCGGGTCGCTGTATCAGCGGTTGTCCGCCTGCGCGCGAACGTTATTCAAACCAGTGGTGTTGATCCGGTACGGCTGGCCATTCACCGACTTAATCAGCTTTTTGGTTTTGAGCTTTTTGAAGACCGCGAGGGTGCAGTCGTTCAGCAACAGCCCTTCCCGGGTGTAGCATTCGACGGCGGTAATGCGGCCGGAGGTATCGCGGACGTGCGCAATACGGCCACCTTTGGCGAGAACGTGTAAGGTACGTTGTTCCTGACGGGATAAATTCATACTGAAACCTGTTCATTATCATGTGCGAAAACATGCCTACACCCGCAGGTGTGTGCGTAAGGTTTAAGCGCAGCGATAATCAGTCCGGCCTGGGCAGGTCGGGAAACTGATTATCTGATAATGACATTCTCCAGCATCGAAGCCTCGGTAAGCATTGAAAGGTATTAACGCGCTGAATACTAACACCCTCACTTCATAAGGGTATGGCGCAGATTAAAAACTGTGACCGGTATTACGATTTACCCTCAGCCTTCCCCGCATTTTGCGCTTTCCGCCACCCGCTCTGTCCCTCAAGGTTAACCACCACCTTATCTCCCCCCCATGTTGTTAAATAATTGTTGTCAGATCACAAAATAGAAACAAAAAGGCCATTTCGTACGCATTTTATAAAAATGTAGATATTTTTAATTTATGGCTACGAAATGAACATCACCCTGACCTGACAGCGAGGAACGATCCTGATGAACGCCCTGACCGCAGTAAAACCGACACCCGCGCCATTAGCCCAGCAATACCCTGGCTTTTCCTTCGCCCCTTCCTCCCAGTCGCCGCGCCTGCTGGAACTCACCTTTTCCGCCGAAACAACCTCCCGGTTCCTGCAGCAGGTCGCGCAGTGGCCAGTGCAGGCGCTGGAGTACAAATCTTTCTTACGCTTCCAGGTCGGCAAGATCCTCGACGATCTGTGCGACAACCAGCTGCAGCCGCTGCTGATCAAAACATTGCTCGATCGCGCGGAAGGCGCGCTGCTGATCAACGGCGAAGGCATCGATAACGTCAGTCAGGCCGATGAGATGGTCAAGCTGGCCACCGCCGTCGCGCACTTGATTGGCCGTTCCAACTTCGACGCCATGAGCGGCCAGTATTACGCCCGCTTTGTGGTGAAAAATGTCGATAACTCAGACAGCTACCTGCGCCAGCCGCACCGCGTGATGGAGCTGCACAATGACGGTACCTATGTCGAAGAAATTACCGACTACGTGCTGATGATGAAGATCGACGAGCAGAACATGCAGGGCGGCAATTCCCTGCTGCTGCATCTCGACGACTGGGAGCATCTCGACGAATTTTTCCGCGACCCGCTGGCTCGCCGCCCGATGCGCTGGGCCGCGCCGCCGAGCAAAAACGTCAGCAAGGATGTTTTCCACCCGGTGTTCGACGTCGATTCGCTGGGCCGCCCGGTCATGCGCTATATCGACCAGTTCGTCCAGCCGAAAGATTTCGAAGAAGGCACCTGGCTGAGCCGCCTTTCCGACGCGCTGGAGACCAGTAAAAACATTCTTTCCGTGCCGGTGCCGGTGGGCAAATTCCTGCTGATTAACAACCTGTTCTGGCTGCATGGCCGCGACCGGTTTACGCCGCACCCGGACCTGCGCCGCGAACTGATGCGCCAGCGCGGCTACTTTGCGTATTCCACGAATCATTACCAGACTCATCAATAAGGGTTCTCAGGCGAAGGAATTGAGCGGATGTATGATTTCGTGATTATCGGCGGCGGCATCATCGGCATGTCGACCGCCATGCAGTTAATTGAGATTTACCCGGACGCGCGCATTGCGCTGCTGGAAAAAGAGACCGGTCCGGCCTGCCATCAGACTGGCCACAACAGCGGCGTGATCCACGCCGGGGTGTACTACACCCCCGGCAGCCTTAAGGCGCAGTTTTGCCTCGCCGGCAACCGCGCCACCAAAGCCTTTTGCGAGCAGAACGGCATCCGCTATGACGTCTGCGGCAAAATGCTGGTCGCCACCTCGCCGCTGGAAATGGAGCGGATGCGCGCCCTGTGGGATCGCACCGCCGCCAACGGCCTGCAACGCGAGTGGCTAAGCGCCGGGGAGCTACGCGAGCGCGAACCGAACATTACCGGGCTCGGCGGGATCTTCGTCCCTTCCAGCGGCATCGTCAGCTACCGCGACGTGGCGGCGGCAATGGCGAAGATCTTCGAATCGAAAGGCGGAACGATCGTCTACGACGCCGAAGTCAGCGCCCTGAAAGAACATGCCAGCGGCGTGGTGATCCGCACCCGCCAGGGCGGCGAATATGAGGCCTCCACGCTGATCGCCTGTTCGGGCTTGATGGCCGATCGGCTGGTGAAAATGATCGGCGTCGATCCCGGCTTTATCATCTGCCCGTTCCGCGGCGAATATTTTCAACTGGCGCCGCAGCACAACCAGATCGTCAATCATCTGATCTATCCGATCCCCGATCCAACGATGCCGTTCCTCGGCGTCCACCTGACCCGCATGATCGACGGCAGCGTCACCGTCGGCCCCAATGCGGTGCTGGCCCTCAAGCGCGAAGGCTACCGCAAGCGCGATATCTCGCTGGCCGATACCCTGGAGATCCTCACCTCGCCCGGCATTCGCCGGGTACTGCAAAACAACCTGCGCTCCGGACTGGGCGAAATGAAGAATTCGCTGTGCAGAAGCGGCTATCTGCGGCTGGTGCAAAAATATTGCCCGAGCCTGACGCTGAGCGATTTACGCCCGTGGCCCGCCGGCGTGCGGGCGCAGGCCGTGTCGCCGCAGGGCAAGCTGATCGACGATTTTCTCTTCGTCACCACCGCGCGTTCGATACATACCTGCAATGCGCCATCGCCAGCGGCCACCTCCGCTATCCCGATCGGCGCGCACATCGTCAGCAAGGTACAGACCCTGCTGGCCAGCCAGAGCAACCCCGGACGCACGCTGCGTGCGGCACGTAGCGTGGAGACACTACACGCCGCTTTTACCCGTTAACCCCCTTAAGACAGGAAGCGATTATGCAACTCAACGATATGACACTGTTTCGCCAGCAGGCGCTGATCGATGGTCAGTGGCGCGATGCCCCCAATGGCGACGTGATTGTGGTGACCAACCCGGCCAACGGCGAGCAGCTCGGCAGCGTACCGAAAATGGGCGCCGATGAAACCCGCGAAGCAATTGAAGCCGCCAATCGCGCCCTTCCCGCCTGGCGAGCCCTCACCGCCAAAGAGCGGGCGAACATTCTGCGCCGCTGGTTCGATCTTATGATGGAGAACCAGGACGATCTCGCCCGCCTGATGACCCTCGAGCAGGGAAAACCGCTGGCGGAAGCCAAAGGCGAAATCAGCTACGCCGCCTCCTTTATTGAGTGGTTCGCCGAAGAAGGTAAGCGCATTTACGGCGATACCATTCCCGGCCATCAGGCCGACAAACGCCTGCTGGTGATTAAGCAGCCGATCGGCGTTACCGCCGCCATCACCCCGTGGAACTTCCCGGCGGCGATGATCACCCGTAAAGCGGGCCCGGCGCTGGCCGCCGGCTGCACCATGGTCCTGAAACCGGCCAGCCAGACGCCGTTTTCCGCGCTGGCGCTGGCCGAACTGGCGAATCGCGCCGGGATCCCCGCCGGGGTGTTTAACGTGGTTACCGGCTCCGCCGGCGCGGTCGGCGGCGAACTGACCAGCAATCCGCTGGTGCGCAAGCTCTCCTTCACCGGCTCGACCGAGATTGGCCGCCAGCTGATGGAGCAGTGTGCGAAAGACATCAAAAAAGTCTCCCTGGAACTCGGCGGCAACGCGCCGTTTATCGTCTTTGACGACGCCGACCTCGATAAAGCCGTCGAGGGCGCGCTGGCGTCGAAGTTCCGCAACGCCGGGCAGACCTGCGTCTGCGCCAACCGACTGTATGTGCAGGACGGGGTGTATGACCGTTTCGCTGAAAAACTACAGCAGGCGGTGGAAAAACTGCGCATCGGCGATGGCCTGCAGGATGGCGTCACGACCGGCCCGCTGATCGACGAGAAAGCCGTCGCCAAAGTTGAAGAACATATTGCCGACGCCATCGCCAAAGGCGCGAAGGTCGTCACCGGCGGCAAACCGCATGCCCTGGGCGGCAACTTCTTCCAGCCGACCATCCTGGTCAATGTTCCCGACAGCGCCAAAGTGGCGAAAGAGGAGACCTTCGGCCCGCTGGCGCCGCTGTTCCGCTTTAAAGATGAAGCCGACGTCATTGCCCAGGCCAACGATACCGAATTCGGCCTCGCCGCCTATTTCTATGCCCGCGATCTGAGCCGCGTCTTCCGCGTCGGCGAAGCGCTGGAGTACGGCATCATCGGCATCAACACCGGCATTATCTCGACCGAAGTCGCCCCGTTCGGCGGCGTCAAGGCCTCCGGCCTTGGCCGCGAAGGGTCGAAGTACGGTATCGAAGATTACTTAGAAATCAAATATATGTGTATTGGCCTTTAACAGGAGCGATGGATGAACAGCAATAAAGCAATGATGGCGCGTCGCAGCGATGCGGTGCCGCGCGGCGTCGGCCAGATCCACCCTATCTTCGCCGAACGCGCGGAGAACTGCCGGGTGTGGGACGTCGAAGGGCGGGAATATCTCGATTTTGCCGGCGGTATCGCGGTGCTGAACACCGGCCATCTGCACCCGCAGGTTGTCGCCGCCGTCGAAGACCAGTTGAAAAAGCTGTCGCATACCTGCTTTCAGGTACTGGCCTACGAGCCCTATCTGGCGCTGTGCGAAAAGATGAACCAGAAGGTGCCTGGTGATTTTGCCAAGAAAACCCTGCTGGTCACCACCGGGTCGGAAGCGGTGGAGAACGCGGTGAAAATCGCCCGCGCGGCAACCGGGCGCAGCGGCGCCATCGCCTTCACCGGCGCTTATCACGGCCGTACCCATTACACCCTGTCGCTGACCGGAAAAGTGAACCCGTACTCCGCCGGTATGGGGTTAATGCCGGGCCACGTCTATCGCGCCCTCTACCCGTGCGCGCTGCACGGCGTCAGTGATGATGAGGCGATCGCCAGCATCCATCGCATCTTCAAAAATGACGCCGCGCCGGAAGATATCGCCGCCATCATTATTGAGCCGGTGCAGGGTGAAGGCGGGTTTTATGCCGCTTCCCCGGCTTTTATGCAGCGCCTGCGCGCCCTGTGCGACGAACACGGCATCATGCTGATCGCCGATGAGGTCCAGAGCGGTGCGGGCCGTACCGGCACGCTGTTCGCCATGGAGCAGATGGGCGTGGCGGCAGATATCACCACCTTCGCCAAATCCATCGCCGGCGGTTTCCCGCTGGCGGGCGTCACCGGACGGGCGGAAGTCATGGACGCTATTGCGCCGGGCGGATTGGGCGGCACTTACGCTGGTAACCCCATCGCCTGCGCCGCCGCCCTGGCGGTATTGCAGATTTTCGAGCAGGAGAACCTGCTGGAAAAAGCCAACCAGCTCGGCGACACCCTGCGCCAGGGCCTGCTGGCGATTGCGGAAGATCATCCGGAGATCGGCGACGTTCGCGGCCTCGGGGCGATGATCGCTATTGAGCTGTTTGAAGAGGGCGACCACAGCAAACCTAACGCCAGGCTGACGGCGGATATCGTTGCCCGCGCCCGCGACAAAGGCCTGATCCTGCTCTCCTGCGGGCCGTACTACAACGTGCTGCGCATCCTGGTGCCGCTGACCATCGAAGAGGCGCAGATCGAGCAGGGTCTCAAGATCATCGCCGACTGCTTTACCGAGGCGAAACAGGCATAGAACAGAACACATGCGGAAGCGAAGTACGTTCGTAAAGGAATGAAGACGAGACCTGCAAAACAACAATAATACGCGTGCCCCGGCGCGGGAATGTCGGGGCGCTCTCCCAGGTGACACACTTCGAGAGGGTAAATGATGGGGCAACTGTCGCAATCACAGGATTTAGGGGCGGGGCTGAAGTCGCGCCACGTCACGATGTTATCTATCGCCGGGGTGATCGGCGCGAGTTTATTTGTCGGTTCCAGCGTCGCCATTGCCGAAGCGGGCCCGGCGGTGCTGCTGGCCTATCTGTTTGCCGGGCTGCTGGTGGTGATGATTATGCGTATGCTGGCCGAAATGGCCGTCGCCACGCCGGATACTGGCTCCTTTTCCACCTACGCCGATAAAGCTATCGGCCGCTGGGCGGGGTATACCATCGGCTGGCTGTACTGGTGGTTCTGGGTACTGGTTATTCCGCTGGAAGCCAATATCGCGGCGATTATTCTGCATTCGTGGGTGCCGGGCGTCCCGGTGTGGTTGTTCTCACTGGTCATCACTCTCACCCTCACCGGCAGTAACCTGCTGAGCGTCAAGAACTACGGTGAATTCGAGTTCTGGCTCGCTATCTGTAAAGTCATCGCCATTCTGGCCTTTATCGTGCTGGGTGCCATCGCCATCACGGGCTTCTACCCCTATGCCGAAGTGAGTGGGATTTCGCGTCTGTGGGATCACGGCGGCTTTATGCCGAACGGCTTCGGCGCGGTACTCAGCGCGATGCTGATCACCATGTTCTCGTTTATGGGCGCGGAGATCGTCACCATTGCCGCCGCCGAATCGGATACCCCGGATAAACACATCGTCCGTGCCACCAATTCCGTTATCTGGCGTATCTCTATCTTCTACCTGTGCTCCATTTTCGTGGTGGTCGCCCTGATCCCGTGGAACATGCCGGGACTGAAGAGCGTGGGGTCCTACCGCTCGGTGCTCGAGCTGCTGCATATTCCCTACGCGAAGCTGATTATGGACGGTGTGATCCTCCTGTCGGTCACCAGCTGTCTGAACTCGGCGCTGTATACCGCCTCGCGGATGCTCTACTCCCTGAGCCGCCGCGGTGATGCGCCGGCCATCATGGGCCGAACCAACCGCAGTAAAACCCCGTACGTGGCGGTGCTGCTCTCCACCGGCGCAGCCTTCTTAACCGTGGTGGTGAACTACTACGCCCCCGCCAAGGTATTTAAATTCCTCATCGACAGCTCCGGCGCCATCGCCCTGCTGGTTTATCTGGTGATCGCCATTTCTCAGCTGCGGATGCGCAAAATCCTGCTGGCGAAAGGGGGGGAAATTCGTCTTAAGATGTGGCTCTACCCGTACCTGACCTGGCTGGTTATCGCCTTTATCACCTTCGTGTTGGTGGTGATGCTGTTCCGCCCGGCGCAGCAGCTGGAAGTGATCTCTACCGGGCTGTTAGCATTAGGAATTATTTGTACAGTACCGATTATGTCACGCTGGAAAAAGCTGGTATTGTGGCAAAAACTGCCGCTGCAAAATACGCGTTAACCCTGTTCCCGGCACCCGCCGGGAAGAGTATTCAGGAGTAAGAACATGACCGCCATTCCCCAGGCGACGGCCATTGACGGGTACCGTTGGTTGAAAAACGACATCATCCGCGGGGTCTACCAACCCGATGAGAAGCTGCGGATGAGCCTGTTGACGTCGCGCTATGAGCTCGGCGTCGGGCCGCTGCGGGAGGCGCTCTCGCAGCTGGTGGCGGAAAGGCTGGTGACGGTGGTTAATCAGAAAGGCTATCGGGTAGCGCCCATGTCCGAACAGGAGCTTCTCGATATCTTCGATGCGCGCGCCAACATGGAAGCCATGCTGGTGCGCCTCGCCATCGAACGCGGCGGCGACGAGTGGGAAGCCGAGCTGCTGGCCCGCGCCCATCTGCTCAACAAACTGGAGTCCTGCGACGCCAGCGAGCGCTTACTCGATGAATGGGACCAGCGCCATCAGGCGTTTCACACCGCCATTGTTGCCGGCTGCGGCTCCCAGTACCTGCTGCAGATGCGTGAACGGCTGTTCGATCTGGCGGCGCGCTACCGTTTTATCTGGCTGCGCACCACCGTGCTGTCGGTGGAGATGCTGGAGGACAAGCATGTCCAGCACCAGACCCTGCTGGACGCCATTCTGGCGCGCGATGCCGAGCAGGCCAGCGCATTGATGCGCGAGCACTTACTGACCCCTATCCCGATTATTCAACAGGCGATGGCCGGCAAGCTGTCGTCATCCTGAGTCAGGCGGCCGTATTTTATAATCCGGCTGCGGCCTGCCAAGGCGTGTCTTTCTCCCCTAACTTCCCCGGCACGCTCAAACGCTGAATTAAGTATCATGAATCGCGCAAAACATCGCAATATTCATGGTTATTTTATTCATTGATAAATCTATATATTTTTTAACTGTCAAGTCGACATCTTATAACCTATCATCTATAGTTATAGATAGTTTATTCAAAATCACGTTAATAAATAATTTTTCCTTTCCCCTCTACTGAATGATAAGAAAACATTATTTAATTGACGATAAAATGAGCGAAAAATGACAGATAGCAAAATTAAAATTTATAGCACCCGCTATAGCAACATAATGAAATTGCTTGATTTTTTCTCTGTAAACATTTTTATCTATGTCTACCTTATCGTTCTTGATCTTGTCCCCACCCCTTCGTCTATATTACTTGGGATTATTTATTCATTAATATTTATACGTACCAATGAGTATTTTCAGCTCTATTCGGGGCAAATGAAAGGAAGATACTTATCCACTTTCGCTAAACTGCTTATTAGTGCCGGCGTGGGGGGGGTGTTATCTTTTCTGTTGATTGTCATCGCTGAACAGCTGGCCAGCCGCCCCCTCTCGCTTCATCACCTGGCATTAGCCAAAACGATCGCCCTGTGCTCCGTTGCCGTTTTCATCAGTATGTTTCTGATCCGTGTCGTAACCAGTCGCTATTTCTTTAAGAGCAAACGCAGAGTCGCCATTCTGGGGATAACGCCTGCGGGGCTGGCGATCCTTCAGGAACTGCATAAAGAATTCTCAGCTGAGGGTATCGATATTCGTTTCTTCGAAGACCGCACCGTGCAACGCGACAGCCGCCTTATCAATATCGAGAAGTCGGGTAACTCAAGAGATCTACTGGCGCTGGCGAAGAAAGGCGAGGTAGATGAAGTGTATATTGCACTACCGATGGTTGCCCAACAGCGTATTCGCCAGTTCCTGAACGAATTTTCCGATACCACAGTGGATGTCTTTCTGGTACCCGATCTCTTCTCGTATAGCGCACATATTTCCCAGTTACGCATGTTTGGCAACATCCAAACCATCAGTATTTTCACCTCGCCGTTTGATGGGGAAGGCGCGGTACTCAAACGTATTGAAGACATCATTCTTGGCCTCTTTTTTACCTTACTCAGCCTACCGGCGATGCTGATTGTGGCCATAGGGATTAAACTCACCTCGCCTGGTCCCGTGTTGTTTAAACAAAACCGCTACGGTCTGAACGGTAAACAGATACAAGTGTGGAAATTTCGAACCATGCGCGTGATGGAGAACAGCGCCGTGGTCACGCAAGCCACGCGTAACGATCCACGAATCACCAAATTCGGCGCTTTTTTGCGTAAAACCTCACTGGATGAGTTGCCACAATTTATTAATGTCCTGCAGGGACGAATGTCTATTGTCGGCCCACGTCCGCATGCCGTCGCACATAATGAGCAATATCGCGTACTCGTCGAAAACTACATGATTCGTCATAAGGTGAAGCCTGGTATCACCGGGCTGGCGCAAATCAATGGTTTTCGCGGCGAAACGGATACGCTTGATAAGATGGAAAAACGTATCCAGTTTGATCTGCAATATATTCAGTCATGGTCACTGTTACTGGATTTAAAAATTATTTTTCTGACTTTCTTCCGCGGTTTTGTGAGCAAAAATGCGTTCTAAAGGGATGGCTCTGACGATGCTGCTTTATATCCCCTGGGTCCATGCTGACCTGCAGGGGAAACCGCATACCGGTATTGCCGGCATCGATTTCGAGAGCCAACTGGGTTATGACATTGGTTACAACGACAACGTGACCTGGCAGCGGTATGACCAGAATAAAATCGGCTCCAGCTACCAGAACATTAAACCGATCGTCAAAGCCATCGGTGAACGCTATGAAGACCGCTACCTGCTGATGTACTCCGGCGATTATCGCAACTATGCCAACGATAGCGCGGACAATCGTAATAATCATTTTTTCATGTTCAATGGTAAATGGCGCTTCGGCAGCATGCACGGGCTCTCGCTGGACCTTGATGAGACGCTGGGTCACGAAGAACGCGGTCAGGACACAACCGAAGGTTTTTTACCTGAGCAGTTTAAAGAGTTTGGTATTAATAAACCTATCGGCACCCGTTTTTTCAACAGCGAGCTACGCTACAGCTATGGTGCCCCGGAGGGACGCGGTAAAGTTGAAGTCGCGTTGCTGCATAAGCAGTTGCGCTTTCGCGACCTCGATAGCATTAAAGCCGCCAGCGATGACTTTGACTACTACATGCACGACCAGGAGTGGAATGAAAACAGCCTGGTGGCCGAGCTGTTCGATCAGAAAGCTAAAACGCTGCGCTACCGCTATAGCTTTATCACCAACCAGCGCCGTTACGAGCTGAATCCGCTAAAAGACAGCAATGAGTATTATCTGCTGTTTGGGATGAAAAACCGATTGTCGGGCAAAACCGAGATTAATGGTAACGTTGCCTGGCTGTACAAAGACTTTATCCATAACCCGAACTCACAGGGTTTCAACGGTCTGAACTGGGATATCACCGCCGACTGGAAACCGCTGGAGCAGATGAAGTTTAACTTACACAGCTCCCAGCGCATCAAAGATCCTACCGACTCCGGCGGCTATATCCTGGTTTCTAATTTTGGCGTTGGCTATGAGCATCACTGGCTGGTGGATCGATTCTCAACCCTGGTCGATTATTCATATATCACTGAAGACTATAAGCATCAGAGCAATAAGCGCAAAGACCAGAGCAATCTACTGTCACTGACGCTTAACTACGATTTCCGACCATCGATTAACTTTAAGCTGAAGCTGCAATGGAACACTATGCACTCGAATAAAGACACGGACACATTTTATATTGGCCCGGACTACTCGCATGCGGTTGACCGCACCCTGGGCTACGACGATTCGGCCATTATTTTTATGACGCAGGTACAGATATGATCCTTTTCAACAGAAAACTGGCGATGCTTTCGCTGTTGGCGTTGTTGCTGGCGGGTTGTTCCACTCCGCCGCAGACGATCAAAACGCCGCCGGACGCGGTTTATCTTCTGGACCAGGGCGATGAAGTGAATATTGCCGTCTCCGGGGAACAGGATCTTACTATGCGGGTAAAAATCGATAACAGTGGCAGCATTGATTATCCCTACATCGGTTCGCTGTTGTTGAAGGGCAAAACCCCCGAACAAGTGAGTAATGAAATCGCCGATAAGCTGCGCGGTAACTACCTGCAGGCACCGATGGTCACGGTGAGCATTGCCGAATACCGCAAAGTTTACCTGCTCGGCGAAGTGAAAAAACCGGATGGATATGCCTGGGAGCCGGGATTAACGGCGGAAAAAGCCATCGCCCTGGCTGGCGGTTTCACCGACCGCGCCGACCGTCGTGATATTCAAATTCGACAGGCCCGCGGCGGTAGGCTGCTGGAAAATGTCGCCGCCGACTCCTCCGTGCAGGCTGGAGATACCATCATTATTGGCATGAGTTTCTTCTGATATGGCAATTTCATTGGTCGAAAATGGAAAAAAGAAAGAAGGTTTTATCGACTTCACGCCTTATTTCAACAAAATTAAGCACAAGCTTATCTGGTGCCTGGCGGTAGTGATTGTCGCCGCGGTGGCATCATTTATTCTGACGCGCTTTATGTCCTCAAGCTACACAGCGACGGCCACCGTGCTGTTTAAAGCGCAGTCGCAGGACATCTCTCCCCTGCCGCGGCTGGAAAACTACGACTCCACGCGCAGCGATTATTACGAGACCAAGTACGCATTAATGGGTTCTCGCGTGGTGCTTGATGCCGCGGTGCGCAAATTAAAGCTGTATCAGGATAGCGAATTTAACGGCGGTGATAATCTCGACGAAGCCACGCGCATCCACAATGCCATTCAGGCGCTGGAAAGAGGTCTGACAATTTCTGGGGTGCGTACCACCCAGCTGGTTTCCGTATCAATGGAAGCCAAATCACCGCAAAAAGCCGCTGATATCGCCAACGGCGTCGCCCAGGCTTTCATTGACTACAGCCTGCAGCAGAAGCAAAACACCTTGCTTCAGGCACAGGGCTGGAATGAAAAAATGATGGCCGACCTGAAGAGCAAAATGGAGCAGCAAAAGGCGGACATCGACCATTTTCTCAAAGAGAATGGGCTACTGACCTTCCGCAGCATGGATGGTTATGAAACCGAACGCCTGGGGATTGTGATAAACCACCTCGCCGACGCCACCCAGCGCCGCCTGAAAGCGCAGACGGTGTGGGACAAAGTCCGCCGCCAGCAGGGTAAACCGGTAGAACAAATTATCTCACTGCCGGAAATCTCCGGACATCCGCAAATTCAGGACTTACGCATTGCGCTCATCCAGACCCGGCGTAATCTCTCTGAAGCCGCTAAGCATTACGGGCCACAGCATCCGAAATATCTGCAAGCCCAGGCGCAGTTGCAGGCCGTTAACGTGCAGCTCGGCCAGGTACTGGGCGAGCTATTTAACGGTTTGCGTCAGCAGTATCAAATCGCTCTCGACGATGAGCAGCACTATCAGAAAATGCTCAACGATCAGAAGGCTGATTTCCAGGCGCTCGGCGCCAAACGCGACCAGTACAACACCATGACCACCGCGCTGAACAAAACCGAAGAGTTGTATAAGTCGCTGTACCAGCGCGCCAACGAGCAAAAATTGTCGGAGAGCTTCTCAGTTCCGGATGAGGTCATTTACGACGCTGCGGTACCGCCGGATCGGCCGTCTAAACCGCAGCGCGGCCTGCTAATTATCATGGTTACGATGCTGGCGCTGGCGCTCTATATCATGTACCTGATCGTCAGCACCGCGCTGGATAAAACGGTGAATAGCCTCAGCGAGCTGAAAGCGAAAACCGCCCTCGATGGCAGCGGTGAATTTCCGCAGCTGACGCATCTGGAGAATGTCAGGCAGATTTTCCATAACGTGCTGTATGCCGATATGATCCACAGTCTACGGCTGGCATTACTTAATCAGCGCGATAAGCCCGCTACCATTCTGGTCACCTCGGTACAATCCCGTTCCGGCAGTTCACTTATTGCTGAACTTCTGGCCTGGTCCGCCAGCAAATCGCGCAAAACCCTGCTCATTGACCTCGATTATCTGGCGTCTCAGGGATTGTCGGCAAAATTTCCTCAGCATAAGCAAGGCTTTAATCAGTTGTTGAACGGCAACTGTACGCAGGAACAGGCGATCGTCAAACTGGATGAGAAACTGGATTTTATGCCACGCGGCAAACTTCAGGACTCATCACTACTGCTGCTGACTGCCGAACGTTTACCCACCCTGCTGGCGGATCTGCATCAGACTTACGATACGCTGATCATCGACACCCCGGCGCTCAGTCAGGCGCAGGATAGCTTACTCCTGGCGGCGCAAAGCGATATCAGTCTGCTGGTGGTGAAAGCGGGCGAGCAGGCGGCACACATCCGTGAGGCAGAACGTCGCCTGCAAGGCGCTGGCAAGGTCCAGGTGGCGAACGTGCTCAACCTGGTACAAGAAGAGCACCTGGAAACGCAGGAAGGTAAACGCCTGCTCGATCGCCAGATGCGCGAACTCATTGCCCCGAAATAGCGCCTATGAATCTGATTAAGAGTATTTCATCCATCGCCAGTTCATCCGTGCTTTCGCAGCTGATCGGCGCCTTTTCGGTCTGGCTTATCTCCCATCGCTACGGGATGGCTGAGGTCGGCCATTACGCGATGATTTACAGCAATGTGCTGATCGGCGCGCAGGTCTGCACCTTTGCCTCGCAATTGCTGCTACCCCGCCAGGAGGATCACGAACTGGGGCAAAACGTGGTGTTTTGCCTGCTGCAGAGCCTGCTGATGGCAATCCCCTGGGCGGTGATCACCGGGCTTATCTTCGGGCTTAATATTGCGTTTCTCTATTTGCTGACCTTCGGCTATGCGCTGGTGCTGGTGGCGGAAAACCTTTCCCTGCGTGGCGGCAACTATCCTTTCCTCACCTTCCAGCGCATTGCGGTGTCGCTGGTGGTCGCCATCGCGCTGCTGGTGATGCCCAACCCGACGCAGTTCTATCTGGCGTGGATGGTCGGGATCCTGCTACTGCTGCTCGTCTGCCTGATTCGTCTGTTTAACTTCAAGAGCTTAACGTTGCACCACTTTTCCCCTGCGGCAAATCTGCGTTTTCTACGCGAACACTGGCAGCATATCAGTCGCGTCGGCAGCGCCGAGGTGCTGGCGATGGCCAGTAATAACCTGCCGACGATGCTGATTAACGTCTGGTTTTCGCCGCTGGTCGCCGGCTACTTTTCGGTGGTCAGCCGCTTCTGCCTGTCGCCGGTGATGATTATCGGTAACGCCGTGCGCAACTCTATTTTTTCTAAATGGTCGATGGATTTTCGCAACCACACCTTTAACTATCCGGAATATAAAAAGGTTCGCCTGCTGCTGCTGGGCGCCGCCGCGGTGTGCATCCTTGGCATCTGGATTTTCTATCCGCTGGTGATGCGCCTGGGTTTTAGCGAGGAGTGGCTGAATTCGATCCCCACCTCGCGCTACATGCTGCCTTATCTGTTCGCCGCGCTGGCGGTCAGTCCGTTGACGGTGATCGAACTGATCTTCGGCTCCCGGCGCTACTTCCTGCGCATTCAGATTGAGCAGTTGATGATTATCGTCATCACCTTCATCGCCTTGCCGTACTTTGGCGTCAATTATGAAATCGCCCTGCTGGCCTTCTCATTCCTGACCTTCGCGCGTTACCTGTTCATTCTGCTCAAAATGAATCAGCGGGCGAAAACGCTTTCGCTGCAGGAGCAGAAAATATGCAGCTAAATACCGGCCGCTATCTCGAAGCCTATGCCCTAATGACGCTGGTGTTCTGCGGTACGGTCCAGTATTTCACCGGTGTCGCGGCCGTGCTGTGGCTGCCATTTTTTATGGTGCTGGCGATGGCGGTGCTGCTCCTGATGCAGAGCCGCCCGCAGCCACTGGCACTCACCGGGCGTGAAAAGCTGATACTGGCGCTGTATCTGACGTTTATCGCTCTCGGACTAGTCTCCACCGTTCTACAGTCGGGTATTGTCACCGCCATCGTCGGTTTTAAAAACGAGCTGGCGCTCTCGCTGCTGATGTTGTGCATGCTACTGGGGATGTTTAGTGAATCGCAGCTGTACCGTCTTACCCGGCTTTTCTACTGGATCTACTATGTGCAGATCCCGGTCGCTATTTATCAGGTGATTTTCGTGGTGCCTAAACGGGTGGCGTTTCGCGGCGAAGATGAGAAGTGGGACTCGGTGGTCGGCACTTTTGGCGGCGATCCGATGGGTGGGGGCAACACCGCGGCGATGGGGATGTTCTGCCTGCTGATCATGCTCATGAAGGTGTCGGAGTTTAAGCACGGTATCTGTTCATTCAAATCATTGGTGATACATATCGCGCTGGGCTTCTTCCTCTGCGTAGTCGGCGAAGTGAAGTTTGTCATTCTTCTGTCGCCGTTCCTGCTGGCGCTACTGTGGATCCTGCCCGGCTATGTGAGCGGCGTAAGTAAAGTCAGCCTGCGATCGCTGCTGATCATCGCCGCCGGCATGGCGCTATTAATTTTTGTCGCCATTACCGTGCTGGCCTCCAACTATTCCTCGGCCTTCGGCGGCGACCCGACGAAAAGCGCACTGTCGGTATTTATCGATTCGCTGGGCTATATTTTTGATACCAACTACATTATGCCCAGCGGTGAACTGGGACGCTTTACCACCGTCTTCTTCTGGTTGCAGCATAACGAACTGTTTGGTCCGGGCGGCATGCTGTTTGGTTACGGCCTTAACGCCACCAACAGCGGCAGTACGGTCTCACCGGGCTATATCGGCGCCTGGTATCACCTGATCCTCGATTCTACCGCCTTGAGCATGCTGCTGTGGGAAGTGGGTATTATCGGCATCATTCTGTTTATCGGCACCATTGCCTCGGTACTGGTCGCCATGCGCCCCAAAGAAACCTTTTCGCGTCACGATCTCAAGCTTGAGGATCTCCAGCTTCTCAGCTCAGCGCCGGCATTCTATGTTTTTGTCATCGGCTGTCTGCTGAGCCTGCCGTACAGCCAGATCCTGATGATCATTCCCATGCTACAGTTTTTATTATGGTTATCCCTTGGGGCGCTGATTATCATCCACCGCGCTGTCCGTCTTAACTCCGGTACCCACTATGAATAAAACACCATCAATTACCGTCAGCATCAAGACTCTGAACGAAGCGCAGGGCATCGAGAAAACGATCGATAGCGTGCGCAAACAGCTGCAACCGTACCCGCATCAAATCATCGTCGCCGATAGCTTATCGACCGATAACACCCGCGAACTGGCTATCGCGAAAGGCGCGATGGTGGTGTGCCTGGATAACGCCGCCGACCGCTGCTGCGGTATCGGCCACCAGCTGGGCTGGCTGTATAGTGAAGGCGATTATCTGCTGTTGCTGGATGGCGATATGGAACTGGAGCCGGGCTTTCTGGATACCGCCATTGAGTTTCTGCAGACCCACCCGGAGTATGCGGGTGTGGCCGGTAGCGTCGAGATGGATGATGCCTCCAACTACGAGTTCAAATCGCGCAAACAGCGCCTGCATCTGATCTATCCGCAGGGAGATACCGATCACCTGGGCGGCGGCGGCCTGTATCGCCGCGAGGCGATCGAGAAAATCGGCTATCTGACTAACCTCAACCTGCACGGTTACGAAGAAGCGGAACTCGGCATTCGCTTGCAGGCGGCGGGTTACAAGCTGCATCGCCTGACGGCGCCCTACTTCAGCCACGCCTCTTACACTATGCCGACCTTTAAAATGCTGACCTACCGCTGGAAGAATGGTTTCCTGTGGGCGCCGGGCGAGTTGCTCCGAAACTGCTGGGGGAAAGCCCATTTTCCGGCGGCGCTGCGGATTGTGCGTAATGAGCTGATCTTCACCCTCTATCTTCTGGTTTTACTGATCTGCCTGCTGACCTTCAACGGTAAAGTTATCGCCATTGCCCTGCTGCCGCTGCTGGCGTTTATCGCCCTGAAGGCCATTAAAAATAAATCGCTGCGCGATGGGGTGCAGAGCGCCATTAACTTATCGCTATTTTCAGCAGGGCTTGTGCGCGGCGTGATTAATTCAGTGCGCGATCCGATGAAACGCCCGGCGGTGACCGTCTCGAATCCACAGCATATTGATACTGAAAATGAAAATTCTCTTCGTTAACAAATTCTTCTTTATCAAAGGCGGCGCGGAAACCGTTTATTTTCAGGAGCGCGACGCGATGCTGCAAGCCGGCTACCAGGTCGTCGACTTCAGCATGCAGCATGCGGAAAATAAACCGTCGCCGTGGGAGGAGTTTTTCGTTCATAACGTCGATTACCACGACAGCCACGGCCTGATGAGCAAAATCAAAGCCGGGGTGGACTTTATTTATAATGCCGAGGCCTGCGGGAAGCTCAACACGCTTTTGTTGCGCGAGCGGCCGGACATTGTTCATTTTCATAATATCTATCATCAACTTACGCCTGCCGTTATCGGCGTAGCTAAGCGCTTTGGCTGCAAAACGGTACTCACCGCCCACGATTACAAAATCGTCTGCCCTTCCTACACCATGCTGCGCGATGGCCATGTCTGCGAAGAGTGTCTGACCGGGTCGGTGATCAACGCTTTTCGTCACCGCTGCCAGCAGGGCGATACTTTCAAAAGCCTGCTGCTGTCGCTGGAAGCCTACTGGCAGAAGTTCGCCAAAAATTACGCCATGCTCGACTGTATCATCGCCCCGAGCGAGTTTATGCGCCAGACCTTGCTGCGTAAGCTGCCCAACGCCCGCATTGAGGTGATTGTCAACGGTATTGATGCCAACAGCACCGTGCCCGGCGAAACCGCGGGCGACTATTTTCTCTATATTGGCCGCCTGAGCCGGGAAAAAGGCGTACCGACGCTGGCGCAGGCGCAGCAAAAAATGCGGGAGACGATGCCGCTTAAAATTGTCGGCGACGGCCCATTAGGCGCAGACCTGCGCGCACGTTTCAGCGGCCCGCAGTTCCTCGGCTACATGAAACACGGCGAGGAGCTGAATAACCTGATCCGCGGGGCCCGCGCGGTGGTCGTCCCCTCCGAATATTATGAAAACTGCTCGATGTCGGTGCTCGAAGCCATGGCATTTGGCCGCCCGGTGATCGGTGGCAACATTGGTGGCATCCCGGAACAGATCCGCGACGGCGTCGATGGCTATCTGGTTGAGCCCGGCAATAGCGACGCGCTGGCGCAACTGATGGACAAACTGGCTGCAGACCCTGAGCTGGCACGCACTATGGGCATTAACGCCCGCCAGCGGCTGGAAGAAAAATACGATCTTGCCCGCCACATGCAGGTGCTGCAGGCGCTTTATCAGCAACTTGTCGGGGAGAAAAAATGACCACCAACGTCACGGTATTAGGCACTCGCGGGATCCCCGATGTGCAGGGCGGTGTCGAAACGCACTGCCAGAATTTATACCCGGAAATCTATCGCCAGGGCAGCGCGGAAGTCTGCGTGATCGCCCGCTCGCCGTATGTGAACTACCAACGCGGCGAATATCAGGGCGTTAAACTCAAAAGCCTGTGGGCGCCGAAAAGCCGTAAATTCGAGGCCATTATTCACTCGACGCTGGCGGCATTTAGTACCTTATTCGACGGCTCAAACGTGGTTCACGTTCACGCCGTCGGCCCCGGTCTGGTGGTGCCGTTGCTGCGTCTGCTGGGAAAACGCGTCGTCTTTACCCATCATGGCCCGGATTACGATCGGCAGAAATGGGGCCGGATGGCCAAAGAGATGCTGCGCCTTGGCGAAAAATGGGCGGTGAAATACGCCAATGAAGTGATCGTCATCTCCGAGGTCATCAATAATCTGATTAAGCATAAACATGGCCGACATAACGCCCACGTTATCTACAACGGCGTGCGCCAGGCCGACCTGCCGCCTGCGGAGCAACAGGCGGCGATCCTCGATAAATACGGTCTAAAACCGGGTCAGTATATCGTTGCCGTGGCCCGTTTTGTCGAAGAGAAAGGGCTGCACGATCTCGTTGCCGCCTATGCCGCCGCCGGATGTTCGGTACCGCTGGTACTCATTGGCGATGCCGACCACGCCGATGAATATAGCGAGCGCCTGAAGCAACAGGCGACCGCCACGCCAAACGTCATCCTCACCGGCTTTATCAGCGGCGCGCCGCTGCATACCCTTTTCTCTCAGGCCGGGCTATTCGTGCTGCCCTCTTATCATGAGGGATTGCCGATCGCGCTGCTGGAGGCCATGTCGTGGTCGCTGCCGGTGGTGGTCAGCGACATTCCGGCCAACCTTGAAATTGGCCTGCCGCCAGCGGACTACTTTCCCGTCGGCAACGTCCCGGCCCTGACGCAGAAACTGCAGCAATGGGCCGCAGGTGAAAAAGCGGATTACAGTGAGTTTATGCCGAAGTACCGATGGCCGGAAATTGCCGCGCAAACCGCGCAAGTCTATCAGCGCTTAACGTAAGCAGGTTACTCGTGCCGAAATCTACAGCTGAACTGGTGGTCGAGCGCTTTTATGCCGCGCTTGACCAGGAGGTCGAAACCTCATTAACCGCGGAGCAGAAACGGGGAATCGAGCAGGCGCTGGTGCGCGCCAACCTGGCGTCACGCCATCGCATCGATTTTCGCCACAGCTTTCCGTTCCTGCATCGCCGCTATTTCGTGGTATTTCTTTTTGGTCGGGATCTGCGCAAAGTTTCGCGTGAAAGCACCCTGTTCGGACGCATATTCGCGACGCTGCTGATTACGCTTGGCGTGGTGTTCGCCCTGCTGTCGATCCTGCTGGCGCTCTATATGTTGAAATCAGCGTTAGGCATTGATGTATTTAAAAATTTCCACGTCGGTATCTGGACGTGGTTTGTTAATCTTCATGACCATATGACAAAGTGAATTGAGTATGGCGATATCATCTCTGCGTAGAGTCCCCCTGTTTCGCTCTCTGTTGCTGGCCAGCGCGCTGGTATCAGCATCCATTGGCGCGGAAACCATGGTCATCACCCCGCCCCCCTTCGACGGCCTGCTCACCAATCCGGGCATCGGCGTCGCCAGCTTTCATGATGGCTATGGTGAAAAACCGACCCGCGCCGAGTATCCCGATACCGGTTTTGAGTACGACCGCTTCTACTGGAGTGAGCTGGAACCACAGGAAGGGGTCTACAATTTCGCGCCGATCGATAACGCCTTTAGCGTCGCCGCCAACCATCAGCCAGCCATGAACGTCGGCCTGCGGGTAATGGCGCTCGACGAGCCGCAAACGGGATCGAAAATTCCCGACTGGCTGATCGCCAAAGGGATCAAAGGCCAGTGGGTCGCCGACGGCAAAACCTTCGTTCCGGATCTCAGCGATCCAACTTTTATCGCCTATGCGCAGAAACTGCTGAATGCCCTCGGTCAGCGCTATGACGGCAATCCGGAACTGGCCTTCATCGATATAGGTATGGTCGGCTCCTGGGGCGAATGGCACAACTCCAACTTTAGCGACATTCCGCCGCTAATGGAGAAGTACACGCCGGAGCAGCTCAATCGCTATGTTGATATGCATTTCGATAGCTTCCCTAAAACGCCGAAAATCATGCTGATTAGCGGCGGCGATTCACTGGCCTGGGCCAGCCGCCGCGGCGCGGGCTGGCGGGCGGATTGCTGGGGCGACTGGCATAACTTCTCCAGCGAGTGGAGCCATATGCGCGATGATTATCCGCAGCGTCTGGCCGCCGCCCAGGCCGCAGCGCCAGGTTTTGTCGATAGCTGGAAACGGGCGCCCGTCAGCCTTGAGATCTGCGGCTATATGAGCGAATGGCAGAGCGTACAGCACTACACGCGTGAAGAAGTGCAGGCCACCTTCGACTGGGCGCTGCAGCAACACGCCAGCAGCCTGAACCTGAAATCGCGACCGATTCCGGCGGAATACCGCGATATTGTTGATAAAGCCTTACTGCGAATCGGCTACCGTTTCCGGGTCAACAAACTCGCCTTCGAGACGCCGGTTAAGGCTGGTAAGCCGCTAGCGGTCAGTGTCACCTGGCGTAATGATGGCGTCGCCCCAGCCTACCTGTTCTACCCGGTACAATGGCGAGTGGTCAACGCCGCCGGCGCCACGGTTGCCCAGCTGAAAACCCAGGATGACGTGCGCCGCTGGCTGCCGGGGGATATGCAAAGCACTGTCACTCTGGCGCTACCCGCCTCGCTACCTGCCGGGGATTACGCGCTGCAGACCGCCATTACCGATGCCCAGGGCAAGCCGCGGCTCCTGCTGGCCAACCAGGGCAAAACTGCCGACGGCTGGTATCAACTGACCACCTTTTCCCTTAAGTAAACGGAGAATTCATGCCTAATGCCATCAGTCAGGTCCGCCGCGAGATCAAACATACCGGCAGTATGAAGGCGAAAATCGCGATTCTGCTCTATCGCCTTGCGACGCTGTATCGCAGCCGCAACCCGTTTTACAAGCTGCTCGGCATTCCATTCGTTATTCTCAATAAACTGATTAACGAGTGCCTGTTTTGCGTCGAACTCCCCTGGCAGACGCAGATCGGCTACGGGCTGAAGCTGTTCCATCCACACTGCATCGTCCTCAACCGTGGTACCGTCATCGGTGAAAACTGTATCCTGCGCCAGGGAGCCACCATCGGCAGCCTGACGGATAGCGAAGGCCGTGAAGGGGCAAGCCCGGTGATTGGCAATAACGTCGAATTCGGCGCCCATGTGGTGGTCATCGGCCCGGTGACGTTGGGTGATAATGTCAAAATTGGCGCGGGTACCGTGGTGACGAAAGATCTTGCCGCCGGTCAGGTAGTGGTCGGCCAGCCATTCCGGGTGTTGCATACTCATCGCGAGATGCAAGAATAAAGGTACGTAAAGCGTAACAGCAGTGTATCGTTCGGAGAGTCATCCGCTTCCCGGTACAGGAAGCGGATACCAGAGTATGGTTTACGCGCGCAGGCGAACCGGTTCGCTGAAATCGTCGGCCGGTTCCAGCTTCAGATTAAAGGTGGTCAGCAGCGCCGCTGCGCGCTCGTGGAACTCGCGTAGCGTTTTTTCCAGTCTCTCGCTCACTTCCGGGTCGTCAATGTCGACCGCCTGCCATGAACCTTCTTTATTGAACAGGCCAAACTGGTAGCTGTAAGTGAAACGTGACTCTTGTGCTTCCATTTCCATCCACCAGCCCCAGAATTCACGCTTCTCCGGCGCGGGCTTAACATTGACGCAAACTGCCAGGCAATCGAAAAAGAAACGGTTGTCATGGCACTGCTCTTCGCGAATGTAAGGCCCTAGCGCCGTGAATTTCTTGATCAACTTACTTTTCAGGTGTCCACTCGGTAACGTCATTGCGATCTCCTTTAGTGATGCAACTGTTTTACCAAACCAATAGAATTTAGCAATAAATTAACCAAATCTATGATTGATCCAGCGGGCGATCTGTCGCAATGCGTGATCAAAATTGCGATACACCGGGTTAAACGGGATCTCCAGCAGTTTGCCATCGGCAGATGACGAAGTGATTAACCGCGACTCCTCTTCGGGGCTGAACGGATCGTCCTTCCAGAAGCCCGAGAGCATCGGCGTCGGGCAACGGCGCCCCAGCAGTCCCTGAGTTTTTAACGAGTAGCGGTTGAGCTCCACGCGTAGTGCTTCATCGGATGCGTCATGCATGCCCAGCCGCGAGGCCAGCACGTCAAGATACATCTCCGGCACGCGCCCCTGATGCAGAGGATCCACCAGCAGACCATGAACGACCGGGCCCAGACAGGCCACGGCCTTCAGCCGCTGCGGCTCCAGGTAACCCAGACGGACCGCGATATTGGCGCCAAAGCGGAAGCCAAAGGCCGCGACCCGGGTGTGATCGACCCACGGTACATTTTCCAGATGGCGCAGCGCATGCTGGTGCAGCAGGCTGGTGTCCTGATTCAGCGTCCATTTTGACGAGAAGCCGATGGAAGGCATATCGATCGTCAGCATGGCAATGCCGAGCGGTGAGAAGTAATTCTCATACAGGTTGTAATAATCCGTCTGCAGCGAGTCCAGGCCTCCGCACATCAGCACCGTCGGAAACGGCCCATCGCCTTTTGGCGTATGCAAAAAGCCGGTTATTGGCGAACCGCCAGGGATGGTGAACTCCAGCTCGCGCAGCGAGCCCGGCAGCCGCTGGGCGGCTTCTTCATACGCCCGGTTGGCTAAAGCCTGCGCCTGTTCGGCCAGCTCATCGCCTTTAATATGCGGATAAGCGGCAATGCTATACAGGTTCGATGCATGCAACCAGTGGCGGCCGCTCAGCAAAGGATCGGCTTCCTGCCCGGCCTTTTGCTGCCACTGCATGGCCTCTTTCGCCCACTCGAAGATCCAGTTGCCGCCGCGATAGCCGATGACGGTATCGAACAGCTCTGGATCCGTTCGTTCGGCCTCGCTCATCACAATGCGCGCTTGCACATCGAGGATCTCCTGCGGGGTCACGCCGCGCCAGATCCACATCAAACGGTTGATCAGACGGTACCAGTGATCGACGTGATTGCCGCTTAGCGCCGACTGCATCGCCGGGGGTTTTCCGGCAGAAAACCGACGCACCAGCGTAGAGGTTTCGGGATGTTTGAAGCGAGGTTTAAACAGCGTTTCGCTGAGGTTAGCCTGTGACATGTGCAGTCTCCGTCGTAGTGCCACTCCTGTTATTGTAACCTGCTAAAGGATAAAAAAAACCACGCCCGGCAAGCCGGGCGTGGTAAATAGCACTGTCCTGAAGAATTAACGACCTGCGATAGGCGGTACAAAGACCACGCCCATATCCCACGGCTGTTCAATCCAGGTATCCTGAGGAATATCAACAACGTAATCATCCACCAGCGGGCGGCCTGCCGGCTTGGCGAAAATGGTGACAAAGTGCGCTTTTGGATACATTTCGCGGATCGCCACGGCGGTACCGCCGGTATCCACCAGATCGTCGATGACGATAAAGCCTTCGCCATCGCCTTCCGCACGTTTCAGCACTTTCAGCTCGCGCTGGTTATCATGGTCGTAGCTGGAGATGCATACGGTATCAACATGACGAATGCCCAGTTCACGCGCCAGTAAGGCTCCCGGTACCAGTCCACCGCGGCTGACGGCAATAATGCCTTTCCATTGCTCAACCGGCAGCAGACGGCTGGCCAGTTTGCGGGCGTGAATCTGCAACATGTCCCAGGTGACGACGTATTTTTCGCTCATGTGAAGTGTCCCAGCCTGTGTAATACGGCTTAAATAATGTTCGAGGGGGAAAATGGTTGCGCGAGATTATAGAGATCTGACGCACTAAAAACCAGTGTTAAGCGGTTTGCGCAACGCTTTTTGCGTTGTTTACACTACCTGCGGCGGTGGAAAGTGGTATTCTCAACCTCATCGCGCAAGCCCAGGCTTGTTGTGTATTTTATTGCTAACCCTCGTCCTGCAACCGCTGTATGCAGGAGTTTGTAAGGAGACTTACCGTGTCTGAACTGTCTCAACTATCCCCGCAGCCGCTTTGGGATATTTTTGCCAAGATTTGCTCCATCCCGCACCCGTCCTATCACGAAGAACAGCTCGCCGAGCACATTATGGGTTGGGCAAAAGAAAAAGGCTTACACGCGGAACGTGACCAGGTTGGCAACATTCTGATTCGTAAAGGCGCGACTGCCGGTATGGAAAACCGCAAGCCGGTAGCGCTGCAGGCGCACCTCGATATGGTGCCGCAGAAAAACAACGACACCGTCCACGACTTCGCCAAAGATCCGATCCAGCCGTACATTGACGGCGAATGGGTGAAAGCGCGCGGCACCACGCTGGGCGCGGATAACGGCATCGGGATGGCGTCCGCACTGGCGGTGCTGGCCGATGACAGCGTCGCTCACGGCCCGCTGGAAGTGCTGCTGACCATGACCGAAGAAGCCGGTATGGACGGCGCGTTCGGTCTGCAGGCCAACTGGCTGCAGGCCGATATCCTGATCAATACCGACTCCGAAGAAGAAGGCGAAATCTACATGGGTTGCGCCGGCGGGATCGATTTCACCTCTAACCTGGCGCTGAGCCGCGAAGCGATTCCGGCCGGGTTCCAGAGCTTTAAACTGACCTTAAAAGGGCTGAAGGGCGGCCACTCCGGCGGTGACATTCACCTTGGTCTGGGCAACGCCAACAAACTGCTGTCGCGCTTTCTCGCCGGCCACGCCGATGAGCTGGATCTGCGTCTGGTCGATTTCAACGGCGGTACGTTGCGCAACGCCATCCCGCGTGAAGCATACGCCACCGTCGCCGTCGCCGCGGATAAAACCGATGCGCTGAAAGCGCTGGTGAATACTTACCAGGCGCTGCTGAAAAACGAGCTGGAGGCCAAAGAGAAGAACCTGGTGGTACTCCTGGAAGCGGTCGATAACGACAAAGCGGCGCTGACTCAGGCTTCCCGCGACGGTTTCATCCGCCTGCTGAACGCCACGCCGAACGGGGTTATCCGCAACTCTGACGTGGCGAAAGGCGTGGTGGAAACCTCGCTGAACGTCGGCGTCGTCACCATGACCGATGACAACGTGCAGATCCACTGCCTGATCCGCTCACTCCTCGACAGTGGCAAAGACTACGTGGTCAGCATGCTGGATTCTCTGGGTAAACTGGCGGGGGCGAAAACCGAAGCCAAAGGCGCTTATCCAGGCTGGCAGCCGGACGCCAACTCGCCGGTGATGCATCTGGTGCGCGAAACCTATCAGCGTCTGTTCAACAAGACGCCGAACATCCAGATCATCCACGCCGGTCTGGAATGCGGACTGTTCAAAAAACCGTATCCGGAGATGGACATGGTCTCCATCGGGCCAACCATTACCGGTCCGCACTCCCCGGATGAGCAGGTACATATCGAGAGCGTCGGCCAGTACTGGACGCTGCTGACCGAGCTGCTGAAAGCCATTCCGGCTAAATAAGCACCACAACCGGCGGCAGTCTGCCGCCGGTTTTCCCCCGTATCACCTTAGCGCCACGCGTTTTTCCATCCGGTAGTTAATAAACCACTCCCCACGCGCCGCCACCCGCTGCTCCGCCACCACGTCAAAACCATGGGCTGTAAAACAGGGCTTTGCGGTAATGCTCGCGTCCACCGTCAGGATTTGCTCAGGATACTGAGCGCAGAGCGCTTCGATAAGCGCGCCGCCGATACCCTGCCTGGCGTGATCCGGCGAGACAAAGAGCAAATCGATATGCGTCCCGATAGCGGTGATAAAGCCAACCGGTTGATTGTTGACCACGGCCACCCGCCCGATTGAGTCAGCCAGCTTTTGTCGCCAGCGCGTCTCATCCACCTGTGCCCAGGCCGCAATCTGCCCCGGGGTATAGTCCTGGCTCGCCGTTTCCCGCACCGCGCGCAGGAAGACCTCGCAGAGCATGGGCAAATCGCTGTCGCGGTAAGCACGAATGTGCATGGTTAAATCCCTAATAAAAGCTGCCTTTCCAGCTGCGGATCGAGCAGCGTCACGTGGAGCCCAACCAGACGCACGCCCCGTCCGCCGCGACGCTCATCCCAGGCTTTGTGGGCGGTGGCAATCAGATCCTCTTTGTTCAGCCGCGGCCAGACGTGCTCCTGGGTGGTCTGCTGGAAGTCATTGAATTTCAGTTTAATGCCCTGGCGGGCGATCAACAGGTCCGGTTTGACCTTTGCCAGCCGGCGCTCCAGCTCGGGATAGAGGTTTTCGATAATCGCTTCGCACGCTGACCATTCGTGGATATCTTCCACTAACGTCCGCTCCACGCCCACCGATTTACGTTGCCGGTCGTTATGGATTTCGCGCTCATCAATCCCGTGGCTGCGCTCCCACAGAATACGCCCGAATTTACCGAAACGCTTGAGCAACATGACCAGATCGCTGTTCTGCACATCGCCACAGGTACGCAGGCCCATATTTTCCAGCTTCGCCGCCGACACCTTTCCGACACCGGGTATTTTCGCCAGCGGTAGCGCCCGCACAAACTCAGCCACCTGATGGGGAGCGATAACGAACTGGCCGTTGGGTTTATTCATATCGGAGGCGATTTTGGCGAGAAACTTCACCGGCGCCACGCCCGCCGAGGCGGTGAGATGTAGCTCCCGTTCAATGGTCTCGCGGATCTCCTGAGCTATCAGAGTGGCCGACCCGTGACAATGCACGCTGTCGCTGACGTCAAGGTAGGCTTCATCCAGCGACAGCGGCTCAATGCGCGAGGTATAGCGGGAGAAAATTTCGCGGATATGGTTCGAGGCTTCTTTGTAAGCATCAAAGCGGCCGGGAAGCAGCGTGAGATGCGGGCACAGCTTGAGCGCCGTCGCCGTCGGCATGGCGCTGCGCACGCCAAACTTGCGCGCAGGATAGTTCGCGGTACTAATCACGCCACGCTGTACCCGACTGCCGCCTATCGCAATGGGAATATCGCGCAACGCCGGGTTGTCGCGCATCTCCACCGCCGCAAAGAAACAGTCCATATCGACATGGATAATTTTACGCATCGTCAGACTCAACACTGTATACCCATACAGCATAGCAAAAACTGCGCGCCAGTTTGATGCTTTTTTTACTGCGGTAGTCAAAAAAACGCTGACAACATAAAAATGCAATAAATCATGTTTATTTTCATGATGTTAATCAACAAACCTGAAAGATACCATCATGAAGAAACGACTCACCGCACTTTGCCTGCTGGCCACCAGCAGCGCTTTAGCTAACCCACAGCTGATTGCCCACCGCGGCGGTACCGGCGATGCGCCGGAAAATACCCTGCCGGCCATTAAACTGGCGCTGGAGAATAACGCTGAGGCCATTTGGGTCACGGTGCAGTTAAGCCGCGACGGCGTACCGGTACTCTACCGTTCAAGCGATCTCTCCGCCCTGACCAACGCCGAGGGTAAGGTCTCCAGCTTAAACGCCGCCGAGCTGGCGAAAGTCGACGCCGGCTGGAAATGGGGGGATGACAGCCATCCGTGGCGCGGTAAGCAGGCCACGATCCCGACCTTGCAAAGCGTGCTGCAACAATGGCCGCACACTTTTTTCTATATCGATATCAAATCTCCGGATGCCGATCCGGCGGTGATGGGCGAACGCCTGCTGGCGGTGTTAAAAGCCACCGACAGCCTCGATCGCGTGCGGGTCTATTCCACCGATGACCGCTATATCGCCGCCCTGCCATCGGCTATTCCCCGCTTCGTCACCCGCAGCGAGACTCGCACTAAACTTGCTACTATTTCACTCAGCCACCAGTGTCAACAGAGCAGCCAGAGCAATGGCGATAAGTGGTATGGGCTGGAGCTGAAGCGCAAGGTGGAGGTGGTGGAGAAGTTTACCCTTGGCGAAGGGATCTCTCCGGCAACGCTCACCTGGGATAAAGAGGCGATGGATTGCTTCCGCTCACAGGGCAAAGCGCACATTATTTTCTTCGGTATCAACAGTGCGGAAGACTACCGCACGGCGAAGGAGCTGGGCGCCGACGGGGTGATGGTGGATTCCCCCGCGCAGGCGAAAAGCTGGCAGTAAGGGAGTCAACGGCTAAAAAGGGCCGCGAAAGCGGCCTCACATAGCTGGCATGCTATTGCCGGGTGGCGGCTGGCGCCTTACCTGGCCTACGGTCCCAAATCACCACCGGGCCAGAAGCTGCTGAAACTGCCGGTGCTGGCGGCCTCAACATCGCTGAGACGTTCCCGGAAGGCCGGGGCAGCCCGCATGGATGCGGGCTGAGGGCCGTGTTTTGCACGGACGCTGCCTCGGCCCGACCCGAAGCCTGCAGGGATAAGTCGAAGGCACCGCGCAGTGGCGATGTTGCTGGCCGGAGCCCGGGGGTACAGGGGGCGGCGGCGACTGGCCGCCCCCTGTGCGCTCCCTGCGCCATGAGTGACATAACGCAGAAGAAATATTGGGAGCGCAATCTGCCCGGAAATAACACAGAAGTGGTAGCCCTGCTAAGCGCAGCGCGAGCAGGGACATCTCCGGTTGCGCTGTTATTTCGCCGGGTGGCGGCTGGCGCCTTACCCGGCCTACAAAACCGAAGCAGCAGATCCGGCAAGCGCAGCGCCACCGGGCACGGAGCCGCTTTATGCCCGGCGGCGCTGCGCATGCCGGGCATTACAAAATACGCCGCTGCTGACGCTGCGCCTCGCGAGCGAGACGTTTCTTACGCGCGTCGCACGGTTCCGGACAGTCGCAGACTTTCTCCAGCCCCAGCGAGGAGATCCCGCCGCAGCTGCCCTGAATGCTCTTACGCTTCACCAGGTAGCCCAGCGACATACCGAGGATCACCAGCGCAAAAATCACAAAGGTCGCGACAAATACCGTCAACATCGTCAGCCTCCAAAGTCGTCGAGCATGATGTTCTCATCTTCGACGCCCAGGTCTTTGAGCATTTTAATCACCGCGGCGTTCATCACCGGCGGCCCGCACATATAGAATTCGCAGTCTTCCGGCGCCGGGTGATCGCGCAGATAGTTTTCATACAGAACATTATGGATAAAGCCCGTATGCCCGGTCCAGTTATCTTCCGGCAGCGGATCGGAGAGCGCGACGTGGAAGGTAAAGTTTGGGTTGTCGCGCGCCAGCTGCTCGAACTCATCATCGTAGAACATCTCGCGCAGCGAACGGGCGCCGTACCAGAAGCTGATTTTGCGCGTGCTGTGCAGCCGCTTGAGCTGATCAAAGATATGCGAGCGCATCGGCGCCATGCCGGCGCCGCCGCCGATAAACACCATCTCGGCGTCGGTCTCTTTAGCAAAGAACTCGCCAAACGGCCCGGAAATCGTCACCTTATCGCCAGGCTTCAGCGACCAAATATAGGACGACATGATCCCTGGCGGCGCATCCGGTACTTTCGGCGGCGGCGTCGCGATGCGCACGTTGAGCATAATGATGCCCTTCTCTTCCGGATAGTTAGCCATCGAGTAGGCGCGCAGGGTCGGCTCTTTCACCTCAGAGACGTAGCGGAACAGGTTGAACTTATCCCAGTCTGAACGGTATTCATCGGGAACATCGAAGTCAGCATAAGCCACTTTATGCGGCGGGCATTCAATCTGAATAAAGCCACCGGCGCGGAACGGCACCACCTCCCCCTCCGGGATCCGCAGCTTGAGCTCTTTAATGAAAGTGGCTTTGTTATCGTTAGAGATAACTTCGCACTCCCATTTTTTGACGCCAAAAATCTCTTCCGGCAGCTCAATCTTCATGTTCTGCTTCACCGCGACCTGGCAGGCCAGACGGCAACCGGCTTTGGCATCCCGCTTGGTAATATGCGAAAGCTCGGTCGGCAGGATATCGCCGCCGCCCTCTTTAATTGTCACCCGACACTGGCCGCAGGAGCCGCCGCCGCCGCAGGCAGAAGAGACGAAGATCCCATTGCTGGACAGCGTGTTCAGCAGTTTGTCACCCGCCGGGGTACGGATCTGTTTATCCGCTTCGTTATTGATCTCAATAACCACGTCGCCCGCGTTCACCAGCTTCGAGCGCGCTGCCAGGATAAGCCCCGACAGCACCAGCACAATTAGCGTGAACATCACAACGCCAAGAATAATTTCCATACTTTTCCGCCCTTATAGCTGCACACCGGAGAAGGACATAAAGCCCAGCGCCATCAGGCCAGTGGTAATAAAGGTGATCCCTAACCCGCGCAGACCGGCGGGCACATTGGCGTACTTCATTTTTTCGCGGATCCCCGCCATCGCCACGATCGCCAGCATCCAGCCAATGCCGGAGCCGAAGCCGTAGACGATGGATTCCGTGAAGTTGTAATCGCGCTGCACCATGAACGACACGCCGCCGAAAATCGCGCAGTTGACCGCAATCAGCGGCAGGAAGATCCCCAGCGCGTTGTACAGCGCCGGGAAGTATTTATCGAGGATCATCTCGAGGATCTGCACCAGCGCGGCAATCACCCCGATAAAGGTGATGAAGTTAAGGAAGCTGAGATCAACGCCTTCCACCAATGCGCCGTCGCGCAGCACCAGGTTATAGACCAGGTTGTTGATTGGCACGGCAAGACCCAGCACCACCGTCACTGCGACGCCGAGGCCGAAGGCGGTGGAGACCTTTTTCGACACCGCGAGGAAGGTACACATCCCGAGGAAGAAGGCCAGCGCCATGTTCTCAACGAACACCGCGCGGACAAACAGGCTGATGTAATGAGCCATCACCGATTACTCCTTTTCCTGCTGCTCAGGCTTCCAGCTACGCAGGGCCCAGATCAGCAAACCGATAATGAAGAACGCGCTCGGCGCCAGCAGGAACAGGCCGTTCGGCTGATACCAGCCGCCGTTCTGCACCGTCTCCAGCACCGTGATACCGAACAGCTTGCCGCTGCCGATAAGCTCGCGCAGGAAGCCGACGATAATCAGGATCGCGCCATAGCCGAGACCGTTGCCGATACCGTCCATAAAGCTCGCCAGCGGTGGCGATTTCATGGCGTAGGCTTCGGCGCGACCCATCACAATACAGTTGGTGATGATAAGCCCGACGAATACCGACAGCTGCTTAGAGGTCTCATAGGCGAAAGCCCGCAGTAGCTGATCCACCACGATAACCAGCGAGGCGATGATCGCCATCTGCACGATGATGCGCACGCTATTGGGGATATGGTGGCGAATCATCGAGATAAACATGCTGGAGAACGCCGTCACCAGCGTCACCGCGATGGTCATCACGAAGGCGGTTTCCAGTTTAGTGGTCACCGCCAGCGCGGAGCAGACGCCCAGCACCTGCAGGGCGATGGGGTTGTTGGCGATGAGCGGCCCCACCAGCACGCGCTTCACCTCTTTCATATCGCTCTGTTCAGCCATTATTCAGCCCTCCCTCGCGCACCTTTTTCAGGAACGGACCAAAGCCCAGTTCGCCCATCCAGAAATCAAAGCTGTGCTGCACGCCGTTAGACGTCAGCGTGGCGCCGGATAGACCGTCTACCGCGTGCAGGTCACCGGCGCGCGCGCCGCCTTTTACCACGCGGAGTGCCGGCATGCCGTTGTCATCCAGCACCTGCTTGCCAATAAACTGCTGGCGCCAGTTCGGGTTTTCCACTTCGCCGCCCAGCCCCGGGGTTTCCCCCTGATCGTAGTAAGTGATGCCTTTCACCGTGCGGGCATCGACGTCCAGCGCCACGAAGGCGTACATCATCGACCACAGGCCATTGCCGTAGATCGGCAGCACCATCTGCTCAATCTGTTGCTGCGCGTCGCGCACCAGATAAATTTCCGCCAGGTTGCTACGGCGTTTAATGCCGGCCGGATCCTGGCTGGCGTCCAGCGCGATGCTCTGCTGCGGATCCTTCAGCGCCTGGGCTTGGTTGAATTTCCCCGGGTCTTTCTCCAACAGCTCGCCGGTCGACAGGTTCACCAGCCGCGGGGTAATGCGTGCCGCGAAGGTATCGGCTACCGCATCGGCATCCATCCCGGGCTGCATCAGGCCGGCGACGGCCAGAATATTGCGCTGCTTATCCAGCGCCCGCTGCGCCTGCTGGCGGGATTTCAGCCCCACAGCCGAGCCCGCCACCACGATGGAGCAGACCAGACAAAGCACCAGCACCACCAGCAGCGTTTTGCCGATGCTATCGTTACTTTTCTTCTCAGCCACGCGACTTCCTCCGCTTAATATTGGCCTGCACCACCAGGTAATCGAACAGCGGTGCGAAGAGGTTGGCGAAGAGGATCGCCAGCATCATCCCTTCCGGATAGGCCGGGTTCACCACGCGGATCAGCACGCACATCACGCCGATCAGCACGCCGTAACTCCATTTCCCTTTATCAGTAAACGAGGCGGATACCGGGTCCGTCGCCATAAACATCATGCCGAAGGCAAAGCCGCCGAGCACCAGATGCCAGTACCACGGCATGGCGAACATCGGGTTGGTTGCGGAACCGATGAAATTAAACAGGGTGGCGATGGCGATCATGCCGATCATCACCCCGGCGACGATGCGCCAGGATGCGACGCGGCCAAAGAGAATGATCGCGCCGCCAATCAGGATCATCAGCGTGGAGACTTCGCCAATTGAGCCGGGAATGTTGCCGAGAAAGGCGTCCATCCAGCTCACCGGGATGCCGGTAGCGACGTTAACCAGCGCTTCACCGCCGCCGCTGGCCCACTGGGAGAGCGGCGTGGCGCCGGAGAAACCGTCCGCCGCCGTCCATACCAGGTCGCCGGAGATTTGCGCCGGATAGGCGAAGAACAGGAACGCGCGCCCCGCCAGTGCCGGGTTGAGGAAGTTGCGCCCGGTACCGCCGAAAATCTCTTTAGCGATCACCACTCCGAAGGAGATCCCCAGCGCCGCCTGCCATAGCGGCAGCGTAGGCGGCACAATAAGCGCGAAGAGAATTGAGGTAACGAAAAAGCCTTCGTTGATCTCATGTTTGCGCACAATCGCGAACAGAACTTCCCAGAAGCCGCCGACGATAAAGACGGTGAGGTAAATAGGCAGGAAGAAGACCGCGCCCAGGGTCATCATGCTTAGCCAGCCGGCGTCAGTACTGAAGCTGACCCCTAACCACTGGGCGACGCTGTAATGCCAGTTGTTGGCGATCACCTGCTGCAGCTGTTCGGCGCCGTACAGTTTGTGCAGCGCCGGAATGGTCTGCAGCCCAACGTTGTACATGCCCCAGAACATCGCCGGGAATACGGCAAACCACACGAGGATCATCATCCGCTTGAGGTCGATGGCGTCGCGCACGTGCGCCGCGCCGCGGGTGACCTGCCCCGGCGTGTAGAAGATGGTCGCCGCCGCTTCATACAGCGGGTAATATTTTTCCAGCTTGCCGCCATGCGTGAAATGCGGCTCAAGTTTCTCAATCAGGTGCTTTAAGCCCATCTCTTATCCTTCCTGCTCAATCTGGGTTAACACGCTGCGCAGCGCCGGACCGTATTCATATTTGCCCGGACAAACGTAGGTGCAGAGCGCCAGATCTTCTTCATCCAGCTCCAGACAGCCCAGCGCCTGGGCGCTATCGCTATCGCCGGCCAGCAGATCGCGCAGCAATATGGTTGGCAGAATATCCAGCGGCATCACCCGCTCATAGTTGCCGATCGGCACCATCGCCCGTTCGCCGCCGTGGGTATCGGTGGAAAAATGAAAGCGCTTGCGCTTGAAGAAATGGCCTAGCGTAGTGCGGGTAATCGAGAACTTCTCTTTGCCCGGCATTACCCAGCCAAACAGCTCTTTTTCCCGACCTTCCCGAACCACGCTCACCTGCAGATGGAAACGCCCGAGGAAAGCGTGAGGGCCATGGGCACGGGTACCGCTAAGCACCGAGCCGGAAATGACGCGGTTTTCGCCCTCCTCCAGCTCGCCTGCCAGCAGATCGTCCAGACTGGCGCCCAGCGTCGTTTTGACCAGCCGCGGCGACTTCACCTGCGGGCCGCCGAGCGCAATCACCCGTTCGCAGTACAACTCACCTTCAAGGAAAAGCTGACCAATAGCGATCGCATCCTGATAATTGAGGTGCCAGACCTGCTTATTCAGACTCACCGGCTCCAGAAAGTGAATATGCGTTCCCGGCAGCCCCGCCGGGTGCGGCCCGGCAAATTGATTAAAACAGACCTGGCCGGCAGGATGGCCGCCCAGCTTGCCGCCACTGGGCTGGCAGACGTGCACTTTCCCGTCGGTTAGACGCGTGAGCACGGTAAGACCGGCGTCGAAGGCGGCACGCTCGGCCAGAATAATCGGCTGCGGCTCTGCCGCCAGCGGATTGGTGTCCATGGCGTTGACAAAAATAGCGGCGGGCACGCTGCCCGGGCGCGGCGTTTTACTGAATGGCCGGGTGCGTAGCGCGGTCCACAGGCCCGACGCCAGCAGCTGCTGCTGTACGGTGTCGCGCGGCAGCTCAGCCAGTGCGTCCGCAGCGTAACGCGTAAAGGCCACCGCCTCATTGCCCTCGATATCAATGACCACCGACTGCAAAACGCGCCGTTCACCGCGGTGGATCGCGCTGACAACCCCGCTTACCGGGGCGGTAAAGCAGACACCGGGGATCTTTTTATCTTCAAACAGGATCTGACCTTTTTTGACCCGATCGCCTTCTTTGACCGCCATGGCGGGACGCATTCCGATGTATTCTTCGCCGAGCAGCGCGACGCGCTTCACCGCTGGCGCGGGAGAAATCTGCTGTAATGGCATGCCAGCTATGGGCAAATCCAGCCCTTTCGTGATTTTAATCATATCGTTAGCAGGTATCCGTAACCTCAACCCCGACGCAGGCCGGGGCCAGCCTATTGATAGAATGGCAGAGAAGAAAGGGCGAAACGGCGCCAGTGACGCTCATGACGGAAGAGAAGCCTCCTTTCTTACTCTGGTGATGAACCGGCGCAAGTGTAACATTTCGTGAGCGGCGGCTGTAGCGCGAGGGGCAATAAGTGCTTCTAAAATGCGAGCTATTGCGCAAAGTTCTGACTGTGTTTTCGCCGTAAGCAGGTTATAAAGTGAGGCTGAATTGTAAACGCCGCCACGTCGCCCTTGCGAAAAAATGCCGTGATGCTAATGTGAGCGCTCTAAATCCAGAAAACTCTGATTTCGGGTCTCTCTTGCCGTCCTGGCAATGTGGCTATTTTGTTTTATCAAGGAACAAGCAGTATGCGCAAAATCGCATTATTTATTGCGATGCTTCTGTTGCCGTGCGTGTCATTTGCCGGGCTGCTCAGCAGCAATAGCCCGACGACGCCGGTTAGCAAAGAATACAAGCAGCAATTAATGGGTTCACCGGTTTATATTGAGATCTTTAAAGAAGAGCGCATGCTCGACCTTTACGTCAAAATGGGTGAGACCTACCAGCTCCTCGACAGCTATCGGATCTGCAACTACTCCGGTGGTCTTGGGCCGAAACAGCGCCAGGGCGATTTCAAGAGTCCGGAAGGATTCTACAACGTCACCCGCGGCCAGCTCAAACCCGACAGCCGCTTCTATAAAGCCATTAACATCGGCTTCCCGAACGCCTACGATCGCGCCCATGGTTATGAAGGGAAATACCTGATGATCCATGGCGACTGCGTCTCTATCGGCTGCTACGCCATGACCGACAGCGGGATCGATGAGATCTTCCAGTTCGTGACCGGCGCCTTAGTCTTCGGCCAGGCAAGCGTGCAGGTGAGTATCTATCCGTTCCGCATGACCAATGCCAATATGGAACGCCACAAATACTCCTACTATGCGGATTTCTGGAAACAGCTCAAGCCTGGCTATGACTATTTCCAGCAGACCCACAAACCGCCGATTGTGTCAGTGACCGACGGCCGCTATGTGGTAAGCAAGCCGCTCAGCCACGAGGTTGTTCAGCCGCAGCTGGCCTCAAACTACACGCTCCCCGAGACAAAATAACGCCCACTCGCCTGGCATGATCTTGTGCCAGGTTTCATTGGCCGTCAGCGGCTGCGTGGCGATAACCGTGACCACATCGTTGGGTGTGGTCTCGCGTTGAAAGTCGATCTCCACATCCTGGTCCAGCAGTTTTGCCACGCCGAACGGCGCCCGCCGGGTGATCCAGTGCAGATTGGTCGAGCAGAACGCCATCACGTAGCGCCCGTCCGACAGCAGCATGTTGAACACCCCTTTCTCACGCAGTTCACCCGCCAGGGTGGCGATAAACTTGAATACCCCCAGCATATTGCCCGGCGTGCGCGGATAGCGCTCGGTTAAGCGGTGCAGCAACCAGCAAAACGCCTTTTCACTGTCGGTTTCACCCACCGGATGGAAATTCCCGGTTTTCAGCGATTTATAGCCTTTGAGTTGCCCGTTGTGCGCGTAGGTCCAGTGGCGCCCCCACAGCTCGCGAGTAAACGGATGGGTGTTTTCCAGCGCCACCATACCGCGATTGGCCTGACGAATATGGGCGACAACGGAACAGGATTTAATCGGGTAATCCTGGACCAGCTTCGCGATAGGTGACTGAAAGCTTGGCTGCGGATCTTTGAATGTGCGACAGCCTTTACCTTCATAGAAGGTGATACCCCAACCGTCTTTATGCGGCCCCGTCCCGCCTCCGCGCTGTACCAGCCCGGTAAAGCTAAAACAGATATCTGTTGGCACATTGGCGCTCATCCCGAGCAGTTCGCACATAGATCACCTCACCCTCACAAATCACGACGGCGCCAAAGCGAAGCCGCCGTCAACAGTACATACTCGCCTGCCTGTTAGCCTTTCACCATCTCTTTTTCGATCAGCATGATCAGGATATGGATCACTTTGATATGGATCTCCTGGATGCGGTCGGCGTAGCCAAAGTGCGGCACGCGAATTTCAACATCGGCGGAACCTGCCATTTTGCCGCCGTCTTTGCCGGTCAGGGTGATCACTTTCATCCCCTGCGCCCGCGCGGCTTCAATGGCTTTGATCACGTTGCCGGAATTGCCAGAAGTGGAGATACCAAGCAGCACATCGCCCGCGCGGCCAACGGATTCAACGTAGCGGGAAAACACATACTCATAGCCAAAATCATTGCTCACGCAGGAGAGATGGCTGACGTCGGAGATCGCGATGGCCGGGTAACCCGGGCGGTTTTCGCGATAACGTCCTGTCAGCTCTTCCGCAAAATGCATCGCATCGCAATGGGAACCGCCGTTGCCACAGGACAGCACTTTACCACCCGCCTTAAAGCTATCCGCCAGCAGGACAGCGGCACGCTGGATAGCATGGATATTGGCTTCGTCCTGCAGAAAGTTAGCCAGCGTTTCCGCGGCTTCGTTCAGTTCGTTACGAATAAGATCCTGGTACATGAGGATAATCCTTCAGTATGAGTGGAATAACCCTGGCAGTGTACCGGATAGCCGCGGAAGCGAGAAGCAGCAGGCTGCGTTATCCCCCGCCCTTTTGATTTTATGTGCCGCTTTTGCATACAACAATGTGAGCGAGGTTGTAATTATTTTGTAAACACATTGCTAAATAAAAACGCATGCACTACAACCAATACATCACAAGTGGTCAGACCTCCTACAAGCTCAGGGAGCATTTCTCTATGATGATTTTGAGTATTGTTGCAACCGTCGTTTTACTCGGTGCGCTCTTCTATCACCGGGTCAGCCTGCTGCTCAGCAGTGTGATTTTGCTCGCCTGGACCGCGGCGCTCGGCGCGGCCGGACTGTGGAATATCTGGCTGCTGCTACCGCTGGCCATTATTCTGTTGCCGTTCAACTTTGCCCCAATGCGTAAATCCATGATTTCCGCACCGGCATTTCGCGCTTTCCGCAAGGTGATGCCGCCGATGTCGCGTACGGAAAAAGAAGCCATCGACGCCGGCACCACCTGGTGGGAAGGCGATCTGTTCCGCGGCAACCCGGACTGGCACAAGCTGCATAACTATCCGCAGCCGCGCCTGACCGCCGAAGAGCAGGCATTCATTGATGGCCCGGTGGAAGAAGCCTGCCGGATGGCTAACGACTTCGCCATCACCCACGAAATGGCCGATCTGCCGCCAGAGCTGTGGGCCTATCTGAAAGAGCACCGCTTCTTCGCGATGATCATTAAGAAAGAGTATGGCGGGCTTGAGTTCTCGGCTTACGCTCAGGCACGGGTACTGCAGAAACTCTCTGGCGTCTCCGGCATCCTGGCGATCACCGTCGGCGTCCCGAACTCACTGGGCCCGGGCGAGCTGCTGCAGCATTACGGTACCGAAGAACAGAAGAACCATTACCTGCCGCGTCTGGCACGCGGCCTGGAAATCCCCTGCTTCGCACTGACCAGTCCGGAAGCGGGCTCTGACGCCGGCGCTATTCCGGATACCGGCGTGGTGTGCATGGGCGACTGGCAGGGTCAGCAGGTGCTGGGGATGCGCCTGACCTGGAACAAACGCTATATCACGCTGGCGCCAATCGCCACCGTGCTGGGCCTGGCCTTCAAACTCTCTGACCCGGATCGTCTTCTGGGTGGTGAGGAAGAACTGGGCATCACCTGCGCGCTGATCCCAACCTCAACGCCTGGTGTGGAAATTGGCCGCCGCCACTTCCCACTGAACGTCCCGTTCCAGAACGGCCCAACCCGCGGCAAGGATATCTTCGTGCCGATCGATTACATCATCGGCGGCCCGAGCATGGCCGGTCAGGGCTGGCGCATGCTGGTTGAATGTCTGTCGGTCGGCCGCGGCATTACCCTGCCGTCCAACGCCACCGGCGGTCTGAAATCAGTCGCCATGGCAACCGGTGCCTACGCCCATATTCGCCGCCAGTTCAAGATTTCGATCGGCAAAATGGAAGGGATTGAAGAGGCGCTGGCGCGCATCGCGGGTAACGCCTATGTGATGGACGCCGCGGCATCGCTGATCACCTACGGCATTATGCTCGGCGAGAAACCGGCAGTGCTGTCCGCGATTGTGAAATATCACTGTACCCACCGCGGCCAGCGCTCCATTATCGACGCGATGGATATTACCGGCGGGAAAGGCATTATGCTTGGCGAAGGCAACTTCCTCGCCCGGGCTTATCAGGGCGCGCCTATCGCCATCACCGTTGAAGGTGCAAACATTCTGACCCGCAGCATGATGATCTTCGGTCAGGGGGCTATTCGCTGCCACCCTTACGTGCTGGAAGAGATGGCCGCCGCGCAGAGTAACGACCTGAACGCCTACGACAAGCTGCTGTTCAAACACATTGGCCATGTCGGTAGTAATAAAGTACGGAGTTTCTGGCTGGGCCTGACCGGCGGGCGCACCAGCAGTGCGCCGACCCGTGACGCTACCCGTCGCTACTATCAGCAAATGAATCGCCTGAGCGCTAACCTGGCGCTGCTGTCAGACGTATCAATGGCGGTACTGGGCGGCAGTCTCAAGCGTCGCGAACGTATCTCCGCGCGTCTGGGCGATGTGTTAAGCCAGCTGTACCTGGCCTCGGCGGTGCTGAAACGCTATGACGATGAAGGACGCAATGAAGCCGATCTGCCGCTGGTTCACTGGGGAGTGCAGGATGCGCTGCACCAGGCTGAACAAGCTATCGACGATCTGCTGAAAAACTTCCCGAACCGTCTGGTAGCAGGTGCGATGCGCGTGGCCATCTTCCCGACCGGGCGTCATCATCATGCGCCGTCGGATAAGCTGGACCATAAAGTCGCTAAAATTCTGCAGGTGCCCAGCGCCACCCGCTCCCGCATCGGTCGCGGTCAGTACCTGACGCCGAGCGAGCATAACCCGGTTGGTCTGCTGGAAGAAGCGCTGCTGGAAGTGATGGCGGCCGATCCTATCCACCAGCGGATCTGCAAAGAGTTGGGTAAAAATCTGCCGTTCACCCGTCTGGATGAGCTGGCACACAACGCGCTGGCCAAAGGATTAATTAATCAGGAAGAAGCCGCTATTCTGACCCGTGCAGAGCACAGTCGCCTGCGCAGCATCAACGTCGACGACTTTGCACCAGAGGAGCTGGCAACGCAGCCGGTAAAGCTGCCGGAAAAAGTTCGCAAGGTTGAAGCCGCATAATAAAACAATCACCACATCACACGCCGGGCGGGGAACTTTCCCCGCCTTTTTTTCGTCATCCCCTCCTCCGTGGCTTCTGTCAGTAGCATTTTTTTAACAAAATATTCCGCTGACCGCCGCGAGGCTGATATGGTGTTACAGTTAACCTAACCCCCTCATGAGAATGGAGTTGACCATTGTGCCTGGCCTGAAAATTACGCTGTTGCAACAACCGCTGGTCTGGATGGACGGCCCTGCTAACCTGCGCCATTTTGATCGCCAACTGGAAGGGATTATCGGGCGCGATGTCATTGTTTTACCGGAGATGTTCACCACCGGCTTTGCCATGGAGGCGGCAAAACAGTCTTTGCCACAGGCCGATGTTGTGGAGTGGATGTATGCCAAGGCTGCGCAAACTCAGGCGCTGATCGCTGGCAGCGCTGCGCTGCAAACCGAACACGGCGCCGTTAACCGCTTCCTGCTGGTCGAGCCTGACGGTACGGTGCACCATTATGATAAACGGCACCTGTTCCGTATGGCCGATGAACACCATCACTATGAGGCTGGTGACCGGCGCGTGGTCTTTGAATGGCGCGGATGGCGGATCCTGCCGCTGGTCTGTTACGACCTGCGCTTTCCGGTATGGTCACGTAATCTGAACGACTATGATTTGGCACTGTATGTCGCCAACTGGCCGGCACCGCGATCGCTGCACTGGCAGTCGCTGCTGGTCGCTCGCGCCATCGAGAACCAGGCCTATGTCGCCGGCTGTAACCGGGTCGGTACTGACGGCAACGGCCATCATTACCGCGGCGATAGCCGGATTATCAGCCCCCAGGGGGAGATTGTCGCTACTGCCGATCCGCATCAGGCCACCCGTCTTGACGCCGAATTGTCGCTGACGGCCCTCCAGGAATATCGTGAAAAATTTCCCGCCTGGCGCGATGCCGATCCTTTTACCCTCGATTAATATCCCTCCGCTTTCTTCCCCATTCAGCGGGTAAAGAAAGCGGGATTTCGCCCGCCAACGCGCCACAGAATATTTGCCGGGCGCCATTCATTTCTGTTCTACACTCATTAAAAGACTCCACAATCAAATGGACGGAGATCACCTTCAACTCACTTCTGCGTTGTAAATCATGAATTTTCTGTTGCTGGCGTGTTTTGTTAAATAACGCTGAGCGTTGGCGTAAGAATATTATGTGAGCGTAATAGACAATGGATAATAATAATCTGCTGTTGATTGAAAAACGGCTGGTCACCCGCTTTCTCGATATGTTTATTCGGTTCGGGCTTATTCTGGCGCTGGCCTCATTCTGTTTTACCGTCTTTTCTCCCTTTATCAATATGATGCTCTGGGCGCTGATCCTCGCCGTGGCGCTCTATCCCTTACATCAATATTTTGCCGGACTGTTAGCGGGCAAACAGGGACTGGCATCAGTGGTGCTGGTGTTGTTAGGTATTTTACTGATCGTCATCCCCACGGTGCTGATGATCACCTCGCTGGCGGAAAGCGCCAGCGCCATGATTGACAAGATGGGGAACCAGAGCTTTACCATTCCCCCGCCCTCTTCGCGCATTGCCGCGTTACCGATCATTGGCGAACGGCTTAGCGCCCTGTGGATGAGGGCTTCCGTGGATCTCCCGGGGCTGCTCAGTAATTACCGCTCGCAAATCGGCGACATTGCCAAACAGTTTCTCAGCATTTTGGCCAGCATGGGCGGCGGGCTGATTGGCTTTATTATTTCGTTTATCGTCTCGGGAATTATGATGGCCTGGGGCGCAGCAGGCGCCATCAGCGCGCAGCGTATTGCCATTCGTATTACCGATGAAAATAAAGGCGTGACCCTCACCCGCCTGTGCACCAGCACCATCCGCGCGGTCGCCCAGGGCGTCATCGGGGTGGCATTGATCCAGGCGCTGCTGGTCGGCGTGATCATGCTGATGGCCAGCATTCCCGCCGTTGGGATCTTCTTTATTCTGGCCCTGATCCTCGGCATTGCGCAGGTGCCGGTGATCCTGGTGACGGCCCCGGCCATTGCGCTAATGTGGAGTCTCGGTACTCACAGTACCGGAATGGATATCTTCTACACCCTCCTGCTGATCGTCGCCGGTATGGCCGATAACGTCCTCAAACCTCTGCTGCTGGGGCGCGGAGTCGATGCGCCGATGCCGGTGGTGCTGCTGGGCGCCCTCGGCGGAATGGCCTCTAACGGCATTCTCGGTATGTTCCTCGGCGCCACTCTGCTGGCCATCGGTTACCGGATCTTCATGACCTGGGTAAATGAAGGGCAACCCGCCCTGCCACAGGATAAATAACCTCAAGGGAGCGTTACGCTCCCTTGATTCATTCCATAAACATTCGCACCGCGCACCAGACCAGCAGCAGCGCCAGCAGCAGATTTAACCCTCTTCCATGGCGTTCGAACACCGGCTGAAACAGCTGACCGGCCAGCGCCCAGCAAAGATTGCCGGCAACGCCTATTACTGACAGCAACAGGCTTATCATCACCAGCCAGAATGGCTCGCGAGTCACCGGCAGAACAAAGGTCGACAGGGCCGTGATGCCGTACAGGATAATTTTTACATTCACAAACTGCAGCCCCAGGCTGGCCCAGAAGCTGACAGGCCGCTCCTCCTGCCCACCGCTGGCAGGATCGCTACGGGCAATGTGCCAGGCCAGCCACAGAATATAACCCGCGCCGATCCAGCGGAGCAGGGAGGTAATTCCCGCATCCAGCGTAACAAGGGTTAACGTCAGCCCGGCGCAAATCAGCATGATAATCACGAATCCGAGGCTCATACCGACCAGTACCCGTGTGCTGCGTCGAAAGCCGTGCGCGGTGACGCTGCTCAGCGCCAGAATATTATTCGGCCCGGGCGTCAGGGCGGTGATCAGGGTGTAAGTTAAAAAGGCGCTAATCAGGGTAGGTGTCACGTGTTTTCTCCTCTTGACTGGCAGACAGTACCCGAAGCTGATAATTTAAAAAAATGAATGTTTTTTCATTCTGACTTCGAGAATGTCGATATAAAGAGGAAATATGGATCTGCGACGCTTTATCACCTTCAAAACGGTTGTCGAAGAAGGATCCTTTCTGCGCGCCTCGCAGAAACTGTGCTGCACCCAGTCCACCGTAACCTTTCATATCCAGCAGCTTGAGCAGGAGCTTGCCATCCCGCTGTTTGAGAAAATTGGCCGGCGGATGTGTCTCACCGCCGCGGGTAAGAATGTCCTGCCACATGTCTACGATCTGACCAAAGTGATGGCGTCGATTCGTCAGGCAGCCCGCCAGGACGATGAACCCGGCGGTGAACTTCGCGTCGCCACTGGTGAAACCCTGCTGGCGTATAAAATGCCGCCGGTGCTGCAGCGTTTTAAGCAACGCGCCCCGAAGGTCCGCCTGTCACTACAGTCGCTCAATTGCTACAGCATCCGTGATGCGCTGCTCGCTGACGAAGTCGACCTGGGGGTGTTTTACCGGGTTGGCAACGATGATGCACTCACCATGATGGAACTTGGCCCGCAGCCGCTGGCGCTGGTCGCGTCAGTCGATCAGGCGCCGGTCGACTTCCTGCGCCCGCGGCAGCATATCCCATTGAGCTTTATCATCAACGAGCCCCAATGCGTGTTCCGGCAGATTTTTGAAAGTACCCTGCGCCAGCGCGGCATGACCATGGAGAACACCATCGAACTGTGGAGTATTGAAAGCATCAAGCAGTGCGTCGCGGGCAATCTTGGGGTGAGCTTCCTGCCGCGCTTTGCGGTAGAGGAGGAACTCAAACGCGGGACGCTGGTCGAGCTGCCGTTCAGCGAGACGCCGCTGACGATCCATGCGCTCTGCGCCCATCACGCCGGGAAAGCAATCAGTCCGGCGATGCGGGTATTCATGCAGTGTATGCAGGAGGAACAAGAGGCGCGCTGAAATTCGGCGACGAAAACGACGAAAGCCTGAATCATTGCTGATTCAGGCTTTCTGAATAGTGGCGGAACGGACGGGACTCGAACCCGCGACCCCCTGCGTGACAGGCAGGTATTCTAACCGACTGAACTACCGCTCCGCGTTGTTGTTCCGTTGGGAACGAGGCGAATATTACGGATTCCCCTCTACCCCGTCAACGCTTTTTCTACCGTTTTGAATCGTTTGCTGCAAAAATCGCCCAACCGCCTACTTTTAATCCATTTCAGGGGTTATCAGGCACGCCACAGGCAGCTTCCGCCTTTCTTTTGTACCAGGTCGAGGCGGGATTCATGGTTCACCAGTTCTTCATCAGAGGCATAAACCACCCGTAACTGGCTGGCGGCGCGGACGACGCGCTGAATGCCCATCTCTCCCGCCTGCTGCTGGCTTTCGCCTTCCATAGAGAACGCCATCGAAGTCTGGCCGCCGGTCATCATCAAATAGACATCGGCCAGAATCTGGGCATCGAGTAATGCCCCGTGCAGCGTACGCTTGCTGTTATCTATTTCGTAGCGCGAACATAACGCATCCAGGCTGTTGCGCTTGCCGGGGAACATTTTCCGCGCCAGTGCCAGACTGTCGGTGATTTTACAAAAGGTCTCGGTTTTCCCGATGCCGCGGTTCAGCTTCCCGAATTCATAGTCCATAAAGCCGATATCGAACGAGGCGTTATGGATCACCAGCTCCGCGCCGCGGATGTAATCCATAAACTCATCAGCCACGTCGGCAAAGGTGGGTTTATCCAGCAGGAACTCATCGGCGATCCCGTGCACGCCGAATGCTTCAGGATCCACCAGCCGGTCGGGTTTCAGATAGACGTGGAAATTGTTACCGGTCAGGCGGCGGTTAATCACCTCCACGGCGCCGATCTCAATAATCTTGTGTCCTTCGTAGTGCGCCCCGATCTGGTTCATACCGGTGGTTTCGGTATCGAGAACAATCTGGCGCGTAATTGCAGTGCTCATAGCGGTCATTTATGTCAGACTTATCGTTTACAAATCGATTTCAATTACAGGAAGTCTACCAGAGATGCTCAAACAGGTAGAAATTTTCACCGACGGCTCTTGCCTGGGAAATCCAGGACCCGGCGGTTACGGCGCCATCATGCGCTACCGCCAGCACGAAAAAACCTTTAGCGCCGGCTACCGTCTGACCACCAATAATCGCATGGAACTGATGGCGGCAATCGTCGCCCTGGAAGCGTTAAAAGAACATTGCGAGGTCGTACTCAGCACCGACAGCCAGTATGTCCGCCAGGGGATCACCCAGTGGATCCACAACTGGAAAAAGCGCGGCTGGAAAACGGCAGATAAAAAACCGGTGAAGAATGTCGACCTCTGGCAGCGCCTGGACGCTGCACTTGGCCAGCATAAGATTAAATGGGAATGGGTGAAGGGCCACGCTGGCCATCCTGAAAACGAACGCTGCGACGAACTGGCCCGCGCGGCAGCCACTCATCCCACTCAGGACGATATCGGCTACCAGCCTGAGAGCTAATTCTGCCCCTTGCGCCACTGCCGGGTGGCGCCGACCGCCGGCCGCAGCTGCGTTTTCGCTTTACCGGATTTCATCGGATTGAGCGTCAGCGGAATGGTCCGTTTGCGGGCGACAATCAATTGTAAACAGCCCAGCGCTGGCAGATGAGTGCTCAATAGTTTGCCACCGTGGCGCGACCAGGGCAAAACCTGGTAACGCCCATAGTGCAGCACTTCAAAGTTGAGTAGCGACAGCCAGTCCAGCTGGCGCATCAGCGTAAACATACGGCTATTATAAGGCGTACCTTTGCGCAGGACCGGCACCAGCTTACTCACTCCCATCAGGCTGACCGGATTAAACCCGGTCAGGATCATCCAGCCATCATCAATCAGCACGCGATCGGCTTCCCGCAGCAGACGATGCGGATCGCCACACCACGGCAGAGTGTGCGCCAGCAGACAGGCGTCGACGGACTTTTCGGCAAAGGGTAAATGCAGCGGGTCGGCCCGGACCTGCATCGGGTTTCCCGCCAGCGAGACATTGACCTGATGCGAGATGGCGCAAGCTTCGGTATTGATTTCCGCGCTCAGATTGCCAATCTTAAGCAGATGAAAGCCATATAATTTAGCCAGCCACGGTTTCATCTGCTGTTCCAGCGTTTCGCGATAGTATTCGCCCCACGGCATACTGGACCAATGCTCAGGCGCTGTCACTGTGTGAGGTATCCTTGCCGGCTTCATTGCCACCTTCCGCTACGCTTTAGAGGTAATTTATGAATCTTATCAGTATTCCCGCGTTTCAGGACAACTACATCTGGGTTCTCAGTGAGAATAACGGCCGCTGCATCATCGTTGACCCAGGCGAAGCCGCGCCGGTTCTGGCGGCCATTGAGGAAAACCAGTGGCAGCCCGAAGCCATTTTACTGACCCATCACCATCAGGATCACGTCGGCGGCGTAAAACAATTACGGGAGAAATTCCCTTCTATAGCGGTTTACGGGCCGGCGGAAACCCAGGATAAGGGAGTCACTCAGGTGGTAGGCGATGGCGATCGGCTGTCAATTCTCGGGCACGATTTTCCCATTTTCTCTACGCCAGGTCACACATTAGGACATATCTGTTACTACAGCGAACCTTATCTGTTCTGTGGCGACACTATGTTTTCCGGCGGCTGCGGAAGGCTGTTCGAAGGTACTGCTGAGCAGATGTATCAATCATTTATGAAAATTAACACCCTTCCTGAAGAAACCCTCATATGTTGCGCACATGAATATACGTTAGCGAATATGAAGTTTGCATTGAGTATCCTGCCAGATGATAGGGACATAAACGATTACTATCATAAAGTTAATGAGTTACGTGCAAAAAAACAAAAAACACTACCCGTAATTCTGAAAAATGAGCGTCGTATAAATTTATTTTTACGCGTAAATGATGTTGATTTAATTGATAAAATTAACAAAGAAACAAATTTGCAACACTCTGTGGCGCGATTTGCATGGTTAAGGTCAAAGAAAGACGACTTCTGATATTTAATTCTTGTCATCGGACAACTTCGCCGTTATCCTTGGTCGTCTTTTAAGCAACTATTGACACACACATGAAGGCACGAGCGATATTACTCGCCTCTGTCCTGCTGGTGGGGTGCCAGGCGTCTAAGCACGATGGCACCGTCGAACAGCGAGCACAGAGCCTTTCTGCGGCTGGTCAAGGGGAAGCAGGTAAGTTCACAAGTCAAGCGCGCTGGTTAGATGATGGAACCTTCTACGCGCAAGACCAGGATCTGTGGACTTCCATAGGCGACGAGCTAAAGATGGGAATACCGGATAATCCCCGGATTCGCGAACAGAAACAGAAGTACTTAAGAAATAAGAGCTATCTCCACGATGTAACTTTACGGGCAGAGCCGTATATGTACTGGATAGCCGGGCAGGTTAAGAAACGTAACATGCCAATGGAACTGGTATTACTACCCATAGTGGAGAGCGCTTTTGACCCACACGCGACGTCTGGCGCCAATGCCGCAGGCATTTGGCAGATCATTCCGAGCACAGGGCGCAATTATGGTTTAAAACAGACCCGCAGTTACGATGCGCGTCGTGACGTCGTCGCATCTACTACCGCGGCGCTGGACATGATGCAACGTCTGAACAAAATGTTCGACGGCGACTGGTTATTAACGGTCGCAGCCTATAACAGCGGCGAAGGTCGGGTCATGAAGGCAGTAAAAGCGAACCGTTCGCGTGGTAAACCCACCGATTTCTGGTCGCTGTCTCTGCCGCATGAAACGAAAATCTACGTACCGAAAATGCTGGCATTGAGCGACATTCTCAAAAACAGCAAGCGTTACGGCGTAAAGCTGCCTACGGCCGATGAAAGCCGTGCGCTGGCGCGCGTTCGCCTCGACAGCCCGGTTGATATTTCTCAGCTCGCGGACATGGCAGGAATGCCGGTCAGCAAACTGAAAACCTTCAACGCTGGCGTAAAGGGATCAACGCTGGGCGCGAGTGGGCCAAAGTACGTCATGGTGCCGCAGAAGCACGCTGCTCAGCTGCGTGAATCGCTGGCCTCTGGCGACATTGCCGCCGTGCAGCCAACGCAGCTCGCGGACAATACGCCGCTGACCAGCCGTAGCTATAAGGTACGCTCTGGCGACACGATTTCCGGGATTGCTTCGCGTCTCGGCGTCACGACCCGGGATTTGCAGCAGTGGAACAACCTGCGCGGTTCAGGGTTAAAAGTCGGGCAGAATCTGGTTGTCGGCGCAGGTAGCAGCGCACAGCGCCTGGCGAATAACAGCGATAGCATCACCTATCGTGTTCGCAAAGGTGATTCGTTGTCGAGCATCGCTAAACGTCACGGTGTTAACATTCGCGACGTGATGCGCTGGAACAGCGATACCGACAATTTGCGGCCCGGCGATCAGTTGACGCTGTTCGTGAAAAACAGCGATCGACCAGAGTCCTGATACTCTCAGGGTTCGATAAAAAGGCACCGACTTCCCCCGGTGCCTTTTTTATTGCCCGCTTTAGACGGCCTTATGCGCTTCGAACAGGATGGTATCGCTGGTAAACGACCCGTCCTGCTGTAATTCGAAGTAGGCTTTAATCTCCGCCGAAGCGCTCTGCTGATATAAGCGAATCGCTTCTACCAGCACCTCTGGGGTACGCATCCGCGCCACCCAGGAGCTGAACTCCAGCGGCAGGCGATCGGTCGATAAATGATTAATCACCAGGCCTGCGTCATTGGCCAGCGCCAGCCACTCGCCGCTGGAATAATTACGCACGTGCGAGGTATCGCGCAGCGCTTCCACGGTCTGCAACCAGACATCACGCACCGGATGGCCCGGCGACATCACGTCCATCATGATCATCACCCCGCCCGGCTTCAGCACCCGTTTCACCTCACGCAGCGCCTGGCCGACATCATGCCAGTGGTGCGCGGAGTAGCGGCTAATCACCACATCAAAACTGGCATCAGCGAACGGCAGCGTTTCAGCATATCCCTGCTGGGTCACGATATTGGTAAAGCCTTTCTCTTTTGCCGCCGCGGTAACCACTTCCAGCATCTGGCTTGATAAATCATAGGCGGTCACCTCGGCAACCTGTCCCGCCGCGGTAAAGCTGGCGTGCCCTGCCCCGCAGCCCATATCCAGCACTTTCGCCTGAGGGAAATCGGCCAGCCGTTCCGCCAGCCGCTGCAGATCGCGCCCGGAGGCGTGCACGGCGCTGGTCAAATAGGCGCTGGCCTGGGAGCCGAACTGCTTTTCGACATTGTCATGGTGAGAGCGTGTTGTCATTGTGTTGTCCTTCGGTTGTGTGAGTAATTTAGGGCAGCATCGTGCTGAACGCAGACCTGCCCGATGGCAGGCCTGACATACCTTAAATTAATCAGGCTTGCCGGGACTGAATTCGACTAGTAGCGGGTTGTGATCGGAGGCGCGGGTCACCAGCACGGAAGCATCGTGTACGCTTAACCCACGATAGAACACAAAATCGAGCGGACGACCAAACGCGCGGCGGCGCTGATCGTCAGAGAAACGAACTTCGCGTAACGACATCTCACGCGCAAAGCGGTACAGCGCGTTCATCCGCGGGCGGCTCCAGGCATTGAAGTCTCCGGCCATGATCACCGGCCCGCTGTGATGGGCAATCTGATCGCCTATCGGCAGCAGCTGTTTACTGTAGACGTCAACGCCAAGACTAAAGTTAACGGCATGGATGTTCACCACCATCAACAATCGCGCATCGGGCAGCGGATAGACGGTCACTAAGGCCGATTTCGGCAATCGCAAAATAGGCTCGCGCTCGCGCAGCGGACAGCAATAGATGGGGTGAGCAGAGGCCAGCGTCATCACGCCGGAAGGATGCTGCGGCAATACCAGCGCCGGCACCTGATCGGCGGCCAGATAGTTTGAAGTCGCGAACCTGACCAGTTCTGGGGTGGTTTGCGCCTCCTGCAACAGGACCAAATGCGCATCTTTGCCGAAATTTTTGAGGACCGACTGCCACTCTGCACGCTGCTGCTTGAAGATATTCCATACCAGCACGCGGATCTTTTCATCGCTGCTTAACGGCGTGCCGGCAGGATAAACCGGACTCACGCCCGCAAACGCCCCCGGAGGCAATATCCTCTCCGCAGGTTGTCCGGCGACGTAGCGCATGGCATAGGTATTCTTTCGCAATTTGGGCATCAATCCTCAATAACAGAAACCAGCCCAACAACGACTGGTTCTTCTGTTATAGGGATTTTCCCATCCACTTTCAATGCAATTTGCGATAAACCCTTAGCCTTCGAGAGAAACCGCTGCCGAACGGTGTGGCGATTTATCTAAACGACCGCTCAGCACCACCAACAGCAAGGCGACCAGCACAATCACCGCACCAATCCACGGCGTCTGCGCCAGACCATACCGTTCAACCGTCTGCCCGCCGACGATGGACCCCAGCGCGATACCAATATTGAAGGCGGCAATATTCAGGCCGGAAGCGACGTCGACGGCGCCAGGCGTGTACTGTTCGGCTTTTTGCACCACGTACACCTGCAGACCCGGAACGTTGCCGAAGGCGAAAATACCCATCACCAGAACCGTTGCCAGCGCGGCATAGTGGATGCTGGCGGTCAACTGGAAGACCAGCAGCAGCACAACCAGCGCGGCGAAGATAAACTTCAGCGCGGAGACGGCGCCATGCTTATCGGCCAGTTTGCCTCCCCACACATTGCCGATAGCAACCGAGACACCATAGCCCAACAGGATCCAGCTAACCGCTGACGGGCTGAAACCGGCCAGTTCCTGCATCATCGGTGCAAGAAAAGTAAAGGCGGTAAACACGCCGCCGTAGCCCAGCGCGGTAATGGCGTAGATCATCAGCAGGCGAGGATGAGTTAATACTTTCATCTGATCGCGCAGGCTGGCACTGGCACGGCCCGGAATATTATTCGGTACCAGAATCAGGCTGCTGATAAGCGCAATAACGCCCAGAATCGATACCGCGAGGAACGTTTCCCGCCAGCCAAAATGCTGACCGATGAAAGTCCCGAACGGCACCCCGGTGACCAGCGCGACCGTCAGGCCGCCGAACATAATAGCGATAGCTGAGGCGGCTTTCTCTTTTGCCACCAGGCTGGTGGCGATTGTCGAGCCAATAGAGAAGAACACGCCGTGTGCCAGTCCGGTCAGCAATCGCGCCAGGATCAGCGTTTCATAGCCCGGGGCCTGCCAGGCCAGCACATTACCCGCCGTAAACAGGACCATCAACGCCAGCAGCAGCTGTTTACGCGGCATACGACCTGTTAGTGCCGTCAATACCGGGGCGCCGATCGCCACACCCAGCGCGTAGATAGAGACCAGTAGTCCCGCAGAAGGCAGAGAGATAGAGAGTTGTTGCGCGATGGTCGGGACCAGGCCGACAATCACAAATTCAGTGGTGCCAATTGCGAAGGCACCGATAGTTAAGGCAAATAGCGCCAGTGGCATAATTTACTCCGTAGCATCAGGATTAAGATGACACGTAGTATGAAGGGTTGTATAAATAACAAAAACCATCAAAGTATCAATAGAATTTTGCTACAGGTGCAATAATGAGAGCCACATCAGAGGAGATCGCCATCTTTGTGGCGGTGGTGGAAAGCGGGAGTTTCAGCCGGGCGGCCGAGCAGCTCGGACAGGCCAACTCTGCCGTCAGCAGGGCGGTCAAGAAGCTGGAATCAAAGCTGGGCGTAAGCCTGCTCAATCGGACCACCCGCCAGCTTAGTCTGACGGAGGAAGGCGAGCGCTATTTTCGTCGGATGCAGGTGGTCTTGCAGGAAATGGCGGCGGCAGAGAATGACCTGCTGGAGACGCGCACGACGCCGCGAGGCCTGCTGCGGGTGGATGCCGCGACGCCGGTGATGCTGCATTTTCTCATGCCGCTGGTGAAGCCATTTCGTGAGCGCTACCCGGAAATGACGCTGTCGCTCGTCTCGTCTGAGACGTTTATCAATCTGATTGAACGAAAAGTGGATGTAGCCATTCGGGCCGGGACCTTATCGGATTCCAGCCTGCGCGCCCGGCCGCTGTTTACCAGCTATCGTAAGATCGTCGCCTCGCCCGACTATGTCGCGCGCTACGGTATGCCGCAGGATCCGTCCGATCTGAAACAGCATCACTGCCTCGGGTTCACCGAGCCGGTATCACTGAATACCTGGCCGGTCTCCTGTTGCGATGGTCAGCTGTTAGAGATCGAGTCGGCGGTGTCATCCAACAGCGGCGAAACGCTCAAGCAGCTGTGCCTGACCGGTAACGGCATTGCCTGTTTGTCGGATTACATGGTGGATAAAGAGATTGCCAGCGGAGAGTTTGTCGAACTACTGGCCGATAAGCGCTTACCGGTGGAGATGCCCTTCAGTGCCGTCTATTACAGCGACCGGGCGGTCAGTACCCGCATCAGAGCATTTATTGATTTTCTGAGCGAGCATGTAAAACAGCTCCCGAAGGAGCTGTCGTAATACAATCTCAGGCGGCAATGCGAGCGGCATCCCGGTATCGGGAGATTAATCCCACTGCGGAGCCAGACCTTCCGGACTCACCAGACGATCGTTGCAGTCCAGTGCGGCGATCGCTTTACGATCTTCATCATCCAGCTGCAGATCCTGCGCTTTCAGGTTGCTGGCCAGGTTGTCACGCTTGGTGGACGATGGGATAACCGCATAGCCTTCGCCCATTGCCCATGCCAGAATAACCTGCGCTGGGGTCGCACCATGTTTCGCCGCGATGCGGGCAATCACTTCATCTTTCAGTGCCTTACCGTAGGCCAGCGTCATGTAAGAGGTGATATGGATGCCGTGCTCACGCGCCCAGTCGACCACTTTACGGTTTTGCAGGTACGGCGAGAGCTCAATCTGGTTAGTCGCTATATTCTCAGCGCCAACGGCGGCAATCGCGCGCTCCATCAGCGGAATAGTAAAGTTGGAGATACCGATCTGACGGGTCAGACCCAGCTTCTTCGCTTCCATCAGGGCTGCCATAAACTCTTCAACGGCAACAGCGTCATTCGGCGACGGCCAGTGGATCAGCGTCAGGTCAACATAGTCAGTGCGCAGCTTCTGCAGGCTCTCTTTCAGGCTGGCGATGAGTTTGTCTTTGCTCAGGTTTTCGATCCAGATTTTGGTGGTGATGAACAGCTCATCACGCGGCACGCCGCTTTCGGCGATGGCCTGACCCACCGCGGCTTCGTTGTCATAGATTTGCGCGGTGTCGATAGTACGATAGCCCAGCTCCAGCGCGGTTTTTACGGATGCGATAACAACATCATCTTTCAGACGGAAGGTGCCAAGACCAAATGCAGGGATTGCCATGATTTTCCTCGTTATTTCTTCATTTCGGTTAACGGATAGAATTATGGCTGAGGGAGAAGTGGAGAAAAAGAGCGATTAATGCAGAGGATTTTTGCTGATTTAGCAATAATAGGGAATAGAGCAAACAAAAAAGCCCTGAGCAAATGCTCAGGGCTCTTAATAAGTGGCGGAACGGACGGGACTCGAACCCGCGACCCCCTGCGTGACAGGCAGGTATTCTAACCGACTGAACTACCGCTCCACCGAATTTCTTCGCTTTATTACCACCGGTTGTCACCCCGGCTTACTGCAATTTGATGCCTGGCAGTTCCCTACTCTCACATGGGGAGACCCCACACTACCATCGGCGCTACGGCGTTTCACTTCTGAGTTCGGCATGGGGTCAGGTGGGACCACCGCGCTATCGCCGCCAGGCAAAT